>NC_014165.1:3491646-4189976 GCF_000092645.1 Thermobispora bispora DSM 43833
GGGGTTCTCGGTCCACCTGGGGTTCGTCACCGGCGCCGCGGGGAAGAGGCTGCCCTTGGTCACCCATCCCTTCTGCGTGGTGGCCTGCGACAGCCCAGGCACGATCACGACCGGCCACTCCAGGCCCTTGGCCATGTGCACCGTCATCAGCTTGACGGTGTCGGTCTCGCCGACCTGCCCGGCCTCGGCGGTCTTCAGCCCGAACTCCTCGGTCTCCGCCGCCTTCAGGTAGGCGAGGAAGGCGCCGAGCGTCCCGTCCTCCGACTCCCCGGCGAAGCGGGCGGCGATGTCGAGGAAGGCGTCGAGGTCCGCCCGGGCGGCGAGCGGGTTGCCGCCCTTCGCGGCCACCTCGATGTCGAGCCTGAGGCGGCGCTCCACCTCGCCGATCAGCTCGGGCAGCGGGCGCCCGGCGTGGGCGCGGAGCGCGCGCAGCTCCAGGGCGAGCGCGGGCAGCCGCTCCCGGGCCCGGGGGGAGAACCGGGCCAGCCAGTCGGGCCGGTCGGGCAGCTCGTCGAGCGCGTCGATGAGGTTGCCCTGCTCCTCGGCGAGCTCGGCGACCGCGTTCTCCAGCGGGTCGCCCTCGCGCCGCCCCTCCCGCAGCTCCTTGGTGAGCTCCCGGGCGAGGTCGCCGAGGGTCTTCAGGTCGGCCGGGCCGATCCGCCAGCGCGGCCCGGCGAGCAGCCGGAGCAGCGCGTCCCCCGCCGTGGGGTCGTAGAGGGCGCGCAGCGTGGCGACGATGTCCGCCACCTCGGGCACCATGAGCAGGCCGCCGAGGCCCACCACCTCGACCGGGATCCCCCGGTCCTCCAGCGCCCGGCGCAGCGCGGCGAACTGCGACCGCTTGCGGACCAGGATCGCGATGTCCTTCGGCGAGACCGCGGGCCGGTCCGGGTCCCGCTCGCCCTCCGGCCACGGCAGCCCGTCCGGGGCGCCTTCACGCGGTACGGCCACGCCGAGCGAGGACCCCGCCGCGGCCGCGCCCTCCCCCCGGAGCAGCCCGTCCACCAGGCCGGCGATCCACTCCGCCTCCTCCTCGGCGGTCCGGTGGAAGGCGCAGACCACCCGGCCGCGGCCGCGCCGGTTGGGGCCGGGCGTGAGCACGGGGACCTCCCGGGCCTCCGCGCGCAGCGGCTCCTGGATCCTCGCGGCGACGCCGAGCACGCGCTCCCCGTTGCGGAAGCTGACCGACAGGCACTTGACCGGCGCCGGCTCGCCCGTGCGCGTGGGGAAGTGCCCCGGGAACCGCAGCAGGTTGCCGGCCGAGGCGCCGCGCCATCCGTAGATCGACTGGCAGGGGTCGCCCACCGCGGTCACCGGGTGGCCGCCGCCGTAGAGCGCGCGGAGCAGCTCGAGCTGGGCGTGGCTGGTGTCCTGGTACTCGTCGAGCAGCACCACGGCGTACCGCCCCCGCTCCACCGCCCCCACCTCGGGGTGCCGGAGCGCGATCCGGGCGGCGAGCGCCACCTGGTCGCCGTGGTCGAGGAGCCCGCGCTCGCGCTTGAGCCGCTGGTAGGCCTCGACCAGCGGGAGGAGCTGCTCGCGCACCTCCTGCCGCTCGATCACCTTGCGCTGAGCGGCGATCGGCTTGCCGGGCAGCTCGGCGAACCGGTCGCGCAGCCAGCGGCCGAACCCGCGGACGTCGTCCGGTTCGCAGAGGTGCTCGGCGAGCTCCCCGGCGAGCTCGAGCACGGCGGCGGTGACGCTCGGCGGGGTGAGGTCGACCTTGTCCATGGGCCCGTCGTACTGCCCGACCACCTGGGCGGCGAGCTGCCAGGCGACCGCCGGGGTGGCGAGCCGCATGGCCGGCTCAAGCCCGTCGCGGAGCGCGTGGTCGGTGAAGAGCCGGGCCGCGTAGGCGTGGTAGGTGGAGACCGCCGGCTCGTGATCGAGCAGCTCCGGCGGGATCAGCCCCGAGGCGGCGAGCTGGCCGAGCCGCTTGCGGACCCGCTCGGCGAGCTCGGCCGCGGCCTTGTTGGTGAAGGTGAGCCCCAGCACCTGGTCGGGCCGGACGAACCCGTTGGCGACCAGCCAGACGACCCGCCCGGCCATGGTCTCGCTCTTGCCCGACCCGGCGCCGGCCACCACGACCATGGGCTCGAGCGGCGCCGCGATCACCTCCGCCTGCTCCGGGGTGGGGGCGGGGATGCCCAGCTTCGCGGCGATCTCCTCCGGGCTGAGGATCGGCTTCTGCGGGGCCCGCACGGTCAGCACACCTGTCTTCCTTGGTCGTTGATCGGGCAGACGATCTTCGCCGCGCAGGTGCGGCACCCGTCGTTGGCGGTGGCGGTGAACACGCTCCCCGCCATCCCCCGGGCCACCGTGGTGACCAGCCGCTCGGC
Organism: Thermobispora bispora DSM 43833; assembly: GCF_000092645.1. Lineage (NCBI taxonomy): Bacteria > Bacillati > Actinomycetota > Actinomycetes > Streptosporangiales > Streptosporangiaceae > Thermobispora > Thermobispora bispora. The sequence goes on from NC_014165.1 coordinate 3,493,986, forward strand.
CCAGCCCGGGTCCGGGTCGTCGGCGAGCGCCCGCTGGGTCTGCTCCACGGCGCCCCGCTCGGCCGCCTTCCCCACGTGCAGCAGGGACGCGCCCCCGGGGGAGCGGGCGAGACCGTGCCGCTCGAACGCGCCGAGCAGGGCGGCGAGCTGGTAGACCCCGAGCTGGGGGTGCCGGTCGATCTCGTCGTTCTTGGGCTTGCCGCTGCCGGTCTTGATGTCGACGATCACCGGCCGGCCCTGCCGGTCCCGCTCCAGCCGGTCCACCCGCCCGGTGATCAGCACGCCGGGCCCGACCCGGGCGGTGAACGGCTCCTCCACCGCGACGAGCTCGCGCACCCGCTCGCGCTGCCACCGGGCGAACCGCTCGATCATCCCGACCGCGGCCTCGCGCTGCTTGCGGTTGAACCACGCGCCGCCGAAGTCGAACCGGTCCCACACGTCGTCGAGCCGCCGCACCAGGTCGGTCTCGTCGCCGCCCTCGGCGGCGAGCGCGGCGATCGCGTGCACCACCACGCCCACGTGCTGGTTGGGACCCCCGTTGCCGGTGCCCACCGCGGTCTCGAGCAGCCACCGCAGGGCGCACTCGGTGAACCGCTCCACGGCCGACGGGGAGACCCGTACGGCACCGTCCGGCCAGGTGAGCGGCCGGTCGTCGGAGAGCTCGGTGAGCGCGTACCACTCGCCCGGGGCGGCCCCCGGCACGCCGGCCCGGGCCAGCCGGGCGAGGTGGGCGGCGGCCGCGCGGCGCACCGGCTCGGGGCGCTTGGGGTCGCACACCGCGGCCCGCAGGTCGGCGACGAGGGCCGGGAGGCTGAGCCAGCGCATCCGGTCGTCGACGGCGGCCGGCTCCGCCCCGGCGGGCAGCAGCTCGGTGAGGAAGCGCGACGGGCGCTCCTCGGTGTCCGCGCCGCCCACCGCGGTCACCACCAGCCGCCGCCGCGCCCGGGTCACCGCGACGTAGAACAGCCGCCGTTCCTCGTCGAGCAGCCGGGAGGTGAGGGCCGCGGCGGCCGCCCGGTCGCCCTCCGGCATCGACCGGTCGGTGAGCTCGACGAGCTCGTCGACGCCGAGGAGCGACCCGCGGAGCCGCAGGTCGGGCCAGATCCCCTCCTGCACGCCGGCCACCACGACCACGTCCCACTCCAGGCCCTTGGCGCGGTGGGCGGTGAGGATGCGCACCGCGTCGCCCTCGGGGGCGGCCTCGGCGAGCGTGTCTCCGGCGATCTCCCGGTGGAGCAGATCGTCGAGGAACACCTCCACGCCCGCCTTCGGCAGCCGGTCGGTGAAGCGCGCGGCGTGGTCGAACAGCGCGACCACCCCGTCGAGGTCGCGGTCGGCCTGGGCCCCGCGGGTCCCGCCGGCGAGGCTCTCGGCGGTCCACCGCTCGGCGAGGCCGCTCGCCTGCCAGATGTCCCAGAGCACGTCCTCGGCGGGGCGGTGCCGCCGCACCCCCTCGCGGGCGATGGCGAGCAGGCGGGCGACCCGCTCGGCCGGCGCCGCAATGTGCGGCTCGACCCCGGAGAGCTCGCGCGGGTCGCGTAACGCGGCGATGAGCAGCTCGTCGGAGGAGCGCGGGGTGAACGGCAGGGTGGCCTGGCCGTCGGCCTCGGCCGCGGCCGCGGCGGCCTCCTGCTCGGCGGCGCGCAGCGCGCGGCGCAACCGGCGCACCCCGATCACGTCCGTGCCGCCGAGCGGCCCGGTGAGCAGCTCCTCGGCCGTGCCGATGTCGAGCGCGGCCGGGTTGACCGCCACCCGCAGCAGGGTGATCAACGGGCGCGCCCCGGGCTCCTGGACGAGGGGCAGCTCGTCACCGGCGACGGCGACCGGTACCCCGGCGGCGCTGAGCGCGCGCCGCAGCAGCGGCACCTGGCGTACGGCGGTGCGCACCAGGACGGCCATCCGGCGCCACGGCACCCCGTCGATCAGGTGGGCCCGGCGCAGCACGTCGGCCACCACGGCCGCCTCCTGGCTCGCGCTGCCGGCGATGAGCACCCGCACCTCGCCGGGCTCCAGCCCGTCCGCGGGGACGAGGTCGCGGTGCCCGCCCGGGTCACCGGCGGGCGCCACCGTGGGGGCGGGCGCGGCGGGCAGCCGCGCCGCCACGCGCCGGGAGGCCGCGAGCAGCGCCTCCCCGAAGCGGCGGCACTCCCGCAGCGCCACGACCGGGGCCGGGCGGCCGTCCCGGGTCCGGAACCGCTCGGGGAACCGCATGATCGCCCCGGGGTCGGCGCCGCGGAAGCCGTAGATCGACTGGTCGGGGTCGCCGACGACGATCAGCTCGCGCCCGTCCCCGGCGAGCTGCTGGAGCAGGAGCTCCTGCGCCGGGTCGGTGTCCTGGTACTCGTCGACGAGCACCGCGTCGTAGGCGTCCCGCTCCCGCCGCCGGGCCGCCTCGTCGCGGAGCAGCCCCGCCGCGGTGCGGATCAGCTCGGGGTAGTCGATCGTGGGCACCGGGTCGACGTCGAAGCGGTCGTGGTAGCGGTTGAAGAACCGCCCGGCCGCCTCCCAGTCCGGCCGGCCGCGCTCCCGGCCGAGCCGTACCAGCGCGTCGCCGTCGAGCCCGCGCTCGGCCGCGCGGGAGAGGAAGTCGAGCAGCTCCTGGGCGAACCCGCGGGTCTTGAGCAGCTCCCGCATCTCGGCCGGCCAGTGCCGGGCGCCGTCCTCCAGCTCACCCTGGAGAAGCCGCCGGATCTCCAGCAGCCGCTCGGGGGCGGTGAGCAGCCGCGGGGGCGGCTCGCCGCGGAGCACGGCGGCGCGGCGCAGCAGCGCGTACGCGTACCCGTGGAAGGTGAAGGCGAGCGGCGACCTGGTGGTCCGCTGCAGCCGGGCCGTGATCCGCTCGCGCAGCTCCTCCGCGGCCTTGCGGCTGAAGGTGAGGACGAGGATCCGTTCCGGGGCGATGCCGCGCCGTTCGACCCGGTGGACCACCGCCTCGACGATGGTCGTGGTCTTCCCCGTGCCCGGTCCGGCGAGCACGAGCAGCGGGCCGCCCTCGTGCTCGACCACGGCCCGCTGATGGGGGTCGAGCACGGGCGCCGGGCGCCGTGCCACCCCGCCGCGGCGCACCAGGCGGTAGTTCTGACCGGTCACAGCTCAGCATTCCACCAGATGAACGCGGTGGCCGGGCCCGGATCCCCGGCGCCGGCCCGTCATCCACCGCGGGGAGCCCTTCGGCTCCGCCGCCTGCGGCCCTGCCCGGATCCCGGATGGCGGGCCGTGACCCGCCGGGCGGACACCTGGGACCGTGCCGGTGCGTGCCGGTGCGCACTCCCGGTGGCGCGCCGGCCGGCCTCCCGCCGCCGCGACCGGGGCACCGCCGTCACCGGCCTCCGCCACGCCAGGGCGCGCACGGGCGGCCCGGGACGCGCACCCCCACGGGGCGCGAGGCTCCACCACGCCGGGTGACCGGCCGCCGCCCGGGGAGCCGGGAGGACGGCGGCCCGCGAGCCGGAACGTGCGCACCCCTCGCGTCAGGACGCCGGCCCGCTCAGGTGAGGCCACCGGCCCGCTCGGGTCAGGAGGCGAACATCCGCTCCACCAGGCAGGCGGTCGCCTTGCCCTTCTCGAACGCGGCGTAGGTGCGGGCGAACGCGGCGTAGCGGTCGGCGTGCTCCGCGGCGACCGTGTCGATCTCGCGCAGCGCCCGGATCACCTCGGGCGAGGTGTCGAACCGCGGCCCGGGCCGCTCGCTCTCCAGGTCGAGGTAGAGCCCGCGGGAGGACCGGTACTTCTCCAGGTCCGGGGTGAAGAGCACCACCGGCCGCCCGGTCACCACGAAGTCGAACACGACCGACGAGTAGTCGGTGACCAGCACGTCGGTGATGAGCAGCAGGTCGGCCATGTCCGGGTACGTGGTGACGTCGTAGGCGAACCCGTCGTGCGGGGGCACGTTCGGATACGCCTGCATCATGTGGCCGCGGACCAGGATCACGTGGTCCTTGCCGAGCACCCGCTTGGCGTCGGCGAGGTCGAGCCGGACCGAGGCGCTCCGCCGGTCGTAGTCCCGGAAGGTGGGCGCGTAGAGGATCAGGCGCTTGCCCTCGGGGATCCCGATCCGCCGCCGGACCTCGGCGGCGAGGACGTCCCGGTCCGGGGCGAGCAGCACGTCGTTGCGCGGCAGGCCGGCCTCGAGGAACTCGCCGTCGTAGCCGAAGGCGCGGCGCAGCACCCCGGTGGCCCACGGGCTCTGGGAGAGCAGCAGGTCCCAGCCCCGGACCTCGATCGCCTGCCGGTGCCAGGCCGGGGGCCGCGGGTCGCGCTTCATGTGGGGCTGGTCCCGCCCGATGTGCTTCAGCGGCGAGCCGTACCAGGTCTGGACGACGAACTGGTCCTCACGGCTGCGGAACCACTGCGGCAGGAAGCCGTTGGTCACGATGCGCGCGGCGCGGGCGAGCACCTCGTAGTGCTCGCGGCTGCCCTCCCGGACGACGGTCGGGACGATGCCGTCGCCGAGGCCGAGCTCGCGGGAGCCCGGCGGGACGAACGCGCCGTCCCGGACGATCCAGACGAGCTCGCCGTCGTGGCCGCGCCGTACCAGCTCCTCGTAGACCGCGCGCGGGCTGTCCGAGTAGCTGCGGCCGTCGTAGGAGATGAAGACGGTGGCGTTCCGGAGCGGGCGCTTCCGCTCGGCCGGGTAGAAGTTGCGGCTGAGCGCCCACACCCCGGCCGCGCTCCGCTCGTCACCCGGCCGGTCCTCGGCCGCGACGATCACCGGCACGTCGTACCGGGTGGCCACGAACCGGTACACCCGGCCGCCGATGGTCCGCGGGTCCTCGTCGAGCCCGTCGAGCGCGGCGTGGTCGAACCGGGCCGGCACCATGGCCGAGCCGCCGGTCTTGCCGCGCGGGGCGACGGAGATGTGCCACGTGCCCTCGGCGAGCGGCACATCCCAGCCGAACCGCGGCATGGCGTTCGGCCGGAACTCCACCGAGAACTCGTCGCCGTCGCGGCGCAGCGGCACGCGCAGCTGCAGGCCGGTCCGGTGCCGCAGCACCAGGTCGCGCTCGCCGTCGTCCGGGTGGGGGTACCGGCCGGAGAGCCGGAGCGTGTCCCCGTCCCACTCGGCCGAGGTGATCACCGGGAGGATCTTGTGCCCGGAGATCACCACGCGGTCGCGGCGGTCGCGCTGGACGGTGATCTCCCGGTCGCCGACGATGAACCGGCTCTCCGGGGCGCCCTCGAGCATCACGGTGGCGGCCGGGTCGCCCTTGGGCTCGACCCACAGCCGCCGCGCCTCCGCGTTGAGCACGCTCTGGACGGCGAGGGTGAGCGAGAAGCGGGTGCCGCCCTCGACCGGCGTGAAGTCGGCCGACATGCGGTGGCCGCCCACCCGGGCCTTCCCCTTCGTGATCGGCCGGCCGGGCAGGAAGCCGGTGAGCGTGAGGTCGTCGCCGTCCAGCCGCGCCTCGGTGAGCCGGGCCCGGGTCGGCTGGAGCACCACCTGGAGGGCCTTGTCGGAGGTCCACACCGGGCGCACCCACCAGCCGGGCTTCACCTGCATCCCGTCCGGGCGCTCGGTGCGGCCGATCGCCGGGCCGCGCAGCGGGCCCCGTGACCGGGCCATCCGGCTCCAGATCGCGATCTCCGCCCGCCAGGTCGTGGTGTCCTTCACCGGGTACCGCCGGCGGAGGAGGCGCTTGGTGCCCCGGACGACCGCGCGCAGCGCGGCCCGCCAGCGGAGCGCGCGCGGGTTCAGCTCGGCGGTGAAACCGGACCAGTCGTAGTTGCACCCGGGCTCCTTGGCCTCGTGGGTGGCCTCGGGCCGGTGGATCCGCGTGGTCTTCAGGCGGACCGGGGGCAGCCAGCGCGGGCCGCGCAGCACCACCGTGGCCCGGTTGAACCGGCGGCTGCGGACCGAGAGCCCGGCGAGGTAGGCGTAGCCGGTGATGCGGAGGCGGCCGTCCTCCCAGGTGATCTTGTCGATCTTGGTCACCGGCACGAGGTCGGCGGCGCGGAGCCGGAGCAGGGCCGGGTCGTCCACCTCCACGGGGAGCTCCGCGTACCAGCGGAAGCCCTTCCGCACCCGCTTGGACGGCTCGGCGGCAGCGGCGGCGAGCTTGACGAGCGCGTCGCTCTCGGCGAGCTCGGCGGGGTCCTTGGTCTCGATGAGGTGGTAGGCCACGCGCCGGCCGACGGGCAGCTCGCGCTTGACCTTGGGGTCAACCTCGGCGAGGTACGGCCGGAGCGCGTCGATCACCTGGCGGCGCCGGGCCGGGCCGCGCTTGGCGGCCGCGTCGAGCCGGAGCCCGATCGCCCCGGTGAGCACCTCGCGATCGACCTCGGCCCGTTCCGCCTTGGTGAGGCCGTCGGAGCGGACCAGGGCGATGAGAGCCTCGAGGGACTCACCCCGGTCATAGAGCTCCTGAACAGCCCGCAGCCGATCGGCGACGGTGTCGCTCGTGCGCGCCGTCATCGGGGAGCCACCACCCTTCCGCGACCGGTGTCTTTGAGATGGTAATCCGGCTCGGCTTCCTGCCCGTTCCACCGAGCAATCCGCAAATCCACCCGATCCCCACGAAACGGGACGCCCTCCGCTCGCAACCTGGCGAGACACTCTTCGGCCAGGTGCGGCGCGGGCCTACCGTCGGCCCGGATCACCCGCCACCAGGGGACGGCCCCGCCCCACTCGGCCATGACCCGGCCGACCTGCCGGGGGCCGCCCTCACCCAGATACTCGGCCACGTCGCCGTAGGTCATCACCGTGCCCGGCGGGATGCGCTCGACGAGGTCGAGGACCCGTTCCGCGAACGGCGGGGGGACATGACGATCGGCGCTCACGCGCTCCATTCCACGGGCCCGGCGGCGATGATCTCCTCCACCTTGCCGAACTCGTACGTCGAGGACCCGTTGACCTGCTCGACGATGCCGTCCCGGATCCGGTACGTCTCGCCGTCCTCCCCGATCAGGCGGGCCCCCACCAGCTCGGTGAGGCGGGCGAGCTGGGCGACATGCCAATCCGAGACCGGTGTGCCGGAAAGCCGCCCGGACCAGACGGCGACCTGATGGGCCGAGTCGCCGTGCCGCGCGACCACCTCGGCGGTCTCGGCCGATCCGCGCAGCTCGAACCCGGCGTCCGACGACAGCACGCTCGCGAGTTCGGCGTAACCGAGCGGTGCGTCGCGCTCGACACGCAGCTCATACCCCATGGGGGGCGACATTAGCGAAAACCGGTCGGGTCGTGTGCCGGGATAGGGCGCGTGGCGCGGTGACCGCATCCGAAATGCTGCCGAATGGCGGCCATTGTGTGATCACCGGCGGCGGAGCGCCACCGTGGCCGCGCCGAGGCCGAGGACGCCGAGGAGCACGGCGATCCCGTAGATCGACAGCCGCACCGGGTCGGGCCCGGGGCGCTCGGGCGGGCCGGGCGGCGGCCCGTCGCCGAAGTGCGCGTCGTCCTGTACCGGGACGCTGCCGCGATAGGCGGTCAATTGCCCGGCCTTATCCAGGGCGGCTGCGGCGTTCACAACACCAAAGCCGACATTTTCGTCATATCGCTCGGTCGATCGCGCGGTTTCGGTCATGGCCCGCGCCACCATTTGGGGCGTCAGTTCCGGATATTTCGCCTTTATCAATGCAGCGACGCCGGCGACCATCGCCCCCGCCACCGCGGTGCCGGAGGCCGTCGCGCCGCCGGCGACCGGCACGTCCACCCCGGGCGCCGCGACGAGCACCGAGAGGTTGCCGCTGCTCTCCGGGGCCTTCGCCCCGTTCCGGCCGGCGGCGGCCACCCCCACCACGCCGGGGTAGCCGGCCGGGAACCGCCAGTACGCGCTCCCGGTCCGCCGGGCGGGCTCCGACCGGCCGTCGTCCCCGGCCGGCGCGACCAGGACCGCGCCCCGCTCGAGCGCGTACGCCACGGCCTCGCGCTCGGCCCGGCCGACCCCGTGGTGCGCGACCGGAATGTAGATCACCGAGGCGCCCCGGTCGGCCGCGTACCGGATGGCCCGGGCCAGCGGATCGTCGAGCCACAGGCCGGTCTCGCCCGGCTCGGAGACGTCCGCGCGCCGCGGCTCCGGCACCGGGACGGAGAGGATCGTCGCCCCCGGGGCCACGCCCGTGACCCCGCCCGCGCGGCCGCTCCCCGCGATCAGCCCGGCGAGCGCCGTCGCGTCGGCGGCCCGGCCCGGGGTCTCCCCGGGCGTGGGCTCGGCCGGCTCACCGTCGCCCGGGCCCGGCCTCTCGCGCAGCAGATACCGCATCTCAGGCCCGCGCACCACCTTGCCGCCGAGCCCGGGCACGGCCTCCGGGTGGCGGGACCCGATCAGGGCGACGGTCACGCCCGACCCGTCGGTGACCCGCCACGCCTCGGGCGCGGCGATCGCGTCGAGCGGCCAGCCGCCGGGCTCGGCGCGCGCCGGGCCGGACGCGAAGAGCACGGCGAGCAGCGCCGCGCACCCGGCCAGCGCCCGCAGCGCCCGGCCGCCCGCGGACGCCCGCGGGGTCCGCCCGCCCGCCGGCGCGGTCAGCACTCGTTCCCCTTGGTGCAGCGGGGGACCTCGGGCGGTTCGCCGAGCGCCCGGGCCACCCGACCGGCGATCGTCTCGGCGAAGGGCTCCATCTCGCTGTGCACCGGCTCCTCCTGGGCGACGTCCGCACGGGTCCTGCCATCGGCGTACCCCACGGCCGAGAACACGATGTACGGGCCGGTGGCCACCCACCCGGTGCGCTGCCGCTGGTCGGCGCCGAACCGGTCGGCCACCGTGCCGGGGAAGGCGACGGGGCGCACCCCCGCCCGGCCGTCCGCCCGGAGCTCGGCGGTCGCGCTCGCCCGGGCCTCCTCGCTCTCCATCACCGCCACCCCCACGGTGACCGCGAAGGTCGCGCTCTGGTCCACGTACGTGGCCCGGAGCAGGGTACGGCAGCCGTGCCTGCGCAGCACGGCGGCGACCTGCGGATCGGTCGCCGCGTCGCACGCCGCCTCGGGCGCCACGCCGACCCGCCGGGCGTACAGCCGCGCCTGGCCGAGCCCGGCGTACGGGAGCTCCTCGGGGAAGACCATGCCGATCGGCCAGGCCCGCCAGCGGCGCGCCACGTCCTCGGCGATGTACTCGGCGCGCTCCGCGCCGGTGAGCGGGCGGGGCCGGGTCTCCTTGATCAGGCCGACCGAGCCGAGCAGCACGTCGAGCGCGGCGACGGCGAGCACGACCGCCATGATCGCCAGGTAGATCGAGCGCAGCCGGATCCCGCGCTCCAGCCGCTCCCGTTCGCGGGCCTCCCGCGCCGTCTCCAGGGCCTTCGACGTCGACCAGGGGCGTGCCCGGACCCGGCCGGCGGACGAGCCCACGGGTCCCCGCCGCCGTCCGGAAGGCTTTCCGGGCAGGTCGCGCGGCATAGTCCGATGCTACGTCGGCAGCCCGGTCGGCCGAGGGCTCAGCGGCACGGGCGCGTCGCGCCCGGCCGTACGGCGGCGCCGCAGCACGGCGACCACGGCCACCCCGCCGGCCGTGCCGGTGAAGGCCACGGCCGCGACGCCGAACCTGACGGCGACCGCGCGGCGGTCGCGCCGCACCAGCGTGATGGGGCCGGCGGCGGGGGCGGTCGCCCGGATCGGCAGCCGGGGGTCGCGCACGCCCCGGCCCGAGGCGGTGAACCGGTGCCCGGCGAGGGCCGCCGCCGCGGTGAGCGCCCGGTAGGCGTGCACCACCCCGAAACCGGTGCCGGTGTTGTAGCCGCCGCTCCGCACCGGGGACGAGCACAGGGCCTGGGCGACCAGGGCGGGCGGCAGCTTCGGATAGCGGGACTTGATCAGCGCGGCCACCCCGGAGACGAGGGCGGCGGCCTGGGAGGTGCCCCGGCCCACCCAGTACTCGTCGCCCGGCCCGGCGCCGAGCACGTCCACCCCGGGCGCGGCCACCATGACCGACGAGTTCCGGGTGGAGAACGGGGCCCGCTGCATCTCCGGGGTGACCGCGGCCACCGAGATCACCCCGGGGATCGCGGCCGGATAGGAGTACGGGGCGGTCCGGCGGCCCTCGCCCGCGTTCCCGGCCGCCGCGACCAGCACCACGCCCTTGGAGATCGCGTAGCGGATCGCGTCCCGCTCCTCCTTGGTCGGCCGGTCCTTGGAGAGCGACAGGTTGATCACGTCCGCGCCATGGTCGACCGCGTACCGGATGCCCTTGGCCACCACGCCCTCGAACCGGGGGTCGCGGTTGAACTCGCGGAACCCCGGCTCCTGGTCCTCCAGCAGCACCCGCACCGAGAGCACCTTCGCCTCCGGGGCCACGCCAATGACGCCGTCGGCGTTGCCCGGGCCGTGCCCGTGCCCGGCGATCAGCGACGCCATGTACGTGCCGTGGAGCCGCGGGGGCGCGACCCCGCGCGGGTTGGCGCCCGCGGTGAAGTCCTTGCCCGTGATCACCGAGCCGGCGAGGTCGCGGTGGTTAGGGTCCACCCCGGAGTCGAGCACGGCGACGATCACCCCGCGGCCGCGCGTTATCGTCCACGCCTGGGGCACGCCGAGCATGCGGAGCACCCGCTCCTGGGTGGCCCGCACCTGGTCGGCGGCGGCCGTACCCGGGACGAGCGGCACGGTGCAGAGGGCGGCGGCCACGGCGCAGGCGAGCCGTTTCAGCATCGCCACTCCCGGGGGCGCGCGCAGTCCGGGGTGGGCGGGGCGGTGAGCGCCTCCGCCACGCGGGCCCCGAGATCCGCGGTGAAGGCGAACATGGCCGTCCGGGGCTTGCCCACGGCGGCGGCCGGCCGTCCGTCCACCTGGCCCGCCGTGGTCAGGACCAGGTAGGGGCCCGCCTGCCGTACGGTGGCGGCCTGCCGGCTCGCGGCGGTGAACCGGTCGGCGACCGTGCCGGGGAAGGCGACGGGGAGCAGCCCGGGCGCCGGGGCGCCGTCCGCGGGGAAGGCCGCCTTCGCCGCGGCCGCCGAGCGGTCATCGGGGAAGACGGCGACCCCGACCGTGACCACGATCCCCTGGAGCGCGTCGAGGTAGGTGGCGCGGAGCACGGCCCGGCACCCGGCGTCGCGCAGCGGCTTCCGGAGCCGGCGGTCGACGGCGGCGTCGCACGAGTACCGGGAGGAGACGCCGACCCGCCGGGCCTGCTCGGTGCCGCCCAGCTCGTTGGTGTACGGCAGGCGCGCCGGGAAGATCCGCCCGCTCGGCCAGACCTCCCAGCGCCGGGCGACCTCGGCCGCGGAGGCCCGTTCGATCTCGGCAGGGCTGGGGCCGCGGACGAGCTCGTGGACCGCGGCGGCCGCGGCCACGCCCGCCACCGCCGCACAGATCAGGCTGAAGGCGGCGGCCAGGACGAGGCCCGGCACAGCACGTCTCTCCCCCACCATGCCTCCGCTCGGCCCAGGTGCCGGATCCATTCAGCGACCTTAACGCCACGAAGGAGTCTTCTTCACCACAAAGCACACATAGCCCAGCACCGGTCGGGCGCCCTGCATCCTCGGGCCGGGCACCTGCCGCGCACTCCGCGCCCCGGGGCCGCGGGGCCGCACGGACGGCGGGCCAGCCGGCGGGTCCGGCGCGCCGGGCGCGGGCATGGCGCCGGCGCGGAAAACGGCCGCCGTCCCTCCGATGAGACGGCGGCCGCTCGTCAGGCCGGCGTACGGATCAGTACTCCGGCAGGCTCGGGTCGACGTTCTTGATCCAGCTCAGGATGCCGCCCCCGACGTGGACGGCGTTGGAGAACCCGGCGTTCTTCAGCACCGCCAGGACCTCGGCGGACCGGCCGCCGGACTTGCAGTGCAGGACGATCTTCTTGTCCTGGGGCAGCCGCTCCAGCGCCGAGCCGTTCAGGAACTCGCCCTTGGGGATGAGCACCGCGCCCGGGATGCTGCAGATCTCGTACTCGTTGGGCTCGCGGACGTCGATGAGCATGATGTCCTCGCCCCGGTCGAGCATCGCCTTGAGCTCCTGGGCCGTGATCGTGGCGTCGGCCGCGGCCCGCTGCGCCTCGTCCGAGAGCGCGCCGCAGAACGTCTCGTAGTCGATCAGCTCGGTGATCGTCGGGTTCTTGCCGCAGATCGCGCACTCGGGGTCCTTGCGGACCTTGACGTCGCGGTACTTCATCTCCAGGGCGTCGTAGATCATGAGGCGGCCCACCAGCGGCTCGCCGATGCCGGTGATGAGCTTGATCGCCTCATTGACCTGGATCGCGCCGATCGACGCGCAGAGCACGCCGAGCACCCCGCCCTCGGCGCAGCTCGGCACCATGCCGGGCGGCGGCGGCTCGGGGTAGAGGCAGCGATAGCACGGTCCATGCTCCGCCCAGAACACGCTCGCCTGGCCGTCGAACCGGTAGATCGAGCCCCAGACGTACGGCTTGCCGAGCAGCACCGCGGCGTCGTTCACCATGTAGCGGGTGGCGAAGTTGTCGGTGCCGTCGACGATCAGGTCGTAGCCGGAGAAGATCTCCATCACGTTGTCCGTCGTCAGCGACGTGTTGTGCACGACGACGTTGACGAACGGGTTGATCTCCCGGACTCTGGCGGCCGCCGACTCGACCTTGGGCCGGCCGACGTCCGACTGGCCGTGGATGACCTGCCGCTGCAGGTTGGACTCGTCGACGACGTCGAAGTCGATGATGCCGAGGGTGCCCACCCCGGCCGCGGCGAGGTACATCAGGGCGGGAGAGCCGAGGCCGCCCGCACCCACACACAGCACTTTGGCGTTCTTCAGCCGCTTCTGACCGGTCATGCCCACGTCGGGGATGATCAGGTGGCGCGAGTAGCGGCGCACCTCGTCGACCGTCAGCTCTGCTGCCGGCTCTACCAGTGGTGGCAACGACACAGTTTCACTCCCGGTTTCGTGCCAATGGTCGCCCTCGGCTCCATGGGGCCCTGTCAAGCATCAGTGACAACCCAACCGCGGCGCTTCCGCATTCCTTCCTGGTCGCGGCGCTTCGGCGATCAGTGCGTCACGCGGTCCGCCGGAGCGGGGTGCGGGCCCGGCCGATGTGCTGCCGCGCCTCCCACGCGACCACGCGGGGGACCTCCATCTGCGCCACGTGCCCGATGCGCGGCAGCCTGACCACCCGGATGTCGGGGAAGGTCCGGGCCGCCCGCAGCGCGGTATCGGGGTGGACCAGCCGGTCGCGCAGGCCGTAGATGGCGAGGGTGGGCGCGGTGACCCGCGCCGCCTGCCGCCACAGGTTCTGCGGGCCGGTCCGGAAGTACTCCTTCACCAGCGCCCGGGCGCACCCGAGGAGCGCGGCGTCCGCGTACGGCAGGTCGTCCCGCCGGCGCAGCTCCTCCACCGCCTCCCGGTACCGGTCGGGGTGGACCGCCGAGGGGTCGGCGAAGCACATCCGCATCGACTCCCGCACCCGCAGGTCGGCCGGGATCGAGCTGAGCCGGCCGATCAGGAAGTCCCCGACCACCGGCAGCGCGGAGAGCGCGACCCGGGCCGGGCCGTACCGGGGGCGCAGGTCGGGAAGCGCCGGCGAGATGAGGGTGAGGGAGGAGACGAGGTCCGGCCGGGTCGCCGCCACCCGGACCGAGATCGCCCCGCCCATGGAGTTGCCGAAGAGGTGGACCGGGCCGCCGACGCGCTCGATGAGCCGCACCACCGCCCGGGCGTGCGCGTCGAGCGAGTAGTCGCCGCCGGGCGGCTCCGGTGAGTGGCCGGACCCGGGCAGGTCGACGGCGATCCCGCGCACCTCGCCGGCGAGCTCCGCCATGAGGTCGGTCCAGTTGGTGGCCGAGCCCGCCAGCCCGTGGACGAAGACGGCCGTCTCCTGCGGTCCTTCCGGGGTGGTCCGGACGTGCAGCCGCATGTCCCCGATGTCGAGGTACTCGCCCGGCCACGGGGGAATCGGCACCGCGCGCAACGTCGTCCTCCTTTCCGCTTCCCGCGGCATGACGATAGCCGCCGCGGCTACCGGCGGGTACGGCCGGGATACCGCACGGCCGGACAAAGCGCCGAAAACGCACCTATCGGGACATTTCAAATTAGACGTTGCGGCTATTTCCCCACAAAGTGCCCGGTAGCCATCCAACGTAGTCAATAAAGCGATAAGCGAAAGGCAAGAGCCGCTGATCGCCGTTTGTCGCTCGGACGCCGCGGAAATCAACCCAATGCAGTGATGATCCGAAAGGATCATCCGAAAGCGCATTTTCCACTTCATATAGAAAATGCGGAGAGTGTCAGGGCAGCAATCCTTCAAGGGGGAAACGACATGCCCAAGGTGAACAAGTTTGTCGGGGTTCTCGCGATGAGCGCCGCGCTCACCGGCGGCGCCGTCGCGCTGGGCACCGCGGCGACCACGGTGGCCGCCGACGCCGCGACCGTGTCGGCCGTGCAGATGCAGAACCCCCACGCTTTCGTGCTGAAGCGCAAGAAGAAGGGTGCCAAGAAGAAGAACAAGAACAAGCAGTGGCAGCGCGAGCAGCAGCACCAGAAGCAGAACCAGTTCCTGCTGCGGGACTTCACCCTGGTGCTCACGCCGTTCCAGAAGTCTGAGAACGACTCGCGTGCCCTGCCGTACAACTGGCAGTACGGCCAGACGCAGTCGATTCCGTGGAGCCAGCAGCGCTCGTTCGTCGAGAACGAGAACAAGCCGCGGGACGAGCAGCGGACCAAGGTGAAGCCGGAGCAGGAGATCGAGCGGGAGCAGGTGCTCCTCACGCCCACGACCACTCCGGGCACCCCGATTCCGGCCGTCACGGTGACGGTCACCGCTTCGCCCATCACCTGATCTCTCGCGCGTGGTGCCGGCCGACCGATGACGCGGTCCGGCGGCACCACCGCACCTGAGTGGAGTGCGAGAACGCCGCGACGCCGCAGCGTCACGGCTTCCCATCGGTTCTCCTCGCCGCGTGCGCCGATGAGGCCACGTCGCGCGGGTGCCCCGACGGCGAGCCCGGCCATCCCGGCACCGGATCCCGGTCGCCGCGCCGCCGGTCATCCCACAGTGGCAAGGGAGCGGCGGCTCGATGGATCGGCCGGGCGAGCCGGGGCGATCGGATCCGTTCCAGAGGAATTGAGCGCATGTCCAGGTTCAAGAACCTGGCCGGCATGCTCGCGATCAGCACCGCGATGACCGGTGCGGCCGTCGCGATGACCGCCATGACCGGTGCCACCGCCGGCGCCGCCACCGTGATGGGCGGCTACGTGCCCGCTCCGAAGCGGGTCGTGCGGCCGGTCTACCGCCCGGTCCACGTCACCAAGCCGGCCAAGAAGGCCAGGAAGAAGAACAAAAACAAACAGTGGCAGCGCGGGCAGCAGCACCAGAAGCAGAACCAGTTCCTGCTGCGGGACTTCACCATTGTGATCACGCCGTTCCAGGCGTCCGATAACGACTCGCATGCCCTGCCGTACAACTGGCAGTACGGGCATTCGGAGTCGATTCCGTGGAGCCGGCAGCGCTCGTTCGTCGAGAACGAGAACGAGCCGCGGGACGAGCAGCGGACCAAGGTGAAGCCGGAGCAGGAGATCGAGCGCGAGCAGGGGCGCACCTCACGCAGGGCCATTCCGCACTCACGCCGGACCAGTCCGCGCACCCCGATTCCGGCCGTCACGGTGACGGCCACCGCTTTCGCGCCTTGCATCTGACCGATGACGCGGTCCGGCGGCACCACCGCACCTGAGTGCGGCCACCACACCTGAGTCGAGCGCAAGAACGCCGCGACGCCCCGGCGTCACGGCTGCCAACCGGTCTTCCCCGCGGCGTGCGCCGATGAGGCCACGTCGCGCGGGTGCCCCGACGGCGAGCCCGGCCATCCCGGCACCGGATCCCGGTCGCCGCGCCGCCGGTCATCCCACAAAAGCGAGGGAGCGGCGGCTCGATGGATCGGCCAGGCGAGCCGGGGCGATCCGATTCCGTACAAGGTACAAGGAGGAATTGAGCGCATGTCCACCTTCAAGAACCTGGCCGGCATGCTCGCGATCAGCACCGCGATGACCGGTGCGGCCGTCGCGATGACCGCCCTGACCGGTGCCACCGCCGGTGCCACCACCGTGATGGGTGGCTACGTGCCCGCTCCCAAGCGGGTCGTCCGGCCGGTCTACCGCCCGGTCCACGTCACCAAGCCGGCCAAGAAGGTCAAGAAGAAGAAGAACAAGAACAAGCAGTCGCAGCGCGCCAAGCAGTGGGAGGAGCAGAGCCAGTTCCTGCTGCGTGACTTCACCCTCGTGATCACGCCGTTCCAGAAGTCCAACTCGCACTCCGGCGCTCTGCCGTTCAACCAGCAGTACTCGCACAACACCACGCTCCCGTACAACCACCAGTTCGACTACTCGCGGCTGGTCAACGACCCGACGGCCAAGCAGAACACCAAGGTCAAGCCCGAGCAGGAGATCGAGCGGGAGCAGATCGGGGTCACGCCCACCGTCGACGCGACGGCCACTCCCACGGTGACCGTGACGGTCACCCCGATTTGATCCGGTTGATCCGGTAGCGAGGGAGGCGGCGCGTCAGCCCGCCACCTCCATCGAGATGATCGGCCCGTGCGCGCCGGCGGCCCTGCCGGTGCGCACGGGCTCCCATGTGCGCTCCCGAACCGGGAAATGTCGGCCGTATGCGCTTCTGCGCACCGTGAAACCGCGGTGGCGGCATTGACCCCACCGTCAGACGGGTGTCGTATGCACACGCACACCTTGAAACGGGGCCGCAGGCGCTCCCGCACATCGGGAAACGGGTGCCGGACGCACTCGCACCCCCTAAGGCAGCGGTCATAGGCACCCCGGAACACCTGAAACAACGGCCGCATCCGCTCCCGCACACCGTGAGACGGGTGCCGATGCACCGCACCCCCTGAAACGGTGACCGCGTGCGCTCCCGCACATCGGGAAACGGGGCCGTGTGCGCTCCCCCACGCGCTCTGGCCGGTGGCCGTGAGCCCGCCTCCGGACACCGTGGCGGCCGTGGTCGGTCCCGACCGGCCACGCCGCGCCGGGGAGGTGAGCCGCACCGGCCCGCCATACGCGGGCCCCGGTGGCGCGGTACTCCTTCCCCGTGCTCTTCGCCGCCCGGTCAGGTGGCGCGCTCCGGCGGGCCGTCGCTTCTCGGCGGCCCCTCCACCGCCCGGGGCTGGTACTCCGCCCCGGTCTCGCCCGGCCGCGCGAACCGCCCCCGTCCGTCCTCATACCGGAGCTCGTACGCACGGCGGAATCGGGCCGATGCCCGGGCCCGCGTCGTCCCCACGCGACCTTGGACAGAGCCGGGCCTGCACCGGAGGCCGTGCGCGAACGGCCGGCGCAGCGTGAACAGCCACTCGTGGCCGCGCCGATGATCAGCGCCTGTGTCATCTGTCATCGACCCACGTGGCCCCGCACGCGCCGCGATCGCCGATGGCATCGGCATCCGGCGGCCGCTGCGCGGCTCGGCGTCCACGGCCGTCCCGGCCCACCGGGGCCGAGGGATCAGTCGATACCGGTACGGCTTAGGCACACGCGCGCTATGGCCGTCCTGGACCGGTCCGGCGTCTTCCACGGGAACGCCGGGGACGGATACGGTGCGCGTGATCGAATGGCGTCCTGACCGCCCGAAGCGGGAGCGGATCGCAGGGATCATCGGGTGAGGGGTGGCCGTTGGCACCTGTCCCCGCGGCAGCGCGTGCCCGCCAGGCCCTCCCCGTGAACGGCCCGCGACCGGTCAGCTGAAGTCGAGCTCGGGCGTGCGAGCACCGTGCGGCTCACCGGCCAGGCTGCTCCATGGTCACGGAGGTTGAACAGGTGTGAGCCTACGGCGTGGCGCGGGGTAGGGCGCGCACAGTGCTGATCTGGCCGTGCGAGCGCGGGCTGATCCACACGGCGCCCGGCCTCGGTTCGTTCGCTGCGCCCATGATCAGATGTTGCGCCCAAGGTCAGGGCGAGCAGGCGAGACGCGGCCCACGGGCCTTCCGGGGGCACCGGCTGATCCTCTTCTTGGTCACCGCACTCATTCGCCCGCCTTCCCCTGGCACGCCGCTTCCCTGGTATGCCGATTCCCTGGTAACCGCGCCCATACGCCCGCCTGCCGAGCCGCCTCCGTGCCGTGTGCGGGCCGGCGCCCCATGACCCACCCCGCACGGCGGACACGCCCATGCGCCCCGATGCGGGGATCCCACGGCCCCACTGAGCCGGTTCACCGCGCCTGGACACGGATGAGCCACGACACGGATACGGGTGCCTCTCGTCATGGGCGGCCTCTCGCACCGTCCTCCGGCTCAGGCGCGTTCCACCGCTCCGTCTCGCGGGCCCTGAGTGACCGGAAGGCCGCCGGCCGCGCGCTTCCGCGCCGAGCCGGTCGCTCCTCCTCCATCCGGTCGAGGTCCGCGCGGCCGAGGGGTTGCCGCGCCGTACCGGACGACGGCGGCGTGCCGGCCCGGCCTGGCCGGCACGGGACGGCAGGCCCGCGGCCACCGCACGCCGCGACGCCCGCATAGGTGGCAATGCGCATTAGCCGGACGGATGAAGCGGACATTTGCCCACAAAAGTGGCGCTCAACACATAACGCTCTCCATAAACCGACAATAGTCCACCAAAAAGGACAGACAGTCGTTTATGGCGGCAGGGGCCAGGAAATCAACCAGGCACCGAGAGGATGGCTCAATACCGGCCATCAGGACATTTCTCAAATTGCGAGAAATGTTGGCGGACAAAGGGCACATGAATCCTGTCAAGGAGGAAAACGTAATGCCCGCTGTGAAGAACATCATCGCTGGTCTGGCCTTCGGCACCTTCGTCGCCGGTGGGGCGCTCGCCCTCGGTGCCACCGCCGCCAGCGCCGCCGACCTTGAGGACAACGGCCTCCTGCCGACCAACGGCACGGTGCTGCCGATCGTGATCCAGCCCGAGGACGACCACCACCACCACGTGCGGGACCACCGGAACTTCTTCGACCGCGACCACAACAACTGGTGGCACAACAAGAACTGGTGGAACCAGAACGCCTGGAAGGACAGCTACAACGACACCTCCGGCTTCGGCATCGTCGCCAAGGACGTCGCCATCGGCTTCCAGGACAAGACCAACCGGGACGACCACTGGTTCAACAACTTCTGGTTCAACGACAACAACTGGTGGAACCACAACAACAACTGGTGGAACGACCGCCACGCTCACGACCACATCGAGGAGTGAGACCGAGGGGCACGGCTCCGGCCGATCCCCGTGACGACGAGGCCGGGATCAGGCCGTCGGCAGAACGCCGAGGTGGTGGCGCAGGGTAAGCGCGGGCTACCCCTCCACTCCAGGTAGCCGATGCGAGCGTCATCGATCCCGACCCAGAAGTACATATCCACGCAGTGCACGCAGGGCTCCGGCGGAGGAGGACTCCGCCGGAGCCTTCGCCATTTGCGGCGGCCGCTCAGGCGGCCGCACCGCACCCCCGGCCACGCCGCCGACCGGCCACACCAGCGACCGTGTGGCACCGGCCTACCGTGACGTACCACCGGCCGCACCGCATCGCCGACCGCGCCGCACCACCGGACGGTGTGGCCGCCCTACCGTGGCGCACCGCCGGCCGCGCCGTGCCACGCCCGGCGGCAGACCCCCACGCCCCGGGACACCGGGTCGAGAGCACGGGAACCGGCACGCCGGATCGCCGCATCACGGGCTCTGGAACCGCGTGAGACAGCCGCCCCCTGCGGCCCGCGCCGCCCGTTCCCCGGTTCCCGGATGGCAGGCCGTACCGTACGCCGGAGCCGGGTGAGGACGCCCGCCTCGCCGTACGGCATGCCGTATGCGGCGCACGCCATTGGCGGGTCCGGTCATCCGGGCACGAAATCCGGAATGGCCACGCAATCCACTGGGATATCGCGCGGCACCATGTACCCACGACCGGAATCGCCGAATCAGCCGGCCCAGGATGAGAAAGTCATTGATCGGCGAAGAATTCTTATAGAGCGGAAACACTTCCCCAAAGATCAAGCCCCGCGTTTGTTCAGCCAGCACCTCGGTAATATCCGACACTGCGGGACATACAAGGCATACGTGATATTCATGACATTCCACACCCAGTGGGGATCCCGCGAAATGGGCAGCCGATCCTTGCGAGGAGGACACGAAATGCCCAGAATTCGCAATCTGCTCCTCGGAGTGGCGGTGGGTGCCGCCGTGAGCACCGGTGCCGCCGGCATCGCCACCCTCACCACGGCCACCGCGGCGAACGCCTCACCGCTGCCCCAGAGCAGCCACGGCTGGCACGGCCCGCACTGGGGCTGCTGGGGCTGGCACACGCTGCACGCCGCGAAGAAGTGCCAGTGCCACAAGAAGACGAGCCACTACAAGAAGAAGCACTACAAGACCGGCCACAAGCACGGCGCGCTGAAGCAGATCAGCAAGGATGACGCCGTGGTCATCATCGCGACGGGCGACGCGGTGGTGGACTACGAGGACTGATCGGATCGGCGATCGCCCGTTCCCGCTGTGACGGGCCGGCCGGGCTGGGGACGCGGGACAGCCGCATCCTGACCGGCCGGAACGTCACGCCACCGCACCTGAGAAGAAGAAGCTCCGGCGGACGCCGGTCCGCCGGAGCGCCCGCCCGTACGGGATCGGCCGCGGCTTCCCCACGCCGCCCCGGGCGACCCCATCCCCCACCTCGCACGGATGGACTCCCCACCCGCGGACGGATCGGAATCGGACGTCATCCCCGAGCGATCCGCGGAAGCCATCCAAAGGAGCGATCCGGGTCCCGCCGCTCCGTTCCGGCCGGAGACGCCACCCGGCTCCGGCCCCGGCACGTTCCGGGCGGAACGCCACCTCTCCGGCTCCGGCCCCGGCACGTTCCGGGCGGAACGCCACCTCTCCGGCTCCGGCCCAGAGCACGGGCCGGTACCACCGACCGGTACCCGTCGTCCGCTCAGGCCGACCGCTTGGCCCGCCGCTTCCGCGGCGCCTTCTCCTCGCCGGCCGCGGGCTCCTGCTCCGCCTGCCGGGCGGCGCGCGCCCGCTCCCGCTTCGCCGCCTCGACGCTGGCCCGCAGCGCGGCCATGAGGTCGACCGCCGGGCGCTCCTCGGCGGGGGCCTCGGGGGCGACGACCTCCTTGCCCGCAACCTTGGCCTCGATCACCTGCTGGAGCGCCTCCCGGTAGGCGTCCGAGTAGGCCGTGGGGTCGAAGTCCTCGACCATCGTCTCGATCAGCGACTCGGCCATCTTCAGCTCCTGCGGCCGGACCTCCACGGTCTCCTTCAGGAACGGGAAGGCGGCCTCCCGCACCTCGTCCGGCCACAGCATGGTCTCCAGCACGAACACCCCGTCACGGACGCGGAGCGTGGCGAGCGACTCCCGCTGCCGGAGCGCGATCTTGACCACAGCGACCCGGCCGGACCGGGCGAGCGCGTCCCGGAGCAGCACGTACGCCTTGGTCCCCTGCGCCTCGGGCTCCAGGTAGTACGACTTGGCGAAGTAGATCGGGTCGATCTGATCGGCGGAGGTGAACTGCAGCACGTCGATCCGGCGGGAGGTGCTGAGCGGCAGCTCGGCGAAGTCCTCGTCGGTCAGGATCACGACCTCGCCGGTGGGCAGCTCGTACCCCTTGGCGATCTCGCCGTACGGGACCTCCGCGCCGTCGACGGAGCAGACCCGCTTGTACTTGATCCGCCCGCCGTCGGTGCGGTGCACCTGGTGGAAGGTGACGTCCTTCTGCTCGGTCGCCGGGTACAGCTTCACCGGGATGGTGACCAGCCCGAACGAGATGGCGCCCTTCCAGATGCTCCGCATGCTCACATTCTCGCTTCTTCGTTCGAAATCGGATCCGGGTGCTACAAGAGACTCGCCTCCTGGGCAGGTACCCACTGCGGCGGCGCCGTACCAGGCCGCCGAGCCGCGTGCGGCGGCCCCGTCCCCGGACCGGGCGGGCCCCCGAGGCGGAAGGAGCCGGAGATGACGGCGAACGTGCGGGTACGGGTGGACGGCCGTGACCTCGCCCTGAGCAACCTGGACAAGGTCCTCTACCCCGACACCGGCTTCACCAAGGCGGAGGTCATCGACTACTACGCCAGGATCGCGCCGGTGATGCTCCCGCACCTGCGGGACCGGCCGCTCACCGTCACGCGCTACCCGGACGGCGCCGGCGGGGAGGGCTTCTACGAGAAGAACGCCCCCGCGCACACCCCCGACTGGGTCCGTACCGTGACCCTCCCGGCCAAGGGCAGCACCAAACAGCGCGACCGGATCGACTTCGCGCTCGTCAACGATCTGCCCACCCTGGTCTACTACGCCAACCTGGCCGCGCTGGAGATCCACGTCCCGATGTGGCGGGTCGGCGCGGACGGCACGCCGCTCCCCCCGGACACGCTCGTCTTCGACCTCGACCCCGGCGCCCCGGCCACGATCGTCGACTGCTGCCGGGTCGCCCTGCTGCTCCGCGACGCGCTCGCCGGCGACGGCCTGACCGGCTGCGTGAAGACCAGCGGGAAGAAGGGCATCCAGGTTTACGTTCCATGGGAGCGCGGGCACGGCACCGCCGAGTACGCCCGGCGGCTCGCCAGAACGCTCGAGGCGGAGCACCCCTTCGTGACGAGCGTGATGGCGAAACGGGCCCGGCCGGGGAAGGTGTTCATCGACTGGAGCCAGAACAACCCGGCGAAGACCACCATCGCCCCGTACTCGCTGCGGGCCGGCCGGCTGCCCACGGTCTCCACGCCGGTGCGGTGGGCGGAGGTCGAGGCGTGCGACAGCCCGGACGCGCTCACGTTCACCGCCTCCGACGTGCTGGAACGCGTGGCCGAGCACGGTGATCTGTTCCAGCCGGGCCGTGCTTAGCCTGAGCGGCCCGCGGGCCGTAAGGTGGACGTGTCGCTGCAAGCCTTTCGAACGGGAGGACGTGCCAGATGACCGAGAAGGACGCGCTCGACGAGGTCGAGGAGCTCTCGATCGAGGCCCCCGAGGCGGACGC
The DNA here is from genome assembly GCF_000092645.1 of Thermobispora bispora DSM 43833. NCBI lineage: Bacteria > Bacillati > Actinomycetota > Actinomycetes > Streptosporangiales > Streptosporangiaceae > Thermobispora > Thermobispora bispora. Next base: position 3,516,771 of record NC_014165.1, read on the forward strand.
GGTCGAGCAGCACCGGCCGGTCACCGTCCCGGAGCAGGACCGTCGCCTTCCGACGCGGATCCCGTTCGACGCCGACCCGGCGGACGTGGCGGACCAAGAGCGTGAAGTCGACCTCGATGACGAGGACTATCGCTGACCTGCGTTACCGGCGCGTAGGATGAGCCCCCGGGGCGGCGAGCCCCTGTAGCACACCGCACGAGGAGACTGCCGTGACCGCTACCCCGGACGCCAAGCCCCGGGGCACCCGGCTCCCCCGGATGGCCCGTCGCCGTCAGCTGCTGCGCGCGGCGCAAGAAGTGTTCGTGGAGAACGGCTACCACGCGGCCGCGATGGACGAGATCGCCGAGCGGGCGGGCGTCAGCAAGCCGGTTCTCTATCAGCACTTCCCGGGGAAGCTCGAACTCTACCTCGCCCTGCTCGACCAGCACGTCGACGACATCGTGGCCCGCTGCCGGCAGGCGCTCGCGTCGACGACGGACAACAAGCAGCGCGTGTACGCGGCGATCAACGCGTTCTTCGACTTCGTGTCGAGCCAGGGAGAGGCGTTCCGGCTCGTGTTCGAGTCGGATCTGCGCAACGTGGCCGCCGTGCGTCAGCGCATGGAGCGCTCCCTGCGCGAGTGCGCGGACGCGATCAGCCAGGTGATCCAGGAGGACACCGGCTGCTCCGCCGACGAGGCCCACCTGCTCGGGGTCGGCCTGGTCGGCATGGCCGAGGTCAGCGCCCGTTACTGGCTGCGCAGCCACGGCTCGATCCCCAAGGACGCGGCCGTTCAGCTCATCGCCCGGCTCGCCTGGCGGGGCATCAGCGGTTTCCCCCGCACCGGCTGAGGGGCCGCTGTTCGCTTGACGCGATCCGACGCCCCAAGGCCGTGCTCGGCGATGACCATGGGTAGGGACCGGCCTACGGCGAAAGGGGAGCCGCATGGAAGTCAAGATCGCCATACGAGCGGTCCACCGGGAACTGGTCCTGGAGACCGACCTGACGGCCGACGAGATCGAGGAGCAGGTCCGTCAGGCGCTCGCCCACGACAAGGGCGTCTTCTCGCTCACCGACACCAAGGGTCGCCGCGTGGTGATCCCCGTGGCGTCGCTCGGCTTCGTCGAGATCGGCGAGGACGAGCAGCGCCCGGTCGGCTTCGGCGGGACGCTCTGACGGCTCCTCACCGATCGCCGTACGGCACGGCGGCGGATCGCCGCGAGGCGATCGTCAGCACGACATGAGCGGGCGGCCTCCCGCACGGGCGGTGAGGCCGCTTCCGTTTTCGGGCGCTTCCGGCCGGGCGCTTCCGACCGGACGGGGCACGCGTCCGCCACGCGTACCGGCCGGCCCCGGCGGCCGGACGAGCGGCCCGTATCCGCCGGGACGCCGGCCCGCGACCGACCCCGCTCCGCGCTCAGGGGCCCGGGGTGAGCCCGAGCGCGCTCATCCGCTTTCCGTGCTCCTCGGTGAGCTGCGCGAACAACTTGCTGATCCCGGCCAGGTCCTCACCCTCGCCCGCCACGAGCAGCGCGGCGAGCTGCGGGCGGGCCACCGCGACATGGTGGGCCTGGGCGAGCGCCTCCCCCACCAGCCGCCGGGCGTAGAGGGCGAGCCGCCCGCTCAGCCGGGGATCGGCGTCGAGCGCCGCGCGCACCCGCTCCACCACGAACTCCGACCGATCGTCCTCGGCGAGCACCTGCTCGACCAGCTCCCGGATCTCCGAGTCGGCACGCCGGGCCGCCTCACGGTAGAAGTCCCCGGCGATCCCGATGCCCACGTACGCCTTCACCAGCGCCTCCGGCCAGTCCTTCGGCGTCGTGAGCCGGTGCCACTCGTCGATGGCCCCGACGAACGGGGCCATCGCCTCACCGGGATCGATCCCGAGGGACTCGAGCTTGTCGCGCAGCAGGCGGAAGTGCCGGTGTTCGTTGGCGGCCACGTCGGCCAGCGCCGCTCGATCGTTCAGCGTGGGGGCGTGCGCGACGGCGTCCTCGGCCATCCGGAGGAACGCGGTGAGCTCCCCGTACGCGAGCACGCCCAACAGATCCACGGTGCCAGGAGCGCAATCAGTCATGGCTGCAGGGTACGTTCCCCGGGCGCACCCCATCCGCGCCGCTCCGGCGTGCCGTACGGAACCGGAGGTTCTACCGTGCGGTTCTTGGCGTCTTTCCCGGGAAAGGTGCTGAAATCCGCGGCAGGTTGTGGTATCGAGTAGACTGATCCGTGAAGGCGCGACCGCACTGTGTTGATCCGGGGGTTTCGTTTCCCTGGATCCGGAAGTGGGGAGGCCGCGGTCGCTCATCACGATGAGGGCGTGACAGACCGCCGTGGACGTGGACCGGGAAGGATCTGCCGGCCAGCATGTCCCGGAAGATCCGCCTTCACACCGATTGAGGCAGGCAACCCTGACGAAGACGTTCCGAGACCTGGGTGTAATCCCGGAGATCGCAGATGCCCTGGAGACCGAGGGCATCGTCACACCGTTCCCGATCCAGGAGATGGCCCTGCCCCTGGCACTGTCCGGGCAGGACATCATCGGGCAGGCGCGCACCGGAACGGGTAAGACGTATGCCTTCGGCATTCCGACGCTCCAGCTCATCGGCAAGCCGAGGAAGAACCGCAAGAAGCCCCGCGGGCTGATCCTCGCGCCGACCCGTGAGCTCGCGCTGCAGGTCACCGAGGATCTGGTTCTCGCCGCCGGCAAGCTCGGCACGCGGATCACCACCGTGTACGGTGGCCGCGCCTACGAGCCGCAGATCGAGGCGCTGAAGAACGGTGTCGACGTGGTCGTCGGCACGCCGGGCCGGCTGCTGGACCTGGTGAACCAGAAGCACCTCGATCTCAGTCAGATCGCCATCCTCGTCCTCGACGAAGCGGACCGCATGCTCGATCTCGGGTTCCTCCCCGACATCGAGCGGATCATCAAGCTGCTGCCCGAGAAGCGGCAGACGATGCTCTTCTCGGCGACCATGCCGGGGGAGATCGTCGCCCTCTCGCGCCGCTACCTGAACCGGCCCACCCACATCCGGGCGGAGATCGCGGAGATCGAGGCGGAGACGAAGCCGCGGACGACGCAGTTCGTCTACCGCACGCACCGCATGGACAAGATCGAGATCCTCGCCCGGGTACTGCAGAGCACCGAGCTCACGCTGGCGATGGTGTTCTGCGAGACCAAGCGGGCCTGTGACATGGTGGCGAACCAGCTCCGCGACCGGGGCTTCGCCGTGGCGGCCGTCCACGGCGACCTGAGCCAGAGCCAGCGCGAGCAGGCCCTGCGCGCCTTCCGCAACGGCAAGATCAACGTGCTCGTCGCGACCGACGTGGCGGCGCGCGGGATCGACGTGGACGACGTCACCCACGTCATCAACTACGACCTGCCGCAGGACGAGAAGACCTACATCCACCGCATCGGCCGCACCGGCCGCGCCGGCCGGTCCGGGGTCGCCATCACGTTCGTCGAGTGGACCGAGCTGGCGCGGTGGATGCTCATCAACAGCGCGCTGGGCCTCGGCATCCCGGACCCGGTGGAGACCTACTCGAGCTCGCCGCACCTCTACAGCGACCTCCACATCCCCGAGGGCGCCAAGGGCGTGCTGCCGCGCGACCAGCGGGTGCGCGCCGGGCTCGAGGCCGAGGAGCTCGACGACTCCGGCGACACCGGCCGCTCCCGGTCGCGTGAGGACCGGGAGGAGCGGCGGTCGTCCCGCAGGGAGCGCCGCCGTACCCGGGGCGGGCGCGCCCAGCAGACCGCCGAGCCGGCCACGGCGCCGTCCGCCGAAGCCCAGGACGGAGCCCAGGAGATCAAGCAGAGCGCGGCGGAGAGCACCTCGGGCCGGCGGAGCCGGCGGGGGGCGAACCGCGCCGCGCTGAGCGACGCGCTCGCCGACATCCCGGCGGTGGGCGCCGAGCCCGCGCCGGAGCCGGCCGAGAGCGAGCCGGAGGGCAAGCCCGCCCGCCGCGGGACCCGCCGTTCGGCGGCGAGCGAGGAGCTCGCCCAGACCGACCGGCGCGCGGCCGACCGGGCGGACACCGACGCAGATGAGGGGGCCGACCAGCCGGTGGACGAGAGCATGACCGACCGGGTCACCAGGCCCGAGCCGGAGCGGATCATCCCGTCGAGCCCGTTCGAGGTGGTGTTCCGGGCGCCGGTCCTCGCGATCGACGACGAGGACGATGACACGGCGCCGCCCGTGATGCCGGAGCGCCCGGCGTCGCGCCGCCGCCGTTCGCGGTCCCGCCGCCGCTGACCGGTCGCCCCAATGGGTGGCGGCTTCTCTCACCCAGCGGGTATGACCAGGCCAAGGAGGCGGAAAGATGATCACGGTGACCGCCGTGCGGCTCGCGGCGCCGTCACCCCCGGAAATGCGGGGTATGGTGGTGGCGCGTGAGCGGACACGGGCTTACCACATGGTCGGAGGTTCGGGCGTCGTCGGCCGCTGCGGTCGCGACGGACTCTCCCGGGCGCCGTGCCGCCGCCCCCGACGTGGCGGAGTCCGGCCGGTTGCGCACCCCATGCGGGCCGCGTACCCCCGGAGGCCGGCCGAGGCTCCGCTCCGGACCGCCGCAGCGTCTCCCGCTGCCGGGCGAGCACGGAGTACGGCGCCGGCCGCGTGACCGCGGTAGGCAACGGAACCAACCGACTCTACCGAGCAGGGTGGAGGATTTTTCGTGAGTACGCCGCGTTTCCTGACCCTCCCCCCGGGTGTCAGCGTTAAGCAGATCGAAACGCCGCTGGGCTCGTTCGCCGCCTTGGAGGCCCTGCCCGTCAACGGGGTGGCGGAACGCTGGCCCGCCCTCCTCGTGCCCGGGTACACGGGCAGCAAGGAGGACTTCCTTGCGATCCTGCAACCGCTCGCCCAGGCCGGCCGCAGGGTGGTCGCCATCGACATGCGCGGGCAGTACGAGACGCCGGGGCCGGACGACCCAGCGGCGTACACCTGCGCGGCCCTCGGCGCCGACGTAGCCGCGGTGGCCGAGGTGGTGGGACAGGGCGAGCCCGTGCATCTGCTCGGCCATTCGTTCGGCGGCCTGGTCACCCGGGAGACCGTGCTGAAGGGGTCGGCCAAGCTCGCCTCGTTCACGCTGATGAGCTCCGGCCCGGGGGCGATCGTGGGCCCGCGTGAGCGCCTGGGCCGGGAGCTGCTCGCCGAGCTCCCCGAGCACGGCATCGACTACATCTGGGCGAACCGGCTTGAGCCCGACGCGATCAACGCCGGCGTGCCGGAGGAGATCATCGCGTTCCTGCGCAAGCGGCTGCTCGCCAACAACCCCACCGGCCTGGTCGCCATGGCCCATGAGGTGCTGAGCGCGCCGGACCGGGTGGACGAGCTCGCCCGGTGCGGGCTCGACATCCTCGTCCTGTACGGCGAGCACGACGACGGCTGGCCGCCCGAGCTCCAGGCGGAGATGGCCCGCCGGCTCGACGCGGAGTGCGTGGTGATCCCCGGCGCGGTCCACTCGCCGGCCGTCGAGGCCCCGGAGACCACGGCACACGCGCTCACCAGGTTCTGGAACACCGCCGAGGCCCGCATGATCCAGCGCGGCTGAGCCGCCGGATCAGCCGTCGGCCTCGGCCTCCTCGGCCAGGCCGTCCCACGGCCGGCGGTCGGGCGAGGCCGCCCGGCCTTCGGCGCAGTGGCGGCGGAAGTCGCACCACGAGCAGAGCGGCCCGGGGTTCGGCGGGAAGAGACGGTCGATCTCCGGCGGTACCCCGGCCGCGGTGCCGCCGTCGCGCGCCGGCCGCTCTCCGGCGCGCCGCCGGGGCGCCCGGCCGGCCCAGGCGCGGTACGCCTCGTCGGCGGCCGCCGCCTCCTCGGCGATCTCCTCGGCCCGGCGCAGGTGCCGGGCGAGCGAGTCCTCGGTGTGCTCCCATGCCGCGACCGCGCCGGTCGGCACGTGGTGGAGCTCCACCCGGGAGCAGGGCAGGCGCAGCATCCGGGACGCGGAGATCGCGTAGATCGCCAGGGCCAGCGAGCTCCGGGCGTCCTGCTCGGTCGGCGGCCTCCGTCCGGTCTTGTAGTCCACCACCACGAGCTCGCCGTCCCGGTGGTCGATCCGGTCCACCCGGCCGGAGACCGTGATCACCTCGGTGCGCGTGGCGACGACCCGCTCGACCCCGACCGGCTCGCACGCCGGGTCGAGCGTGCTCACGTACGCGGCGACCATCCGCCGGGCGCGCTCCCGCCACTGGGCCGACTGCTCCGCGTCGCGGAAGCCGTCCGTGATCCACACGCCCGCCACCAGCTCGGCGGCGGTCGCCGGGGTCCGCCGCTCGTACGGCGCGCGCCACCAGGCGGCGAGGGCGTTGTGGACCGAGGCGCCCAGGCTGTTGTGCGCCCACGGCGGCCCCTTGGGCGGGGCCGGCCGGTCGAGGTAGGTGAAGCGGTATCTGCGCCGGCAGTCGAGCCAGGTGTTCAGCCGGGACGGAGTGCACGAGTAGAGCCGCCTCGGCGTGATCCCGAGGCCGAGCTGCTCCATGATCCTCCGCTACTCGTCGGCCGTCAGCTTGATCCCGGACGCGGCCGTGCCGTCCGGCAGCAACGGCACCTCGGGGCCGGAGGACTCCATGAGCGACCCGGAGACCCACTTGTCGAACTGCGGCTCGACGTCGCCGATCGTGAACTCCTCCCCGTGCGCGGGGAGCACCCGGGTGTCGTGCGGCAGGGTGAGCAGCCGCTCCCCGATCACGGAGAGCTGGTCGGCGAGCGCCGGATACTCGTCGCCGAGCTTCCCGGGGCCGTCGGCGAGGAGGGTCTTCCCGGTGAAGACCACGCCGAGCTGCTCGCAGTAGAGCGACACCCCGCCCGGGGTGACCCCCGGCGTCTCGAGCACCTCGAGCTCCACGTCGGCCACGGAGAAGACCCCCTCGTCCTCCATTTCGACGTCGGGCCAGGTCTCCTCCCAGGTCTGCCGCCACAGGCGCTTGTCCTTGGGATGGAGCGCGATCACCGCCTCGTCCTTGGCGGCCACCTCGATCGCGGCGTCCACGTGGTCCGGCAGGCCATGGGTGCAGATGACCGCGAGCACCTCACGGTCGCCGACCTTCTCCAGGATCTTGTCGGCGTCCCGCGCGGGGTCGATGACGATCACTTCCTCGTCATCCCCGACGATCCAGGTGTTGTTCTCGACGTTGTACTCGACGCCCTCGATCTCGACCGGGCCCGAGGTCACCACTCGCTCGATACGCGCTGTCACGGTCAGAACCTTACTATCCGCCCCGGCGGGACGCCGTGCTCCTGAGAGCACCGGGAGGCGGACGCCGCGGCGCGGCCCGCGCGCGGGCCCGCAGCTCGGTGATCTCCGCGCGGCCCGCTACGCCCGGTTCCACTGCAGGCGGGGGGAGAAGGCGCCGAACGGCAGGTCGAGCGCTTGATCGTCGTCCCGCAGGTCGCGCAGGGTGAGGTCCTCGAGCTCGATCAGGCAGCCCACCTCGGCCGGCCACGTCACCGTCCACACCCAGTTGCCGAGCGCCTCCCCCACGTAGGCGGCCCGGTCGCCCGGGACGGCGGCGCCCGCGCACCAGAGCGCGACCGTGTGGCCCCGCAGCTCGATCGTGGCGTGCGGCGGGCCGGTGGCGAAGCCGTCCCCGGGGTCGGGGCCGGGCAGCCCGGCGAAGTTCGCGCCGAGGCCCACCCCCGGCTCCTCGGCGATGATCAGCATGTCGGCGGGGCCGTGGAGCACCGACGGGCCGGTGAGGGCGACCACGCTCGCCCGGAACCGGGTGCGCTCATCGCCCGCCGCGGCGAAGCCGCTCACCAGCCAGTTCGCCGGGAGCGGCCAGGGCAGCCAGACCGGGACCCGCGCATTGCTCGTCAGCGCCTCGAGCGCGCCGTTCGACGGGCGCCAGGGCGGCTGCAGCGGGAGGACGTCGCCGTGCGCGTCGCACCGCCAGGCGCTCGACCAGATATTCGGTTCATTCAGCGGCCCGAAGCACCGCGGGCATACCGGCGCGCCCCTCACAGTCGATCACCGCGCTTCCGGAGATGTGCTTACGTCAAGGGTACGCCCGTATACCCCGCTTACCCTGGATGAGGTGGAAACGATCAGGTGCGTCGGCGCCATCGTCGTCGGCGCGGACGGCCGGCTGCTGCTGATCCGGCGGGGGAATCCGCCGGGCGCCGGGCTCTGGTCCCTCCCGGGCGGCCGTGTCGAGCCCGGGGAGACCGACGAGCAGGCGCTCCGGCGCGAGCTGCGCGAGGAGACCGGCCTCGAGGTGGCCGTCGGCCCCCTCGCCGGAACCGTGGAGCGCCCCGGCCCGGGCGGAATCGTGTACGAGATCCACGACTACCTGGCCACCGTCACGGGCGGCCGTCTCGCCCCGGGGAGCGACGCGTCCGCGGCGCGCTGGTGCTCGCCGGCCGAGCTGCGCGGGCTCCCGCTCACCGAGGGCCTGCTCGACGCGCTCACCGCCTGGGGAGTCCTCGACACGCCCGTGTGACCCTGGCCGGGCATGGCCCCGTCCGGGCAGAACGGCGGAGGGCGACCGGATGTCCCCGGCCGCCGCGCCCCCGGCCATGCGATGCCCTCAACCGTACGACTCGCCCTCGCCGAGCGGCTCGTCCGTCGACCGTGCGGCTCGTCCGTCAACCGTGCGGCTCGGCTTCGGGCGAGCCCACCCGCGCCCCGCGCCGCCCGCCTGGGGGCCCGGCCGTACCGCCCCGCCGCTCGCTTCAGGCACCTGCCGCGCCGCCATGGCACACCGCTGGGCTCGGCCGTACCACCGCGGGGAGGTCAGCCGCCGGCCGCGGCCACCGTGGTGCGCCAGACGATGACGTGCTCGCCGTCCTCGTCCGCGGATCCCCCGACGCCCACCACCCGGTCGCCCGAGGCGGCGACCAGGCCGAGCCACTGGTCGCCCGGGCCGCCGAGGGGTTCCGCGGTCAGCGGGTGGCGGGTCCACGCCAGCCCGTCCGCGGAGAGCCACACCGTGCCGTCCCCGGCGCCGGCCGCGCCGTCCGCGCCCACCGCGACGAGGCCGCGGGCCGTGACCGCCACGTCGAGCACGGCGGCGGTCTCCTCGGCCGGCGGCCGGCCGTACCGCCAGGTCGCGCCGCCGTCGGTGGAGACGGCGGAGAACGGGCGGGCGCCGTCCCCGGTGGCGGCGGTGCCGAGCACCACGAGCGCCGACCGGACGCTCACCACGCGGTGCAGCGCCGCGGAGCGCGCCCCCGGCGGGAGCACCCGGGCCGCGGCCGTCCACGCTCTGCCGTCGGCGGAGCGCCAGACGATCCCGGTCTCCCGCCCGTCCCGGCCTGCCGAGCCCACGGCGGCGAAGCCGTCCGGGGTGGCGGTGACGCCGGCCAGTCGCACGCCGGCGCCCTCGTCCGGCAGGCTCTCCGCCGGGATGCGGGCGAACCGGGTGAGGTCCGCGGAGAACCACAGGGCCGGCCGCGCCCCGTCCGGGCCGTGGTCCTCGCCGGCGATCACATACCCCTGAGGGCCGGCCGCCACCGCGACCGGCGCGAGCGCCGGGTGATCGGCCGGCGCCTCGATCTCGGGGCCGGGGCGCCACGTCCGGCCGTCCGCCGAGGTGACGAGCAGCGGCCTGGTGAGCGCGGGCTCGGGCGTGGTGCTGCCGACGGCGAGCCAGCCCTCCGGGCCGTGGGCCACCCCGGTGAGCTCCTGCCGGCCCGGTCCCGACAGCGGGCCGGCCGGGCCGGCGGCCGCCCATCCGGCGCCGTCGCGGGCGGTCCAGATCGCCGCGTCGCCGTCCGCCGAGCCCACGGCGACGAACGTGCCGCCGGCCGCCGCGAGGTCCGCGACCTCCCCGGCATCCCGGCGCAGCCCGGCGATCCGCTCCGGCGGCACGGCGGTGACGGAGCCGCCCGCCCGCGCCGTGACCAGGACCGGGAGGTTCTCCACGTCGCCCCGGCCGCGCCGGTCGCCGCCCGCGACCAGCAGCCCGGCGCCGGTGATGGTGAGCCCGCGGAGCGTGCCGGGGATCTCGCCGAGCTCCGCGGCCCGGGTCCAGGCTCCGCCGTCCGCGCTGGTGTACGCCGTGTACCGGCCCCACTCGGTCTCGACGAGCGCGGCGACCCCGGCCTCCGACGCGCCCACGGCGCGCACCCCCGGCCCGTCCGGGCCGAGCCCGCCGATCGCCCCGCACCCGGTCCACCGCCCGCCGTCCGGCGAGCAGTACACCGGCACCCGGCCGTCCGCGGTCCGCTGCCGGACCGGGACGAGGACGAACCCCCGCTCGGTCGCGGCGAGCGCGCCCGGTTCCGCGCGCACGCCGGGGAGCGAGCTCTCCCCCGCCCGCCAGGTGCGGCCTCCGTCGTCCGACCGTAAGACCACCGAGGCGGAGCCGCCCGCGTCCGCGAGCGCCACCACCCGGTCCCCGCGCATCGCGATCGCGGCGATCCCGCCGATCCGCCCGGGAAGGCCGCCGCGGTCGTCCACCCGGGTCCACCGCTCCCCGTCGGGCGATAACCACACCACCGGGCCGGGGGTGCCGTCCGGGCGGGTGGTCACCCCGGCCGCGGCGAACCCCTGCTCGCCGCCGGCGAGGTCGCTGACCCGGTCCCCTGGGGCGAACGCGGCGAGCCGGGCCGGATCCACCGGGGTCCACGACCGGCCGTCCGCGGACGTCCACATCGCGTGCCCGGCCCGCCCGGTGGCGTCCGTGCCGACCGCGAGCCAGCGTCCGCCGCCGCTCGCCACCCGGCCTACCGCGCCGGCCGCTCCCGCGGCCGGGCCGAGCGTACGGCCGGCCTCCCAGGTCTCGCCCTCGTCCGGGGAGACCAGGAAGAGCGGCCTGGGCCGGGGGCCGGTGGTGTCGCTCCCGGCCGCCACGATCATGGAGCCCGCCGCGGCGACGGCGTTGAGCACGTGGCTGCGGCCGCCCCGCGCGGGGAAGGCGGCATCGGCCACCAGCCCTTCCCCGCCGGTGAGCCACCCGCCGTCCGCCGTCCCGCTCCGGAGGGCGAGCAGGCCGAGGGCTCCGGCGGCGAGACAGAGCGCGGCCACCACGGCGAGCACCACCGGCCTGCGGAGCAGGCCCCGGCCGTGGGCCCGCGCCGCCGCGGCGGGCGGCCGCCCGGGCACCGCGGGGAGGCGCGCAGGCCGGCGCACGGGCAGCGGCGGCGCCGCGGTGCCCTGGGCCGCGCGCGTGCCGCCGGCGTCCTCCTGGGAGCCCGCCCGCGGCGGGCCGGGGTCGGCTCCGGTGGAGCCCGCCCGGGGCCTGCGCGGCGGGCCGATCGCGACCAGGACATCGGGCCGGTCCGTCAGCCGCCGCGGCCTGCCGTCCGGCCGGATCCCGGCGGACAACGGGTCCCCGGGCCGCGCCGTCTCCCCCGGGCCCGCCTCGCCGTACGGCGTCGCGGGGTGTTCCGGCCCGGGTGCGGGCCCGGATGATCCGTCCCCGGCCGGCCGGGCCGTCTCCTCGGATTCACCCGCCCGCTCCGGCGCGGGCTCGGGGTGCGCGCCCCCGGGCCCCTCGGGCACCGGCCCGGCGGCGAACGCCCACGGGGGCGGCGCCGGCGGGGTGTGGTGGAGGGTGAACGGTGCGCCGTGGCTCGGCCGTGACCCGTCGGCCGGGTTCTCCTCGTCTGCGGTGGGCTGGGGGTCGCGGTCGTGTGGGCCCGACGAGGCCACGCTCACTGCCTCCTACCCGAGCGGCGTTCCGGTGCTCACGCGTGCGGCGTTGAAGATCTCGATCGATCTCTTACCCCGCCATGGATCCGCGGCAACACACGAGATCCCGCCGGGGCGGGGCGCGTCAGACCGCGTACCGGACGGCGCGCCTCCGGGCCATGGCGACGACGAGCACGAGGAAGACCACGAACTGCACGATCGTCCCGCTCAGGGTCTGCCAGGGAAGCGAGCCCTGCTCGAGCGCGCCCTCCAGATCGCCGGTCGCGGCGACGAACCCGAAGGCCGCCAGGTTGTTCACCGTGTGCAGGGCGATGGGCGCCTCGAGCCCGCCGGTGCGGATCGCCAGCCACCCCATGAGCACGCCGAACCCGAAGACGTACAGGATCCCCCAGTCGGTGTAGCCGTGGAGCGCGGTGAACGCGATCGACCCGAGGATGATCCCCGGCCACGGGTTGCCCAGGTAGGCGCCGAACGCCTGGATGACCCAGCCGCGGAAGAAGTACTCCTCGGCGGCCGCCTGGAACGGCACGAGCAGCAGGATGAGGACCGCCGCCGGGAGGAACGTCTCCCAGCCCGCCCAGCGCAGCCCGGGGTCGAGACCGGTGAGCGCCATGGTGACGATCTCGGCGGCCTGGCCGAGCGCCACCGCCGCCACCGCGACCAGCAGGCATCGGCCGAGCCAGTCCCAGCGCAGGCGGAAGGCGACCGACGAGAGCGAGCCCGGTGGCCGCCGCTGGACCAGCCACGCGGCGAGGTACACCACCGGGATGCCCATGGCGATCACCGCGAGGTTGATCCCGAGGTTGAACAGCGGGTCGGCGAACACCCGGCCGTCGTCGAAGACCATCGGCACGCCGGCCAGGAGCGAGATGGCCATGGCGAGGGTGGCGAGCAGCACCGTGCCCGCCAGGAAGCACACCACGATGAAGAGCGTGCCGACGATGGGCCGCCACCACCGGTGCACCGCCGTGCGGGCGAGCTGGTCGTAGGTGGTCCCGGGCGGCGGCGGCACGGTCCACGGGAGCCGCATGCCCGGTGGCCGCCATCCGGGGTACGGCGAGGACCCGTACGGCCACGGATGGGGCGGCTGGTAGGGCCCGTGGTACGGCCCCCGCGGTGGTTGCACCGGATACGGGGCGCCGTAGGGATGGGAACCCTGGTGCGGGCCGTGGTAGGGGCCTTGCCACGGTGCCGGGCCCTGCCACGGCGTGGGGCCGTGCCACGGCGCGCCCGGTGAAGGTCGGCTCATATGTCCATTCTTCGCCATTACCGGCCACCCCTACCCTCGCCCTGCGCGACCATGGCGCGCCGTTCCCCGGAGGGGTGAGCCGCGGCGGTCACCCGGGAGGGGTGAACCGCTTGGTCCGGGTGAGCCCGGCGGCCCGGCCCTTGGCCGCGACGACCAGGGCCATCTTCCGCGACGCCTCGTCGATCATCTCGTCGCCGAGCATGGCGGCGCCGCGCCGCTCCACGGTGGTGTAGTACTCGTACGCCTCGAGGATCAGCTCGGCGTGGTCGTAGTCGTCCTGCGACGGGGAGAACACCTCGTTGCCGGCCTCGATCTGGGAGGGGTGGAGCACCCACTTGCCGTCGAACCCGAGGGCGGCGGCACGGCGGGCCGCACGGCGGAACCCCTCCACGTCGCGGATCTGCAGGTACGGGCCGTCGATCGCCTGGAGGCCGTGGGCGCGGGCGGCCGTGAGGATCCGCATCAGGACGTAGTGGTAGGCGTCGCCCTCCTCGTAGCCGGGCGGCTGCTCGCCGACGACCAGGGTGCGCATGCCGATCGAGGCCATGAAGTCCGCGGGCCCGAAGACCAGCGTCTCCAGCCGCGGCGACGCCGCGGCGATCCGCTCGGCGTTCACCAGCCCGGTGGCGTCCTCGATCTGGGCCTCGATCCCGATCCGGCCCACGGGCAGCCCGGCCGCCCGTTCGACCTGGCCGAGCAGCGTGTCGAGCCAGACCACGTGGGACGGGTCGCTGACCTTCGGCAGCATGACGCAGTGGAGCCGGTCGCCGGCCGCCTCCACGACCTCGATCACGTCGCGGTAGCTCCACCGGGTGGTCGCGTCGTTGACCCGCACCGCCACGGTCTTGCCCGTCCAGTCGCCCTCGCGCAGGGCGGCCACCACGTTCGCGCGGGCCTCTTCTTTCACGGCGGGAGCGACGGAGTCCTCCAGGTCGAGGAAGACCTCGTCGGCGGCGAGCGTCTGTGCCTTCTCCAGGAACCGCGGGTTGCTCCCCGGCACGGCGAGGCAGGTACGTCGAGCGCGCATGGCCCACACCGTAGCCGGATGGGCCGCGCCCGGCGGAGCCCGGGTGGCGGGTTCCGGGCCGTGGTGGGCGGCGGGTTCCGGGCCTTGGTAGGAGTGCGACAACGGCGACCGGCATCAGCACCGGGTTTGGGCCGGGCGATCGGCCGGAGGAATGTAGGTCACCGACAAATCAGGTCGATCGTTCTTTGAAGTCTGGACGGTAGGGTGCGCCCCGATCCGGGCGAACAATGGAAAACCGGTGACATCCTCCGCGCCCGACCGGGCGCCGGGCAACGTGCGTCTCACACAGGGAGCTATCGATGGTCAACGCCGCCGCGGGGGCACGCCCCGCCGTCCTCTCCGACCTCGTCCCCGGGGTACCCGCCCTTCCCGGAACGGCGGGCGTCCGGGTGCGCGACGCCGCCTTGGTGGTGGCCGGCGCGGTCCTGACCGGACTCTCCGCGCAGCTCAGCGTCCCGATCCCCGGCTCCCCCGTCCCGGTCACCGGCCAGACGCTCGCCGTCCTCCTGGTCGGCGCCGCGCTGGGTCTGCACCGCGCGCTCCTCAGCATGCTGCTGTACGTGCTCGCCGGCATCGCGGGCGTGCCGTGGTTCTCCGATGGCTCCTCCGGGTTCGGCGGGGCCACGTTCGGGTACGTGCTCGGGTTCATCGCCGCCGCCTCCCTGGTCGGGTGGCTCGCGCAGCGCGGCGGTGACCGCACCGTGCTCCGGACCATCGGCACGATGGCCCTCGGCAACCTGGTGATCTACTCCTTCGGCCTGCCCGTGCTCGTCGCCACGACCGGCATGGACCTCGGCACCGCCCTGGTCAAGGGCGCGGGCGTCTTCGTCGTCGGCGACCTCATCAAGATCGTGATCGCGGCCGGCCTGCTCCCCGCCGCGTGGAAGCTGGCGAGCCGCTGACCGTTCCGGCCTCCCGGTGCGCCCCGGCCCGCGCGCGGGCCGGGGCGCCGTCATGTCCCGGGCCTGACGCCCGGGTCAGGAAGACCTCCCGTGCTCCGCTGGACCGCGGCTCCTCCGGCTCCCGGTAGGGGCGCAGGTCGGCGCGGAAGCACGAGCCCCGCTCGCCCGCGACCACGAGCGTGCCGCCGTGGGCGCGGCGTTCCCCGGGGTACGGGCCGCGTGATCGTGGCGGACGAGAGCGGCGAGGTCCGCGTGGTGGACGGCGGCAAGGCCCCGGCCGGCTCCGGCGGCGCGGGCTGCCCGGCCCCCGGCGCCGGCGGGCGCCCGGTCAAGACCGTGGAGGTGAAGGACGGCAAGGTCTACCGCGACGGCGAGGAGATCGGCCGCGTGCCCGGCGATAGGAAGGCGCCGCTGACCGTGTCCGTGGTGGACGGGGAGGTCCGCATCGGCGAGGACGGCCGGCCTGCGGCCGGTGCCCGCGCCACCCGCCGGGCCGGCGCCGGTGGCGAGGCCGGCGGCCCGGCCGTCGCCTGCGTCGAGGACCGCTGAGCCCGGACCCGGTGACGGCGCCGCTCGGCGTCCCGGTGACCGGGTGCCCGCCGCCGGTCCGCGTGGGCCGGCGGCGGCACGGTCCGCGCCGTGGCGGGGTGCGGGTGACGCCCCGGCCCGCGCACCGGTGGGCGCCCGGTCGTGAGACGCTGGCGTCGTGAGCATGCCGCTGATCGAAGAGGGTGCGAAGAGATCGAGCGTGCTGTGGCTCGGGCTCCCCGCGGGCTGGCGGCTGGCCTGGCATGTCTGGCACGACGGCGCCATCTACGTGGTGACCGGCGGCGGGGAGCAGGAGCTGCCCGGGCTGACCGAGGCCGCCGAGGTGGAGGTCGTCCTCCGGAGCAAGGACAGCGGCGCCGAGCTGGTCCGGTTCCCCGCGTCCGTGGCGGTGGTGGATCAGGCGTCCGCCCCGGAGGCGGTGGCGGCGCTCGCCAAGGAGCGGCTCAACGCGGCCGACCCGGCGCACCTGATGGAGCACTGGGCCCGGCACGCCGCCGTGGTACGGCTCACGCCCCGACCGCGCGCCACCACGCACGAGCCGGGCGCCACCGCGCATTAGCAGGGCATACCACGGGCTAACCGGGTAGCGCCGCGCACCCGCCGGGCACCACGGGCTACCGGGCGGCGCGCGGGGGAGCCGGGAGCCACCGCGGGTGAGCCGGGTGCCGCTCTGGGGAGGCCGGGCGGCACTCCGGGGAGACCGGGCGGCGTGGCGAGGAACCCGGCCCGGCCGTGCCCCTCGGCCGCGCCGGTCGGGCTCACGCCTGGTCCGCGGAGCGTTCCAGCACCTGGGCGGCCGCGGCGGACCGCCCGGCCGTACACGACGGCTCCGGGTGGGCCGCCCCGGCCGGTCCGGCGTGCGCCGGGCGGGCGGTGGCCGTCTGGGCGACCAGGGCGCCGGCCAGCAGGATCACCCCGCCGATGATCTGCCAGGTGCCGAGCCGCTCCCCGAGCAGGACCCAGGCGATGAGCGAGCCCGCGACGACCTCGATGGACGCGACCGTGGAGCCGACGGCCGCGGAGAGCCTGCGCACCGCGGTGACCCCGGTGACGTACGCGGCGACCGTGGCGACGAGGATGAGGCAGCCGGCCGCGGCGATCGCCGGCAGGGTCCGGTCCCCGACCGTCGCGGTCCCGGTCAGGGCCGCCCAGGGGATGTCCCACGGGCGGGCGATCGGCAGGTACACGACGGCCGCGCCCAGCATGCCCCAGCCGATGAGGCCGAGCGTGTCGATGTCCTCTCCGAAGGAGTCGCTCATCAGGAAATATCCGGCACAGCACGCGGAGGCGAGGACGCCGAGCAGCAGCCCGATCGGGTCGAGGCGCATCCCGTCCCAGATCTGCACGACGATCGCCAGCCCGAGGATCGCGACGAGCGCGCCCAGGTAGGCGGCGCGCGGCAGCCGTACCCGCCGGACGAAACGCACCCAGAGCACGACCAGCACCGGGGCGGTGTACTCCATGAGCAGCATCACCCCGACCGGCAACCGGGTGATCGCGACGAAGAACAGGCCCTGCACGGCCGCGATCGCGATCAACGCGTACGCGGCGACGAACGGCACGCGGCCGCGGGGGATGCGCAGGGCGCCCGGCTTGACGAGCGCGAGCACGGTGACCATGATCAGCCCGGCTCCCGCCATGCGGATCCACGCCGCCTCCAGCGGGGTGAGCCCGGCCCCGCCGAGGAACTTCCCCATCGGTCCTGAGAAGCCGAAGCAGAAGGCGGAGAGGACCGCGATCGCCAGGCTGGCTGCCTTCATGCGAACCTACCCATGTAATTGCCAATAACCCGCGTTGATCCTGTCATATGCCGGGCGAACTACACATCTTTGCGTAACCTGACAGGGTGAATCGGATCTTCGTGGCCCGGCTGGCGGGCATGGCGGTCTTCGACCCGGCCGGTGACAAGATCGGCCGGATCCGGGACGTCGTGATCGCCCTGCGCGGCAGGCTGCCCCCGCGGGTGCACGGCTTCGTGGTCGAGGTGCTCCCCCGCCGCAGGGTGTTCCTGCCGATCACCCGGATCACCAGCATCGAGGCGGGCGCGGTGATCTTCACCGGGAAGCTCAACGTCCGCCGCTTCGAGCGCCGGGCGATGGAGACCCTCGCGATCGGCGAGCTGCTCGACCGCCACGTCGAGTACCGGGGCGAGCGGGTGATCGTCCAGGACCTCGCCATGGAGGAGCAGCACCCCTCCGAGTGGCTGATCACCAAGGTGGCGATCCGGCGCGGCACCCGCCGCCGGGGTGAGACGCTCATCGTCAACTGGGACGAGGTGAGCGGCTTCGAGAGCGTCCCGGAGGATCAGGGCGCCGCCTACCTGCTCGCCGCCTTCGAGGAGATGCCCCCGGCCGACCTGGCGAACATGCTCCACGACCTGCCGGGCAAGCGGATGGCCGAGATCGCGGCCGCGCTCAGCGACGACCGGCTCGCCGACGTGCTCGAGGAGCTCCCCGAACGGGACCAGGTGCTCGTGCTGAGCCGGCTGCGCGAGGACCGGGCGGCGAACGTGCTCGAGCAGATGGGCCCGGACGACGCGGCCGACCTGCTCCAGGAGCTCCCGCCCGACCAGGCCGAGCTGCTGCTGAAGCTGATGGTCCCCGAGGAGGCGGAGCCCGTTCGGCGGCTGCTCACCTACAGCGGGAACACCGCGGGCGGCATGATGACCACCGAGCCGGTGATCCTCCCGCCGACCGCGACGGTCGCCGAGGCCCTCGCCCACATCCGGATCGAGGAGCAGACCCCCGCGATCGCCGCCCAGGTGTTCGTGACCCGCCCGCCCACCGAGACACCGACCGGGAAGTTCCTCGGCACGGCCCACTTCCAGCGGCTGCTCCGGGAACCCCCGTCCACCCTGCTCGGCAAGGTGCTCGACGTCAGCGTCGACCCGATCGGGCCCGACCTCACGGTCCTGGAGGTGGCGCGCTACCTCGCCACCTACAACCTGGTCGCGGTCCCCGTCGTGGACGACCTGGGCCGCCTGATCGGCGCGGTTACCGTGGACGACGTACTCGACCACATGTTGCCGAAGGATTGGCGGGAGAGAAATGACTGATCGGCTCGATCAGCCACGCGAGCTGGCCCCGGTCCGCCTGCGCATCCACTACGACCCCGAGGCCTTCGGGCAGCTCTCCGAACGGATCGCCCGGTTCCTCGGCACCGCGCGGTTCATCGTTTACATGACCGTGTTCATCGCCATATGGCTGGTGTGGAACACCGTCTTCCCCGCCAGGTTCGACCCGTACCCCTTCATCTTCCTCACTCTGATGCTCTCCCTCCAGGCCTCGTACTCCGCGCCGCTCATCCTGCTCGCGCAGAACCGGCAGGCCGACCGCGACCGCGTCCAGTACGAGCAGGACCGGATCGCGGCCGCGCGGACCCAGGCCGAGATCGATTACCTCACCCGGGAGATCGCCGACCTGCGCCTCGCCATCCGCGAGATGGCGACCCGGGACTACATCCGCGCCGAGTTCCAGCGGCTCCGGGAGGAGTTGAACGAGCGGGGTTCGGGATCCTGACCGCCCCGGGTGTCTCCGCACGCCCGCCGAGTCCATAGCATGGAGGCATGGCACCATCCCTTGAACAGATCAAGGCCGCGCTGGCCACGGTTCAGGATCCGGAAATTCGCCGGCCGATCACCGACCTCGGCATGGTCAAGAGCGTCGATGTCGCGCCGGACGGGGTGGTGCGCGTAGGCGTCTACCTCACGGTCGCCGGATGCCCGCTCCGCGACCGGATCACCCGGGACGTGACGGCCGCGGTCTCCAAGGTCGAGGGCGTGACCAAGGTCCACGTCGACCTCGACGTGATGAGCGAGGAGCAGCGCAAGGAGCTGCAGGCCAAACTCCGCGGCTCGCGCGGACCGGAGAAGGAGATCCCGTTCGCCAAGCCGAACTCGACCACCCGCGTGCTGGCGGTGGCGAGCGGGAAGGGCGGCGTCGGCAAGTCGTCGATCACCGTCAACCTCGCCGCCGCGATGGCCGCCTCCGGGCTGAAGGTCGGGCTCATCGACGCCGACATCTACGGCCACTCGGTGCCGCGGATGCTGGGCGTCACCGACCGCCCCACCAAGGTCGAGGACATGATCATGCCGCCGGTGGCGCATGACATCAAGGTGATCTCGGTGGGGATGTTCAAGGCGGGCAACAGCCCGGTGATCTGGCGGGGCCCGATGCTCGACCGGGCGCTCTACCAGTTCCTCACCGACGTCTACTGGGGCGATCTCGACGTCCTGCTGCTCGACCTGCCGCCGGGGACCGGCGACATCGCGATCTCGGTGGCGCAGCGGATCCCGACCGCCGAGATCCTCGTCGTCACGACCCCGCAGCTCGCCGCGGCCGAGGTGGCGGAGCGCGCCGGTTCGATCGCCGCGCAGACCCACCAGCACATCGTCGGCGTGATCGAGAACATGGCGTGGCTGCCCTGCCCGCACTGCGACGAGCGGATCGCGGTCTTCGGCGAGGGCGGCGGCCAGGCCGTGGCGGACGCGCTCGGCCGCACCCTCGGGTACGAGGTGCCGCTGCTCGGCCAGGTGCCGATCGACATGCGGCTCCGCGCGGGCGGCGACGAGGGCAAGCCGGTGGTGCTCTCCGACCCCGACGCCCCGGTCTCCGCGGAGCTGCGCCGGATCGCCGCCGGGCTCGGCAAGCGGCGGACCGGCCTCAAGGGCCTGCGGCTCGACGTGAGCCCGGTGCGGCGCTGAGCGGCCAGGGCCAGGTCGCCGCACGGCCGCACGGAGCGCGATCCCGGCCGGCTCGCCACGGTCACACCACGGCATTCCCGGCCGGGCCGGTACGGGCGTCCGGTGTTCCGGCCCGCGCGTGCCGCGCCTGATCGCCTCACGGTCGTATAGCGCGACCCGATCACGCCGGCCTCAGGGGCTATGCATGGCCGGACCGCGTCGGCTACATGGATCGTCGGACCGCCGGCCCTCGTGGTGGTACGGAACGTCCCGGCACGGTCGCACGGAGCCACCCCATCACGTCGGTCTCAGGGGCGCATGGATCGCCGGGATCGTCCGGCCTTAAGGCCACATGGTCGCCGGGACCGCGTCCGGTCTCAGAGTCGTACGGAACGTCTCGGTGGCCTCGCGGTCGACCGAGCCACTCGATCACGCCGGCCTAAGGGGCATATGTTTGGCCGGACCACGTCGGCTCACATGGACGCCGGGACCGCGCCCGGGCCCCTCAGGGCCTACGGAACGTCCCGGTGGGCTCGCCCGAAGGCTCGTCCGGAAGAGCGCGCCCGGTCAGGTCGCCTCGGGGTCGTACGGCGGGATCTCGCCCACCCCCAGCTCGGGCTTCGCGGGCTGCGGATTCGGCACGGCGGTCGCGGTGGCCGCGGTGGCCGGGGTGGCGTTCCAGTCCCGTTCCAGGTCGTCGAGCAGGTGCTTGCGGACGAAGTTCCGCGGATGCAGGTCCGCCGGGTCGAAGTCGGCGAACTCCGGCCCGAGGTTCGAGCGCAGATCGGCCTTGGCGTTGTTCGCCAACCGCCGCAGCTCCCGGAGCGCGCGGGCGGCCTGCTGTGCCGCCTGGGGGAGCTTCTCCGGTCCGAACACCAGCAAGGCGATCACCACGAGCATCAGGATCTCGGGCCAGCCCAGTCCGAACACGGTGAACTCCTCCTGCGGCAACGTCTGGCTTCAGACTAACGCCACCCGCCGGGGCTCCGGACGCCGCCGGAGCGCCTCCGGGCGGCGGCCCGCCGGAACGGGGGCGCTCGCCGGTGACACCGCCCACCCGGGCCGGTTCAGCGGGACTGGGTGGGCGTGGCGCTGGGCGACGGGCTGGGCGACGGAAGGACCGCGGGAGTGGTCTGCACCCGCTGGAACGGGGACTGGTGCACCGGCGGGACGAACATCTCGCCCGGGGCCGGAGCCGGGTGGGAGCCCGCGCCGTTCACCAGGAACAGCGCGCCGAGCGCCATGGCCGCCGAGGCCATGCCCACCGCGACGTACGCGGCACGCCGATGCCGCGCCGGCCGGCCCGGGCCGTAGCCACCGGCGCCGCGCGCCGGGCGGTTGTCGAGCGGCCCCGGTCCGTGCATTCCAGGAAGCCCGGTGGTGCCGAAGACCGGGCGTCCGGGAAAGGGCCGCACTCTGGGCGGCAGTGGATCACCCGGCTCGGCCATCCGCAGCAGTGACATCGTGAGGTCCGCCGGCATGGCCGGCGGTTCGAGGGAACGGAGCCGGTTCTTCAGCATCCGCATCGACTCGACCTCGGCACGGCATTCCGCGCAGAAGGTGAGGTGCGCCAGCGCCCGTTCCCGCTCCGCATGGCTCAGCTCTCCGTCGATGAGCGCGGAGACGCGTTCGCCGAGATGACTCATCGTCCCTCCCTGCTGACCGTAGGGGGGGTCTGGTCGCCTTTTCGGTTCTCGGACGGCGCCCGGTGCTCGAGAGCCTCCCGAAGCTGGGCGCGGCCGCGGTGGATCCGGCTGCGCACGGTGCCGAGCTTCACGCCGAGCGTCGCGGCGATCTCCTCGTAGGAGAGCCCTTCGATGTCACAGAGCACCACGGCCGCCCGGAACTCGGGTGCCAGGGCATCGAGCGCCGCCTGGATATCTGGTTCGAACTGTGCGTCATGGTATGCCTGCGCCGGGGATGGTTCGCGGCCGTGCAGGCGCTCGGCCGCCTCGTCGGCCAGCCCTTCGAACCGGATGCGCTGCTTGCGCCGGGCCATGTCGAGGAACAGGTTGGTCGTGATCCGGTGCAACCAGCCCTCGAACGTGCCCGGGGTGTAGTTCGACAGCGAACGGAACACCCGGACGAAGACCTCCTGGGTGAGGTCCTCGGCGTCGTGCACGTTCCCGGTCAGACGGTAGGCGAGCCGGTACACCCGGGCGGAATGCGTACGCACGATCTCTTCCCAGGTCGGGGGGGTCCAACCTGGCAAGGCCGCCGCCTCAGCCTGGTGGTCGTCCACCGGCATTCCTCTCTGCACGGTCGTCGCTACCGCCATAGTGCCTGGTTCCGTCCCCTCCTGCGCGCCCCGGCCCGATAGTGACCCGATCGAAACCGTTCATTGCGTGCAACGCTTCCCGTGGGCCCTCTGGTTCCCGATCCGTCCGGTCTCCCCTAGGCTGCACGGCAGATGAGGCAGGGGAGGGAGAGGCCGATGGTGACACCGGCCAGCCTGGAATTCGCGGAAAGGTTCGTCCCGGAGGACGAGATCCTGCTGTCCGCCCGGCAGCGCGCCAACGAGGTCGGGGCGTACCCGGTCATGCCGGGGTGCGGGGCGGCGCTCTGCTTCCTCGCGACCGTGCTGGACGCCCGCGCGGTGGTGGAGATCGGCACCGGTTGCGGCGTCTCGGGCCTGTGGCTGCTCCGGGGCATGCGCCCGGACGGCACGCTCACCAGCGTGGACGTGGAACCCGAACTCCAGCGCATGGCGCGGCAGACGTTCGCGCAGGCCGGGTTCACCGGCAGCCGGGTCCGCCTGATCGGCGGGCGCGCGCTCGACGTGCTGCCCCGGCTCGCCGACGGCGGGTACGACATGGTCTTCTGCGACGCCGCGAGGTCCGAGTACCTCGCCTACCTGGGCGAGTCGCTGCGGCTGCTCCGGCGGGGCGGGGTGGTCGCCTTCAACGGCCCCTTCTACCACGACCAGGACCTCGAGCCGATCCGCCGCGACCCCGACACCCTGGTCATGCGGGAGCTCACCAAGCACATCCGGAACGAGGAGCGGCTCCGGCCGCTGCTGCTGCCGCTCGGGGAAGGGCTGCTCGCCGCGGTCAAGGTGGCCTGAGCGTCCGGGACTGGGCACCGTCCCCCGCCCCCGGCTCACCTGGACGCGGGCGCGGCCGGCCCCGTGCCCCATGCGGCGAGGTAGCGCAGGAGCAGCCGCACCCCGAAGCCGGTGCCGCCCTTGGTGATCTCGGCCTCGTCCGCCGCCGACCGGGCCGGTCCGGCGATGTCGAGGTGGGCCCAGGGCCGCCCACCGGTGAACTCGCGCAGGAACAGCGCGGCGGTGATCGAACCGGCCGAGCCCGTCTCGTCGCGGTCGACGTTGGCGAGGTCGGCGATGTCGGAGTCGAGCATCCCCCGGTAGTCCTCGACCAGCGGCATCCGCCAGAGCCGCTCCCCGCTCTCCTCCGCGGCGTGGAGCAGCCCGCGGGCGACCGCGTCGTCGGTGGCGTAGAGCGCGGCGTGGGTCTGCCCGAGCGCCACCCGGGCCGCGCCGGTGAGCGTGGCGATGTCGATCATCACGTCGGGGTCGAGCTCCCGGTGCGCGTACGCCAGCGCGTCGGCGAGCACGAGCCGCCCCTCGGCGTCCGTGTTGAGCACCTCGACCGTGCGCCCGCCGTACTGGGTGATGACGTCGCCGGGGCGCTGCGCCGAGCCGGAGAAGGCGTTCTCCGCGCAGGCGACGAGCCCGGTGACCTTGACCGGCGCCTCCAACGCCGGCAGGGCGCTCAGCACCCCGAGCACGGCCCCGCCGCCCGCCATGTCGGTCTTCATCAGCTTCATGTTGTCGGTGGGCTTGAGCGAGAGCCCGCCGCTGTCGAAGGTGATGCCCTTTCCGGCGAGCACGACGTGGCCGCGCGCCCCGGGCGGCGCGTAGCTCAGCTCGATCAGGCAGGGCGGGTGGACCGACCCCTGCGCCACCGCCCGGATCCCGCCGAACGGGGCGAGCTCGTCCCCCTCCCACACGCGTACGGCGAGGCCGGCGTCGGCGGCGATCTCCCTGGCCTGTTCGGCGAGCCAGGCCGGCGTCTTCACCGACGACGGGGTGTTGATCAGATCCCGGGCGAGGCCGGTGGCCCGGGCGATCACCTCGCCCCGGCGCACCGCCCGCTCGTCCGCGCCGACCAGCTCGATCCGGCGCACCGGGGCGGTACGGCTCGCGCCGATGGTGAACGTGTACCCGGCGAGCAGGGCGCCCTCGGCGAGCGCCGCGCCGTCGTCATGGTCCGGCAGGGTGATCTGGAGCCGCTCGCGGTCCTTCGCCTTCCGCGCCAGGGCGGCCCCCGCCTTGCGCAGCTCGGCGGCCGAGCCCGCGCCGATCCCGTAGAGCAGGACCCGGCCCACGCCGTCGCCGCGGGGGACGGGCACCTCGACCACCTCACCGGCCTCGCCCTTGGCCTGGTAGTGGTCGAGCAGCGCGGTCACCGGCACCGGTAAGTCGATCTTCGGGGGCGAGTCCGGCCCGAACGGCACGGCGACCAGCTCCGCGTCACCGCCGGGACCGTGGACGACGGCCAGTGTGGTGGCGATGGGCACGAAGACCTCCCAAGAAAACGGCCCCGGCACGGAGGGGCATCCCCGTCGCCAGGGCCCGAAGCATCATCTGGCCGGCCGAAGGGTTCAGCCGACCGCGTTCTTCAGCGCGTCACCGAGAGCGTTGGCCTCTTCCGGCGAAAGCTCCACGACCAGGCGGCCTCCACCCTCAAGGGGGACCCGCATGACGATGCCCCGTCCTTCTTTGGTGACCTCCAGCGGACCGTCACCGGTCCGCGGCTTCATCGCCGCCATGCGTGTATCCCTTCCCGCGTAGTCGGCTGCCCCGAAGGGTAACCGGCGTATTCACGTTTCTGTGATGTCTTATTATCCCGCCTCCGGACGCAAAAGGGTAACGGACCGGCTGCGTTCAGCCGATCATCGTCCGGAAAATCACCCCTGTCCTAGGTCGGCGAAGCGGTGGATCGTACCGTTGTCGAGTGGGAGGCGGCTTCGCCGCCGCAGTGTCCGTGACCCCCGCGACCCGAATGGAGCCACATGACTGCCTCCACCGGTCAGACCGCCGGCACGCCGACCCGCCCGCTCGTCCGGTACGAGGTCGGCGAGGCCGTCGCCACCATCACCCTCGACCGCCCCGAGGCGATGAACGCGCTCACCGACCGGCTCAGGGGTGAGCTGCACGCCGCCCTGCGCCGGGCGGCCGAGGACCGCTCGGTCCGGGCCGTGGTGCTCACCGGGACCGGGCGGGCGTTCTGCGCCGGCCAGGACCTGCGCGAGCTCAGCGGCGCGGTGGAGCAGGGGCAGGGCATCGGGGACCTGGTGCGCGAGCACTACAACCCCCTGGTGCTCACCATCACCGGCATGCCGAAGCCGGTCGTGGCCGCGGTCAACGGGGTGGCCGCCGGCGCCGGCGCGGCGCTCGCCTTCGCCTGCGACTTCCGGGTCGCCGCGGACACCGCCAGGTTCGTCATGGCGTTCACCGGGATCGGCCTCGCCCCCGACTCCGGCGCCTCGTGGACGCTGCAGCGGCTGGTCGGCCCGGCCCGGGCCAGGGAGATGCTGCTGCTCGGCGACCCGGTGGACGCGGCCCGGGCGCTGGAGATCGGCCTGGTGACCCGGGTGGTCCCCGCCGATGAGCTGCCGGCCGCGGCCCGGGAGCTCGCGCTGCGGCTCGCCCAGGGCCCGACCCTCGCCTACGCCGCGACCAAGCGGTTGCTGGACCACGCCGCCGCCAGCACGCTCGAGGCGGCGCTGGACCGCGAGGCGGAGCTGCAGGAGGGGCTCGTGCGCACGGCCGACCACGCGGCCGCGCGCAAGGCGTTCCTCAACAAGGAAAGGCCGCGCTTCGAAGGGCGTTGACCTCCTCGCGCACCCAGCACCCGGCGACGTGGTCGTTGACGATGCCGATCGCCTGCATGAGCGCGTAAACGGTGGTCGGGCCGACGAACCGGAAGCCGTGCCGCTTCAGCTCCTTGGCGAGGGCCCGGGAGGCCGGGGTCTGCGACGGGACGTCGGCGAGGGACGCGGGCGCGCGGGAGACCGGCTCGGCGTACTTCCAGACCAGCGCGGACAGGCCGCCGGGGAGCTCGAGGGCGGCGCGGGCGTTGACGATCGCCGCCTCGATCTTGGCGCGGTTCCGGATGATCCCGGGGTCGGCCAGCAGCCGCTCGACGTCCCGCTCGCCGAAGGCGGCCACCGCGGGGATGGAGAACCCGGCGAAGGCGGCGCGGAAGTTCTCCCGTTTGCGGAGGATGGTGAGCCACGACAGGCCGGACTGGAACGCCTCCAGGGTGAGCCGCTCGAACACGCGGTCGTCGCCGTGGACCGGCCGCCCCCACTCCTCGTCGTGGTAGGCGAGGTAGTCCGGTGCCGAGGTGGCCCAGGCGCAGCGGGTCACCATGACTCTTCCGCGTCCGCCCGGTCGTCGGACCAGCGCTCCGCCGCGGGCTCCCCGGCCTGCTGCGGCACCCCGCCCGGGGCGGAGAAGACCCGTGGCCGGTTGCGCGACCGCTCGGCGAGCAGGTCCGCCACCCGCCGTTCCAATAGCGCGATCCGCTCGTCGCGCTCCCGGAGCGCGACGGCGACCCGGCGCAGGGTCTCGTCGACGTGGTTCGTCTGGTATCCGACCAGGCTGATCGGTAACCGCAGCGCGGCCACGTCGGCCGCGGTGAGCCGGTCGGCGCCGGGGAGGTCGAGCGTGGGCTCGTCGGGCGGGAACACGGCGAGCTCGCCGCCGTGCCCCAGCGAGACCGCCACCACGCAGCCGATGACGGCGAGCCCGGCGACGATGAGGAGAACCAGCATGATAGGGAATCGTGCCACAGCGGCCGGGGATGCGAGCATGGAACCATGAGCCAGGTCATCGGCCCTGACGTGGAGCTCGACCCGGGGTGGGTGGAGGCCGGGTCGCTCGCCGAGGCGTCCGAGCTCGCCCGGGCGGGCCGTACCGTCGCCGTCACGCTCCCCGAGGACGAGACCGAGGCGATCGCGACCGCGGTCGCGTACGCCTGGGCGGGCGCGACCGTGTTCCGCACCTCCCATCCCGCGGTACGGCAGGCGCTCGACATGACCGAGGTGCTGCTCGGCCGGCGGCCGCCCGCCCTCGCCCGGCGCGGGCTCGCCTGAGGCCGCGCCCACGCGCCCGGTCCTCGCGGCCGCAAGACCGCCGTGGGCACCGCGCCCGCGCGCGCCCCCGGTCCGGCGGGAGAGACCCGCCTCCTCGGCACGCGCATCACCCCTGCCCCGCCTGCGCCCCTGGTCCCGCGGTGCGCGCGATGGCCGCCCCGGGTGCCGCCCAGGTGGTACGGCATGGCGCCGGCGGGCGCTAGGGTCAGGAGCCATGCGGCTTGACCTTGCCCAGGACGTGGGCGCGCTGACGGCGCGGCTGGTGGACATCGAGTCGGTGAGCGGCGCCGAGGAGGAGCTCGCCGACGCGATCGAGGAGGCGCTCCGCTCGCTCGGGCACCTGAGGGTGCTGCGGGACGGCAACAGCGTCGTGGCCCGGACCGAGCTGGGCCGCGCCGAGCGGGTGGTGATCGCCGGGCACATCGACACCGTGCCGGTGGCGGGCAACCTGCCCAGCCGGCTCGAGGGCGACCTGCTCTACGGCTGCGGCGCGGCGGACATGAAGAGCGGGCTCGCCGTCCAGCTCAAGCTCTGCCTGCTCACCGAGCCCAACCGCGACCTCACCTTCGTGTTCTACGACTGCGAGGAGGTCGAGGCCGAGCGCAACGGGCTGCTGCGGCTCACCCGCCGCCACCCCGACTGGATCACCGGCGACTTCGCCGTGGTGATGGAGCCGACGGACGGGGAGATCGAGGGCGGCTGCCAGGGCAGCCTGCGGGTCGAGATCGTGGTGCC
Organism: Thermobispora bispora DSM 43833; assembly: GCF_000092645.1. NCBI lineage: Bacteria > Bacillati > Actinomycetota > Actinomycetes > Streptosporangiales > Streptosporangiaceae > Thermobispora > Thermobispora bispora. The sequence goes on from NC_014165.1 coordinate 3,544,610, forward strand.
GGGCGCCCGGGCGCACAGCGCCCGGTCCTGGGAGGGCGTGAACGCCATCCACGCGGCCGAGCCGATCCTCCGGATCCTCAACGAGTACGAGCCCCGGCGCCCGGTCGTCGACGGCCTGCAGTTCCGCGAGGGCCTCAACGCGGTCGGCATCCGGGGTGGCGTGGCCGGCAACGTGATCCCCGACGAGTGCGTGGTGACGGTGAACTACCGGTTCGCGCCGGACCGGACCCTGGAGGAGGCGTTCGGCCACGTCAAGGAGCTGTTCGGCGGCTTCGAGGTCCGGCTCACCGACGGGGCGCCCGGCGCCCGGCCGGGGCTCGACCACCCGGCCGCCGCCGCGTTCGTCGCGGCGATGGGCGGCACGCCGCGGGCGAAGCTCGGCTGGACCGACGTGGCGAGGTTCTCCATGCTCGGCATGCCGGCGGTCAACTGCGGGCCGGGTGACCCCAACCTCGCCCACACCGTCGGGGAGCACGTGAGCCTGGCGAAGATCGCCGACTGCGAGCGCCGGATGCTCGCCTGGCTGACCTCCTGAGCCCCCGCCGCGGACGCGGCGCGGCGATGGGACGGGAAAGCGGCTCTCCACGCCGGGCCGTCGAACGGGAAAGCCGCTTTCCCTCCCGAGCAGCACCCTCACCCATTGGACGCGGCCGTCCGCCGCCGCGGTTCCGCGTGTCCGCGGCGGGCCGGATCGCCGCCCGGCGGGCCAAGGGCGGAGCGCCGCCCGGCGGCACCGCGGCCCGGGGCGGAGCGCCGCGTCACCCGATCCCCCCGTATCGCGCTCGTCACGGAAAGGAGGAGGCGCGCCCGGGCCGCACCGCGGCACCGGCGCGCCGGTGATGTCATGGCCGATCGCCGCATCGAACGCCGGCCCGGTCAGCTGCTGCTCCGCGGCGACATGGTCCCCCCGACCACCTACGACCAGCGGCTGCTCGATCGCCGCGGCCGGACCGACTGGCTCCACGAGGACCCCTGGCGGGTGCTGCGGATCCAGTCGGAGTTCGTCGAGGGCTTCGGCGCGCTCGCCGAGCTGCCGAAGGCGGTGACCGTGTTCGGCTCCGCCCGGACCCCGCAGGACCACCCCGACTACGAGCTCGGCGTGCGGCTGGGCGCCGCGCTGGTCAAGGCGGGCTACGCGGTCATCACCGGGGGCGGACCGGGTTTGATGGAGGCGGCGAACCGGGGCGCCTACGAGGCCGGCGGCATCTCCGTGGGGCTCGGCATCGAGCTCCCCCACGAGCAGCGGCTGAACGACTACATCAACCTCGGCATCGAGTTCCGGTACTTCTTCGTCCGGAAGACGATGTTCATCAAATACGCCTGCGGGTTCGTCGCCCTCCCCGGTGGGTTCGGCACGCTGGACGAGCTGTTCGAGGCGCTCACCCTGGTGCAGACCCGGAAGGTGACCTCGTTCCCGGTCATCCTGATGGGCTCAAAGTTCTGGTCCCCGCTCATCGACTGGGTCCGCACCACGCTGGTGGACACCGGCAAGCTCACCGAGGAGGAGGCCGGCCTGATCTCGCTGACCGACGACCCCGACGAGGCCGTGCGGATCATCATCGCGGCCGAGCGCCGGAACAACGGTCAGTAGGGTTGCATCGTGTACGTCTGCGTGTACTGCTCCTCCAGCGAGAAGATCGATCAGAAGTACCGGGACCTCGCGCGGGACGCGGGCACCGAGCTGGCCCGGCGCGGCCACACCCTGGTGAGCGGCGGCGCGAAGGTCTCCTGCATGGGGGAGATCGCCCGGGCGGTGCGCGCCGCGGGCGGCCGCACGATCGGCGTGATCCCCCGGGCGCTGGTCGACGTGGAGATCGCCGACACCGATGCCGACGAGCTGATCGTCACGGCCGACATGCGGGAGCGCAAGGGCGTGATGGACGCCCGCTCCGACGCCTTCCTGGTGCTGCCCGGCGGCATCGGCACGCTGGAGGAGCTCTTCGAGATCTGGACCACCCGGGTGCTCGGCCTCCATGACCGCCCGCTGGTGGTGCTCGATCCGTGGGGGTTCTTCGCGCCGCTGCGCGAGCTCGTCGCCCGGATGCACGCGGAGGGGTTCACCCGGCCCAACGTGTTCGACGTGATCGCCTGGGCGGCAACGATCGAGGAGGCCTTCGAGCTGCTGGAGAAGGGGGCGCGGGAGACGGCGGGCGGCGTGGCCGGGCGAACCCCCTGACCGGGTGCTTTCCGGCCGGGCGGCCCACCCGGCCCGAGGGCGTTCCCGACGGGCGGCCCGCCGCACCGGCGACTGCGCTGACCGGGTGAGCCCTCTTGACCGGGCGGTCCTCCGACCGGGCCGGCCCTGATGACCGGCGGTCCCCCGACCGGGCCGGCCCCGATGCCCGGGCCGTCCCCCGACCGGGCGCTCCTCCCGGCCGGGCGAGCCCACCTGACCGGGCCGGGGCTGCTGACCGGGCGGGCTCTCGCACCGGGTGGGCTCCAGAGCGGGCTCCGGTGCGGCCGGCGCCTCCGGGCGCCGGCGCTCCGCCCGGGGTCAGGCGATCTGGACCATCCGGGGGGCCTTGCCGTCGGCCTCGATCCAGCCGTCCCGCCCGGACTCCGCGGTCCAGGTGACCCCGTCGTACCGGACCTCGCGCAGGCCGTACTTCTGCGCGTGGGTGACGTACCAGGTGGCGATCAGCCAGCCGTGCTTCGGCGCCCAGTCGGTGCCCAGTGCCCGGATGAGCTCGCGGCGCGCCTCGTCGGGGCGCGGGGTGACCGGCTCGTCCGGCGGCGGGTACCAGCAGTGCACCGCCCTGGGGATGCGGCCGCTCAGCGCGGCGGCCAGGATCTTCGCCGCCTTCTCGTGCTGCGCGTAGGCGGAGCCGTCCGCGGACCGCTGCACGGCCTGGGCCGCCTCGTGCAGCGGCATGCTCTGGTAGTTCGGGACCTTCTCCAGGGCGGCGAAGAACTTCCGCGTCGCGTAGACGGGGTCCAGGAGCTGCTCGACCGTGCCCCACCCCTGCGAGGGCCGCTGCTGGAACACCCCCACCGAGTCGCGGTCGCCGTAGGGCAGGTTCGCGAGCTTCGACTCCTGGAGCGCGGTCGCGTAGGCGATCTGCAGCGCCCGCTCGGGCAGCTTCCGCCGGGCGGCGACCGCGGCGATCGTGGCGGCGATCTGCGCCTGCTCGAGATCGAGATCCAGGGTGCCGTCCGGTGTGGTGACCAGGCAGTGTTCACCCACCGCGAACGGCCGGATCCGCTGGAGGAGCTGGTACGCGCCGTAGAACATACCCGTCCCGAGCAGGACGACGATGACCAGGACGGTCACGGCGGTACGAGAGAGGCGCCACGTCACGCCCCAGAAATCTACCCTCCGGGCCGGGTGGCTCGTTCTACGGTGATCGTTCCCGGGGGCAGCGGCTGGGCGTAGCACGCCTCCCACCTGCCGCCCTGCGCCCGCTGGAAGGAGAGCATCCGCCCGTCCGCGGACCGGTAGTCGGCGAAGTCGAGCAGGCCCCGGTCCGGGAAGCCGGTGATCCCCTCGGAGCGGAACGCGGCAGTGCCACGTTCCACGGGATGGAACTCCACCCCGTCCACGATCAGCATGCGCTTCGCCGGGATCATGCCCTCGGTGGGGATCGGGGTCCAGAGGATGACGGCGAGGTGGCTGACGTCGCCCCCGTCACCGCCGCGCCGCTCCTCGACGGTGAGCGACCGGACGCGCCGGTCGGCGTCCTCGAGGAAGTACTCCGTCCAGTTCTCGCCCTGCCAGGTCACGGTGAGCGCCCCGATGCACCGGTACCGCGTCCCCTGGACGCCGACCGTGTCACCCACCCTGATCGTCCGGGGATCGAGGTATCCGGGCTCCCCGGCAGGGGCCGCCGCACCCGGGGCGGCCGGCTTGCCGGAGGGCTTGGGGGGTGCCGCGAGAGAACGCCCGATGCTGGCGATCATGAGGAACGCGCCCAGCACGACGATCAGGGTGACGGCCACCGCGATCACGACCGCTGCCACCATGGCGGGGGATACTACTTCAAACGGTCCACCGCCGCTGCAATGCGCTCGTCGCTCGCGGTGACGGCGATGCGGACATAACGGCGGCCGGCCGGGCCGTAGAACTCACCGGGCGCCACGAGGATCCCCCGTTCGGCGAGCGCCCGGACCTGCTCCCAGCAGTCCGTGCCGTTCGTGGCCCACAGGTAGAGCCCGGCGACCGAGTGCTCGATGATCCATCCGGCCCGCTCCAGGGCCGGGCGCAGCGCGGCCCTGCGCCGCGCGTACCGCTCCCGCTGCTCTTCGGCGTGCCGGTCGTCGTCGAGCACGGCCACCATGGCCGCCTGGACCGGGGCGGGCACCATCATGCCCGCGTGCTTGCGGATCTCCAGGAGGCGCCGCACCAGCTCCGGGTCCCCGGCGATGAACCCCGCCCGGTATCCGGCGAGGTTCGACCGCTTGGAGAGCGAGTGCACGGCGAGCAGCCCTTCGTGGGAGCCGCCGCAGACCTCGGGGTGGAGGATCGAGACCGGGCGCTCCTCCCAGCCGAGCTCGATGTAGCACTCGTCGGACGCCACCACGGCGCCCCGCTCCCGCGCCCACGCGACGACCTTGCGCAGGTGCTCGGGGGGCAGCACCCGGCCGGTCGGGTTCGACGGCGAGTTCACCCAGACCAGCGCCGCCCGTTCCGGTCCCAGGGCGAGCAGGCCGTCCGCCGGGTACGGCTCGGCCCCGGCCAGCCGCGCCCCGACGTCGTAGGTCGGGTACGCGAGCTCCGGGAAGATCACCCGCTGGCCCGGGCCCACCCCGAGCAGGGTGGGCAGCCAGGCGACCAGCTCCTTGGAGCCGATCGTGGGGAGAACCGCCGCCGGGTCGACGGTGACCCCGTGCCGGCGTCGCAGCCACCGTGCCGCCGCCTCGCGCAGCCGCGCCGTGCCGTACGTCTGCGGATAGCCGGGGCTGTTCGCCGCCTCGGCGAGCGCGCTGCGGGCGACCTCGGGTACCGGATCCACCGGGGTGCCGACCGAGAGGTCGACGATTCCTCCGGGATGCGCGCTCGCCAGCTCCTTGTAGGGCGCGAGCCGATCCCACGGGAAATCCGGCAACGCGATCACGTGGTCCCCCAGTCAGTGCACGGTGACGACGACCGGCCCATGGCCGCGGCATGGGCCGTGCTACCGCGGGGTCACCGCGGGCTCAGGTGAGCGCGGCGAGCGTGCGGAGACCCCGGCGGTCAGTGCTCCCCGCCCTGCGGCGGGAGCGCGGCGACGATGGGGTGATCTTTGTTGATCTTGCCCAGCTTCGAGGCGCCGCCGGGTGACCCGAGGTCGTCGAAGAACTCGACGTTCGCCTTGTAGAAGTCCTTCCACTGCTCGGGCAGGTCGTCCTCGTAGTAGATCGCCTCTACCGGGCAGACCGGCTCACACGCCCCGCAGTCCACGCACTCGTCGGGGTGGATGTAGAGCATGCGCTCGCCCTCATAGATGCAGTCGACAGGGCACTCCTCGACGCATGCCTTGTCCAGGACATCGACGCAGGGCTGCGCGATGACGTACGTCACAACGGGCTCCTTCTCGGGTGGCGCGACTCGACCTCGGTCGCTAGCCCTAGTATTGCCCTTCCCTGTTTCATGCCGGAACAGTAGGGGTCCTTCCGGGCGCGTCGCAGATCTTTCACCACGGCGCCCGGAATTCGATGTGCGCCGGCGTGCGGCGATCGCGGCGGGCTTTCCGGGCACGCCCGGAATCCCATGTTCCCCACCTCGGCCGGCGGCAGGGTCCGTCGAGCGCGCCGGGAACCCGGACCCGGCCTGGCGATCCTCGGCCGGCACCGGGCGCCTCCGGGCATCGGCGGGAATCCCGGCGCACGAGGCGGCGGCCGCCCCCGGTCACCGCCGGCCGTCCGCGGACGCGCCGGGGATCCCGGCATGCCCGCCCTGGAGGGCGCGACGCCGGCCCTTCCGGGAGCTCACCGAGGGCATGCGCCGGGATGTCATCGGTGGGGTGCCGCCGGGAGCGCGCCGGGCGACGGCCGGTCGCGCGGAGGCCGGCACGGCGAACGGCCGTGGGAGAACCATGGGGGAACCGTGGCCGGGACGGGGAACGGGTGAGTGCCGGCTCGGTAATCCCCCCGCGCGCCTCCTCGACCATGAGGTGAGACCGCCCCGACGATACGCTGCGTGACCATACCCGTGCGCATCGTAGTGACCGTCCTCGCCGCGGTGGCCGTGTGCTCGGCCGCGTGCTCGTCCCAGCCGCCCAAGGAGGAGCGGCCCAAGCCGGTGAACCCGCGGGCCGCGAGCCTGCGCGAAGGGTTCGGCAGCATGGACCGGCTGGTGGAGGCGGCGAAGCGGGAGGGCACGCTCAACGTCATCGGGCTCCCCGAGCACTGGGTGGGGTACGGCGAGCTCCTCGACCGCTTCGCCAAGAAGTACGGCATCACCGTCGTGCGGCTCGAACCGGAGGCGAGCAGCGCCCGGCAGATCGAGACCGCCGCCCAGCGGAAGGGCGCCGGCAACGCCCCGGACGTGTTCGACCTCAGCCTCGAGGTGGCGGTGGCGAACGCCGGGCGCTTCGCGCCGTACAAGGTGACCACCTGGCAGGACATCCCCGACGACCTCAAGGACCCCTCGGGGCGCTGGTACGCGGCCTACGGCGGGTACATGTCGATCGCCTACGACTCCGCCCGGATGCGCCGGCCGGGCTCGTACGCGGCGCTGCTGTCGCCCGGCGTCCGGGTGGCGCTGCCCGGCGACCCGCTCACCTCGGCGTCGGCGTTCAACGGGGTCATGGCGGCGTCCCTGCGGAACGGGGTGCCCGACCCGGCGCGCGCGGTCGACTTCTTCACCCGGCTCAAGCGGGACGGCATGCTCGGCCGGCCGGAGCAGGCCACGGCCGTGATCGACTGGGACTTCCTCAACGTCGCCCGGGCGGCGGCCCGCGGCGGCGGGTGGCGGGTGACCGTGCCGGAGAACGCGGTCCTCGCCGCCTACTACCACCAGGCGATCAACAAGGACGCCCCGCACCCGGCCGCGGCCCGGCTGTGGCAGGAGTTCCTCTTCTCCGACGAGGCGCAGAACATCTTCCTCCGGGCGCACGCCCGCCCGGCGCGGATGGAGGCCATGGAGATGCGCGGCACGCTCGACCGGGGGGCGGCCGAGCGGCTCCCCGCCGTCTCCGGCGCCCCGGTGACGCTCACCATCCCGCAGCAGGACGAGGCGAAGGCCTACCTGCAGCGGCACTGGGCGCGGGCGATGGGGTAGCGCACGCTCGCATGTAGCGCATGCTCGTATAAATCATGAAGAAGTACGGCATAAGGCCTTAAAGTGGGACGTCGTCTTAAAGATCAGGCCTTGTGCCAGAAGGCGAGCCAGCGTGCGCTACGAGATCCCCGGCACCATGCGGTGGAACGCCCAGGCCTACGACAGCTCCTTCGGATACGTCTCCGCGCATGGCGCCCCGCTCCTCGACCTCCTCGACCCCAAGCCGGGTGAGCGGGTGCTCGACCTCGGCTGCGGGACCGGGGTGCTCACCGCGGAGATCGCCGCGCGCGGTGCCCATGTCCTCGGGATCGACGCCTCCCGGGCCATGATCGAAGCGGCGATGGCCAAGTACCCGGGCCTGGAGTTCACCGTCGGCGACGCCCACGACTTCACCGTGGCCCATCCGTACGACGCGGTGTTCTCCAACGCCGCGCTCCATTGGATGAGCCGCGACCCGGACGCCGTGATCTCCTGCGTCCGGATGGCGCTGCGGCCGGGCGGCCGGTTCATCGCCGAGATGGGCGGCGCCGGGAACTGCGCCTCGCTCATCTCCGCGATGAAGACCGCCTGGCGGGAGTACGGCCTGCCCGAGCCGGAGCTGCCCTGGTACTTCCCCACCCCGGCCGAGTACGCGCTCCGGCTCGAGCGGGGAGGCTTCACGGTCCGGCTGCTCGAGTACTTCGACCGTCCCACGCCGCTCACCGAGTGCCCCAACGGCGCAGCCGACTGGGTGCGGATGTTCGCCGGCCCGCTGCTCCAGCGGGTGCCGCCCGAGCTGGTGGACCCGCTGCTCCGGCGGGTGAACGAGCTCGCCGCTCCGGCGCTCAGGCACGAGTCCGGCTGGATGGCCGACTACGTCCGGCTCCGCTTCGCCGCCCAGCGGCGCTGACGGTATGGTGCGTGCCTCATCTAGTGGTCTGTGGGCACTCCTCGCACACTGACCACATTTGCCAGACTATGAGTCTGGTCTCGTGAAGTGATGGGGAACGCATGAACTTCTGCCTGAGTGACCTGGTGCCACCCCTGCGCTGGAGTGACACCTCCCGCATCGAACTTCTCGTTGACCAGACCGGCCTCCCTCCCGCCTGGTGGCGCTCCCTGCCGCTGGAGCGGGTGCTCGCGGTGTTCGACGCGGACGCGCTCGCCGAGCTCCTCACCGAGCTCGCGCTGGAGCACTGGCCGGCGGCCACGATCGGTGACGTGCTGCCCGCGCTGTACGTGCTCGATCCGGAGGAGGCCGACGACCCGCAGGTGGCGATCGCGCTCGACCGCGCCGGGTCCTGGCCGGGGCTGCTCTCGCTCACCGGCCGGGAGCTCGCCGACCAGCCGTTCATCAAGGCGCGGCCGGTCCTGAACGCGCTGTTCGCCGCGGTCTTCCACCGGTTCTCCCCCGTGGAGGGGCGGGACGAGGAGCCGCGCGACGGGCACCGCGTGCCGGCCGCCGGACCGGTGGAACGGCGGGACGAGCCCGTGGCGCGGGCCGCGGCGGCCCCCATGCCATCCGGCCCCGCAGCGGCGGCCGGCCCCATCACCCCCATCCGAGACCAGGAGCCAGCGGCCGTGCCCGCCGCCTCCCCGGAGGCCGCCGGACACCCCCAGGCCGGTCCCGCCGTGCCCCCGCACCCCGGTGGGCCGCAGCCGCTCGCCCCGGCGGCCGGGCCGGCGCAGGCCGCACCGCAGCCGGTCGCCGCCGAACCGGCACCGGCCGCGGCCCAGCGGCCGCCCGCGGAAGCGCCGCAGGCCGCACCGCAGGCGGTTCCCGCCGAAGAGCCGCAGGCCGTACCGCAGGCGGTTCCCACCGACGGACCGCAGGCGGCACCGCACCAGGTCCCGGCCGAGGCGCCCCTGGCCGGGCCGCAGCAGGCGCCCGCCGAGCCACCGCAGGTCCCGCAGCACGTTCCGGCCGAACCGTCCTCAGCCGGGCCGCAGCACATGCCCGCGGAACCGCCTCCCGCCGCACCGCAGCAGGTCCCCGCCGGGCCGCAGGCGCCCGCCGCCCCGCCGCAGGCGGCCGGGCCATCGCCGGCCGTGCCGCAGCAGCCCGCCGCGGAGCATCCGCCCGCCCAGCCACCGGATCACGCGGGCGTGGCTCCGGCGGCCGCCGCGGGTGAGCACGCGCCCGACGCCGCGGCCGTGTCGGGCGAGGCCGGCGCACCGGCCCACGCCGAACCGGCCGTCCCCGCGCAGACCGGCCCGGACCTGCTCGCCCTGATCGACGCCGCGTTCGCCGACCTCGACGACTGCACCTGGATGGTCGCGCAGAACGTGGTCTTCACCGACGCGCCCACCGCCCCCGAGGAGCTCGCCAAGCTGCTCGCGGTCCCGCCCGACGCGATCCACACCATCGAGATCGGGCTCCGCGTCCGGCTGTCGGACTGGCTCGCGCTCCCCGAGGCCGTGCCGTACCGCGAGCACCTCAACCGGGTGGTCGAGTACCTCGGCAAGGCGGCGCCCAAGCGGCGGCTGATCGAGGCGGCCGACTGGCACAAGCGCCGGCTCCGCTCGCTCGACGTGCCCGCCTGGCACTTCGTGCTCGCCACGCTCCCGGGCTACCGGGTCCACGGCGACTGGCTGGTCTCCGGCGACCTCGCCGAGCTGCGCGAGCAGACCCTGCGCCTGATCGCCGAGGTGGGCGGGCCGGTCCCCGCCTCCCGCGCGGTCGAACTCGTCAGCACCCTCGGCATCCGCCCCGAGGTGGCCAAGGAGTGGCTCGACACCGTACCCCAGCTCAGGGTCCAGCGCCCGGCCGGGCAGCCCGCCCCGAACGCGCAGCCGGTCCCGGAGGGCGCTCCGGCGGCCGGGAACGGGGCGACGCCGCCCGGGAACGGTGTCCCGGCCCCCGGGGCTCCGGTGCCGGGGGACGCTCCTCCGGCTCCTGGGAACGCTCCGCCGGTGGCAGGCGAGGGCGCGCCTCCGGAGCCCGTGCCCGAGGCCGGGGAGGGGGCCGTGCCGGGCCCTGAGGCCGCCGACGCACCGGAGCGCGGCCGGGGCCCGCTCAAGGACGTGGCGCTCACCCGGCGGTGCTTCCGGGACCCGGACGGGCACTGGTGGCTCCGGGTCGACGTCACCGCCGAGCACCTCCAGGGCGAGGAGGTCGCGCTCCCCACCGGGTTCGCCGCCTACCTCGGCCTCTCCCCGGGCGAGAGCCGTACCGTGCGGAGCGCGTTCGGCGACCTCACCCTCTCCTGGCAGAACGGCCCGACCCTCGGCTCGCTCGAGCGCATCCTCGCCGAGGAGTCCGCCGAGGTCGGCGGGCACCTCTTCCTCACCGTCTCCGGCGAGGGCATGCTCCGGGTCCGGTACCTCGCCCCGGCCGCCAACGGCGAGCCGACCGCCCGCGCGCTCCGGCTCGCCGGGTACACCGCCCCCGGCAGCACCGAGGAGCAGGCGATGCGGGTGATCGCGACCAGGATCGGGCTCACCGGCGGCCCGGTCGGCCGGGACGAGGTGCTCGCCCGGCTGCGTGAGCGCGGAGACCGCGACCTGCTCTCCCTGCTGGGCTAACTCGTGCCTCGGCTCGCGATCTCCCCGCGGTTCGCCGAAGGGTTCCATGCCCTGCCCGAGCGGATCTGCCAGGAGGCGCTCGTCGCACTGCGGCGGTTCCTCTGCAACGCCCCCACCGCGCCGTACCCGGAGAAGGTGCGGGGCGGCCGGGACGCGAAGGTCGCCACGCTGCGGCTCGCCGAGGACCACCGCGCCGTGGCGGTACGGCAGGGCGACCTCCACTGGCTCGTCTCCGTCGGCACGGACGCCGAGGCGTGGTCCTTCGCCCGGCGGCACCGGTTCCGGGTGAACCCCGCGATCGGGGTCGTGGAGACGTGGGACGCCGAGGGCCTGGAACGGATCGAGCCCGCCCTGCGCCGGGCGGCCGAGGCCTCGGACGAGCGGCTGTTCGCCGGCTTCTGCGACACGGACCTGCTCGCCATCGGCATCGATCACCGGCTGCTCCCGCTGCTGCGGCTGATGACCGCCCAGTACCACCTCACCGCCATCGAGCCGCTGCTGCCAGTGAGCCAGTACGCGCCGCTCGCCGTGCTCGCCGAGGGCGGGTCGCTCGCCGCGGCCTGGCGGGCGCTCGACTGCTGCCGGACGCCGGTGACCGGGGAGATCGACCCCGACGACCTCGCCGCGGCCCTGCGGCGCACCCCCGGGGAGGCGGCGTTCGCCGCCGACCCCCGCGACCTGGAGCGGATCCTCACCCTCCCGCTCTGGGCCACGTTCCTCCACCCGCAGCAGTACACGTACGCCACGTGGCCCCGGTATGACACCCCGGTGCTCGTCACCGGCGGCGCGGGCAGCGGGAAGAGCGTCACCGCGCTCCACCGGGCGGCCGTCCTCGCCCGCGCCGGCGCCGGCCCGGTGCTCCTCGTCACGTTCTCCCAAGGGCTCGCCGCGGAGATGTCCCGGCGGCTCGACATGATCCTCGGCGGCGACGACGCGGCGCGGAGCCGGGTCGAGGTGATGAACGTCGACCGGCTCGCCCACCGCATCGTGGCCGAGGCCGAGGGCCGGCCGCCCAAGGTGGTCGGCGCCGCCGACTACGCGGGCCTGTGGCAGGAGGCCCGGGCGGGCGACCGGTTCGGCGCCGCCTTCCTGGTGCGCGAGTGGGAGCAGGTCATCCTCGCCCAGGACCTGCGCACGCTCGAGGAGTACCAGGCGGCGCCCCGGCCGGGGCGGAGCGTGCCGCTCGACGCGGACGACCGGGAGCTGGTGTGGAACGCGATCCAGCACGTGGCCGGCCGCCTCCGCGACTCCGGCCGGCGGACCCTGCTCCAGCTCGCCTCCGACGCGGCGAACCTGCTCGGCCGCGCGGTCGGCGACCTGCTCGGCGAGGAGCAGCCGGAGCGCCGGCCGTACCGGCACATCGTGGTCGACGAGGCGCAGGACCTCCACCCGGCGCAGTGGCGGCTGCTGCGGGCGGCCGTCCCGGAGGCGCCGAACGACCTGTTCATCGTCGGCGATCCGCACCAGCGGATGTTCGACACCCGGATCGCCCTCACCGACATCGGCATCCCGGTGCGGAGGTTCCGGCTCAAGCTCTCCTACCGGCTCTCGCACGAGGTCCTCTCCTGGAGCGCGCGGCTCCGCGGCGGCCTCGCCGACGGTCTCGTCCCCAGCCACGCCGACCTGGGCGGCTTCCGCGCGCTGCGACACGGCCCGCGCCCGATCGTGCGCGGGTACGTCTCCCCCGAGGCGGAGATCGCCGGGCTCGTCTCCCTGGTCGCCGAGTGGATCGACGAGGGCGTGCCCGAGGACGAGATCGCCGTCACCGCGCGCACCCCGCAGCTCGTCGCCACCGCGCGTTCGGCCCTCCGCGAAGCGGGCATCACCGTAAGAGTGATGGTGCTCCACGGCATGAAGGGGCTGGAGTTCCGCCGGGTCGCCGTGATCGGCGTGGCGGATGGGGTCATCCCTGCGCCGGACGCGCTGACCCCGGCCGAGGAGGATCCGGTGGCGAGGGCACACGACATGCAACGCGAACGCGGACTGCTCTACGTGGCATGTACCAGGGCGAGCGAGATGCTCTATGTGTCCTACTCGGGCGTGCCCAGTCCCTTCCTGCCCCTATGATCGCCTAGGCTGAACAGCGGATGCACAAGCCCCTTGCGGTTGGACCCGGATGAACCTGAGCCTTTGCGACATCGTGCCTCCCCTGCGCTGGACCGCCCCCAGCCAGGTCGAGCCGATCGCGAGCGACCCTGGGCTCCCCGACGCATGGTGGCAGGCGCTCCCGATCGACCGGGCGTGTGCGGCGGTCGGAACCGCGCAGGTGGCCTCCCGGCTCGCGGACCTCACCGCCGCCTGCTGGTCGCACCTGATCCTCGGCGACATCCTCCCCCTGCTCAGGTTCACCCATCCCCGGGAGAGCCTGCAGACACCCGGTCAGCGGGAGCGGGTCCACGCCATCTTCACCGAGGTGCTCGAGCGGCTGCTCGCCACGGAACACCAGCCCGAGCAGGCCCCCGCCGCGGCGGTGCCGCCCGCCGTGCCGGAACGCCCCCTCCCCGAGATCATTGATGAGATCTTCGCCGAGCTGGACGACCGGCAGCGGGCCATCGCGCGGGACCGGCTCTACGCGGACCCGTCCCAGCCCGGGGAGGCCGGCCAGCGGGCCACCCTCGACGAGCTCGCCCAGCGGTTCTCCGTCACCAGGGAGCGGATCCGGCAGATCGAGCGCGATCTGCGCGAGCACGTCGAGCAGTGGCTCACCACTCCCCAGGCCGCCCCGCTCACCGCGCACCTGTCCTGGCTGCGCTCCCGGCTCGGCTCGGCCGCGCCGATCGACGACCTCGCCGCCGCAGTGCCGTGGCACCGCACCGAGCTCACCACGCTCGGCATCCCGGCCTGGCGGTTCGTGCGCAGCCTGCTCACCGGGTACGAGCAGGTGGACGGCTGGCTGGTGGCGGGCGGCGCCGAGGAGCTGCGGGAGAAGACCCGGCAGCTCTTCGCCGACGGCCCCAAGCCGCTGGAGGAGGCCGTCTCCATGGTCGCCCAGCTCGGCATCCGCGAGGACGTGGCCGAGCGCTGGCTCGGCTCCATCCCCCAGCTCCGGGTGCTCGGCGGGCACGTCGTCCCCTGGCCGCGCAACCTCGCCGACAAGGTGGAGGCGGTGCTCTCCGTGGCCGGCGCCCCGCTCAGCCCGGAGGAGATCCAGGAGCGGATCGGCGAGGACCACAGCGCGGCCGGCATCCGCACCCAGCTCACCTCCGACCAGCGGTTCATCCGCCTCGACCGCAACAAGTACGGCCTGCGCCGCTGGGGCGGGGAGGAGTACCTCGGCATCCGGGAGATGATCGTCCGGGAGATCGAGCGGGCCGGCGGGGAGGCGCCGGTGAACGCGATCGTGGACCGCATCACCTCCCGCTACGACGTGAGCGAGAGCTCCGTCCGCGCCTACGCCGGCGGCCCCGGGTTCGAGCGCACCCAGCGCGGCTGGATCCGGGTCGCCCAGCAGGAGCCGGCCGAGCCGTACCACCCGCGCCGGGACGTCTCGCTGACCCGCCGGTGCTTCCGCAGCCGGGACGGCCGGTGGTGGCACCGGATCGACGTCAACGCCGAGCACCTGCGCGGGTCGGGGTCCCCGCTCCCCACCGGCTTCGCCGCGTACCTGGGGATGTCCCCCGGCGGGCAGCTCACCGCGGCGGCCGCCTGGGGCGGGGTCGTGATCAGCTGGCACAACCAGCCCACGATCGGATCGATCCGGCCGCTGCTCGCCGAATGCCGGGCCAAGGAGGGCGACCACGTCTTCCTCACCGTGAGCGACGGCAAGCTCCTCACCCGGTTCCTGCCGGCCGCCGCGCCGACGCTCCCCCCGCTCAACCAGGCGCTCCACCTCATCGGGTACACGGCACCGGTCGCCTCCGAGGCGGACGGGCTCCGGCTGATCGGCGCCCGGATCGGGCTCCCCGAGGGCGCCACCCGGGAGCAGATCCTCGAACGGCTCCGCGAACGCGGCGACCGCGACATCCTCCAGCACTTCACATAGGGGTTCGGGCCATGCTGCGGTTGCACGACGATCGGGCCGCCGAGCCGCTCACGCTCGCCGGGCCCGGCACCCTGCGGATCCGCGTCCACGACCCGGTGGGCCTCGCCGGGCTGCGCCCCCTCCTCCTCGCCGACCTGGTGCGCCGGTCGGCCGAACGCCGCCGCATCCGGGCGCTGGTCTTCTGCGACGATCCGGGCGAGGAGCTCCGCACGGCCGCGCTCACCGTCAACATCCCCCCGCCGGCGCCCTGGGACGGCGCGGCGGGCCCGCGGATCGACCTGCACATCACCGGCCCCGGCGCGGACTGCGACGGGGAGGGCCGATGGATCCGCTGCGGGGAGCTGCGCGCCGCGATCGCCTCCCCCGCCGAGCTCACCGCGGCCGGCCTCGACCCGCTCGCGGTACGGCTCGCCCTCCTCGCCCACGGCCACCGGCCGCCGGTCGACCTCACTGACGAGGCGCTCCGCGACGCCGCGGCCGAGCTCGCCCGGTGGCGGCGGCGGGTCGCCGAGTGGGCCGAGTCCCCCAGCCATCCGATCGACCAGGGGCACGCCGAGCGCATCCAGCGGGCCCTCGACGACGACCTTGACACGGCGGCCGCGCTCCGGCTGCTGCGCGAGCTCGAGCACGACGAGTCCGTGCCGCCCGGGTCGCGGTTCGAGACCTTCATCCACTTCGACCGGGTGCTCGGCCTCGACCTCCCGGCCGAGATCGGCAAGATCTGACCCGGGCTACGACCGGCCCGCCCGCAGGAGCCACGACCCCGACGAGGGGGCCAGCGCCACGGCCAGCGCCATCACGACCGCCCCGCCGTACAGGTAGAGGTAGCCGGCGAGGTCCGCGGCGATGACGAAGTCGCCCGCGCGGTGCTTCGTCGCCAGCGCGAACGTGGCGATGAACCACCCCACGGCGGGCACCGCGGCCGCGATCTTCCCGCGGTTCAGCCTGCCCATGGCGTACGGCACGGCGAACAGGACCACCAGCCAGCCCAGCGCGGCGACCGGCACGTCGCCCAGGTACCAGGAGTGGTGGAACGCGCCGACCACGCCGAGCGCCAGGCCGAGCAGCGCGAGCATGCCGTACGCCGCACCGGCCAGCGCGCCCGCGGCCGGGCCCGGCGGGGCCGGGGTGGCCGCGTCGCCGCCGGCCGCCACCGGCGCCGTCTCCTCGGTCATGCGGCCGAGGTTAGCCGATGCCGGCGAACAGGTCGGTCTCCAGGAGGCGCGGTCCGCCCAGACCGCCCTCCCCGGCGGGCACGCCCGCCACCCGCGGGCCCGGCGTGCCCGCCTTCAGGGTGAAGAACTCGACGCCGAGGACCTCCCGCCCGATGCCGTTGGAGAGCGCGAACCACGGCTCGTGCACCATGACCTGCGTGGCGTGCGCCCGCAGCGCGGCGAACTTCGCCGGCAGGTGCGCCCGGGCGTCGATCTCGGTCGTGACCTGCGCGTCGTCGCAGCCGAACGGCAGCTCGTCCACGCTCGCCACCCGGGTGAACGGCATGTCCGCCCCGCGCATCGCCTCGACCCCCCGCCGCAGCACCGACCTCGGCTGCGCGGTGTGGTACACCTTGGCGATCCGCCACGGCTCGCCCCCGGGGAAGGCCGGATCCGCGGCGAGCTCGTAGGCCCGCCAGGAGACCCGGTGCGCCTTGATGTGGTCCGGGTGCCCGTAGGTGCCGTTCTCGTCGTAGGTGACCAGGACCTGCGGCCGCACCTCGCGGATCACCTTCACCAGCTCGGCCGCCGCCTCGTCGAGGTCCGCCTGCCAGAAGCAGTCCGGCCGCAGGTTGGACGGGGCCCCCATCATCCCGGAGTCGCGCCACCGGCCCACCCCGCCGAGGAACCGATGGTCGGTGACCCCGAGCGCGGCGCACGCCGCGGCGAGCTCACCGATCCGGTACCGGCCGAGGGTGTCATCCCGGTCCGCGGCGTGGTGCGCCAGCTCGGGCGGGATGATCTCCCCCTCCTCGCCGAGGGTGCAGGTCACCAGCGTCACGTGCGCGCCCTCGGCCGCGTACCGGGCGATCGTCGCCCCGGTCTCGATGGACTCGTCGTCCGGGTGGGCGTGCACGAACAGCACACGACGGTCGGCCATGCGCCCGAGCCTAACCGGGGGGGAGTCACGCGGAACGCAGGGGGCCGGGAGCGACCGATCGGGTCCCCCGGCTCGCCGTCCTCGCCCGGAGGACCCGCACGTCATGCGAGGGGCCGAGGCGGCCGGTCGTCCCCGCCGTCCCCGCTGTGAGAGAGCGCGGACACGCGGGGCCCGGACGGCCGGTCACGTCCGGGCTCGCCCTTCTCGCCCCCAAGGAGAGCCGCACGGTGCGCGAGGGCCGGGTGGCCGGTCGTCCCCGCCCCGCGTGGGCGCCACACGCCGAAAGCCGGGATGGCCGATCGGGTCCGGGCTCGCCTACCTCCCCCTAGGGGAAACCGCGCGGCATGCGGGGAGCCAGAGGGGCCGGTCGTTCCGCCGTCCCACCCGCGTGGGAGCCGATGCGGCACGCCAGGAGCCGGGATGACCGGGCGCGTCCGCCGAGCTCGCCGTCCCGGCCGCGGGGGGAGCCGCGCGGCACGCCGGGCGGTCACCCGGTGGCAGTATGGGGTGACATGACGGAGAGCTTCCCGCGGCTGCACGCGAAGACCAGGCGGTTCACGCTCGGAGTCCCCCGGGACTTCACCATCTCCCCGGCCGGCGACCGGGTGCTCTTCCTGAGAACGAGATCCGGCACCGACCCCGTGACCTGCCTGTGGGAGCTCGACGTCGCGACCGGGGAGGAGCGGCTGATCGCCGACCCGCGCACGCTCGGCGCCGACGAGGAGAACCTGCCGCCGGAGGAGCGGGCCCGCCGCGAGCGCAAGCGGGAGGCGGCCGGCGGCGTGGTGGCCTACGCCACGGACGAGCGGGCCGGCAAGGCCGTCTTCGCCCTCTCCGGGGAGATCCACCTCGCCGACCTGGCCACCGGCGAGGTCCGCCGCCTCGCCACCGCCGGGCCGGCCGTCGACCCGCGCCTCGACCCGCAGGGCACCCGGGTCTCCTACGTCACCGGCGGCGCCCTCCACGTCATCGACCTCGCGACCGGCGCGGACACCGTGCTCGCCGAGCCGGAGAGCGACACGGTGACCTACGGCCTCGCCGAGTTCATCGCCGCCGAGGAGATGAACCGGATGCGCGGGTACTGGTGGTCGCCCACCGGCGACCGCCTGCTCGTGGCCCGGGTGGACGAGTCACCGGTCGCGCTCTGGCACATCGCCGACCCGGCCAACCCCGACCGGCCGCCCGTCCCCCAGCGCTACCCCGCGGCCGGCACGGCGAACGCCGAGGTCACGCTCTTCGTGATCGGGCTGGACGGATCCCGGGTCGCCGTGCCGTACGAGCAGGAGTACCTGGTGACCGCCCGCTGGGACCGGCACGGCCTGGTGATCGTGACCCTCTCCCGGGACCAGCGGAGCATGCGCCTGCTCGCCGTGGACCCGGCGACCGGGGCGACCACCCTGCTCCGCGAGGACACCGATCCCGCCTGGGTGGAGATCATCCCCGGCGTCCCGGCCCGGCTCGATGACGGCCGGCTCGTCTGGGTGGCCGACGCCGAGGGCGGCCGCCGCCTGATCATCGGCTCCGAGCCGGTGACCCCGCCGTCGCTCCAGGTGCGCGCGGTGGTGGACGTGGACGGCGACACGGTCCTGTTCCAGGCGAGCGGCGAGCCGACCGAGATCCAGCTCTGGCTCTACTCCGGTGGGCGCATCAGCCCGCTCACCACCGAGCCGGGTGTGCACGCGGGCCGCCGCACGGGCGGGGTGAGCGTGATCAGCCGGCAGAGCCTCGACACCGAGGGCGTCTCCGTGACCGTGGTGCGGCCGGACGGCTCCACGGTGCCGGTGCGGTCCGTGGCCGAGCGCCCCGGCATCGAGCCGCGGGTGACCCTGCTGCGGGCCGGCGACCGCGAGCTCACCACCGCCGTCCTGTTCCCCTCGTGGCATGTGCCCGGATCGAAGCGGCTCCCGGTCCTCATGGACCCGTACGGCGGACCGCACGCCCAGCGGGTGCTCGCCGCCCAGCGGATGTTCCTGGAGCCGCAGTGGTGGGCCGAGCAGGGCTTCGCCGTGGTGGTCGCCGACGGCCGGGGGACGCCCGGGCGCGGCCCCGCGTTCGAGCGGGAGATCCGGCACGACTTCACCATCGCGCTCGAGGACCAGGTGGACGCCCTCCGCGGGGTGGCCGAGCGCTACCCGGACGACCTGGACCTCTCCCGGGTCGCCATCCGCGGCTGGTCGTTCGGGGGGTACCTCGCCGCGCTGGCCGTGCTGCGCCGCCCGGACGTGTTCCACGCCGCGGTCGCGGGAGCGCCGGTCACCGACTGGCGGCTCTACGACACGTGCTACACCGAGCGGTACCTCGGCCACCCGGACGAGGGGCACTACGAGCGGTCCTCGCTGCTCGGCGACGCCGAGAAGCTGGAGCGGCCGCTGCTGCTCATCCACGGCCTCGCCGACGACAACGTGGTGGCCGCGCACACGCTGCGGCTCTCCTCCGCGCTGCTCGCCGCGGGCCGGCCCCACACGGTGCTGCCTCTGTCCGGGGTCACCCACATGACCCCGCAGGAGGTGGTCGCGGAGAACCTGCTCCTGCTCCAGCTCGACTTCCTCAAGCGCGCCCTCGGCCTCTGACCATTCGGCGCGCTCGACCGGCCCGGTCCGGGGTCCTTCCCCGGACCGGGCCGTATCGCTCCTGGGGCCTGGGCGCAGCGGTGCCGGCGCCCGGAGCCCGCTCAGGCGGCGGGACCGGCGCATCGGTCCGGGACGGCCGATTACCCCATGCCGGCCAGACGGAAATCTGGAGACCCGCCCCTCGGACACGTCAACCTAGGTTGACATCCGGAGGCGCGTCAACCTAAGTTGACAGCATGGACGAGACGGTGAAACTCGCCGGGGAGGCGAGCAGCCGCGACCCTGCGGTGGGGCTGCGCGCGGTACGGGCGCTGCGCACGCTGGTGGAGCGGCTGGAGGCGCTGCAGGTGGCGAACGCCCGGGAGGCGGGATGGTCCTGGCAGGACATCGCCTCGGTGCTGGGCGTCTCCCGTCAGGCGGTGCACAAGAAATACGCGGGCAAGTCGGGTTTGCTGAGGCGGGAGAGGTAGATGTTCGAGCGGTTCACCAAGGAAGCTCGGCAGGTGGTGATCAGCGCGCAGGAGGAGGCCAAGCGGCTGCGCCACGACCACATCGGCACCGAGCACCTGCTGCTCGGCCTGCTCCGCCAGACCGGGACGCTCTCGGCAGAGCTGCTCAACCGGCACGGGCTCGACCACGACCGGGCCTCCCAGGCGGTCGTCCGGCTGCTCGGACCGGGCAGGAGCTCGACGCCGACGCCCTGAGATCGATCGGGATCGACCTGGACGCGGTACGGGAGAAGGTCGAGGCCGCCTTCGGCCCGGGTGCGCTCGAACGCCGTCCCCCCGAGCCGGGACGGCGGCGCGGCATCGGCCTCATCATCCCCTGGTTGAAGACCCAACACCTCCCCTTCAGCGGCCGGGCGAAGAAGGTCCTGGAGCTGTCGCTGCGCGAGGCGATCGCGCTCGACTCCACGGCGATCCGCGACGGGCACATCCTGCTCGGCCTGCTGCGGGAGCGGACCGGCATGGGCGCGCGGATCATCGCCGGCGCCGGGATCGACCTGGACTCGTTCCATCAGGAGGTCCGGTCCCGGCTCCGCTGACGCCTCGGGCGTCAGCCGCGTCCGAGGACCTGGCGTGCCGGGTGCCGGAGGGGAGACGTCACTTGCGGCGCTCATCACCGGCGGCACGACCTTGTCGCAGCCGGGGGCGGCCGCCGTGACCGCGCGTGGGCCGGCCCGGGATGTGCCGGGGCGGATACCGCCGTTGGCGTCACACTCCACCGTGCTCCCCCGGTTCGCTCATCACCTGGGCCACCCGGTCGCGCCAGTCCGCCTCACCCGCGACGCAGGCGGCCGGCGGGAGGAGCGAGAGGCAGCCGGCCCATGCGTCGTGCCGGAGCCGGACCCACGCCGCACCAGGCAGCGCCGCATCCGCCGGAACCGCGGCGGAGACTTCCGGCCCGGGCACCGGGATCTCGGCGGGCACGGCGTGGGCGCCGCCCCGCGGCCGCAGGCGCTCATCGGCGAGCACGCGCCGGACCAGCACGCCAGCGAGGCCGATCACCAGATGGAACCACCCGGGAACGTGATGCTCCCGCAGGTCACCGGCGCGCAGCTCGGGCAGCCCGAACCGGGACAGCCCCGCGGTGCACATGAGGTACCGCCCCTCGCCGTCGCCGCTGATCGTCACGCTCACCCAGTCCTCGACGCGGAGGTCCGTCGGCCCGCGAGGGTGGTCCGGGCGCCACGGCTCGGGCAGGAGGATGGATCGTTCCACATCGATGGCGATGCCGCCGGTGAGGCCCCTGATCCGCTCGATCGCCTCGGCGCAGACCCACAGGTGGTCGGGCGCCCAGCCGGGCGGGGCCGTACAGGTGACGGACAGATGGCCGCGCGTGCGCTCCAGGAGCACGGGGACCAGCGGATCGACGCCCGGCGAGCAGTGGGGGCAGGACAGCCGGGAGATGACCGGGGCGAGGGACGGATCGCGTCCGTCGATCTCCTCGACGCGGCAGTCGACGCCGTCGGGGAGGTCGCGGGGCCGCGGGACCACCGCCTCGGTGAGCGGCCGCTCGGGCGCCGCCAC
The DNA here is from genome assembly GCF_000092645.1 of Thermobispora bispora DSM 43833. NCBI lineage: Bacteria > Bacillati > Actinomycetota > Actinomycetes > Streptosporangiales > Streptosporangiaceae > Thermobispora > Thermobispora bispora. The sequence goes on from NC_014165.1 coordinate 3,565,988, forward strand.
CACGCAGGTGATGCTCACCCGCGATGGGATGGATAAGAGGATCAGCTCGGCCATGTCCTGCCTTCCCCGTGGTGCGCGGTGGTGTACCCCCACGCGGTGCCGTCCGGGCGGTAGTCGAGCGCGTGCAGCACATCCGCCGGCGTCCACCCCGCGCGGAACCACGGCGTCAGCAGGCGGGCCAACCGGTCGGCGCGTATGCGGCGCAACACCAGCGACCGTGCTCGCATTTGCTCCAACGCCAGGGTTACCCCTTTCGCCCCTTTTGGGGTCACCCCCAGTGGCCACAGCGTGTCCCGGGTGACGTGCGGTGGTGCGAGCGTGCCGGGGCGCGCCCGGGACGGGGAAGGTTTTTCATCTGTGAGGACTCTGGTGGGGGTCCGAGTTTCCTCCACAGCACAAGGCGTGGCGAGCACGTACTCGGCCGCGCGGTTTCCCGTGGTGTCGTCGCCGGCGGGCCGGTAGCGGGGGGTGGACCCGTGCTCGACGATGCCGAGCAGCCGGTGGTGGACGAGGGAGGCGATCCACCGGGCGACGGTGGAACGTGACAGGCCGGTCAGGGTTTGGATGCGCGCCCACGTGGGCCGGGTGGTCATGGACGCCCACGATGCGTGCCGGGCGAGCACCCACGCGATGGCGAGCACGTTGCGGTGGGCGTCGGCGCGCAGCCGGGCGGTCGCCGGGTGCGCTTGGACCGCGCGAATCCATCCTGCCCTGCGACGATGCACGCCGTGACCCCTCGGGCACGGCCTGTAGCACCGTGAGGCGTCGATCACTGATGCCGGGCACGGCCGACACGCCGACCGAATTGGGCGTGACTAGCCGCCCCGGGAGCAAAGCGCTTATGATGGCTCCCAGGCATACGAGCCGGCACGGCGGCCGACCGCTAGGACGCCACCCACGAGAAGGGCCAGGGGGTGGCACCACGGCAGTCCGCCGGGCCGGGATGGCTTGTCAGGGTCTCCGCGCGAGTGCTTGCCGGCAGAGCGCGGGGACCCTAAGGCTTTCTTATGGGGTTGTGGGGTTCCGCCACCCGCCCCCGGATGGCCGTCCTCCTCTTACGCGGCTACGTGAGCACCATCGAGCAGCGGAAGCGGCTCCTGCTCACCCGCCTTGCCGCCCGGTGGGGCGTCCAAGGGTGGCAGGTCGTAACCCATCGCCTCGGCAAGCCGGGCCACGAGCACGTCGTTGACCGACCAGCCAAGCCTCCGGGCCTCAGCCTCTAGACGGGCTCTCATGCCCTCCGGCAGCCTCGACGGGAACCGGACGAGCGGTTCCCCCCACTTCGGCGCCGGCCCAGGCTTTCCTCGGCCTCGTCTCAGCCGTCCACTGCCTCTCATGGCACCAAATTATGGCGATCCCTGATTCACAATGCCAGTCGAACACGCCGACGGAATCAAACGCGTGTGACTCGGCCTTGTCCGCCGAACCACTGCCAAACCCTGGTATGGCGCGGGTACCCTCTCGGTATGGCCGATAGCACGAGAAGTGGGCGCACGAGGAAAGTCACGATCACCCTGCCCACCGAAGCCGTCGAAGCGCTTGAACAGGCGCGCGCCGCCGGCACCATCCCGTCGGTGTCCGAGTACGTCGCCGAAACCGTGTGCGCCCGGCTCGACCGCGAGCGGTGGCTCGCCGAGTGGCGCAAGCTCACCGGTGAACCGGACCCCAAGGCCGCCGCGTGGGCTGACCAGGTCATCGCCAAGCACTGCCTGCCGGGGAGGATGCGCAAAGCCTCGTGACCACCAACCCCCCAGACCAGCTCACCGGGATGGTCCTCGACGCCGCCGTCCTAGTCGATCTCGTCACCACACCCCTGTACACGGCCGCCTTCGCACACCGGGCGGCCGTCCACGGCGTCACCCTGCTCGTCCCCGCGGCCGCACTCGCCGAAGCGTGGCAGACCATCCACGGCCACGCCAACACCGACCACGCCGGCATCGAACGGCTGAACCTGTTCCTCGCCAGCCCCCTGGTCGTGGTCGAACCCCTTGACGAGACCACCGCCCGGCGCATCGGCGAACTCGCGGCCGGCCGCACCATCACCCCGGACGTGCCCGCCGCGCACGTCGCGCTCGCGTGCCGCACCCGAGGCTGGTCGGCGCTCGCCGGGGAACCGGCCCGCGTGCGCGCAATCGACCCCACCGTGGAGGTGGTCACACTCCCCGGCACCTAACACACCCCCCTGGGAGGCACCCCATGACCGGTTACGACGACCCAGGCGCCCAGTTGCGTGCACTCCGGCAGCAGCTCGGCTGGAGCCAGGAGGAGCTTGCCAACCGGGCAGGGCTGAGCACCGGCGTCATCAAGAAGATCGAGGGCGGGGGCACCGCCCGCATGGAAACCCTGCGGGCGCTCGCCAGGGCGCTCGGCGTGCACACCGTGTGGTTCGTCCGCCCCGGCAGCCCGGCACCGACCGTGGACAACGGCAATGACGCGGTTCTGGCGGACATGCGCGCCGCGATCCTGCCCCCGGTCGGGCTCGACGGGCGCCCCCTCGGCACCGCCGACCACGACGACGTGCACCTGCCCCGCCTCGCCGACGCGGCCACCGAGGCCAACCACATCTACCACGCCGACCGGTACGACGACCTGGCCCGCCTGCTACCCGGGCTGATCCAATCCGCCCACTACCACGTGAGCGCGCTCGACGGGCCCGACCACCAGCGGGCACGCCGGGTCCGCTCCGCGCTCCTCGGCCTCGCCGGCCGGTACCTGATCCAGGTCCGCGCCCACGACCTGGCCATGACCGCGTTGCAGCGGGCGGCCGAAGACGCGGCCGCCATCGGCGACACCCCCCTAGCCGCGGCCGCGGTCACCTGCCAGGCGTGGGCCATGCTCCGCCAGGGCCGGTTCGCCGAGGTCGAGAACCTCTGCGCGCGCACCGCCGACACCGTGGAGCCGCGCATGTCCAAAGCCACCCCCGACGAGCTCGCCGCGTGGGGGTGGCTCCTCATGCGAGCAAGCTCCGCCGCGATCCGCAACAACCGGTCGGAGGAGGCGAGCGAGTACCTCGCCCTCGCCGAAACGGCGGCAACCCGGCTCGGCCGCGAACACGACCTAGCCGGCCAGTACCGGTTCGGCCCGGTCACCGTCGCCCTGCTCCACCCGGAGAACGCCATGATCGAGGGCCGCCCGGACCTGGCGTTGCAAGCGCTCACCCGTATACCCAAGGGCGCCGGCCGGACGAACCCCTCATCGTGGAACCGGGCATCCCTCGAGCGCGCCCGGGCACTCGTCCGCGTAGGTGACCTCGACAAGGCCACCGAAGTCCTCACCAGGTTGCGCCGCCAACACGGGCAGTGGCTCCGCTACCAGCAGGCCGCCCGGGACGTCACCACCGAGCTCGTGCAAGCACGCACGCGGCCGCTCACCCCCGCGCAACGCGACCTTGTGGACTTCCTCAACCTGACCATTTAGGCCAACCCATGTAGGTGGGGGACACGTAACGTGCCCCTTCCACCTCCACGAAGGCGAAACGGTCACGGTGCGCATCTGGCCCCCCACCCGGGGCGCGCCTACGGTGGCATGCGTGCACAACCCACCCGCACCCGGGGGCGACCCCGGCTTATGGCCAACGTGTGCCGAGATCACCCAAGCCGACTTCTTCCCCGGCTGGGTGATCTACCGGGAACTTCTCCCCGGCGGCCGGCACGGCGTCTGGGTAGCCGAGCACACCACCGGGCGCGCACTCCGCGCCCCGGACATCACCGAGTTACGCATGCTCCTACTCGTGGAGGAGGGCGATGACCGCACCGACCATCACAGCCCCGGCGGGCGCACCGGCGCAGTCACGGCGAACACCCACGGTGGTGGACGTCGCTCGCACGCTGTTGGGCATCCTTGAGCGCACCCACCACATCACGGGCCGCCTCCACACCAACCCGGGCGCCCCCGGGGTCGCCCTGCTCACCCTCGGCGAGGTCAACGTCTGGGTCTACCCCCACGAAGTCCGGTGGGACTCCGGGCACCGTGACCCGCGCACCGGGCGCCCAAGCTGCGTCACCATGCCCCACACCAACCTGGCCCTGGTGGCGGCGCAGGTCGCAGCACGCTACAAGCTCCAGGCCGGGACGGCGGCCACCACCGGGCAGCGGTGACCGCCCGCGCCCGGTTACTCGGCGCGCTCGGGCTACTCCACCACCCGCGCACACGATCTACCTGGCGGTACACCCACCCCCAGCACGGCGTGTGGGAGATCACCATCACCGGCCTGCTCGCCACCCAAACCCACCACCCCACCAACGGCAAGGTCACCCGCACCCGCCACCTAGTCACCCGCCGGCGAGCAGCCGACTGGCTCACCCACCGCCACACCGCACTCCACAAAGCGGGTTGGCAGCTCGACACCATCCAAGCCTCGACCACCATCTAGCCCGGCCGCCCCACAAGCACGGCTTGTTCGCGAGAACCAAGTGATCGCCGTGGAAGACCTGACCGTCCGCAACATGGTCAGAAACGGGCGGCTGGCCCGCGCCATCTCCGATGCGGCCTGGCGGGAATTCCGCTCGATACTGGAGTACAAAGCGGCCTGGTATGGCCGCGAGGTGATCGCGGTGGACCGCTGGTTCCCCAGCAGCAAGCTGTGCAGCGCGTGCGGTGCCCTGCAAGACGCCATGCCGCTGAACGTCCGGCAGTGGACCTGCCCCTGCGGGGCAACCCACGACCGGGACGTTAATGCTGCAAGGAACATCCTCGCCGCTGGGCTGGCGGAGAGGTAAAACGCCTGTGGAGCTGGTGTAAGACCTCAAGGGCTCAAGCCCGGCGGGCGACCGGCTGTGAAGCAGGAAACCCAACCCGTGAGGGTTGGAATCCCCTCCCTTCAGGGAGGGGAGGAAGTCAATAGGGGAGCGTGATGCTGCGGAGTACGGCGTCGTCGGTGCGGTTCACGGCATGAGCCTGGCGGCTCTGCGGGCACCCACCGGAAACCGAACGTGATTCTGTGGAAACTCGGTTTCCCCTCCGGCCTCACGCGGCGCAATGTTTTCCACAATCACGCCTGATAGTTATTGATTCGATAGCGAACGGCTATCGAAAACGCTCCAGGCGATTTCCGGCATCACCCCTCCACCCGTGCGATGAATATCACACCGAGGAACCAGGGAATTCGCCGATCTTCACCGTACGCCGCTTAATCCCGCCCGGCGAACAATCTCCATCGCCGGGCGTATCGCGCAACACCCCGCGCATCCCGCCGATCGGGGACGCGCTCCCATCCACAGGCCCCACCCCCACACGAGATCGCCGACATCGCTGGCTCTACGCTTGGTGGACATGCGGCTCCAGGGATCCCTCGGCATGGTGCGGGCAGAGCGCCGGGCGCCCCGATCCCTGGCCCGGAGCGGGCGCCTCCCCGGCCCCGGTCGTCCGATGACGGCCCGGCCGGACCAGGATCGCGCCGCCGGCCGTCGGGCCGCCCGGCACGGTGCCGATGTGCCATCCGGACTCCGCGGCGGCGTGGGATCCCAGGTGAAAGAGCCGGCGCCCCGGTCCGGGCGTCACGGGTACGAGGGTGCGGCGGGCCATGCCACCGCGATCGCCCACCCCTCCCCCGGCGCGAATTCGATCATGCGAGACAATGAGACGCCCACCCCGGCTCCGGCCCGCAGGGTGGACGTGGACCGGGGAACGCGGCCGGCGATCGCGGATCACGCTTCCGGGGAAGCGACGATCGGGCGGCACCGGCGCGGTGGCGCGGCGGCACCGCCGCACCGGGGCGGGACACCCCAGGCCGTTCGCACGGCACCCGGACATGCACAAGTGGATTTGAGGAGTTCACCCGGGTAGTACTGTGGACCCACGGAGCGATAACCGCGAGAAGAAAAGAGAGCCATTCAACGAAAAGTGACAGGAATCACACTGAGGAGCGGTGACCTGCTTCACGGTTCGTGATTCGCTCGTCGTAACGTTTCCCCACAAAAGACGCGCACCACGGAAGAGTGCGATATTTCCGGCGCGCGTGCAGTCAGTGAGGGTGAGAGGTCTCCGATGCCCCAGACAACGGCCGAGAGCCCGGTCAGAAGACAACGTGCACAGCTACGGGTGCGCACCCTGCGTACGGACAGGTGGTGGCTCGCACCAGCCGCTTCGTTCACCGGCATCCTGGCGTTCTTGATCTACGGCTTCTGGGCGATGTTCGACCCCAGCTACTACGCGGCGCCGTACATCGCCCCGTTCGCCTCACCGTGTCTCGCGACCTCGTGCCCCGAGGGCGCGACCTTCCTGGGCTGGACTCCGGTGGGCGACTGGTTCGGGCTGTCGCCGAGCCTGCTGATCCTCGCCTTCCCCGCGGGCTTCCGGTTCACCTGCTACTACTACCGGAAGGCCTACTACCGTTCGTACTGGCTCTCCCCGCCCGCCTGCGCGGTGCAGGAGCCGCACAAGAAGTACACCGGTGAGACCAGGTTCCCGCTGATCATGCAGAACATCCACCGGTACTTCTTCTACGTCGCCGCCATCATCGGTCTGATCCTCTTCTACGACGCGATCCTGGCGTTCCGCGACGCGGACGGCAATTGGGGCCACGTGGGGCTCGGCTCGATCATCCTGCTGGTCAACGCGATCCTGATCCTGGCGTACACGTTCGGGTGCCACTCCTGCCGGCACATCACGGCGGGCCGCCTGAACAACTTCTCCAAGCACCCGCTGCGGTACAAGCTCTGGACCTTCGTGTCCAAGCTCAACGCCCGGCATCAGCAGTTCGCGTGGGCGTCGCTGTTCTCCATCATGATCGCCGACTTCTACGTCCGGCTGGTCGCCAAGGGCATCATCAACTTCCCGTTCGCATAAGGATTCACCGTGGAGCGTCACGAATACGACGTCGTCGTCATCGGAGCCGGCGGAGCAGGACTCCGTGCGGCGATCGAGGCGCGGCAGCAGGGCAAGCGGACGGCGATCGTCTGTAAGTCCCTCTTCGGCAAGGCCCACACGGTCATGGCCGAAGGCGGTGCCGCCGCCGCGATGGGCAACGTCAACCCGAACGACAACTGGATGGTCCACTTCCGCGACACCATGCGCGGAGGTAAGTTCCTCAACAACTGGCGGATGGCCGAGCTGCACGCCAAGGAGGCTCCCGAGCGCGTGTGGGAGCTGGAGGCGTGGGGTGCGCTCTTCGACCGCACCAAGGACGGCAAGATCAGCCAGCGGAACTTCGGTGGCCACGAGTACCCTCGCCTCGCCCACGTCGGTGACCGCACCGGCCTGGAGCTGATCCGGACCCTCCAGCAGCGGGTCGTCGCCCTGCAGCAGGAGGACCAGCGGCTGCACGGCGACCCCGAGGCGTACATCAAGGTCTTCCCCGAGACCACGATCACCCGGCTGCTCAAGGACGGGGACCGGATCGCCGGCGCGTTCGGCTACCGGCGGCAGACCGGCGAGTTCATCGTGTTCGAGGCGCCGGCCGTGGTGCTCGCCACCGGCGGCATCGGCAAGTCGTACGCGGTCACCTCGAACTCCTGGGAGTACACCGGCGACGGGCACGCGCTCGCGCTGCTCGCCGGCGCCGGCCTCATCAACATGGAGTTCATCCAGTTCCACCCGACCGGCATGGTCTGGCCGCCGTCGGTGCGGGGCATCCTGGTGACCGAGTCCGTCCGGGGTGACGGTGGTGTCCTGCGGAACTCCGAGGGCCGCCGGTTCATGTTCGACTACATCCCGGAGGTCTTCAAGGACAAGTACGCCACCACCGAGGAGGAGGCGGACCGCTGGTACACCGACCAGGCGAACAACCGCCGGCCTCCGGAGCTGCTGCCCCGGGACGAGGTGGCCCGGGCGATCAACGCCGAGGTGAAGGCCGGCCGCGGCTCCGAGCACGGTGGCGTGTACCTCGACGTCTCCACCCGGCTCTCCCCGGAGGAGATCAAGCGGCGGCTGCCGTCGATGTACCACCAGTTCAAGGAGCTCGCCGACGTCGACATCACCAAGCAGCCGATGGAGGTCGGCCCGACCTGCCACTACGTCATGGGCGGCGTGGAGGTCGACCCCGACACCGCGGCGGCGTCGGTGCCCGGCCTGTTCGCGGCCGGTGAGGTCGCCGGCGGCATGCACGGCTCCAACCGCCTCGGCGGCAACTCGCTCTCCGACCTGCTCGTCTTCGGCTGCCGGGCCGGCGCGGGCGCGGCCGCGTACGTCGACAAGCTCGACAAGCGGCCCAAGGTCTCCGAGGAGAGCATCGAGGCGGCCAAGGCCGAGGCGCTCGCTCCGCTGGAGCGGAAGACCGGGGAGAACCCGTACGAGGTCCACCAGGAGCTCCAGCGCACCATGAACGACCTCGTCGGCATCATCCGGCGCGCCGACGAGATGACCGAGGCCCTCCAGGCCATCGAGAAGCTCAAGGAGCGGGCCAAGAACACCGCCCCGGCCGGTGGCCGGGTCTACAACCCGAGCTGGCACCTCGCCCTCGACCTGCGCAACATGCTGCTGGTCAGCGAGTGCATCGCCCGGGCCGCGCTGATGCGGGAGGAGAGCCGCGGCGGCCACACCCGCGACGACTTCCCGAAGATGTCGCCCGAGTGGCGGCGTCGCCTGCTCGTCTGCACCGCCGACCCGGACGGTTCCAACGTCAAGATCGAGGTCAAGATCCAGCCGTCGATGCGTCCCGACCTGCTCCTCCTGTTCGAGCGGTCCGAGCTGGAGAAGTACCTCACCGAGGAAGAGCTGGCTGAGTACGACGCCGCGGTCGCCGCGGCCAAGGAGTCGTGATGGGACACAAGGCGAAGTTCCGCGTCTGGCGCGGCGAAGGTGGGGAAGGCCAGCTGGAGGACTACACCGTCGAGGTGAACGAGGGCGAGGTCGTCCTCGATGTGATCCACCGGCTGCAGGCCACCCAGGCCCCGGACCTCGCGGTCCGCTGGAACTGCAAGGCGGGCAAGTGCGGCTCGTGCTCCATGGAGATCAACGGGCGGCCGCGGCTCGCCTGCATGACCCGGATGTCGACCTTCGACCCGAACGAGACGATCACCGTCACGCCGCTGCGGACCTTCCCGGTGATCAAGGACCTGGTCACCGACGTCTCGTTCAACTACGAGAAGGCGCTGCAGATCCCGTCGTTCACCCCGCCGTCGAACGTCAAGCCGGGCGAGTTCCGGATGCAGCAGGTCGACGTCGAGCGGTCGCAGGAATTCCGGAAGTGCATCGAGTGCTTCCTGTGCCAGAACGTCTGCCACGTGATCCGCGACCACGAGGAGAACAAGCCGGCCTTCGCCGGTCCGCGCTTCCTCATGCGGATCGCCGAGCTCGACATGCACCCGTACGACACGCTCGATCGCAAGAACGCGGCGCAGGAGGAGTTCGGCCTCGGCTACTGCAACATCACCAAGTGCTGCACCGAGGTCTGCCCTGAGGGCATCAAGATCACAGACAACGCGCTGATCCCGCTGAAGGAGCGCGTGGTCGACCGGAAGTACGACCCGCTGGTCTGGCTGGGCTCGAAGATCTTCAAGCGTTCCTCGAGCTGAGCGAGGCCCTTGTGGAAGGCGCCGGCCGGGTACGGCCGGCGCCTTCTGCCGTTTTCGGCGACCACTACGCGGCCATCGATGAGGCGGCCGTCGCGGGCGTTGCCCGGCCGGTCTTCCCGCCGATCGCGTCCACCCCGCGGGCCGCTCTCCCCAGTGCCCGCCGACCGGGCCGGCCCCGTGCCCTTTCGCCGGCCACCGTCCCGTGCGCCGGTCCGGCCGCACCGCGCGCGAGGGGGTCCACGGGCGAACCGAGCTCTGATCGTCCGCGGTCGCGCCGCACACGCGAGGGACCGACGAAAGTCCAAGGCCAGTCGCCATGAAGCCCTTCAGCCGCGCGCCGCACACGTGAGGAACCCACGAAAGTCCTAGGCCGGTCGCTGTGGCCGCGCCGCCGCGCTCAAGGACCCAGGGCGCCATGAACGGCGAGCGGAAAACCCATCACACCACGCCGCATACGCAAGAGACCCACGAAAGTCCAAGCCCATCGCCGTCAAGCCCCACGGCCACGCCGCACGCGCTCAAAGACCCAGGGCGCCATGAAGGCGAACGGAAAGCCCCATCGGGCCGCGCCGCACATCAAGCCCCGACCACCGCGCCGCGCCACGCATGAGAGGTCCACGACAACCGCTCTGCGGGCCCGCTCGGCACACGCGGCGTCCCCACCGTGGGAGTGCCGGACGGCCGCTCAGCGGGTGGGCTCGGCGGGGTGCCGGGGCTCGTCCGGGTCAGGGCCGTCGAGCTGCTCCACCGGGGCGACGATCGTCTCGTCTCCCGCCGTGCCGTACGCCTGTGGGCGCTGATCCCCGTACGCCGGGTACCCCGGCTGGTACGCCTGCGGGTGGCCCTGGTAGGCCTGCGGGTACGCCTGCGACGCCTGCGGGTACCCCTGCGGCGGCATCGGGCCGTACCACTGCGCCACCGGGTAGACGATCGGATAGGGCTGCACCGGGACGTAACCGATCACCGGTGAGTACATCTGCCCCGCCGGATGCCCGGCCGCGGCGTCGGGCCGCGCGGGGACCGCGTGCCGGCCCGCGGCGGCGTGCGCCATCCTCCGCAGCCTTCCCTCCAGGACGAACCAGGCGAACAGCGCGAGCAGCGCGAGGATCGCCGCGGGGATCGCGAGCCGGTGGCTCAGCGTCACCTTGTCGTACTCGGGGGGCGCGTCCCGGATCTCGACCGCGGCCGTCTGCGGGTTCGGCTCCGCGAACGACACCACCGGGCTCGGCGTGGGCGACGGCTCCGTGGCGGTCGGCAGCGAGACCGACGGCTGGGGCACCTCCACCGACGGCTCCACCGACGGCGTGGTGATCGCCTGGGTCCGCTCCTCCGGCGTCGGCAGGGCCGGCAGGGTGACGGTGGCGGTGGGCAGGGGCACCGCGGTCGGCGACGGGGTGATCGTGACGGTCCGGGTCACCACCGGCTCCGGCTCCGGGCTGGTCGGGCCGACCGTGGGGGTGATCGTCTGGGTGACGGTCACCGTGACGGCGTCACAGGGCTGGCCCGGGGCGCACGGCTCGATCGGCTCGTTGTCCGCCGCATCCGCCCGGATCATGAACCCGGCGAGGACCACGATCAGCCCGGCGAGCAGCACGGAGGCGGTCGCCGATAACGCGGCTCGCACCCATGCGCGCCCGTTCACCGTTCGCCTCCGCGAAGCCTCAGGTCCGTCCAGACGAGGATCATCCTAATTGGACCGACCCGCCGTGAAGATCACAGTAAGAATGACATTTCAGCTCCAGAGCAGTTCCTCGACCGCCGCGATCACCGGGCGGTCGGCCGGGAGCCACTCCACGTCGTACAGCTCGTCCCGCGCGAGCCAGCGCAGCGCGAGATGCTCGTGCGGGCGGGGGATGCCCAGCGTGATACCGGCGAGCCAGACCCGCATGACATAGCCGTTCGGCAGCGGCCAATCGGCCCCCACCTGCCGCCCGAGCGCGATCTCGATGCCGAGCTCTTCCTCACACTCGCGCGCCAGGGCCTGCTGATCGGTCTCCCCAGGGCCGACCTTGCCGCCCGGGAGCTCCCACGCACCCCGCAGCTCGGGGGGCGCGGATCGCTGTGCGGCGAGCAGCCTGCCGTCCTGGACGATCGCGGCCCCGACGACCACCTTTCGCATCTTCACCGCCGATCACGTCATCGACCTCTTGAGCTGCGCGAGCACGTACTCGTTCTCCAGCGGGCGGGTGAAGCCGACGAGGTTCGGCCGGTCGCGATAGGTGGTCACCTTGATCGGCCCGCAGCGCGCGCAGCGGGCCTCGACCATCTTGCCCGGCGCGACGACCAGCCCGACGTGCCCGGGACGGTCGATCGACGTGCCCGGACCGGCGTTGAAGAACACCAGGTCGCCCGGCCGTTCGCTGCCCGGCTCGATCCGGACGCCGAACGGCCACTGCTCGAACGTCGTCCGCGGGATCGTCAGCCCGGCATGCCGGTAGGCCATGTAGACGATGCCCGAGCAGTCGAAGGCGTCCGGCCCCGTCCCACCCCACCGGTACGGCTTGCCGCGCTGCGCCAGAGCATATTCGAGAATTTTCTTCACTACTTCATCGGTGGCCGCGTCCAGGTAGCCGGGCTGGCAGAACGGGTCGGCCTCGGGCGGGGCCCCAATGTCCCCGGTGGCCGAGTACCGCCGGGCGATCTCCAGTACCTGGTCGACGTACCAGGTGGCCCGGTTGTAGACGAACAACGCCCGCCGCAGGTCGTCGGGGGCGCCGTTGCGCTTGAGCATCCGCGCCGCGCCGAGGATCGCGTCCGCGGGCTCGTAGACGTCCGCGTACCCGTCGCCGTTGCCGTCCGAGGCGTAGCCGTTGACCTTCTCGGTCATCTTGATCTTCGGCTTGCCGCCCCAGGTGCTGATCAGGAACTGCATCGGCCCGGCCGCGCCGGCGTAGTTGGTGCCGCTCTTCACCCCGGGCAGCGTGGAGCGGCCGTGATCGGTCTCACGCTTGCCGATGGCGGCGAGCACGTTCCACTGGACGCCGACCTCCTGCCCGAACTTCTTGTACAGCTCCAGGTAGTCGGGCGGGATGTCCTCCCGGGCGGTGCTGGAGACGTCGGCGTCCGAGATGGACGTATCCGTGCAGCTCTGCCGCGACCCCCCGCCGAAGAGACCGGAGGGGAGCGGGGTCATGAGGATGAGCGAGGCGAACAGCACCAGGGGCATCAGCCCGCCGACGACGATCACGAGCCGCCAGGGGATCGCGCTCTCCCGGCGCGGGCCGGGGAACGGCCGGTACCCCGGCCGCAGCGGCGGCAGGCCCGGTGGTGCGCTCACGGGGCGGAGTCTCCCTCCTGACCGGCGCTCGCGGGCTGGATGTCGTAGACCCGCCAGTCGTCTCCCACCCTGATCACGGTCACCGCGTAGTCGTCGTTCTCCTCCCGCTGGCCGCGGGTGTCCGTCACCCGCCGGGTCAGCCGTACGACGAAGGTCACCTGCTGCGCGGACATGTCGCGGATCAGCGACACCTTCGCCGACCCCTGCGAGACCACCTGGTCGGCACGGTTCTGCTGCACCGCCGCCGGGTCGGTCACCGCTCGGGTGAGCTGCTCACCCAGCTCCTGGGTGGCGAACGCCTTGAGCCGCTCCGCCACGGTCACCGGGTCCTCGTCGTGCCGGAAGGTCCCGTACGCCGCGGTGAACCGGCGGGCGAGATCGGCGGCTGCGCCGAGCTCCTCCCGCGACAGCGGCAGGTAGGCGTAGACGTCGAAGGTGGGCGGCGTGGTCGCCACCCGGGAGGGGGCCGGGCTCGGCGCGGGGGTGGACACGGCCGTGGTGGCGCTCACCGCGCGCTCCCCCGGCTCGTCGCGCCCGGCCTGCGGCGGCGGGCTCATCGTGAGGTAGATGCCGGCGGCCGCGAGCACGGCGACGAGCCCGACGAACGCCGCCACCTTCACCCGGTCGTTGCTCGATGTGGTCATGGGGCGTCACGTCACCGGCGGTCAGTCGCCGGACCTCCGATCGGCCTGCTTGGCCCAGAAGAGGGCGGGGGCGTCGCCGGGCGACCTGGCGGCGTCCCGGCGGGGCAGCCACAGCGGGGGCGGGGTGGCGTGCGATCCGCCGTCGGCCGCGGACCGGCCGCTCCCGCCGGATAAACCGCCGTTCGCGGCGGCGCCGCTCACGGCCGAGGCGCGCCCGCCGACCCGGGACCCGCCGAGGTTGAGCGGTGGGGCGCTCCCCGGGCGCGGCGCGGTGCCGGCCGCCTTCCGCCGGCCGGGCTGCCCGTCCGCGTCCAGCGGGGCCTGCTGCCCACCGGCCCGGGCGCCCTGCCCGGGCGCGCCCTCCTCGGCGCGGAGCCGGGACTGCGCCACCGCGGCCGCGGCCGCCCCGCTCGCCGCCATCGCGGTCGCGCCGAGCGCCGTCTCGGCCTTGCGCAGCCCCCAGCGCCCGGCCCGGGCCGGGGAGATCGGCGGCAGCACCCCGCCCACCCGGCTGAGCGTGGGCGCGGTGGCCGCCTCCCCCAGCACCCGCGTGGTGATCGTGTGGCCGTCGATCGAGGCGAACAGGTGCTGGAACGGCCGCCGGTAGAAGAAGACCGCGATGGTGAGCAGCGCCATGAACAGGATCTGCATCCCCCACGGCAGCCCGGTGGAGATGATCAGGGCGTAGCCGTACACCAGGATGCCGAGCGCGAGGGCGAGCACGGCCTGGCGGAGCAGCGTGCCGATGAGCATCTCCAGCCATCGCATCGAGATGATCCGCCCGGAGCCCGGGTGCACGCCGATCAGCAGGAACACCGGCCCGAGCATGATGAGGAGCAGGAAGCCGACCTTGAGCACGAGCAGGGAGACCGCGACCAGGAATATCAGCACGCCGGCGACCATGGCGGCGATGAACGCGCCGATCGCGATGCCGAGGCGGCTGGTCCAGTCCTTCCCCTGGAGCAGGTAGAACACCGGGGTCTTCTCCAGGGGCTTGACGATCTCCTCCTCGAACCGCTTCTGGTGGGCGTCCCCGGTGGGGAGCTGCTTGGCCGCCTGCTCCTCCTTGTCGATGGCCTGGATGTCGAGGAGCTTGGCGCCGTACTGGCGCACCAGCGGGTCGTTCGGGTCGGCGGTGCCGAACTCGCCCATGAGCCAGGGCTTGCACACCAGGGTGGACCAGAGCGCGTCGGCGTTCTGCGCCACCCCGGGCGTGCCGGGCTGGCCGTACCCGCCGCCCTTCACCTCGGCGGTGGTGTCGCCCTTGACCGGCAGGCAGGAGGTGCCGCTCGCCCCGGGCAGCCCGGCGAAGGCCGAGTTGATGATCTCCCCGGTCTTGTCGGTCACCGCCTTGCCGAGCCCGGTGAAGTCGCCCGGCCGGCTGAAGAACCAGATCGCCACGGTGACCGCGAGCACCATCCAGATGACGCCCTCGGTCGTGGTGGTCGCTCGTTTGCGGATCAGCCCGTACCAGGCGAGCCAGATCGCGCCGAGGATCACGATCGGCCGCAGGTACGGCCAGTACATGGCGTTGGCCAGGTTGACGACGATGTCGTCGACGACCTCTTTGATCGGCTTGAGCGGGCCCTCGGTCGCCGCCGCCTGGTAGGTGGTGATCGTCACCCGGTCGATGGCCTTCGCCCAGGAGAAGACCGTGTTCGCCCAGGCGTTGCCGAGCACGGCGGCGATGTCGGAGCACCCGAGGTCGTAGGTGTGCCAGAACTGGCCCGCCATGCCGTACCGGTCGTAGTTGGTCAGCTGCGCGGTGCCGCCGGGGGTGTCGGTCTCCGGGGGCGGCGGCTGGACCAGGCCGTCCACCCCGCCGCCGACGATCTCGGGGGCGAGGTCGGACGACAGGTCACAGGGCCCGATCGCGGTGGCGACGCGTGTGGGCAGGGCGATGGGCAGCGCCACGAACGCCGCGATGAGCACGAGGAGCACGGCCAGCTTGCGGCGGCCCTTCAGCCGGCCGAGACCCTTCCTGCGCACCCTCAAGACCGCACCTCCTGCGCGACCTCAGACCGACCACCGGTGCCCCCGTCAACATGATCATGCCCATCGCCCGGCTTTTCGCGCGTGGGGTTCGTGTCGAACCACCGCAGCAGCTCCTCCGAGATCAGGTCGACCCCGATCCGGCCGGCCCGGCCGTCAAGATCCCGGAAGATGCACTCCCCGTTGCCCAGCGAGCGCAGCACGGCCTTGTGCTCCTCGGACGGATCCACGCCGAGGAGCTCCATCACGTGCTCCACCTCCACCCGTTCGGTCGAGCGGAAGGCGAAGACCGAGGAGAGGCAGTTGGTCACCTGCTCGTTCAGCAGGTCCCCCGCGTTCTGCGAGACCAGCACCAGCGCGGTGTTCCGCGACCGGCCCATCCGGGAGACCTCGGGCACGAGCTTGGCGCCCTCCGGGGTGGAGGTGATCGCCCACGCCTCGTCCAGGAAGATCGCCTTCGGTGTCCGCCGGTCGAGCCCGTTCATCAGCCGCCGGGCGAACTGGGACACCAGGTAGAGCAGGGCGACCGAGAGCCGCTGCTCGTAGGAGTAGTCGTCCCGCGGTGTCACCACGTCGGGGAGGGTCAGCCCGTCCAGGGTGAAGACCGTGGTCCACCCCTCGATGTCGATCCGCTCGCCGCCCGACGGGTCGAAGCAGAGCCGCGCCAGGTGCATCTCGGACATCGACCGCAGCACCGCGCCGAGGTTCTTCGACGCGGCGTCCGGCGCCCGCTCCAGGTACTCCACGACCTTGCCGAGCGACGGAGACGGCTCGGCCGAGACGGCCGCGACCGCCTGGATCATCGCGGACTCCCGCTCCTCCGACATCCGCGGGAGGAGCAGCCGGAGCGTCTCGGTGGCCATGGTCCGCTTCGCCGCGATGTCGTCGCCGAAGGAGAACGGGTCGAGCAGGCCCGGGGCCGCCGTGCCCAGCGGGATGATCCGCGCCTTCCGGCCCCGCCGCCGCAGCAGCTCGACCAGCGACTGGGCGTCCCCCTTGGGGTCGATGACCACGATGGTCACCCCGCGCAGCGCCATCTGGTAGATCAGCAGCATCGCGAGGGTGGTCTTGCCGCCGCCCGGCTCACCGGTGATCGCGATCGCCGTCGGGCGGTTCCGCGCCGCCGCCACCAGCGGGTCGAAGTGGACGACGCTCCGCGCCCGCCCCAGCGTCTCCCCGATGTACGGGCCGATCCACCCGGCGTTCGACTCGTCCACCCGGTCGCCGAGCTCCACGGTGGCCGTGGCCATGCCGCCGGCGATCGTGCGGAGCGGCTGCCGCTGGGCGTACGCGTTGACCCGCAGCCGCTCCCCCGGCAGGGACTCGCAGAACAGCGAGAACTGGTCGCCGGTGGAGTTGACCACGTCGATGCCGAGGTCGCGGTAGTGCTCGATCACCGCCTCGACCCGCTGGATGCACATCTCCTCGGTCGGGGCGCTCACGCTCAGCCGGTGCCAGCCGTACACGAACGGCAGGCGTTCCTTGGTGATGCCGTGCTCCAGCGCCCGGGCGGCGTCGATCTGCTCGGCGAGGGCGAGCGGCGCCTCGGCCCCCGCCTCCCGGATGTGGATGTCCATGTCCCGGGCGTGCGCGAGCTTGCGCGCCACGTCCTTGCTCGCGCGCACCGGCGGGATCAGCCGCATCCGGCTCGACACCTCGACCGGGAAGGGGAGCTGGTCGGCGAAGTGCAGCCAGGGTTCGCCGTCCGGGAACGGCATGAGGTCGGGGAACCGGGCGAACGACAGGAAGGCGACGTACGCCTCGCCGTACGGCTGCTCGATCCGCAGCAGGGAGCGGCCGTTGTGGATCTGGCCCTCGACCAGCGCCTCGATCTCGCCCCTCCCCCAGCGGCGGCGCGGGGTCGCCGAGGGCCGCTGGTCGCCGAGCCCGCCGGACGCGGCGTGCTGGAACAGCCAGGCGATCTCGTCGGAGGTGGCGTGGCGGGCGTAGAGCGCGCTCGAGGCGAGCGCCCGGCCGAGCCGCTCGGCGGCCTCGGTCCACCGCTCGATCTCCCGCTCGGGCACGTGGTCGTCCTCGATGCCGAGCGCCTTCTCCCCCCGCTGGTACAGGCCGAAGAGCTGGGCGAGCACCCCGGTGCCGAGCTGCGCGCCACGCGGGCCGAGCCGGACCCCGAGGTAGACCTCCTTGGTCCAGAAGTCCTTGGCCCAGACGTGCCGGTACATCTCCTCCAGGTACTCGCGCCAGCCCGGGCCGCCGTCGGAGGTGGCGTCGAGCGCCATCGCCCACTCGGCGGCCGGGTAGGGCCGGTGGGCCACCCGCAGGTGCACCTCGGCGTCGGGCATCCGGATCGCCGCGAGCGCGATCGTGATGTTGTTCGCGAGGGCCTCGCGCTCCTCGGGGGTGAGGAACTCGTAGCTCACGGTCGGCAGCCGGAAGTAGGCCCACGCCGCTGAGTCGGTGAGGAGGATGCGGTCGTCGAAGTACCGCACGGCGAGCCGGCTCCTGGCCCTGCTCATCGGTCACCCACCAACTTCCCCGTCCACGGTTGCACGCACCCGTCGCCGCCCGCCCGGCGCGGTCCCCCGCGCGGTCCGCTCGCACCCGTCGAGCCGGGCACCGCCCCTGGGCTCACTTGGCGACCTCCTCCTGGGCCTGGATCGAGGCGAGCGTGCTCACCAGCACGCCCGCCAGGGCAACGTACGCTCTGCGGCCGCTCATGCGCAGGTGATCGAGATCGACCGGGCCGGGCCGGCCAGGGGCGAGCGCGTCCTCCCAGGGCACCCGGACGATCGCCCGGCATCGGCCGCTCGCCACCGCCTCCGCCTGCTCGACGTCGGCGAGGCTGCGCCGGCTCACCCCGTTGACCACCAGCACCGCGCGGCGCCGCAGCTCCGCGCAGCCGTGCCCGTCGAGCCACTCGAAGGTCATCGCGACCGCGTTCGCCGCGTCCTCGCTCGCCGGGGCGACCAGCACGAGCTGGTCGACGTACGGCAGGAGCCGCCCGGCGACCGCGGCCGCCGGGTCGATCACGGTGATCCGGTAGTGCCGGTCGAGCACGGCGAGCGTGCGCCGCCAGTCGGCGAGGAAGGAGAGGTCGGCGAGGCGCTGCGGCGCGTGCACGTCCGGGTCGGCGCCCACCACCTCCAGCCCGGACTCGCACCGGCTGGTGAACGCCCGGATGCCGAGGTAGCCGGTGACCGTCTCCGAGCTCTTCAGCAGGGAGGTGAGCGTCTCCGGCGACTCGGCCGCGATCTTGCTGGTGAGCGTCTCCTCACCGCTGTTCGCGTCGAGGGCGACCACCCGGTCGTCGCGGTAGCGGGCGAGCGTGTGCCCGAGCATGAGCGCGGTGGTCGTCTGCCCGGCGCCTCCCGCGCAGCCCAGCACCATGATCCGCCGGCTCTCGGTGAGCGGGGTGCGGGCCCGCTCGATGTCGAGCTCCATCGTGTCGGTACGGCTCCCGCCCACGACCACCTGGGCGAGCCGCCGCCAGCCGCCCGAGGAGCCGCGCCCCACGACCGCCTCCACCCGGCGGAGCCGGACCGGCTCCTCGGCGGAGCCCCGGCCCTGGGCGACCAGGCCCGGCGGGCCGCCGGGCGTGACGGGGTCGGTGACCGCCCGGATCGTCACCCCGGGTGCGGGCTCCCGGGGTTCAGCGGAGCCGGGGCCGCGGTGCGGAGCGGTGCCGGAGGCCGGGCGGCGGGCCGGGGAGTCCTGCGGCCCGAGCGGGCGCGGCCGGCCCTGCCGCTCCTGTGCCCCGGGGCGGGGCGCAGGCGGCGGGTAGGGCCGGGGCGGGCGGCCCTTCCGGTGCTGCTCCCAGGCCTTCCTCCGCCACTCGGCCGCGTCGTCGCCCGCGTCCTGGGCGGCGGTGTCCTCCGGTTCCGGCCGGGCGGGATCGGTGGGCTCGGGATCGGACCGGGCGGCCGGTTCGGCGGGCCGGGCCCGCTCCGCCTCGGGGCGGGCATCGGCCCGGTGGGGCCGCTCGCCGTCGCCGGGGTGGGCCTGCTCGTCGCCGTGGCGCGCGTCATCGCGGTGGGCCGGCTCGCCGCCGGGGCGGGTGTGCTCGTCCCCGCGGGCCGTCTCGCCGCGCCGCTCCTCGGCGGGACCGGGCGTGCTCCCGAGATCCGCCCGGTCGTCCGCGGTGCTCGCGGCGCGGAGCGGGATGACCGTCCGCTCGGCATCCCTTGGCGCTGGGTCCGATGCCGTCGGTGCGGGGTGCGGGGCCGGCTCCGCGTCGGCGGCGCCGGTCCGGTGGGTCCGCTCCCGGCCTGCCTTCCCCCGCGGGGATTCGGCGCTCGCGGCCAGCCTGCGCAGCCGGCGGATGGTCTCGGCGCCCAGGAACGCGGCCTTCCGGCTCGGGACGTCCTCGTCCGGGGAGCTCGGCGCGTCCTCGTCCGGGGAGCTCGGCGCGTCCTCGTCCGGGGAGCTCGGCGCGTCCTCGGCCACGGACGGCGCCGGCGGTGGCGCGGGCTCGGCGGCCTCCGCATGCGCCCGTGCCGGAGACGGGGCGGCCGGCTCCACCGGTGCGGGGGCCTGCTCCGCCTGAGGCGGCGCCGCGACCTCGGCCGGTCCGGTGTCCGGAGCCCGGGAGGAGAGCGCGGCCGCTGCGGCGTCCGTCCGCGCCTCCGCGGGAGCCCCGGCCGCATCGCCGGCCGGCGCGGTGGCCTGCCGAGCCAAGGCGACGACGGCGGGCCGGGTGGCGCCCGTCTCCACCGGCTCCGCAGCCCCGGCCTCCCGCTCCTCCGGCGCGGAGGGCTCTCCCGAGCGGGACGGTGACGCCACCGGGAGCGGCAGCGGCGGGGCCGCGTCCGCGGTCCGCCCGGCCGCCCGGCGCGGGGCCGGCCGGACGTCCGCCACCGTCGCCTGCTCTTCGGCGGTCCGGTCACCGGCCGCCCGGTGCGGGGCGTCCCCGGCGTGCCGTACCTGGTCCACGGTGACGGGCTCGGCGAGCGGTACGGCCGCGGCGCCCTGGAGGAGCGCCCGCGCGGGCAGGGCGTCGCGCCGGAGCAGCGGGGCCCGCACGGCGCCCCGGGCCGCGACCTGGGCGCGGGAGCGCCAGACCCGCACGGTGAACGCGATCTCGTCGGGCTCCCGCTTCGGGGCCATCCGGCACCACGTCCGAGGCTCCACCAGGTAGCGGAGCTGGGACTGGAGCAGCTCGGTCAGGCGCTTGCTCTCGATCACCGGCCGGGTGGAGAGCCAGGTCAGGACGCCGGGCGGCACCAGGTACACCACGTGCCACGGCGCGTCGAACGGCAGCCCGACCAGCCAGAGGAGGAGCCACCAGGGGACCGAGACACCCACGAACACCCCGATCCAGACGATCGGAAGCGGCATGGGGAGCCGGAGGTCGTACAGCTTGTACAGCCGCTTCTCGATCCGCCAGATGTTGGTGTACGTAGGTAGGTCCACCCGACTCTCCCCTCCGCGTGATCACTTGATGCCCAGCGCGGTCGCGATGGCCTTCGCCGTCACCTCGATGATGTTCGGCACGTAAAAGATCACGCCGATCCCGATCGCGAGCAGGATGAACTGCACGAACTTCGTGATCTCGCGGGTGAAGAGGAAGAAGATGGCCACCACGGAGACGACGGCGAGGAAGAGCGGGGCGAAGAACCTCCGCAGGAAGTCGGCGAGGCCCTCGGTGTCGATACCGGGGGTCGGCGGGGGTGACGTGGGCGCGGCCAGGTCAATGAGGCCGTCCACCAGCGTTTGCAGAATCAATTCTCGCCCTCCCGGGGGAGTGGAACAGCGATGTCATGATCGAGCATGCGCTACCCCGCGGACCGATGCGCACCTTGGATGTCCTTGACGAACCACTTGCCACCCTGCTTCTCCATGGTGAGCCGGTAGGCCTGCTCCAGGCTCGCGGGCTCCGTGACCGGGTCGCCGGGGGTGGCGCTCGGGGCGGGCGTCGCCTGCGACTCGACGGCCCACACGACGACGGCGGTGACCACCCTGCTGTCCTCCGGGCCGGGCGGCACGATGACGTCCTTGAGCTGGGCGAGCGTGATCCCGCCGCCGAACCCCTCGATCGGGGCCCCGTTCACCACGTACCGCTGAAGGTCGACCTGGTCGCCTGCGGCGTACGCCTTGAAGAACCCCTCGAGCTGCGGGCGGAGCTCCGCCTCGGCGGCCGAGTCGCGGTCCGGCTCCGGGAGCTGCGGCAGCCCCGCCGGGCCCGAGGCCGGGAGCATCGCCGGCCGGCCCGAGACCACGAACCTGCCCCCGTCGTGGTAGATCGGCACGGAGAGCAGGCCCCGGGTGCCGCCCGACTGGTACATCACGGTCACCCGGGCGTTGTTGGCGTCGGTCACCTCGATGCCGGCGAACTGGAGGGCGCCCGCCGACATCCGCCCGTACCCGTTCCAGCCGAACTGGGCGTCCGCGCCTTCGGGGAGGAACGGCCGCAGCCGCTCCGCGCGCTGCTGCGGGTTGGCCGCGTCGTAGTTGAGGTAGACCGCGGCGAACTGAATGGCGAACGCCGCCCCCTGGGTGACCGGGAACCCGAGATCGCTCGGCGTGGCCGAGGTCGCGGGAGCCCCGGCGTCCCCGCGCATCCGCTCGAACGGCGCCCGCACCCCGTTGACGACGATCACTATGATCAGGGCCCACAGGATGGCGCGGCCGATCCAGACCAGCCAGCGCCCTCCACCGCCGCTCCAACCGCCGGCGCGCCGGAACGAGGCGCCGTGCGCGGCGTCCCCCCGATCAGCGGCGTCGGGAGGATACGACTCGGGGTCGCCAGCGATCCGCCGCGGATTCTGCTGGACCGTTGACCTGCGAGTCATCACGCCTCCGCTCGCGCCTTTCCCCCTTGCCGGCGCGGTGTCTCACTCTCGATCCGGTTAGCCGTATCGAATTATTCACTCTAGCCGTCTGGTCAATTCTTCCAGGTAAGCCACGCCCATGGTGCAAGCATCGCCGTGAGCGAGCAAACCAGGTCTAGATGCCGTTGAGACGGCCCACTCCTATCCACTCCGGCGGAAAAGCGCGTTGCGCCTGGCCAGGGCGTTCTCGGATTACCCCACCGCCATGTATTGCTATCCCGGCGTTCCGTCCGGGTGCCGTACGGGCGGCGCGCGCCATCCCTGCTGCAGGCTCCTCGGGTGCGCGACCTGCGGCGTTCGCCCTGATGGGCCGCCTCTGATGCCGCGCCGTGGCGCTCCCCGTCACCGGGCCGTGCCGCCGTCCGCCGCGCGGGCGTCCGGTACGGCGATGCCGTACGGCCCGGCACGGGAGCGCGGTGTACCGCGGGCCGGCACGGCCGGGCCTCCGGTGGGCGCGGTCTCCTCGGCCATGCCTCCGGCGCCCGTCCCGGTGGGCGGCCTGGTGCCCGGCCGTACGCGCCCGGCGAGCCGTACCGCCGCGCCGCGCGAGGCGGCAGCGCGATCGCAGTGCGCGGCCTGCATCAGGGCCACCGGCGACCGGGCATCACCACCCGCCCGGGACGGCCACACCACTGAAGACACCTTTCATCCCCTATCGGGTTTCCCACGGTTTCCGCGAGGGTTCTTTCCCAGGAAATGGCCGTTCAATTGCGGTTTAATCAGCCCAGAGACGGGGGAATGGCGCGAAGGGTGATATCCCAGTGACCCGATAACCGGTTCCATCGGCCGGCGCTCCGGTAATCGCCCGCTCACGGTTCCGTGCCGGCACGTGCACCGCATGCCGGTCATCCGGTATTCGCGCTTTTCTTCCCGGCCGGATCGGCCCGCCGCCGAGCCCGCCACGGCGTGCATGTTTCCGCGAGGCGTATCGCACGCGGCGCGCCGAATGGCCGGGATCAGGCGGAAAGGACGAGGTGAGGGCGGTGGCCCCCGGGGAGAGACCGGCCACCGCGGGAGCCCGCGGACCGGCCCGCGGCTCATCCGGGCGCGCGAGGGGTGCTCGCGCTGACGGCACGGCGCCGTCCGCGGCCGGCCCATCGGGGCGCGCGAGGGTTGCACCGGGCATACCGCCGAGGAGCGCTCGCGCATCACCCGGAGCTCCACGACGTGGTGGCGCACCACGTGAGCGCGATGACCGTGCCGGGTGAGCGTGATGACCGTGCCGGCCGCGGCCGCGCGCGGTCGGGCGCCCTCCGATCGGAGATGACGGGGCGGACGCGCACGCGGCCCCACGGCGGCGCCGCCCGCCCCTGACCTTTGCGGACGGCGCACCGGATGGCGGCACAGGGCACGGCCTCCGGCACGCGAGAGCCCGCGCGCAGCCACGGCATCGACCCCGTGCACAGCACGGCATCGACCGGCTCCGGCCGCGCAGAGAGGACGGCCGCATGCCGGCATCGCCCCGGCGGCCGGGACGTCCCGGGGATCCCGGTCCGGAGGACGGCTGCGGCCCAGCACGTGACCGCGGCGTCGTTCTGGCCGGTGGAGGCGCCGGGCCGGCCGGACGCCGGCGCCTTCGGCATCCCCGGCAGCACGGTGGACACGCAGTCCCAGCGGCTCGCGAGAAGACCCGAGACGCCCGGGCGATGATCATCCGCGAAAAGACCGCCGGAGGGACGGCAGCCGGGGGCGAGCCCGTCAGGCCGCGCGACCGCTCAGAGGTGACCGCTCAGCGGTGCGAGCGCTCAGACGTTGAACCGGAACTCGACCACGTCACCGTCCTGCATGACGTAGTCCTTGCCCTCCATCCGGACCTTGCCCGCCGCGCGCGCCGCGGCCATCGAACCGGCCTCGATCAGGTCGTCGTACGAGACGATCTCGGCCTTGATGAAGCCGCGCTGGAAGTCGCTGTGGATGACACCAGCCGCCTCCGGAGCGGTCGCGCCCTTGCGGATCGTCCAGGCGCGCGCCTCCTTGGGCCCGGCGGTGAGGAAGGTCTGCAGGCCGAGGGTGTGGAAGCCGACCCTGGCGAGCTGCGCCAGGCCGGACTCCTCCTGGCCGACGGAGCGGAGCAGCTCGGCCGCGTCCTCCTCGGGCAGCTCCACCAGCTCCGCCTCGAGCTTGGCGTCGAGGAACACGGCCTCGGCCGGGGCGACCAGCTCCGACAGGCGCGCCTTCAGCTCCTCGTCGCTGAGCTGGTCCATGGAGGCGTTGAACACGTACAGGAACGGCTTCGCGGTGAGCAGGTGGAACTCGCGCAGGTCGGCGAGGTCGATCCCGGCGCTCTTCGCCCCCGCGTACAGCGTGGTGCCGCCGTCGAGCAGCTTCGCGGCCGCCTCGACCGCCTCGAGCACGGCCTTGCGCTCCTTGAGGTGCGTGGCCTCCTTCCTGAGGCGCGGCAGCACCTTCTCGATGGTCTGCAGGTCGGCGAGGATCAGCTCGGTGTTGATCGTCTCGATGTCCCGCTGCGGGGAGATGTCCCCGTCCACGTGGGTGACGTCGGGGTCGTTGAAGACCCGGATGACCTGGCAGATGGCGTCGGTCTCCCGGATGTGGGCGAGGAACTGGTTGCCCCGGCCCTGTCCCACGGACGCGCCCCGGACCAGGCCGGCGATGTCCACGAACTCCACCTTCGCCGGGACGATGCGGGCCGAGCCGAACATCTCGGCCAGCTTCTCCAGCCGTGGATCCGGCACGCCGACGATGCCCACATTGGGCTCGATCGTGGCGAACGGGTAATTCGCCGCCAGAGCCTTTGCGCTCTTGGTCAGCGCGTTGAACAGCGTGGACTTTCCGACGTTGGGCAGGCCGACGATGCCGATGCTCAAGCTCACGTAGGCCGAGTCTACGGGCTGCCGAGCGCATGCCGGACCACGGCCACCCGCCGGCGGGCCCCGGACCGGCCGGAGCGGGCCCCTGATCCGGTACGGCACGGCCGCCCGGCGAGGGCATCGGCACCCGCGATCCTCGCCCGTACCGCGCCGCCTGCGCGCGCCTCCCGGCAGGGCCGCCGGTTGGCTGAAATCATACGAATCCGTGGACGTCATGGCTTTGCTGCTCGGGCTCGCCATCGGGCTCGCCGCCGGGCTGGTCATCGGCGCCGCGCTCGCCCGGGCGCGCACGGCCGGCGCGGCGGCCGAGGTCGCCGCCCGGATCGCGGAGGCGGAGGCGCGGCGGCGCGCCGCCGAGGAGAAGGCGGCCTACGTGGAGTCCCAGCTCACCGAGCGCTTCCAGGCGATCTCCGCCCAGGTGCTCGACGCGAGCAACCGGCGCTTCCTCGAGCTCGCCGAGAGCAGGCTGAACACCACGCGGGCGGAGGTGGCCGGGGACCTCGAGCAGCGCCGCCAGGCGGTCGAGACGCTGATCACCCCGATCAAGGAGACGCTCGCCAAGGTCGAGAGCCGGCTGCGGGAGAGCGAGGCCGGCGCCCGGGCGGCGCGCGCCGAGCTGACCACGCAGATCGAGCTCGTCCGGCGCAGCTCGGAGGAGCTCAAGGCCCAGACGGCCGCGCTGGTCCGGGCGTTGCAGCGGCCCGAGGCGCGCGGCCGGTGGGGCGAGCTCCAGCTCCGCCGGGTGGCGGAGCTCGCCGGGATGGCCCGGTTCTGCGACTTCGACGAGCAGGCCGGCGCGGCCACCGGGGACGGTGCGGTCCGCCCGGACATGGTGGTACGGCTCAGCGGCGGCAAGAACATCGTCGTCGACGCGAAGGTCCCGCTCAGCGCCTACCTGGAGGCGGCCCAGGCCGCCGACCCGGACGTGGCCGCCGCCCGGCTCGACGCGCACGCCCGCCACCTGCGCGAGCACGTCGACCGGCTCGCCGCCAAGGCGTACTGGCAGGCGTTCGACCCGGCGCCGGAGTTCGTGGTGCTGTTCATCCCCGGGGAGGCCTTCCTCGCCCCCGCGCTGGAGCGCGACCCCGAGCTGCTCGAGTACGCCATGCGCAAGCGGGTGCACATCGCCACCCCCACCACGCTGATCACGATGCTGCGCACCGCCCAGTACGCCTGGCAGCAGGAGGCGATCAGCGAGCACGCCAAGACGGTCCTCCGGCTCGGCAAGGAGCTGTACGAGCGGCTCGGCCGGCTCGCCCGGCACCTCGACGAGCTCGGCAGGGCGCTGGGGCGGGCGGTGACCGCGTACAACCGGACGGTCGGGTCGCTGGAGAGCCGGTTACTGGTGAGCGCGCGGCGGCTGCACGAGCTCGGGCTCACCGACGGCCCGCTCGAGGCGCCGGCCCAGGTGGACCAGGCGCCGCGGCAGGTCGTGCCCCCCGAGGCCGGCGACGCCGCGCTACCCGCGCTTGACGAAGGTGAAGAGAGCGTAATCTCCCCGCCCCTGTCCCGCCAGAACGGTAAATTGACCCGCGACTCGGCCTAAGGGGGCTCGATGACAGGCACCGATCAGCCACGGCTCAGGCTCACGGCCCGCGGGGCGGTCGTCGTGCTCTTCATGATCTCGCTGCTCGGCCAGTTCCTCGCCCCCGGCCCGGTGTTCGTCATCGGCTGCGTCACCGTGGTGCTGCTGGTCCACCGCCGCGACCTGCTCGCGCTCGCGGTCACGCCCCCGCTGGTGTTCTTCTGCGCCGCCCTGTTCGTGGAGTTCATCCGGGCGCTCGGCTCGGGCTCGATGCTCCAGGCGCTCGGCCTCGGGCTGTTTACCACGCTCTCCTCGGCCGCGCCCTGGCTCTTCCTCGGCTCGGCGCTCACCCTCGTCCTCGCCTGGCCGCGCGGTCTTCCGGCCAACGTGCGGGAGCTGCGCCGGGAGCTGAGCCGCGGCGCGAACCGGCCCGGGGCCGGGAAGCGGCGCGGGCCGCGCCGCCGGAACCGGCGGAGGGGTTTCGACCCGGAGCCCGAGGGCTACTTCGAGCCGCGCCTGTACGGCAGGGCGATCGAGGACTGAGCGGGTCACGCCGGCCGGTCCGTGGGCCGTACGCGGCGCCGGCGATGCCGGCCATACATGGCACGGTCGCCGACGGCCGCAGACGGGTATGGCGGGCAGTCGTGCCGCTCGTACCGCGCCATGAGGCCGGCCGAAAACCGACTCCCCCACATCGGTCCGCGGCGGCCCGGAGGTCGGCACCGTCGATGGTGACCGGGAACGGCACCGTCCGATCCCGGCGCCCGCCGGGATGCCGACCGGCCGCCGGACTTCAGGTCGCCGACCGGGATACCGCCGCCCGTCGGGGATCCGCGCGTCGCCGGCGCCTACTTGGCCACCGCGCGCAGGTCGCGGCGCAGCTCGTACGGGAGGGCGAAGCGCATGTGCTCCTCGACCGCCTCGACCTCCTCGACGTCGGTGAAGCCGCTCTCGGCGAGCCGCTTGAGCACGCCCTGGACCAGCTCCTCGGGGACCGAGGCGCCGCTGGTGAGACCGACCGTGGTCACGCCCTCCAGCCACTCCTCGCGGATGTAGGAGGCGTCGTCGACGAGGTGGGCGGCCTTGGCCCCGTAGGCCTTGGCCACCTCGACCAGGCGCTTGGAGTTGGAGGAGTTGGCGGAGCCCACCACGAGGACCAGCTCGCACTGCGGGGCGATCCGCTTGACCGCGGCCTGCCGGTTCGAGGTGGCGTAGCAGATGTCGTCGCTCGGCGGGTCGATCAGGTTCGGGAACCGCTCGCGGAGCCGGGCGACGGTCTCCTTGGTCTCGTCGACGGAGAGCGTGGTCTGGGAGAGCCAGACCACCTTGTCCGGGTTGCGGACCTGGACCTTGTCCACGCCGTCGAGCCCGTCCACGAGCCGGATGTGGTCCGGGGCCTCACCCGTGGTGCCCTCGACCTCCTCATGGCCGGCGTGGCCGATGAGCAGGATGTCGTAGTCCTTCGCCGCGAACCGCTTGGCCTCGTTGTGGACCTTGGTGACGAGCGGGCACGTGGCGTCGATCGTCTTCAGCCCGCGCGCGGCGGCCTCCTGGTGGACGGTGGGCGCCACCCCGTGGGCCGAGAAGATCACGATGGCGCCGTCGGGGACCTCGTCGAGCTCGTCGACGAAGATGGCGCCCCGCTCCTCGAGACGCTTCACCACGTGGGTGTTGTGCACGATCTGCTTGCGCACGTAGATGGGGGCGCCGTAGCGGTCGAGGGCCAGTTCGACCGTCTGCACCGCCCGATCCACCCCGGCGCAGTACCCCCGCGGCTTGGCGAGGAGGACACGGCGGGGTGCGGGGCTCGGTGACTCCATGGTCCTAATGGTATGGGTTCCTATGCTATGGGGAGCGTCACCCGCCTCTTGACCATGGTCTTGCGACACTGGATGTGCGAAACCGATCTTCTGCCCCAGGAGCCGCGATGTCCGTCCTCAGAGACATAGCCAAGCAGGTCCGCGACGCGATGGAGAACCGCGAGCGGCTGCTGGAGAAGGCGAAGGATCTGCCGGTTCTCGTACTCCAGGCCGTCCTCGTGGCCGTCGGGCGGGCGCTGCAGTTCGGTGACGGGGTCAAGTCCCAGCTCAAGCGCTTCACCGGTGAGAGCCCGGACGGCGTCCGGCCGGCCGAGACCGAGCCGGCCGCACCGGAGGCGGAGGAGCCCAAGGCGGCCCGCCGGGAGCCGGTGATCTTCGCTCCGCCGCCGTCGCAGCCCAAGGAGCCTCGCCCGGAGACGCCGACGGTGACCGTGGCGCCGCCGAAGGAGCGCCCGGCCGAGGAGCGGGTGGCCGAGGAGCCGGCCGCCGCCGCGCCCGAGCCCGAGGCTGAGCGGCCCGCGCCGGCCGGGAAGGCCGAGGCACCGGCCGAGGGCGCCGCACCGGCCCCCGCCGCGGAGGTGGCCGAGCCGTTCCCCGGCTTCAGCGAGATGTCGCTCCCCTCACTGCGCGCGCGGCTGCGCGGCACCACGGCCGAGCAGGTGCAGGCGTTCCTCGACTACGAGCGGGCGCACGCGAACCGGCCCGACGTGGTCGGCATGTTCGAACGCCGCCTGGCGAAGCTGCGCGCCCAGGGCTGACGGGCCCGGAATCGTCGGGGCGAGCGGTTAGCCTCCCGGGGGTGACCCGCCCCCGGGCGGGCCGCGAGCGTCGAGCGAGGAGGGCACGTGACCGCGAAGACGTCCCCCGAGTCACCGTTGCCGATCCGGTCGGTGCTGCAGATGGTGGCCCAGTGGATCGGCCGGCTCGGCACCGTGTGGGTGGAGGGGCAGATCACCGAGCTCACCGCCCGGGGCGGCACGGTGTTCCTGACCCTGCGCGACCCGGTGGCGAACGTCTCGGCGCGGGTCCTCTGCTCCCGTTCCGTCTACGAGGCGACGGTGCCGCGGCCCGTGGACGGGGCGCGGGTGGTCATGCACGTCAAGGCGGACTTCTACGTCAACAAGGGATCGTTCGCCTTCACCGCCCTCGAGATCCGGCCGGTGGGCATCGGGGAGCTGCTGGCCCGCCTGGAGCGGCTGCGCCAGACGCTCGCCGCCGAGGGGCTGTTCAACGTGGAGCGCAAGCGCCGCCTGCCGTTCCTGCCGCGGAACATCGGGCTGATCTGCGGGCGGGGCTCCGCGGCCGAGCGGGACGTGCTGGAGAACGCCCGGCGGCGCTGGCCCGCCGTCCGCTTCACGGTGGAGCCGGTGGCCGTGCAGGGGCCGTACGCGGTGGCGGAGATCATCGAGGCGCTGCGCAAGCTCGACGCCGACCCGGGGATCGATGTGATCATCATCGCGCGGGGCGGCGGCTCGCTCGAGGACCTGCTGCCGTTCTCCGACGAGGCCCTGGTCCGCGCGGTCGCGGCCTGCCGTACCCCGGTGGTGAGCGCGATCGGCCACGAGCAGGACACCCCGTTGCTCGACCTCGTCGCCGACCTGCGGGCCTCCACGCCGACCGACGCCGCCAAGAAGGTCGTGCCGGACGTCGGTGAGGAGCTCGCCCTGATCCACCAGCTCAGGGAGCGGGGCCGCCGGGTCATCGGCGGGTGGATCGCCCGGGAGAGCGCGTGGCTCGAGGCGGTGCGCTCCCGGCCGTCCCTCGCCGACCCGCTCCGGGAGATCGACCGGCGGGCCGAGCAGATCGACTCGCTGCGCGACCGCTCCCGGCGCTGCCTGGCCGGCATGCTCGACCGCGCGGCCGACTCGCTCGAGCACCTGCGCGCCCGCCTGGTGGCGCTCTCGCCCGCCGCGACCCTGCAGCGCGGCTACGCGATCGTCCAGCGCCCGTCCGGTGAGGTGGTACGGCTGGCCGGGGAGGTGCGCCCGGGCGACGAGCTCAGCGTCCGGTTCTCCGACGACCGCGTCACGGTGATCGCCTCGGATCAGGGGTGAGGCAAGGCGCCCGCCCCGAGGCCGCCGTGCTCGCCTCCGGAGTCGCCGTGGCGCTCCCCTCGGGCCGGCCGCGGCGCGCACCGCGGTGTTCACGCCGGAGCAGGAGTGATCGGCCAGGGGACGGCCTGAGCAGGCCCCGCCCGCGGCACCGGCGCGGGATCGGCCCGGCCCGCGGGGAACGGTCCGGAGCGGTGGCCGCGATGGAAGGCCGGGTCGCCGGATCGGCCCGGCCCATGGGGACGGTCAGAACAGGACGCGCGCCCGGTAGCGGCCGAGCCAGGCGTTGAACTGCAGGAACCACTCCAGCGGCGCCCGGGCGCCGTTCCCGGCCGGGCGCTCGCCGAGCACCCGCCGGATCTTCGCCACGTCCACGAACGGCTCCGCCGGGAAGCTCCCCTCCGCGAGCAGCTCGGCCGCCCGCTCGCGCAGCCGGTGTTCGTAGCCGGGATCCTGGATCGAGGGGTAGGGCACCTTGCCGCGCTCGAGCACCGAGCGCGGCAGCAGGTCGGCCACGGCGGCGCGCAGCAGGCTCTTCTCCCGGTGGTCGAAGGTCTTCATCGACCACGGGGCGTTGAACACGTACTCGACGAGCCGGTGGTCGCAGAACGGCACCCGCACCTCGAGGCCGACGGCCATGCTCATCCGGTCCTTGCGGTCGAGCAGGAGCTGCAGGAACCGGGTGAGGTGGAGGTGGCTCAGCTCCCGCATCCGCCGCTGCACGCCGTGCTCGCCGGGGAGCACGGGCACCTCGGCCAGGGCGGTGCGGTATTCATCGCGCTGATAGGCGGCGATGTCGAGGGCGCGGAGCAGCCCGTCGTCGAGGAAGGCGCCCCAGTCCCACTGCCGCCTGAGCTCGGGGAGCGCGAGCCAGGGGAAGGTCTCCGCGCCGACGGCACGGGGGTCGTGGAACCACCGGTACCCGCCGAACACCTCGTCGGCCGACTCCCCGGAGAGGGCGACGGTGGAGTGCCGCCGGATGGCGGCGAAGAGCAGGTAGAGCGAGGTGTCCAGGTCTCCGGTGCCGACCGGCAGGTCGCGGGCCCGGAGCACCGCGGCCCGCGCCCGGGGGTCCATGAGCTCGGCCGAGCTCAGCACGATGTCGGTGTGACAGGTGCCGGCGTGCCGTACGACCTCGTGGACGAACGGGGCGTCCGGGGTGTCGCGCATCGCATCCGGCCGGAAGTGCTCGGCGTACCCCACGAAGTCGACCGCGAACGAGCGGACCTTCCCCCGCTCCCCGGAGAGGCGGGCGGCGAGCGCGGTGACCGCGCTGGAGTCGAGGCCGCCGGAGAGCAGCGTGCAGAGCGGCACGTCCGCGATGAGCTGGCGGGCGATGATGTCCTCCAGCAGCTCGCGCACGGTGCGGACGGTGGTGTCCAGGTCGTCGCGGTGCTCCCGGGCCTCCAGGCGCCAGTACCGGTGGGTGCGCACCCCGGTGCGGCCCACGGTGACCAGCGAGCCGGGGAGGACCTCGTGCATGCCGCGGAAGATCCCGTGCCCCGGGGTCTTCACCACGGCGAGCAGCTCCCGGAGCCCGTCGAGGTCGAGGACCGGTTCGGCGAGCGGGTTGGCGAGGATCGCCTTGGGTTCGGAGCCGAACAGCACCCCGTCGGGCGTCGGGAAGTAGTAGAGCGGCTTGATGCCCATCCGGTCCCGGACGAGCAGGAGCTCCTGCCGCGGGATGTCCCAGATGGCGAACGCGTACATGCCGTTGAGGCGGGTGGCGAGGTCCGGGCCCCACTCCAGGTACGCCTCGAGGACGACCTCGGTGTCGCTCCGGGTGCGGAAGCGGTGGCCGAGCCGGGTGAGCTCGTCGCGCAGCTCGCGGTAGTTGTACACCTCGCCGCTGTAGACGAGCACCGCGATCGGGCGGCCGTCCCGCTCCGCGACCATCGGCTGGCGGCCGCCCTCGATGTCGATGACGGCGAGCCGGCGGTGGCCGAGCGCGGCGTGCGGGGCGAGCCACACGCCCTCGTCGTCGGGTCCCCGGCAGGCCATGGTCTCGGTCATGGCCTGCACGGTCTCCCGCTCCCGCCGGAGATCGCGCCCGTGGTCCACCCAGCCGGTGATGCCGCACATGACAGCCCCGGTGGGTGGTATTTCCTCACCTCACCCGCACATGGCCATGAGTCTGCATAGTGACGACAATTTCGCCGTTTCACGTTCGCCACGGCCGGCGCGGCCGGCGTACGGCACGGCACGCTGTCGGTTCCGGCGCCTATCGTGAGGGGCGTGGCTGAGGAGAAGGACCGACCGTCGTACGAAGAGGCCCGGGAGCAGCTCATCGAGGTGGTGCGCCGCCTGGAGGCCGGCGGGCTCACCCTGGAGGAGTCGCTCGAGCTGTGGGAGCGGGGCGAACGGCTCGCCGCGATCTGCGAGGAGTGGCTCCAAGGGGCGCGCGCGAAGCTCGCGATGGCGATGGCGCAGCGCGAGGAGCCTCAGCCGGACGGCAACGGCGAGACGCCCTTCTGATCCTGCTGAGCCCCGGTGCGCCTCTGCCCGGCGAGCCCTTGCTCCGGTTGGGGGCCCGCCTCTGATCCGGTGGCCGTCGCCGGCCCGGGAGTGCGCGCCGGCACCTGTTCTAGGAACCGGCGGCCGTCACCGGCCCCGGGGAGGGGCCGTCATCCGCTCTGGGAGCCGAGGGCCGTCGCCGGCTCGGGACCCGTCCCCGGATCAGCCGGTGGGCGTGGACGCCGTGGCCGAGGGGGTGGCGGCCGGCGCGGACGTGGAGGGCGCCGGGGACGTCTTGGGCACCGGGGTCAGGATCTGGGCCAGGGCGGTGAGCTCGTCCCAGTCGGCGGTGCCGGTGACCACGACCGCGTGCTCCGGGGAGATACGCACCAGGGACCGCTGGTTCTTGTCCTCGCGCACCCGCTCCTGCCAGGTGACGCCGTTGATCTGCCGGCTGCCGCTCACCTTGTCGGTGTTGGCCATGCGGTTGGCGAACACCTCGGGCGGCTGCTCGTTGCTCTGCGCGACCATGGCGTGCTGCCGCTTGGCGGTGGCGAAGCCCAGCCGCCAGGTGACCGTGCTCCCGTTGCGGGTCAGGTTGGAGCTGGTCGGCACCCACTCGGGCGGCTCATGGCTGGGCGCCACGATCTCGTACGGCGCTGCGGCGGCGGCGTTGGCCTTGTCGATGGAGTAGTTCACCCGGGGGATGTGCTCGCCACGGCCCTGCGGCATGCAGGCGTGCAGCAGCAACGCGACGCCGACGCAGACGAGCATCGCCCACACATAACCTGCGATGCCCTGGGTCACTCCTCGCACGTCAAAGGAGCCTACCCGCTGCCGGAACCGGTCCCGGCCCCGGTGGAGCCCTGCCGGGGTCGCCGCACCGTTCCGCGCGGCGGAGTCTCGGCCGCCGCTGCTCGCGGCTATGCCGTCGGGTCAGCAGGACAGGTTCGCCGCCTCCTGATGCCCGGAGGCCACCGACCTGCCCATGACCTCGATGATCCGCAGCGCACGCTCCGCCATCGCCCGGGCGGCCTCCGGGTTCTCCTGGTGGGTGACCTCCTGCACGACCGCGGCGAGCGCACCGGTCAGCACCACGACGAGCTCGTCCTCGTCGGCGAAGAGGGCGGCGGTCCGCCTCGTCCACTGGCGCAGGTGATCGCGCAGGGTGACCTCGAAGCCGGGCGGGGTGTCCCCGTGGAGGAAGAGCGCGGCGAGGTCGCGCTCGTCGAGACACCCCTCGAGGTAGGCCCGCGCCCCGGCGAGGAACAGCGACATCGGGTCGGTCCGTCCCGCGGCTCGCGCCTCCTTGATGGCCCGCTTCGACCGCTGGGTCTGCCGGGCCTGGAACTCCTCGAACAGCGCCAGGTAGAGGTCCGCCTTGCTGGAGAAGTGGTGGTAGAGGCTGCCGACGCTGGCGCCGGCCCGGGACACCACCTCGGTCACCCCGGCCTCGGCGAACCCCCGGGTGATGAAGACCTCCTTCGCCGCGGTGAGCAGGGCGCTGCGGGTGGCGGCGCCGCGCTCCGACGTGCGGACTCCGACCGTTCGCTGGGTGTCGGTGCTCATGACCGCGACGATATCCCCATGGCGCGTCCCGTGGGCCCCGCCGGCTCGTAATGGCCTCTGACCTGCTGCAACAGGTTCAGACCAATCAGACAAGAGGCGGTCAGAGAACTTACGATCTGCTAACGAGGGGATTCTTACCGTAAGGGGAGATATGTCTGATCACGTGCCAGCCGCTCTCGCGACCGGAAGCGCTCCCGACCGCAACCTCGCCCTTGAGCTGGTCAGGGTGACCGAGGCCGCCGCGATGGCCGCGGCACGCTGGGTGGGCCGCGGGGACAAGAACGGCGCGGACGCCGCGGCGGTGAACGCCATGCGCCAGCTGATCAACACCGTGTCGATGCGCGGCGTGGTGGTGATCGGGGAGGGTGAGAAAGACCACGCCCCGATGCTGTACAACGGCGAGGTGGTCGGCGACGGCACCGGTCCGGAATGCGACGTGGCGGTCGACCCCATCGACGGTACCCGCTTGTGTGCCATGGGCATGAACAACGCGATCTCGGTGATCGCGCTGGCGGAACGGGGCTCGATGTTCGACCCGTCCGCCGTTTTCTATATGCAGAAGCTGGTGACCGGCAGGCAGGCGGCCGACAAGGTGGACATCGAGGCGCCGGTCGCCCACAACATCAAGGCCGTGGCCAAGGCGAAGGGCGTGAAGCCGTCCGACGTGACCGTGGTGATCCTCGACCGGCCGCGGCACGAGACCATCGTCCGCGAGATCCGGGAGACCGGGGCGCGGATCAAGTTCATCACGGACGGCGACGTGGCCGGTGCGATCATGGCCGCCAGGAACGGGACCGGCGTCGACCTCATGCTCGGCATCGGCGGCACCCCGGAGGGCATCATCGCGGCCTGCGCGATGAAGTGCATGGGCGGGGTCATCCAGGGCAAGCTCTGGCCGCGTGACGAGGACGAGCGGCGCAAGGCCCTCGACGCCGGGCTCGACCCGGACCAGGTGCTCACCACGGACGATCTCGTGCGCTCGGACGACGTGTTCTTCGCCGCCACCGGGATCACCGACGGCGAGCTCATGCACGGCGTCCGCTACCAGGCCGGCGCCGCGGTGACCCACTCGCTGGTCATGCGGAGCCGCTCCGGGACGATCCGGAAGATCGAAAGCGAGCACCAGCTCACGAAGCTGGGCGCGTACAGCGCGATCAACTTCGACGCCGCGGTGCTCCCGGACGCGCCCTGACGGGTCCTGACGGTCCGCGCGACGCCCTGACGGTCCCGCGCGACGTCCTGACGTTTCCGGCGTGACGCTCTGACGGTTCCGAGGCGACGTCCTGACGGCTCGCGCTCGGGCATCCGCGCGCTCCAGCGCCGCGCCGGTGCGCGCGCCGCACGGCCGTGCGGGCGAGCCCGTACGGCCGGGCCGCGGAGCGCCGCGGGCCGTCACGCCGGAGCGCTCAGGCGCGCCGGAACAGGCCCTTGCGCGGGCGCCTGGGCGACCGGGCCACCACCCGCCCGCCGAACACGAACCCCGCCAGCTCGATCACCGGGCCGTCCGGCGGGAAGCCCTCCGCCCCGCGCGGGGGCCGTACCTCGTTCTTGAACGACGTGATGTGGGCGCCCGGGGCGGTGACGATCCGCAGGCCCTCCGGGACGATGAGCGTGACCGTCCCCATGAGCACCGCGAGCCGCACGACCACGTGGCGCGAGCGGAGCAGCGCGTCGCACAGGTCCATGGTCACCTTGCCGCCGAGCGCGGTGACCGGCACCTGGGTGGGGACCACCCACCGCCCGCCGCGGGTCTCGCTGCGGAAGAAGGCGGTCACCGGCCGGTCGTCGAGCAGGAAGGGCCGCTTCTCCGGGGGGACCAGGTCCGCGGTGAGCTCGGCGAGCTCGCCCAGCGTGCGCGCGGCGTAGGCGCGCTCCATGCGCTCGGTGTGCTCCTCCAGGGTGAGCCGGCCGTCACCGGCCGCGTCGGTGAGGATGGCGATCACTCGTTCGCGGTCCGCGTCCGATGCGCGCAACCGGGCGGGCTCGACCTCGTCCATCCGCCGCGGCCCCAGGAAGGCGGAGAGCCATCCGCCGGCAGGGAACTCGCTGCTCACGCTACGAGCGTATGCCGTCCGGCGCGCGGGCGGGACGGCCATTGACCGCGGCCCTTGTGATCTCTACCCTGGCGGCCAAGCAAAACAATGTTCTAGGGAGGTCGCCGTGCCCCACCCTCGCGACCGCCGGGCCCGGCTCGCCACCTCCGCCGTCTTCTTCGTCCAGGGGCTCACCTTCGCCGGCCTGCTCACCCAGGTGGCCGCGCTGCAGCGCCGGCACGGCCTCACCGACGGGGAGCTCGCCATCCTGCTGCTGTGCGTGCCGCTGATCGCGGGGGCGGGAAGCGCCCTCGTCGGCGCGCTCGCCGCCCGGCACGGCAGCCGCCGCCCCCTCCGCGCCGTCCAGCTCCTCATCTGCCTCGCCGCGATCGCGGCCGGCTTCGCCCCGGACACGGCGGTGCTCCTCGCCGCGGTCGCGGTGTTCGGCCTCGGGCTCGGCGGGGTGGACGCCGGGATGAACATGCAGGCGGTCGCGGTGGAGCGCCGGTACGGCCGGCCGATCCTCACCGGCTTCCACGCGGTGTGGAGCGGGGCCGCCGTGCTCAGCGCGCTGTGGGCCTCCGCCGCGGCCGGGATCGGCCTCGGCCTTGGGACCACCATCGCGGCCGTGCTCGGCCCCGCCGCGATGCTCGCCCTGGTCGCCTCCACCCGGCTGTACGGCCCCGCCGAGGAGCGCGAGCTCACCGCCCTGCAAGGCACACCCGGCCCCGGCGACCCGCCGAGGCACGGCGCACCGGCGTGGCGGCCGCTCCTCCCGCTCTGCCTGGTGATGGCCTTCCTTTACGTCGGTGACTCGGCGGTCGCCAACTTCGGCTCGGTCTTCATGGACCAGGCCGTGTCCGCCGAGCCGTACCTGGTGCCGCTCGCGCTCGGCGCCTACCAGGCGGCCACGTTCGCGGTGCGGGTGGCGGGCGACCACGCGGTGCGCAGGTTCGGCCCGGTGGCGATCGTCCGGGCCGGCGCCGTGATCGCCGCGGCCGGGTTCACCGCGATCGTCACGGCGCCCGGCGCGGTGTGGGCGATCACCGGGTTCGCGCTCACCGGGATCGGCCTATCGGTGATCGCCCCGCAGGTGTTCTCCGCGGCCGGGCGGCTCGACCCGGGCGGCACCGGGATCGCCGTCGCCCGGGTGAACATGTTCAACTACCTGGGCTTCATCATCGGGGCCGCGCTCGTCGGCGGGCTGGCGGATCTCGCCGGCCACCGGGTGGCGTTCGCCGCCCCGCTCGCCCTCATCGCCGCGGTGACCGGGCTCGCCCGCGCCTTCCGGTCCGGCGCGGGCGCCGCCGCCACCGGGTCCCCGGCGCCGCGTCAGCCGGCCGTGCCGCCCTCCGAGGGCCGCACGTAGGGGAGCTGCTCCCGCTTGGCCTGCTCGTACCGCTCGCGGATCTCCGGCACGCCGACCTCGGCCACGGGCACGTCCCACCAGGCGCCGGAGTCCGGCACCCAGCCCGGCACGGTCTCCACGTACACCACCGTGGTCCGCTCCGCCTCCACCGCCTTGGTGAGCGCGGCGCGCAGCGCACCGGGGTCGCTCGCCCGGATCACGTCGGCGCCGAGGCTCGCCGCGTTCGCCGCGAGGTCGACCGGGAGCCGCCTCCCGTCGAGCTCGCCCGAGGCGCCGCGCGCCCGGTACGCGGTGCCGAGCCGCCGCCCGCCGACCGACTCCGAGAGGTTCCCGATCGACGCGAACCCCTGGTTGTCCACGATGACGATGACGAGCTTGACGCCCTCCTGCACGGCGGTGGCGATCTCCTGGCCCATCATCAGGTACGAGCCGTCGCCGACGAGGACGAACACCTCCCGCTCCGGCTGGGCGAGCTTCACGCCGATCCCGCCGGCGATCTCGTAGCCCATGCAGGAGTACCCGTACTCGAGGTGGTAGCCGCCCGGCTCCCGGGTGCGCCAGAGCCGGTGCAGGTCGCCCGGCATCGACCCGGCCGCGTTGAGCACCACCCCGCCGGTCTGCAGCGCGATCTCGTTCACCACGCCGAGCACCACCGCCTGGCAGAGCGCGTCCCCGCCGTAGGCCCGGTCGACCTCGGCCTGCCACTCGGCGGCGAGCCGGGCGGCGCGGGCGGTCCACTCCTCGTCGGCCCGCCAGGCGCCGGCGAGGGCGTCGTCCAGGGCCTCCAGGGCCGCCCGGGCGTCGGCGACGAGCGCGATCCCGGAGTGCTTGGCCGCGTCGAATGCGGCCACGTTGACGTTCACGAACCGCGCCTCGGGGTTGAAGAGCGTGCGGGAGGCCGTGGTGAAGTCGCTGTAGCGGGTCCCGATCCCGATCACCAGGTCGGCCTCGCGGGCGAGCGCGTTCGCGGCGGCGGTGCCGGTGTGGCCGATGCCGCCGACCGCGCACGGGTGGTCGTACGGCAGCGCGCCCTTGCCCGCCTGGGTCTCCCCCACCGGAACGCCGTACCGCTCGGCGAACTCACGCAGCCGCTCCCACGCCTCGCTGTACCGCACCCCGCCACCGGCGACGATCAGCGGGCGGCGGGATTCCCGGATCGCCGCCACGGCCCGGGCGAGCGCGGCCGGCTCGGGCACCGGCCGGGGGATATGCCAGACCCGCCGCTCGAACAGCTCGGGCGGCCAGTCGTACGCCTCGGCCTGCACGTCCTGCGGGAGCGCGAGCGTCACGGCGCCGGTCTCCGCCGGGTCGGTGAGCACGCGCATCGCGGCGAGCAGCGCGGACGGGAGCTGCTCCGGCCGGTTGATCCGGTCCCAGTACCGGCTCACCGGCTTGAAGCAGTCGTTGACGCTCACGTCGTAGGAGCGGGGGTCCTCCAGCTCCTGCAGCACCGGGGAGGCCGCCCGGGTGGCGAAGATGTCCCCCGGGAGCAGCAGCACGGGCAGCCGGTTGATGGTCGCCAGGGCCGCGCCGGTGACCATGTTCGTGGCCCCGGGCCCGATCGAGCTGGTGCAGGCGAACGTCGACAACCGCGCCGTCTGCTTGGCGTACGCGGCCGCCGTGTGCACCATGGCCTGCTCGTTGCGCACCAGGTAGTACGGCAGCTCCGACCGGGTGCCGGCCCCCTGCGCGGCGAGGGCCTGCCCGATCCCGGCGACGTTGCCGTGCCCGAAGATGCCGAGGCAGCCCTGGATGAGCCGCCGTTCCACGCCGTCGCGCTCGGTCCACTGATTGCCGAGGAACCGCACCAGCGCCTGCGCCACCGTGAGTCGCATCATCACTCCCGCGAAAGAGCCGCGCGCGCCGCCGTTCCGGCGGTGCTCACTTGCCGAACGGCACCCTGGGATCGATCGGCTGGTCCGCCCACGTCGACCGGATCCAGGCGTGCCGAGGATCGTCGCAGAAGGCCATGGACCGCTTCTCCCCCGGCCCCGCGAGCACGTTGAGGTAGTACAGGTCGTACCCGGGGGCGGCCATGGACGGGCCGTGGTAGCCGCGCGGCACCAGGACCACGTCGCCTGCCGACACCTCCGCGAGCACCTCGTGCGAGCCGTACACCCGCTGGTAGCCCGGGCCGCCCTCGAAGTAGTAGATCTCCTCGAGCACCGCCTCCTGCCCGCCCGGCGTGTCGTGCTTGTGCGGCGGGTACGACGACCAGTTCCCGCCCGGGGTGAGCACCTCGACCGCCATGAGCTTGTCGCACTCGAACGCCTCGGGCGCGCAGAAGTTGTTCACCTGCCGGGTGGCGTGGCCGGCGCCCCGGATCTCCACCGGCACGTCGGCGGCCGGGCCGTACCGGACCGGCAGCCGCCGGGTGGCCTTGGCCGACGGCAGGGCGATCCGCCCCTGCCCGGTGATCCGCACCGACGCCTGGATGGGCAGGTAGGCGAAGTCGGTGACCGAGGCGAACACGGAGGACCGGCCCGCGAGCTCGATCCGCTCCCCGTCCGCGACCACCTCGCACGACCCGGCGAGCGGGACGACCAGCATCTCCTCGTCCCCGGTCTCGAACTCGATCGGCTCACCGGTCAGGTCGGCGATCCGCAGCCCGCAGTAGGTCCAGCCGGCCCGCTCCGGGGTGATCAGTACCGACCACGGTCCCTCGCTCGCCGTACCGAACGGAATGTAGGTCATCTCCCGGCTCCTTCGAGCAGGCCGACCACGGTGTCCACGGCGGCCGCGACGTCGTCGTCCGGCGGGTACAGCAGCGCCCGGCCGACGACGAGCCCGCGCACCCCGGGCAGCCGCAGCGCGTCGGCCCAGGTCTGGTAGGTCTCGTCGGGGGACTTGGTGGGATCACCGCCGAGGAGCAGCGTGGGCAGCGTGGTCGCCTCCATCACCCGCTCCATCTCGTCGATGACCGGGATCTTCAGCCAGGTGTGCGCGGAGGTCGCGCCGAGGGCCTGGCCGACGTGGATGGCCCGGATGACCCCTTCGGCCGAGTAGTCGTGCGTGACCCGGCCCCCGCACCGCCGCGACCAGAACGGCTCGAGCATCGCGGTGAGCCCGTGCCTGGAGAGCTCGGTGATGGCGCGGGCGCAGCTCTCCAGGGTGTCGGCCGTCCGGTGGTCGTCGACCCCGATCCGGCAGAGCATCTTCCCGCCGTCGAGCCCCATCGACACGATCGCCTCGGTGTCGTAGGCCGTGAACCGGTCGTCGAACTCGAACACCGCGCCCTCGACGCCGCCCCGGTTCATCGAGCCGAACACGACCTTGTCGTCGAGCGCGCCGAGCAGCAGCAGGTCCTCGATCACGTCCGGGGTGCCGAGCACCCCGTCGACCCCGGGCCTCGACAGGGCGACCATGAGCCGGTCGAGCATGTCGAGCCGGCTCGCCATGGCCATCGGCCGGCCGCCGACGCCGAGCGCACCGCGGGCCGGATGGTCGGCCGCGATGATCAGCAGGCGGTCGCGGTCGCCGAGCAGGGGTCTGCGCCGCCGCTTGGCGGCCGCCTCGGCGATCCGCTCCGGCTCCCGCACCCGGGCGTCGCGCAGCCGCCGATAGTCCTCCTCACGCATGGGTCTCCCTTGCCAGAATCGCCTCGACCTCCTCGGTGGTGGGCATCGCCGGCGCGCAGGCGAGCCGCCCGGCCACGATCGCGCCCGCCGCGTTGGCGAACCGGAGCGTCCGCTCCAGGGGCCACCCGGCGAGCAGCCCGTGGCAGAGCGCGCCGCCGAACGCGTCGCCCGCGCCCAGCCCGTTGACGACCTCGACCGGCACCGGTGGCACGGTGACGGTCTCCTCCCTGGTCATGCCGAGCACGCCCGCCGACCCCTGCTTCACCACCGCGAGCTCGACCCCGGCGTCGAGCAGGGCCTTCGCCGCCT
This sequence comes from Thermobispora bispora DSM 43833, assembly GCF_000092645.1. NCBI lineage: Bacteria > Bacillati > Actinomycetota > Actinomycetes > Streptosporangiales > Streptosporangiaceae > Thermobispora > Thermobispora bispora. The sequence continues at coordinate 3,607,680 of NC_014165.1, forward strand.
CGTGCGGGTCCCGGGTCCCCGTGGCCACCTCCACCTCGTCGAGGTTGCCCACCGCGACCGTGACGTGGCCGAGCGCCCGGCGCACCAGCTCCGGTGCCTCGGCCGGGTCGGGCCAGAGCGTGGGCCGGTAGTCGAGGTCGAGGACGGTGAACCGGCGGCGGTCCCGCACCTCCCAGGCGGCGAAGTGCGCGCTCCGGGACGGCTCCTGGGAGAGGCCGGTCACCGTCGCCCAGAACAGGTCGGCGCCGGCGATCGCGTCCCGGTCGAGCTCGTGCGGGTGGATCTCCAGGTCGGGGGCCTTCGGCCAGCGGTAGAAGAAGATCGGGAAGTCCTCCGGCGGGCGGATCTCGCAGAACGTCACCGGGGTCGGCAGGCCCTCGACCGGGGTGACGTACCGGTCGTCCACCCCGTAGCCGCGCAGCGCGTCGTGGATGAACTCGCCGAAGGGGTCGGCGCCGGTCCGGCTGATCACGGCCGCGGAGCGCCCGTGCCGGGCCGCGGCGACGGCCACGTTCGCCGGGCTGCCGCCGAGGTACTTGCCGAACGTCTCGACCTCCCGGAGCGAGACCCCGACCTGCAGGGGGTAGACGTCCACCCCGATCCGGCCCATGGTGAGCACCTCGGTCATGCCACGCTCCTGAGGTAGGCGAGGCTCGCCGCCACGTCGCGGATCGGGCCCTCCCCCGGCGGCGGGTCCGCGTCGAGCATGACGTCCTGCTCCATCACGTACCACCCGCGGTAGCCGGCGGAGCCGAGCCCGGCGACGATCCGGGGGATGTCCACGTCGCCCTGGCCGAGCGGCCGGTAGACGCCCTGCCGTACCGCCTCGGTGTAGGTGAGCCGCCCGGCGCGCACCCGCTCGGCGAGGGCGGCGTCGGCGTCCTTGAGGTGGACGTGCGCCACCCGGCCCGGGTGGGCGGCGGCGATCTCCGCGGGGTCGGCGCCGCCGATCAGCAGGTGCCCGGTGTCCAGGCAGAGCGGTACGGCGCAGCCGTCGAGGACGCGGCGCACCTCCGCCGCGGTCTCGACCATGGTGCCCACGTGCGGGTGGAGGGTGACGAGCGGCCCGCCGGCCTCCGCCGCCTCCGCGGCGATCCGGTCGAGGCGGCCGAGCAGCAGGTCCCAGCCGGCCGCGTCGAGCCGGGGCCGCTCGTCGTAGCCGTCGAGCCCGGTGGCGGCGGCGAGCACCATCACCTCGAGGTTCTGCTCCCGGAAGGCGGCGAGCCGCTGCCGCAGGCCGGGCAGCGGGTCGAACCCCGGGTCGTGGAGCACCACGGGGACGAACCCGCCGATCGCCTGCAGGCCGTACCGGGCGAGCAGCGGATCGCGCTCCTCCGCCGGCTCGGGGAGGAAGCCGTCCGGGCCGAGCTCGGTGGCGCTCAGGCCGAGGGACCGCATCTCCCCCAGCACCCGCTCCCGGTCGAGCTGATGCCCCCACCCGGGGACCTCGCACACGCCCCAGGAGATGGGGGCTCCGGCGATCCTCACGCGATCACCTCCGTGACCTTGACCGGGCGGTTCTCCCGCCGGGAGAGCTCGGCGGCCTCCGCGATGTAGAGCGCGGCGAGCGCGTCCTCGACCGTGCACGGGCTCTCCCGCTCCCCGCGCACCGCCTCGACGAAGGCGACCATCTCCCGCACGTACGCGGGCTCGAACCGGGTCTGGAAGTCCGGCCACGGCGGATCGGTGGGCTGGAACCCCTCGGCCGAGTGGAGCGGCGCCCGCCGGTCGAGGCCGACCGCCCAGGTCTTGCGGGTGCCGGCGAGCTCCATCCGCACGTCGTAGCCGTGGCCGTTGTACCGGGATCCCTGCAGGGTGACGAGCGTGCCGTCGGTCATGGTGAGCACGGCCGCGCTGTTGTCCACGTCCCCGGCCTCGGCGAAGAAGGACTCCCCGCGGTTGGCGCCGGTGGCGTACACCGTCGCCACCTCCTGCCCGGTCACCCAGCGCAGGATGTCGAAGTCGTGGATGTGGCAGTCCCGGTAGATGCCGCCGGAGGTGGGGATGTACCCGGGAGCGGGCGGCCGCGGGTCGGCCGTGAGCATGTGCACCCGGTCGAGCCGCCCGATCTCCCCGCTGCGCACCGCCTCGCGCGCCGCCATGTACCCGGCGTCGAACCGGCGCTGGAAGCCGATGTGGACGAGGACGCCCGCCTTCTTGGCCGCTTCGAGTACCTGGAGGGTGCCCTGGAGGTCCACCGCCACGGGCTTCTCGCAGAACACCGGCAGCCCGCGCCGGAAGCTCTCGAGCAGCAGAGCCGCGTGGGTGGCGGTGGGGGTGGCGATCACCACGGCGTCGGTGCCGAACGCGTCCCCCACCCGGACGTTCAGCCGCTCGGCGATCTGCTCCGCTCGCGCGCTGTCGGCGTCGGAGACCACCACCTCGTCGATGACCCCCTCCGCCGCCAGCCGGGCGAGGGTGGTCGCATGGAGCGCGCCTATCCGCCCGAGACCCAGCACACCGACCCTCATCACGACCCTCCTGGACTCCGGCAACCGGGTAAGGCTCCGGTTCACTGTTGTAGGTCCCCAGAGACTTTCACGTCAATAGTTTGTCAGGACATTCTGACGATCTATCATGTTCGCCCCGGTGAGCGGGCTCCCGGCGCGCGGGACCGCTCGACGAGCCGCCCGGGGCCGATGGGCGGTGCCGGGCTCCCGAGCCGGGGACGATGGGCCGTGCCGGGCTCCTGGCGCGCGGCCGCGCGGCGGTTCGATAGGAGTGCGGCGAGCCGGGCCGGGCCACCGGCGGGCGGGGATGCGCCGGGACCGGCGGGAGGCAGGAGGGGAACCGGGAGCCCGGATCCCGGCTGGCGGTGGGCGGTACCGCGCGCTATGGGCCGACCCACGCCGGCGCACCGTGCAGGTACGGCATGGCGGAGCGCGGGCGCGGTGCGGGATCACGCGCCGCGGCCGACGGCAGGAGCGGGCGGATACCGGGGCCGGGTGGCACACCCCGGCGCGTCACCAAGGGCCGGGGCGGCACGCCTCGGCGCAGGGCGAGCCGGCGGACGCGCGCGGACGGTCAGGCGTACGGCCCGCCGCATCGGGGAGCACGGGATGGTTCAGCGGGCGGGTATCCGGCATGCCGCGGCGGGCGGTATCCGGAATGGCTCAGCCGAGGCATGCGGCACCGGCCGGGCGGCATGCCCAGGCTGACGCGGGGAACCACCGGGCACCCGTCAACGCTCACTGCGCATACGCAAACACGCAGAGCAAGGGAGCGGGATCTGGGAGTGGGAGGCGCATGCTCGGCGGGATGCGGCGACTCCGTCCGATGAACACGGCCGCGCACGGCGCGCTCGGCGGTCATCAGCCGCGCTGCTCGGCACGGCGCTCGGCGGGAGGGCTCGGTGTCACCGAGCCGTACGCCCGGCGGTGGGACGCTCACCCCGCGCCGTGGCCGGGAGGGTGCTCTGCGCCGGTCTGGCGGCGCGGATGCAGCGCCTACCCCGGACCGTACGCCCACCGGATGGGGCGCGGGCCGCGAAAGGAGGCGGGCTCTCCGACGCCCGTGGTCGATGTCACCGGCGGCCGGCGACCTTCTCCTCTTCTTCCTCCTTCCGCTTGGCCCGCACCTTGTCCCGGACGATCCACCAGCGGAACATCTCACCGCGGTCGGTCGCGCGGACCACGACGGTGAGCAGCAGGATGCTCAGACCGAGCAGAACCCCGGCGCCGAACAGAATCATCAGCAGTACTGCGCCATTCATGGCTCCCCCTCACCATGGATCCTTGCTGCCCGGCCGCGCTTCACACATGTTTTCTGTCAAAGGTCCGCAAAATCGTTCCAAGTGGGATAAAACATCCTCTGATCGTCCCGTCCGGGGGCCGTACCGGCCGCTGATCGGCCGCACCGTACGCTGGGGGAGGACCCCCGACGTGCCCTGGGAACGTGGTTAGGGGCCGTGGGCAGGACTGACAGAGCAGAGGACCGAGGGATGCCGGAGTTCGAGTACACCGACCTGCTGCCACTGGGACCGGACGAGACCGAGTACCGCCAGATCACCGCGGACGGCGTGCGGGTGGTCGAGGCGGCCGGGCGGACCTTTCTGGAGGTCGAGCCGGAGGCCCTGCGGCTGCTGACCGAGACCGCGTTCCACGACATCTCGCACTTCCTGCGGGCGTCTCACCTCGCCCAGCTCAGGAAGATCATCGACGACCCGGAGGCGAGCCCCAACGACCGGTTCGTCGCGCTCGACCTGCTGAAGAACGCGTGCATCGCGGCGGGCGGGGTGCTCCCCATGTGCCAGGACACCGGCACCGCGATCGTCATGGGCAAGCGCGGCCGGCACGTGCTCACCGACGGCCGGGACGCCGAGCACATCAGCCGCGGCGTCTACGACGCCTACACCAAGTTCAACCTGCGCTACTCCCAGATGGCGCCGCTCACCATGTGGGAGGAGAAGAACACCGGGAACAACCTCCCCGCCCAGATCGAGCTGTACGCCGAGGACCCGTGGGGGCGCCCGGACGAGTACAAGTTCCTCTTCATGGCCAAGGGCGGCGGCTCGGCGAACAAGTCGCTGCTGTTCCAGGAGACCAAGGCGATCCTCAACGAGAAGCGGCTGCTCGCCTTCCTCGAGGAGAAGATCCGCTCGCTCGGCACCGCGGCCTGCCCGCCGTACCACCTGGCGATCGTGGTGGGCGGCACCAGCGCGGAGTACGCGCTGAAGGTGGCGAAGTACGCCTCGGCCCGCTACCTCGACACGCTGCCCACCGCGGGCTCGCCGCTGGGCCACGGCTTCCGCGACCTGGAGCTGGAGGAGAAGATCCTCAAGATCAGCCAGGACCTCGGCATCGGCGCCCAGTTCGGCGGCAAGTACTTCTGCCATGACGTCCGGGTGATCCGGCTGCCCAGGCACGGCGCCTCGTGCCCGATCGCGATCGCGGTGAGCTGCAGCGCCGACCGGCAGGCGGTGGCGAAGATCACCCGGGACGGGGTGTTCATCGAGCAGCTCGAGATGGACCCGGCCCGGTTCCTGCCGGACACCACCGAGGACGAGCTCTCCGACAACGTGGTGAAGATCGACCTCAACCGCCCGATGTCGGAGATCCGCGCCGAGCTCTCCAAGTACCCGGTGAAGACCCGGCTCTCCCTCACCGGCCCGCTCGTGGTCGCCCGGGACATCGCGCACGCCAAGATCGCCGAGCGGCTCGACCGCGGTGAGCCGATGCCGCAGTACCTCAAGGACCACCCGGTCTACTACGCCGGCCCGGCCAAGACCCCCGAGGGGTACGCCTCCGGCTCGTTCGGCCCGACGACCGCCGGCCGGATGGACTCCTACGTGGAGCGCTTCCAGGCCGCCGGCGGCTCGCTGGTGATGCTCGCCAAGGGCAACCGGTCCCGCCAGGTGACCGAGGCGTGCAAGAAGTACGGCGGCTTCTACCTCGGCTCCATCGGCGGTCCCGCGGCCCGCCTCGCGCAGGATTGCATCAAGAAGGTCGAGGTGCTCGAGTACCCGGAGCTCGGAATGGAGGCGGTTTGGAAGATCGAGGTCGTCGATTTTCCCGCTTTCATCGTCGTCGATGACAAGGGGAACGACTTCTTCCAGGACACTTCCGGACCCGTGCTCACCATCGGCCGCCGGAACTGACGGGTGCCGCCGCCAGTCAAGAGTTTTGACAGATGAACTCAACAATTTCCCGGCATGGTGTCTACAGGTCGCATGGCACAAATCGGTAAGCTGCAGCCCATGCGTGCGCCCTCCGGATACCTGTTGGCCGGGCGCTACCGGCTCATCGAGCCGGTCGGCCGCGGCGGGATGGGCACCGTCTGGCGAGCCCGTGACGAACTGCTCGACCGGGAGGTCGCGGTCAAGGAGGTACGCCTTCCGAACATCCTCGACGAGGATCTGCGTGCCGAGCTGTGCGCGCGGACCGAACGGGAGGGCAGGGCGACCGCGATGGTCACGCATCCCTCCGTGATCACGGTCTTCGACGTGATCACGGAGGATGACCGGCCGTGGATCGTGATGGAGCTCCTCAAGGCCAAGTCCCTTGAGGAGCTCGTCCGGCTGGAGGGCCCGCTGCCCCCGCACCGGGTCGCCAAGATCGGGCTGCAGCTCGTCGGCGCGCTCCAGGCCGTCCACGCCAAGGGGATCCTGCACCGGGACGTGAAGCCGAGCAACGTCCTGGTCGACAGCGGCGACCGGGCGGTGCTCACCGACTTCGGCCTCGCGGTGCTGGAGGGCGACACCTCGCTCACGCAGGCGGGCATCGTGCTGGGCTCGGCCGGATACATCGCGCCGGAGCGGATCCTGGGCGCGAAGGCGAGCCCCGCGGCGGACCTGTGGTCACTGGGCGCCACGCTCTACACGGCCGTGGAGGGACACGGCCTCCACGGCCGCCGCAACGCGGCCGCCGCGCTCGCCGCGCTCACCAACGGCGCCCCGATCCCGATGGAGCGCGCGGGGCCGCTCGCCCCGATCCTGCGCGGGCTGCTCCAGATCGATCCCGCCTCCCGGCTCGACAGCGAACGCGCCGCGGCGATGCTCGCGAAGGTCGCGGCCGGGGGCACCGTGGACGAGCCCCGCATCCCCGGGCCGCAGGCCCTGTCCCCCGGCACCGCCCCCGCCGGCGCCCAGCGGCCGCGGCCCCGCGGGCTGCACCGCGCCGACGGCGGGCGGACGCTCCGGACGGACGCGAAGCCGCCCCGCGAGAGCGGCGCGTCCTCCGGCACCCCGTACGGCCACCCGCAGCCGGCCCACCCGCGGCCCGCTCACCCGCAGTCCCGGCCCCCGCAGCTCTCCTGGCACTCCGGAGGCCCCGGCGAGCGGCAGCGGCCGCAGCCCGCGGTCCCGGGCCGCCACGCGTCCTCCGGGAGCGCCCACCGCGCCGCCGGGCAGGCCCCGTCCCGCCCGCCGCAGCGGGAGACCGGCCGGCACCGCATCGTCGCGCAGCCTCAGGCGGCGTCCCCGCAGCGCCGCCGCAGCGAGGGCGTCCACCGGAAGCCGTCGGGATTCTCCGTACGGCTGAACGCGGCGAAGCAGGCAATGGCTCGGATCACCCGTCTGGTGCTGCAGGGGAAATGGCGGCAAATATTTAGCAAGTAACTCGAAAGCCATAATCAGCGCCAATCGCTATCTTTTGTGCCATGCCCGAACAGCAACCGCGGCTGCTCGCGGGCCGCTATGAGCTTCGTACGGTGATCGGCCGGGGAACGATGGGCGCGGTCTGGCGCGCCTTCGATCGATCACTCGGGCGCGAGGTCGCCGTCAAGGAGATCCGCCAGGACGCGGCGCTCAGCCCCGAGCAGCGGCGGGAACTGCGGGAACGCATGATCCGGGAAGGCCGGATCGCGGCCAAGATCCGGCACCAGTGCGTGGCGACCGTCCACGACGCGATCGAGGTGGACGGCCGGCCGTGGATCATCATGGAGCTGATCGACGGCCGGTCCCTGGAAAAGGTGATCGAGGACGAGGGACCGCTGCCGCCCCGGCTGGTGGCGGAGATGGGGTGCGACCTCCTCGACGCGCTGCGCACCGCGCACTCCCTGGGGATCCTGCACCGGGACGTCAAGCCGGCGAACGTCCTGATCACCGACACCGGGCGGGTGGTGCTCACCGACTTCGGCATCGCCAAGGCGGACGGTGACAGCCCGCTCACCCAGACCGGCATGGTGATCGGCTCCCCCGGCTACACCGCCCCCGAGCGGGTCCGCGGCGAGCACACCGGCCCGGAGTCCGACCTGTGGTCGCTCGGCGCCACCCTGTACTTCGCCGTCGAGGGACGGCCCGCCTTCGAGCGCGCCTCGGTGAGCGAGACCCTCGACGCGCTGCTCACCCAGGACGCGCCCCCGCCCACCCAGGCCGGCCCGCTGCGGCCGATCATCGAAGGCCTGCTGGTGAAGGACCACCGCAAGCGGCTCACCGCGGAGCGGGCGGCCATGATGCTCCGGCTCGTCGCCGACACCCCCACCGGCGACCTCGCCGCGGTCCGCGCCGACTCCGGCCCGGCCCGCCGTCCGGGCTCCTCCGCCGCGCCACGGCCGCCGGCACAGCCCGGCCGCTCCCCGGCGCCCGCCCGGCCGGAGACGGCCGCCGCCGAGGATCAGACCATCGTCATGCCCATCCGCCCGCCGGCCGCCCCCGGCTCCCCCGCCCCGGCCGCCGGCGGACCCGCCGCGCCGGGCCAGGGCGCCGTCCCCGGGCCCGCCACCACCGGCCAGGCCGCCGTCCCCGGGCCCGCCACCGCCGGCAGGGCCACCCCGGCCTCCGGATCCGCCACACCGCACGGGCCCGCGGCTCCGTTCCCCGGGCCGGCCGCGCCGGGCGATCGGGCGCCGGCCCCGCCACCCGGCCCCGGCACGCCAGGCGGCGCACCCGCCGTACCCGCCGCGGCCGCTCCGGACGGCCCACGACCCGGCACCGCCACCGGGCCCGGCACCGCCTCACGCCCGCCCGCGGCGCCCGGGTCCGCCTGGGCGGACGCCGCACCGCCGCCACCGGCCGGCGACGAGACCGGCGGGCCGATCGGCGCCCACGACGTCACCGTCCCCCGCCGCCTGCCCACGCCGGGCCACCCCGGCGCTCCGGCCGGCCCTGAGCGGCCCGGCCCGGCCGCGCCCCCGCCCGCCGGTGCGCCGCAGATGCCGACCGGCCCCGGCCCGGCTCACCCGGACCATGCCGGGCAGGGCGCACCCGCCCCCGCCGCCGGCCCCGTCCCGGCCCCGGCGGCCTCCGGGCCCGAGACGGCCCCGCAGCAGGGGAGACCGCGCGGGCTCGGCACCGACCTGTTCGCCATGCGCGGGCCGAAGCCGCCCGACGTCGGGCATCGCGTCCGGGTGCTCGTGCTGATGGGGCTGTCCGTCCTCGCCTTCATCCTCCTGGTGATCGTGGCGATGGCGGCCTTCGGCGAGTCACGCCGCACGGGCACGGACGCCCAGGGCGTGCGGGTGCTGGTGAGCCTGCCGGGCCTGCCCGGGCAGGTCCCGCTCACCTCCCCCTCCCCCGGCATGCGCCGGCACACGGCGACCGGCTTCACCATCGACGTGCCGGCGCGGCTCCGGGTCACCCCGTCCGACCGGGGCGTGCTCTTCCACGAGAACGGCCTGCGCATCCGGGTGACGCAGGCCGCACGGCCGGCCGTGACCGCCCTGCAGGCGGCCGAGGACGCGGCGGCCAAGGCGCGGTACCCCGGCTACACGCTCATCCGGGTCAACCCGGTGCGGCCGTCGCCGTACCCGCAGGCCGAGGCGGCCGACTGGGAGTACACCTACCGCTCCGGCGGCACGACCGTGCACGTGCTCAGCCGCTGGGTGGCCGCCCCCGGCGGCGTGCCGTACGTGATCTCCTGGTCGGCGCCGGAGCGCGCCTGGGCGCGGCACGCCACGGAACGGAACATTGTCCTGGAGTCGTTCCTGCCGACCGCCGGGAGCACGCCCGCGGCCACCTGATAGGACAGATCCATGGACGAGTATCGCGTCGAGCACGACTCCATGGGCGAGGTACGGGTACCGGCGCGTGCCAAGTGGCGGGCGCAGACCCAGCGGGCGGTGGAGAACTTCCCGGTATCCGGCCAGGGCCTGGAGCCGGCGCACATCGCCGCCCTTGCCCGGATCAAGGCCGCCTGCGCGAAGGTGAACGCCGCGTACGGCGTGATCCCCCGCGACATGGCCGAGGCGATCCAGGAGGCCGCGCAGGAGGTGATCGAGGGACGCTGGAACGACCAGTTCCCCGTCGACGTCTTCCAGACCGGGTCGGGCACCTCGTCCAACATGAACGTCAACGAGGTGATCGCCACCCTCGCCGAGGAGCGGCTGGGCCGTCCGGTGCACCCGAACGACCACGTCAACGCCTCCCAGTCGTCCAACGACGTGTTCCCGTCCTCGATCCACATCGCGGCGACGGAGATGGTGGTGCACGGGCTCACCCCAGCCCTGGAGCACCTCGCCACCGAGCTCGAGGAGAAGGCGGCCGAGTTCGCCGACGTGGTGAAGGCCGGCCGTACCCACCTGATGGACGCCACGCCGGTCACGCTCGGCCAGGAGTTCGGCGGCTACGCCACCCAGATCGAGCTGGGGATCGAGCGGCTGCAGGCGGTGCTGCCGCGCGTCGCCGAGCTCCCGCTGGGCGGCACCGCGGTGGGCACCGGGGTGAACGTGCCGGGCCCGCGCTGGGCGGCCGACGTGATCGAGGAGCTGAGCCGGATGACCGGCCTGCCGTTCACCGAGGCGCGGGACCACTTCGAGGCGCAGGGCGCGCGGGACGCCCTGGTCGAGCTCTCCGGCGTGCTCAAGGTGATCGCGGTATCGCTCAACAAGATCGCGAATGACCTGCGCTGGATGGGGTCGGGGCCGCGCACCGGGCTCGCCGAGATCAACCTGCCCGACCTGCAGCCCGGTTCGTCGATCATGCCGGCGAAGGTCAACCCGGTCGTCCCCGAGGCGGTCACCATGGTCGCCGCGCAGGTCATCGGGAACGACACCACGGTCACCCTCGCCGGGGCCTCCGGCGCGTTCGAGCTCAACGTGATGCTCCCGGTGATCGCCCGGAACGTCCTGGAGTCGATCCGGCTGCTCACCAACGTCTCCCGGCTGCTCGCCGACCGGTGCGTCAGCGGGATCACCGCGAACGTGGCGCGGCTGCGGGAGTACGCCGAGTCCTCCCCGTCGATCGTCACCCCGCTCAACCGGTACGTCGGGTACGAGGAGGCGGCCCGGATCGCCAAGCAGGCGCTCCAGGAGGGCAAGACGATCAAGCAGGTGGTGATCGAGCGCGGTCACGTGGCGGCCGGCCGGATCACCGAGGAGGAGCTCGACCGGGTCCTCGACGTGCTCGCCATGACCCGCCGCCCCACCTGAGCTCAGCACGACGGCCGGTCAAGAACGGAGCATCTGCGAAAGGCGCGGCCTCAGTGTCTGGCCTTGGGGTGGCAGGGCGCTCTCAGGCGACGCGAAAGCGACATCCGGCCGCGGGCGGCGCTCCCAAGGCTTACCGGCAGGCGAACTGTCACTCGCGGACCCAGGTGGTGAGCTCGAATTCCACCGTGGGGATCGTATTGCCGATTCCCGCGTTGTAGGCGATGTTCGTTATGGTCGCCCGTGCCACGCGCCCGGTCTGGGTGATCGCGCAAAGCGCGGCGCCCACCTCGAACCCGACCTCCTCAGCGCCTGCACCCTTCTCAATGTTCAGGCTACCGAGCGACGCCGCCGACGCCGCTGCCGCGCACTGTTCCGGGCCGGCCTCCGCGCCCTTTCTCAACAGGCCGACAGAGGTGTTCTGACGCACGATCAGATTGGCATCGGCGCAAGTCTCATAGACCATGTCTATGGCGTCCCGTTGCGCCTGGCTGAGCTCACTCGCATTGGTCACCCGGCGAGTGATGGGATTGTCTCCACCGGTAGGACTCCCGTCGAAGTCGACGGCAATGTAAGGACTGCAGGTCCTGCCGTCGTGAGCGCTCCGGATGGTGAGCGGAATACCGGAATGCTCAAGGCGGTACGATCCCGATTCGGACGTTTCCGAAGGGGCAGGACCACTGTCCGCTGAATTCTCTGCCCCGGTACCCGGCGACGTGGCCACATGGCCGCCCTGGACGAGCACGCTTCGGCTCGGGCTGTGCGTCGGTGAATCAGAGATGATCGGCTCATTCGGCCCGCCTCCGAGCAGCGGGATGAGCCCGACTGCGCAAGAAATCATCCCGGCGAGCCAATGGCCGATCTCCAGCGGGTGGGGTCGCCGATCCTCCGGGTGACGCACCCGGTTCACCCGCATGATTATGGCCACTGCGAGAAGTATGCAACCAAGGACCAAAAATACGTAGAGAAACGGGTGATTCATCAGGCCCCCTCACACAGCCGAGGAGAGACAGGATCACCTGGGGACGCCAGTTTATAGATTGAACCCGCTATTGGTGTATCAATCACGCGTGCATGACCGATCGCCGGCGCGGCCGACTCATTCGCAGTCACGCGAGAAAACACTTTGAAGCGGGGAACCGCAGCTCGATCGAGCCGGGTATGGCTCCGCAGCCCTCCGGTGATGTCTTCGCCCCACCTCGCATGCCACACGCGAGGAGGCCAGGGTGACCGCATGAAATGTGCGGTTGAATGCCGTTGAAAGGTTCAGACCGATTCGGTCGAGCGGCCCTCCGCAGCCGTGTCCACGGCTCTGCGGCTGCGGGCGGCGGCGAGCGAGTCACCCACCCCTGACCGGCCGGCTCCGGCGCGACGACGTGCCGCACACGGGGGCGAACAGACCGGAACCACCGGCCGGCGCGGCACCGATCGGAAGAGGCCTGGCCACAGGCGGGAACGCCTGTTGATGGACGGGCCGGGGCGTTCGTGGTGTCGCCAGCAGGCCGCCGGCCCGCCGCGATGGGCGGCCGGGTCCTGCGGCTCGCGGCCCACGGTGGGCACCGGCCCGCCGTAGCGGGCGGGCGGCGAGCAGCCGGTCAGGCGGGGATCCGGGCCCTGGATCGGACCCCGGCCAGGCGGCGCAGCCGTACCGCGACCCGCCGCACCAGCGAGGGCGCGGGGCGCACCGACGTGGGCGCCACCCGGACCTGCCCGCCGCGCCCCACCTCCAGGGCGAAGCGCAGGTCGACGTCCTTGCCGCCGGCCCGCAGGGTCGGCAGCCAGGAGCCGGGGCCGAGGAACTCCTCGGTGCTCACCCGGTTCACCGGCACCTTGGCGACCAGCTGCCCGGCGAACCGGCCGGGGATCCCCGGTTCGACGAGGGCGGGCACCACCATGGCCCGGCCGCGCCCCTGCCGCTCGCGGAGCACCAGCTCCACCGGGGGACCGCCGCTCGGCGGCACGTACGGCACGGGCACCACCACGAACGCGTGCCCCTCCTGCTGGATCACCGAGGCCCGCGAGGAGACCAGGGCGATCGACTCGGGGAACGACCGCGGCTCCACGCAGACCCCGAGCTCGCCGCGCTCGGTCCAGCACGGCACCACGAGCCGCCGCATCGGCTCGGCGAGCACACCGGCGCAGGTCAGCCGCACGTCCGGGCGGGCGACCCTGGCCCGGCCGGGGTGGAGGCCGCGCATCCGGACGTGGACCTCCCACACCCCGGGGCCGAGCGGCCGGCCCAGCGCGGCCGTGCCCACGTCGAGCCGCGCCTGGCCGCTCACCCAGATCCGCACCCCGTCCCCGAGGTCGGTGCTGCCCACCGAGCTGGTCACCGGCACCAGGTAGGTGTCCCCGGTGGCCTCGTCGCGGACGTACACCTCCAGGCGGGTCCGCCGTACCGCGTCGGTGACGTCCACGGTCTCCGCGGGGAACAGGTCCGCGAGCTGCGCGGGGGGCGACCACAGCAGGCGGCCGTCCTCCTCCCGGAACCGCATCGGCCGGCCGTCGGCATGGAGGATCTCGGCGCCGAGGTCGAGGACGAGCACGCCCTGCTCCCAGCGCATGTCGCGCAGCTCGGCCCGGAACCTGGTGCCGCGCAGCGCCTGGCCGAGCACGGCCAGCGCATCGGGCCGGTCCCGGCGGAGCAGGGCGGCGCGGGCCCGGTGGTGGAGCGGGAGGTGCGCGTCCACGGTCTCGGGCACCCGCTCCAGGGTGAACCGGCGCAGGAACGAGAAGAGCACGGCCCGCTCCTCCGGGCCGGCGGCGAGGTAGCGCCCGCCCAGCCGGCGCAGGCCGAGCACCCGGTACCAGTGCGCGTAGATCCGGTCCCGCCGGACGCCGGGCTCGGTGTGCGCGTCGATGGCGTCGAAGATCGCGTTCAATCCGTCGAAGAGCGCCTCGGCGGACGGCTGCTCCTCCGCGGCCGGTCCCAGGTGGCAGCAGACCTCGTCGGCGAGCACCGTGATCACCTTTGCGCTGAGGTACGCCTTGGTGACGAAGGTCTCCTCCGACAGCGGGCGATCGGGGAAGCGGAGCTGGCGCGCCTCGAGGAACTCGCGGCTGAACAGCTTGTGCGCGGTGGGCAGGGCGAGGAGGTGGTCGCGGAGCACGTCGGCGCGGATCCGGCTCTCCGCGAAGGCGGCCGGCGGCACGGCCCCGGGGCGCCGGTCGGCGAGCCTGCCGACGAGGATGTCGGCTCCGGACGCCACGGCCATGCCGTACATCCGCTCCAGGGCGCTCGGCTCCAGGCGGTCGTACTGGTTCATCAGGTAGACGTACTCGCCCCGCGCCACGGAGAGCCCGACGTTGCGGCCGCGGGCCGGCGAGCCGGTGTGGTCGAGGTGGAGGACGCGGACGTTGGGCCGGAGCTCGGCGATCGCGTCCAGCCGCCGCAGGGTCCCGTCCGTGGAGCCGTCGTCCGCGAAGATGAGCTCACACTCCTCCGGCGGCAGCGACTGATCGAGCAGCGACCGCAGGCACGCGCCGAAGTCATCGTTCGTCAGGCCGGGGTTCGACACCGGTACGACCACGCTGACCTTCACACCCATGAGGCCCAGGGTGCAACGCGGGCGGCGGCGGCTCGATCAGGCTTGCCGAAAGGTCAAGCAAATCTGACCAGAGTTTCGACCCCGCTCAGTACCAGCCTTTGGCCTGCGAGTGGGCCCACGCGGCGCACGGCGTGCCGTACCGGGCGGCGATGTAGTTGAGACCCCACTTGATCTGGGTCGCCGGGTTGGTCTGCCAGTCCGATCCGGCGCTCGCCATCTTGTGCCCGGGGAGGGCCTGGGGGATGCCGTAGGCGCCGCTGTAGCGGTTCATCGCCCGCTCGTTCCAGCCGCTCTCCTTGTCCCAGAGCCGCTCCAGGCAGCCCCACTGGTCGCCCCAGCCGCGCGCCTCGGCCATCTGCTTGCCGATCGCCTTGTTGCTGCCGGGGTTGGGCGTCGAGCCGGGCGGGAAGTTGTACGGCGCGAACCCTCCGCCGCCGGGGGCCTGCTTGACGATCTTCACCGGGGAGAGCTCGACCTCGCGGTTCTCGCGGAGGGCCTTGAGCCGCTGCTTGCGGTAGGCCTGCACGGCGTGGGCCTTGAGCGCGTCGCTCTCCGGGTTGGGCGCGTACGGGTCCGCGGCCGCGGCGATGGCCAACGGGTCGAGCGGCGTGTGGGGCGCCTTGGCGTTCTCCCGTGCCGTGTGCACGAGGTACGCGGTGCCGCCGGCCAGGACGGCGACGCTGACGCCGAGGATCGCGATCCGCTTGGGAGTCAGCCAGCGGGGGGTGGACCGGGCGCGCGACCTCCGGGCGTGGGCGCGGGACGCGGGCGCGCGCTCCTTTAGTTGCTGACCTGAGCTCACGGCCTACGAGCTTGCCGTAACTTGACGATCTTCGCAGCCTGATCGGGCGACTGGATTAGGTTTTCACGGCTTTAGCACTGGTCACTGCAGTTTTTCACTGTATGTGATTTTTGTCACATGGATTCGTTTCAATGATCATTACCGCACGTCCCGGAATCCCGGCACCCCCGACTCTCGGCGCGGCCACCGTCTGTTTACGCTTGAGTTACGTTAACTGGGGAGTTTGACGGTATCCGCCCATAATTGTCCACGTGGCAGGCATCCTTCTCGTCGAAGACGACCCTTCGGTCCGGACCGGGCTGGAGCTCGCGCTCACCCGGCAGGGTCACTCGGTGACGTCGTGCGCGACGGGTGAAGAGGCGCTCGACCACGTGCGCACCCGCCGTCCCGAGATCGTGATCCTGGACGTCATGCTCCCGGGCATCGACGGGATCGAGGTCTGCCGTCGCATCCGCAAGATCGACTCGCTTCCGGTCATCCTGCTCACCGCGCTCGGCGACGACCTCGACGTGGTGGTCGGGCTTGAGGCGGGCGCCGACGACTACGTGGTGAAGCCCGTGCAGCCGCGGGTGCTCGACGCCCGGATCCGCGCCATCCTCCGGCGCGTGGAGTCGGTCCCGGCCGACCGGCTCACCTTCGGCGACCTCGTGATCGACCGGGGGGCGCTCAAGGTGACCCTGAAGGGCAAGGAGGTCCACCTCACCCCGACCGAGCTGCGGCTGCTCCTGGAGCTCGTCCGCCACCGGGACAAGGTGCTCAACCGCCGCTACCTCCTCCGCACCGTCTGGGATCACGGCCACGTGGGCGACTCCCGGCTCGTCGACACCTGCGTCCAGCGGATCCGGGCGAAGATCGAGCCGGTGCCCTCCGAGCCGAGGTACATCCACACCGTCCGCGGCTTCGGCTACCGGTTCAGCCCTCCATGACCTGGCTGCCCACCAGTCTCCGCGCACGCCTGGTGATCACCTTCACCCTGGTGGCCATCAGCGCATCCGTCATGGTCGCCGGGCTCGGCTACCAGCTCGTCCGCCGGGAGCTGCTCGGCCGGGTGGAGCAGCACACGGTGGCCGAGGTCCGCGACACGCTCTCGACGATCACCCTGCCGATCGGCACCGCCGACGTGGTCTGGGCGAGCGGCTCCACCATCACCGACGGCGACCTGCGGGACCTCGTCGCCGCGCTCGACGGGCCGCGACGCGACGTGATCATCACCTACGGCCACCAGTGGCGGGCGAGCCCCGACGCCCGGGTCACCCTGGCCGACGTGCCCGACCAGCTCCGCTGGCGGGCCGCCCAGCGCCTGGTCTACCAGCGCATCCGGGTACGGGATGAGCCCTACCTGGTGGTCGCCGCCCAGATCCACCGCGTCAACCACAACGGCCAGCCGAAACCGACCGGGCTCACCGGCTACGTGTTCCTCTCGCTCAGCAACGAGGAAGAGGTGCTCACCCGGCTCCGCACCTCCCTCGCGCAGGCCGGGCTCATCACGCTGATCATCGCGCTCAGCGTCGCCCTGTTCTCGGCGCGGCAGGTCCTCCTCCCGGTGCGGCGGCTGGGCGCGGCGGCCCGGGCCCTGGGCGCCGGCGAGCTGCACGTCCGCCTCCCCATCCGGGGACGCGACGAGCTCGCCGAGCTCACCGCCACGTTCAACGAGACCGCGGCCGCGCTGGAGCGCACCGTCTCCGAGCTGCGCTCGCTGGAGTCCATGTCCCGCCGGTTCGTCGCGGACGTCTCCCACGAGCTGCGCACCCCGCTCGCCGCGATGACCGCGGTGACCGACATGCTCTCCGAGGAGGCCAAGTCGCTCCCCGACGACGTCGGCGAGGCCGTGCAGATCGTCATCCGGGAGATCGAACGGCTCCAGGTGCTCGTCGACCACCTGATCGAGATCAGCCGCTTCGACTCGGGGGCCGCCGTGCTCCGCCAGGAGCGGGTCGACGTCGCCGACACGCTCACCGACTGCCTCGAGATGCGGGGGTGGGCGGACCAGGTGAAGCTCAACGTGCCGAGCGGCCTCACCTTCCTGCTCGACGCGCGGCGGTTCGACGTGATCATCGCCAACCTCGTCGGCAACGCGCTCCGGCACGGCGCCCCACCGGTGATCGTCACCGCGCGCCTCGTCGAGGACGGCCTCGAGGTCCTGGTCCGGGACCACGGGCCGGGCATCCCCAAGGAGGCCCTCCCCCACGTCTTCGACCGGTTCTACAAGGCGGGCGCGGACCGGGCCCGGAGCGACGGCAGCGGGCTCGGCCTCGCCATCGCCAAGGCCAACGCCGAGCTCCACGGCGGCTCGATCACGGTGGAGCTGTGCGACCCCGGCACGCTCTTCCGCGTGTACATCCCGCGCTGGCCGGAAGGAGGCGGTGGATGAGCCGGAAGGCCCGCACCCTGCTCGCGGCGGCACTGCTCGCCTCCGCCACCGCCTGCGGAGTGGAGCCGTCCCCGATCAGCGACGCCGGCCCGGCCCCGGTGATCAGCGGCCCCACCATCCTCGCCCGGATCTACCTGGTCCGGAACGGGAAGCTCTGGCCGACCACGGCCGCCGTGCGGTCGCCGCACGTGAGCGACGTCATGCAGGCGCTGTTCAACGCCAAGGGCAGCAAGGACAAGGGCATCGGGACCGAGCTGAGCGGGCTCACCCTCTCCCAGGTCCAGCTCGTCCGCTACAGCGCCGAGGCGGGCGGCCGCAACGACCCCGACAACACCCTCGGCCTGCGCATGCGGCTCTTCGTGAGCGGCCGGAAGATCTCCAGGCTCGCCATGGCACAGATCATCTGCACGGCGCGGCTCAGCCCGGAGATCTGGGCCGTGGAGATCGCCCACGTCACGCCGAAGGGCACCGGGTCGCTGAAGACCCACACCTGCCGGGAGTACTGGGAGCTGGCCACGGGCAACGACCAGCTCCCGCCCTGACGCCTCAGATCGTGATGTCCTGGAGCATCTCCGTGACGAGCGCGGCGATCGGCGACCGCTCGGACCTGGTCAGCGTGATGTGCGCGAAGAGCGGATGCCCCTTGAGCTTCTCCACCACGGCGACCACGCCGTCGTGCCGGCCCACCCGGAGGTTGTCGCGCTGCGCCACGTCGTGGGTGAGCACGACCCGGGAGTTCGACCCGATCCGGGAGAGCACGGTGAGCAGCACGCCCCGCTCGAGCGACTGCGCCTCGTCCACGATCACGAAGGCGTCGTGGAGCGAGCGCCCCCGGATGTGGGTGAGCGGCAGGACCTCGAGCATCCCGCGATCGAGCACCTCCTCGATCACCTCGGGGCTGGTCACCGCGCCGAGCGTGTCGTAGACCGCCTGGGCCCACGGGCCCATCTTGTCGTTCTCCGTGCCCGGCAGGTACCCGAGCTCCTGGCCGCCGACCGCGTACAGCGGCCGGAACACGATGATCTTGCGGTGCTGGCGGCGCTCGAGCACGGCCTCCAGGCCGGCGCAGAGCGCGAGCGCGGACTTGCCCGTCCCGGCCCGGCCCCCGATCGACACGATGCCGATCTCGGGGTCCATGAGCAGGTCGAGCGCGATGCGCTGCTCGGCCGACCTGCCGCGGAGGCCGAAGACCTCCCGGTCCCCGCGGACCAGCCGCACCGACTTGTCCGGTGTGACGCGGCCCAGCGCGGAGCCGCGGGTCGACAGCAGCCGGAGCCCGGTGTGGCACGGCAGGTCGCGTGCCTCGGCGAGCTCGATGGTGCCGTGCTCGAAGAGCATCCTCAGGTCGTCGTCGGTCACCTGGAGCTCGGCCATGCCGGTCCAGCCGGACTCGATGACCATCCCGGCGCGGTACTCCTCCGCGTTGAGGCCGAGCGACGCCGCCTTGAGCCGCATGGGCAGGTCTTTCGAGACCAGCACCACGTCGCGGCCCTCCGCGGCGAGGTTCTGCGCGACCGTGAGGATGCGGCTGTCGTTATCCCCCGAGCGGAGTCCGGCCGGGAGGACCGCCGGATCGCTGTGGTTGAGCTCGACCCGGATGGTCCCCTCTCCGATCGGCACCGGTTGATCCAGGCGCCCGTGCCGCACCCGGAGGTCATCGAGGAACCGGAGCGCCTCACGCGCGAAGTAGCCGAGCTCCGGGTGGTGGCGCTTGGCCTCCAGCTCGTTGATGACCACGATCGGGATGACGACCTCGTGCTCGGCGAAGCGGCTCATCGACGCAGGGTCGGCGAGCAGCACGGAGGTGTCGAGAACGTAGGTGCGGGTCTGGGTCGGGTTGCTCGAGGACACTGCCACGCGTTCTCCCCCGGGTGCCCGGTGCGGGCACCCTGCGTTGTGCTGGTGGTGAACGGACCGGACCCGTGCCCCGCCGGAGCGGGCAGGGTTTCCGGCCCTCCCCGCATGGTCATGGCGCAAGGACGGGCCCTCTCCCGAGGTGATGGGCGCCGCCGAACGGCTCGGCGACGGCTCCCCTCCCACGGTACGTAACGAAACCTCCAGGCCCAAGAGGCATTTCGTGACCGGGAAGTGACGTTACGGCCCGTGTCAGATGCCGTACCGACGGTGACGCGCGGCGTACGAGCGGAGTGCCCGGAGGAAGTCCACTTTGCGGAAGTCAGGCCAGTAGGCCTCGCAGAAGTAGAACTCGGAGTGGGCGCTCTGCCAGAGCAGGAATCCGGAGAGCCGCTGCTCTCCCGACGTACGGATGACGAGGTCCGGGTCGGGCTGGCCGCGCGTGTAGAGATGCTTCGCGATGTGCTCCACATCGAGGATCTCGGCGAGCTCCTCGATGGTCGCGCCCTTGCTCGCGTGCTCCTGGAGGAGCGAGCGCACCGCATCAGCGATCTCACGCCTTCCTCCATACCCAACCGCAACGTTCACAATCAGCCCAGGACGGTCGGATGTGGCTTCTTTGGCGTACTTGAGCACGCGAGCGGTGTGATCGGGGAGCAGATCGAGCGCTCCCATGGGGTTGAGGTGCCAGCCCTGCGCGACCAGGTCCATCACGAGGTTCTCGATGACCCGCAGCAAGGACTCGAGCTCGGACTTGGGCCGGCCGAGGTTGTCGGTGGAGAGCAGCCAGAGCGTCACGATCTCGACGCCGACCTCCTTGCACCAGACCAGGAGCTCGGAGATCTTGTCGGCGCCCTTCTGGTGTCCCCGGCTCACGTCGCTCAGGCCCATGGCCCGCGCCCACCGGCGGTTGCCATCGACGATCACGCCGACGTGCCGGGGGATCTTCGCCGAGGCCAGCTTCCGCTCGAGCCTGCGCTCATACACCTTGTAGATCAGATCGCGCACGCTCATGCGGGTCCTCTTCCTCGAGCACGACCTCTGATTCGGACCGGCTGGGTTCGGCCGACAGGAGCATTATCCGACTTAATCGGCGTGCCTTGGCCTGTTCTGTGCGGGATGGGGCCTGTCATCGGGCGCCGTACCGCGGGCGGGCGCGGGCCGAACCCCCGGTGATTCCGCCGTGGGCGAACATGCCTGGTCAGCGGAGTGCCGGCGGGCGCGGTTTCGGGCGTGGCGGGCGCGCGGACCGGCCGAGCCCGCCGGGGAGGTCCCGCCGGCGGGAGCGACGGCGTACGGCCGGGCGCTCCGCGGGCGGGTGCCCGCCCGGCGCGGATGGGCAGCACCCGTGAGCACCCGACCGGTGAGGCCGGGCGCCCGGCGGCGAGGATGCGTGCCCGCCCCGGCGGCGGCAGCGGGCGCGGACAGGGCGGGCGACCCTCCCGGCACCGGCCTGATGGCATGCCATGCGGCGTGCCGAGGCGCACCGGGCCCACCGGGATCGGCGGGCCCGGCACCGGCATATGGGCACCGGGGACGCCCCGGAGGGCACCGCGGATCGCGTGGGGCGTCCCCGGAGACGGTGGGCCGGGGGCACGGGCGGCGCGGCCGGGCGCCGCCGGCTCACCCCCGGGCTCAGCCGAGACGCTTCACCAGGGCGTGGTACTCGTCCCAGAGCTCGGACGGCGTGTGGTCGCCGAAGGTCTCGAGGAACGGCGGGATCAGCTCCGCCTCCCGGCGCCACTCGTCGACGTCCACGGTGAGCAGGGCCTTCAGCCGCTCCTCGGGCAGGTCGAGCCCCTCGGTGTCGATCGTCTTGGGCAGGTTGCCGATCGGGGTGGCCACCGCCTCGGCCGTGCCGTTCAGCCGCTCGACGATCCACTTGAGCACCCGGCTGTTCTCGCCGTAACCCGGCCAGAGGAACTTGCCGTCGGCGTCCTTGCGGAACCAGTTCACGTAGTAGATCCGCGGCAGCTTCTCCGGATCGGTCATCTTGCCGATCTTGAGCCAGTGGGCGAAGTAGTCGCCCATGTTGTAGCCGCAGAACGGCAGCATCGCGAACGGGTCCCGGCGGAGCTCACCGACCTTGCCCTCGGCGGCCGCGGTCTTCTCCGAGGCCACGTTGGCGCCGAGGAACACGCCGTGCTGCCAGCTGAACGCCTCGGTGACGAGCGGCACCGTGGTCGCCCGGCGGCCGCCGAACAGGATGGCCGAGATCGGCACGCCGTTCGGGTCCTCCCACTCCGGCGCGATCGTCGGGCACTGCGAGGCCGGCACGGTGAACCGCGCGTTCGGGTGGGCGGCCGGCTCGGGGCTGTCCGGCGTCCAGTCCCGGCCCCGCCAGTCGATCAGGTGCGCGGGCGGCTCATCGGTCAGGCCCTCCCACCAGACGTCGCCGTCGTCGGTGAGCGCGACGTTGGTGAAGATGCAGTTCCCCCAGAGCGTCTTGATCGCGTTGGCGTTGGTCGACATGCCGGTGCCCGGCGCCACCCCGAAGAAGCCGGCCTCCGGGTTGATCGCGTACAGCCGGCCGTCCGGGCCGAACCGCATCCAGGCGATGTCGTCGCCGATCGTCTCCACCTTCCAGCCGGGGATGGTCGGCTGGAGCATCGCGAGGTTGGTCTTGCCGCAGGCGGAGGGGAAGGCCGCCGCGATGTACCGCGGCTCGCCCTCCGGCGGCGTGATCTTGAGGATGAGCATGTGCTCGGCGAGCCAGCCCTCGTCGCGCGCCATCACGCTCGCGATCCGCAGGGCGTAGCACTTCTTGCCGAGCAGCGCGTTGCCGCCGTAGCCCGAGCCGAACGACCAGATCTCCCTGGTCTCCGGGAAGTGGCTGATGTACTTGGTCTCGTTGCACGGCCACGGCACGTCGGCCTGGCCGGGCTCGAGCGGCATGCCGACCGAGTGGACGCACTTGACGAAGTCGCCCCGCTCCTCGATGAGGCGCAGCGCCCGCTCGCCCATCCGCGTCATGATCCGCATCGACACCGCGACGTACGCGGAGTCGGTGAGCTGGACGCCGAGCTGGGAGATGTTCCCGCCGAGCGGGCCCATGCAGAAGGGGATCACGTACATGGTCCGCCCGCGCATGCAGCCCTTGAAGAGGGTGGCGAAGGTGCGGCGCATCTCGTCGGGCGCGATCCAGTTGTTGGTGGGGCCGGCGTCCTCCTGCCGCTCGGAGCAGATGAAGGTGCGGCTCTCCACGCGTGCGACGTCGCTCGGATCCGAGGCGGCGTAGAAGCTGTTCGGCCGCTTGGCGAGGCGTTTGAAGGTGCCCTGCTCCACGAGCAGGTTGGTCAGCCGCGTCCACTCCGCTTCGGAGCCGTCACACCAATGGATCCGGTCGGGTTGGGTGAGCTCGGCGATCTCCTTGACCCACTCGACGAGGCCGGTGTGGGTGGTGGGCGCAGAAGTCTCCACTGGCACAGACACGGGACCGCTCCTTCAAATCTCGCTGGGCCAGATCATCTTCAATGATGAATAGCCACCCGATCCAATTGGCCTAGACCAACCAAGAGCGCATGATGTTGAACCGGCAATTTTCACCGCCGGTTCGATCTCATGCTTCCCGCGTGCGCACGTAAGAAGCCCCCGGAGTCTAATCGGATCTTACCCGCTTTTCGCGGCCTTAAAGGAGGGGCACCGGTTTCCTCGATGATCTCGACTGGTATAGTCCAAATGATTTGGTCTAGACCTCGAGCGAATTCCTGCGCGGCACCGCACCCGTTCCACCGTAACGGATGATCGATCATTCCCCGGAAGATCTCGCAGGTCAGAGCGGTATGCAATGCCCCGGCACCCGATGATCCGCAATTCCCGCCGGAAAACCGGGCTGGACGCCGATCATCGGATCGGAAATCGTTCACCGCTCAGCGGTAGGGCCGAAGGTCCCGGGAAGATGTGGTGAACATCACTTCGCCTTCCGGCTCGCCGGCGGGCGCGATCCTTCCGGGCCGATCACGCCTCTCCGCCGGCAATCCGATCGCCGATCGCGCCGGGCCGTGATCTGGGCAACAAAAGACTGGCCGGCGCGGTAAATCGCGGGGCCCGCACCCGCGGCGGTGATTTCTTTCCGGCGTGTTTCCCGCGGTTCTCCACCGGGTTTCGCGCGGCCGCGGACGGCCCGGCGGCTCAGGCCATGGGCACGCCGGGAAGGCCGGCGAGCGCGGGTCCGTGGTGTGCGCCGGGCCGGCGGAGGCTCAGCCCACCCGCGCGGCGGCCTGCGGGCTGACCCGGACGGCGCCCGCGAAGTTCCGCAGGTAGATCTTGCTGATCTTCACCACGTCGCCGCGGCGCGGGGCGTGGAGCATCATCCCGTTGCCCCAGTAGATCGCCACATGCGAGATGTAGCCCGGGTTGGTCGGGTCGTTGCGCCAGAACAGCAGGTCCCCCGGGCGGGCCTCGGCGAGCGGGATCCGCGGCCCGGTCGCCCACTGCTGCGCGGCCACCCGGGGCATGCGCACCCCGGCCTGCCGGTACGCCCACTGGACCAGGCCGGAGCAGTCGAAGCCGTCCGGGCCCTCCGCGCCCCAGACGTACGGGCTGCCGAGCTTGCTCGCCGCGGCCCGGAGGACGGTCTGGACCTGCTGCGCCGTCAGGAAGGCGCTCTCCGGCCACGCGGTCCGGCCCTTGGGCGGGACCACCACCGGATTGATCACCACCACCTGGGTGCCCTTGGGGAGGATCTTCCGCAGCCGGGCGCGCAACCGGGCGCTGTCGGTCTTGGGCGCGCTGACCACCAGGGCGTTCCCCTCGGGCATGCCGAGCTCCCGGGCGGTCCGCCGGGACACGATGGCGGCGATCGACCCCATGCCGACCGTGGCGTACGCCCCGACGCGCAGCCGCAGCCCGCCCGCGGCCACCGTCGAGCCGAGCGCCACCCCGCCGTCCCGGCCGAGGTCGAACGAGACCGCCATGGCCCCGTCGGCGATGTTCTGCCACAGCGTGTCCGAGCGCGCGGTGACCTCCGGGGTGAACGACCGGAAGGTGGACGGGTCCACCCCCATGGTCGGCACCCGCTTGCCGTCCACCCGGATCTCGGCGGCGTCGGCGACCTCGGCCGCCGCCACCCCGGGCGTGCCGCGCACCGCAGCCACCACCTCGGCGCCGAGGGGCCGCTCGGCGACCACGAGCACGTGCGGCGCGTGCAGGCGCTGCAGGGGGGCGACCGGCGAGCCGCCCGTGGGCTGGTCCGACGGCCGGGCGGGCTCGCCGGCCGTGCGCTCCGGCACGGGCTCCCGGCGCTCCGCGGCCGCATCGCCGCTCCCCGCGGCGTTGCGCTGCAGCGCCGCCCACGGCCGCTCCCCCACGGCCGCGCGCCGGCCGTCCGGCCCTTGCCAGCCCGCGAGCAGCACGACGTCGGCCACGACCACGGAGCCGAGCAGCACGGCGATGACCTGCACGGTCCGGCGGAGGTGCGCCGCCCGCCGCGCGGGGTCGCGGCGCCACGGCCTGGGGCGGTAAGCGAGGTCCTGGCGGATCTCGGCGGCGATCCGGGCGAGGCCGCTCCGCGACGGAGCGGAGCCAGGCGCCCGGTGGTCGAGCACGGCTCCCGACACCCCTTCCCTGACCCGGCTCAGAAGATCAGGTCCGAGAGTGCCGCAAAGGCCGGGAACCCGCAACGAATCGTGGGATTCCCGGCCTTTCAAGGGCTCTTGGGATTCGCCGGTCTCAGCGGCTCGTCACTTGCTGCCGACGTACGGCACGGCCTCGAGGATCTCGACGGAGCGCTGCTTGCCGTTGGGCAGCGTGAAGGTGGCGCGCTCGCCGACCTTCTTGCCGGTGATGGCCTTGCCGAGGGGAGAGTTGGGCGAATAGACGTCGATGGGGACTCCGCTCTCTTCCCGGGAGGCCAGGAGGAAGGTGACCTCCTCGTCTTCTCCGTCGAAGCGCACCGTGACGGTCATGCCCGGCTCCACGATGCCGTCGTCGGCCGGAGGCTGACCGACCTTGGCGTTCTCCAGGATCTCCCGGAGTCGGTAGATCCGGGCCTCCAGCTTGCCCTGCTCGTCCTTGGCGGCGTGGTAGCCGCCGTTCTCCCGCAAATCACCCTCTTCCCGGGCAGCTTCGATCTTCTTGGCGATCTCCGCACGCGCCGGGCCCGTAAGGTACTCGTACTCCGCCTTGAGGCGGTCGTACGCCTCCTGCGTCAGCCAGGTGACTTTGTCGTTCTGGGAGACGGCCACGGGCTCTCCTTGCTTCCGTAGGTCAGTCGAAAGGCGGTGTCAACGCCTTCGAGCGCTTCCCCGTATAAAGCTTCCACTATACGAGATCACAGTTCGTGACCCGTATCCCCACGGCCTGCCCGGTGGTCCTCAGCCGTTCGGTCACGGTCACCTTGGAATCCCCGGCGGGAATCCGGACTTCACGGCTGCCGACTTCCATACGATAGGTATCGATCGCCTGCACGCGGCAGACGGCCGCTCGATCGGCGGGCTTGCTCACCGACATCGTGATCTCCGTCGAGTCCGGTGAGAGCGCGCTGATCCTGATCACCTGGGCGTCCACGATCGGGTTCCCCCGGGAGATCAGCAAGACGGTCCCCCAGCCGACGACCAGCATCGCGACCACGAGGCCGATGATGAGGTACCCCAGGATGCGCCCACGGCCGGCCGGCCGGCTCGGAAACTCGCCAGGAGTGCCGAGTATCGGGCGGAACTGTTGTCCGTTCCCCTGGGCGCTAGCCTGATCGCTGGACATCCGTGGGTCTCCTGGATCTGCCGGTCCTCGATGATCGTTCTCAGGCCGCGAACGGCGACCACGAGCCGTTGATCCGCGCGGCACGGCCTGAATAACTACCCTTCTCCCAACGCTACTAGACACCCTGAGGAGTCCCGTGAGCGAGCCGTTGAGACTTATGGCGGTCCACGCACACCCCGACGACGAGTCGAGCAAGGGCGCCGCGACCATGGCGCGTTACGTCGCCGAGGGCGTCGAGGTCCTCGTCGTGACGTGCACCGGCGGTGAGCGCGGTTCGATCCTCAACCCGAAGATGGACCACCCGGACGTCCTGGCGAACCTGCCGGAGATCCGCCGCCAGGAGATGGAGAAGGCGCGGCAGATCCTCGGTGTCCAGCAGCGCTTCCTCGGGTTCGTCGACTCCGGGCTCCCCGAGAGCGAGGACGAGCCGCTGCCCGAAGGGTGCTTCGCGGTCCAGCCGCTCGAGGTCGCGGCCCGGCCGCTGGTGGCCGCCGTCCGTGAGTTCCGGCCGCACGTGATCCTGACGTACGACGACGACGGCGGGTACCCCCACCCCGACCACATCATGACCAACCGGATCTCGGTCGAGGCGTTCGAGGCCGCCGGCGACCCGGAGCGCTACCCCGGCACGGGCGACCCCTGGCAGCCGCTCAAGCTCTACTACCACATGAGCTTCACCAAGGAGCGCTTCGAGGCGCTCCACGCGGCCATGGCCGCGCGCGGTCTCGGCTCGCCGTACGCCGACTGGATCGCCCGCTGGGAGGACCGCCCGCGGAAGTGGGAGGTGACCACCCGGGTCCACTGCGCCGACTACTTCGAGATCAGGGACCAGGCCCTCCTCGCGCACGCGACCCAGATCGACCCGGACGGCTACTGGTTCGCCTGCCCCCTGGAGATCCAGAAGGAGGCGTGGCCGACCGAGGACTACCACCTCGCGCGCTCGCTGGTGGACACCATCCTGCCGGAGGACGACCTGTTCGCCGGGATCCGCGCCGAGGTCTCACCGGCCTGCCCATAAGCTGAGGGTGTGGATGCGTATCTCAGCGGGCTGACCGCCTTTCTCATCACCCTCGCGCTCGCGGTGGCCCTCGTCCTGCTCTACAGGTCGATGAGCCGGAAGATCACCAGGATCCAGCGGTCGCAGGAGCAGGACGGCGCGGAAGGCGCACCGCGCAAGGACGGCGAGGAGGGCGCGAAGAACCGGTCACGGGACGCCGGCCGATGAGCGAGGTCGTACGGAACGAACAGGCGCGGCGGTACGAGATCTTCGTGGAGGGTGAGCGCGCCGGGCTCCTCACCTACCGGCTGAGCCCGGGCCGCATCGAGTTCCCGCACACGAAGGTCGATGAGCGGTTCGAGGGCCGGGGCCTGGGCAGCAGGCTGGTCCGGGCCGCGCTCGACGACGCGCGAGCCGCCGGGCTGAAGGTCGCCCCGACCTGTCCCTTCGTCGCCGCGTACATCCGCCGCCACCCGGAGTACCGGGACCTGGTGGCCGACGACTGCGCCGACCTGGTGCGCTGACCCGGCCTCCGCTCACCCGGGGGACCAGGCGCGCTCGAGCGCCTTCGGCAGGCCCCACCAGCCCAGCGGGGTGAGCACCTCCGAGCGGTCCACGATCCCCAGGTGCGCCCACAGCGGCGTGACCACGCTGAACAGCTTCTCGATCGCCTCGATGTCCTCGGGCTCGTCCGCCTCGGCGAAGCCGTCCTCCGAGTCCGCGATGAACCGGGCGAGCCGTTCCGGTGAGGCGAGCACCCCGGGACCGCGGCGGACCAGGGCGACGACCGCGGCGAGCCAGTCGGTGTACTGGATGGCGCAGAGCGAGGCGAGGATCGAGTCCTCCCGGCTGAGCTCCCCGTCGATGAACCGGGCGGCGTCCGCCTCGCCCGGGAGGCCGGTGGCCGGGGCGACCAGGCCGGCGGCGACGGTGAGCCACAGCTCCTCATCGCTCTCCGGGATCCCGTCGGCGCCGAAGCCGGTGCAGGCGCGGAGCACGGTGCCCGGATACCCCGGCGCGGCGAGCGTGGCCCTGAGCCGGGCCGCGGCCGAGCGGAGCTCCTCCTCCGGGCAGGGCGGCTCGGGCAGGTCCTCCAGGAGCCGCCGCAGCTCGCTCAGCGCGAACTCCTCCTCTTCGTCCCAGACGGCGTAGAACTGCCGGTCCTGCTCGTCGTTGACCTCCTCGCTCGGAATCCGGCCGTCCGGGAGCGGCGTGTTCAGCCAGCGCTCCTGGAGCTCCTCATAGGCCCGGCGCGCCTCCGGGTCCCCGGCCACGAGCGCGTCCGGATCGATCTCCCCGGCGGCGAGCCGCTCCTCCAGGAACGCCACCAGGCGGGCGTACATCTCCGAGGCGACCGGGCCGCGCTCGTCCTCCGCCGGCCACAGGAAGAAGCTCCGGGTGAGCATGATCGGCTCGGTGCCGCTCGCCTCCAGCCAGCGCTGCACCTCCCCGACCGTCGCCACCCCGGCCTCGATCCGGGTGAGGATCTCCCTGGCCGACCGCCAGAACGCGGTGGAGAGCGGGTTGCCCGCGGCGGTCAGCTCCCGCTGCAGGTCGGGCAGGGCGACGAGCGCCTGAGCCGACGGTACGGCCAGCAGCGCGCGGGCCACGTCGCGCCGGGTGAGCGCCCACGGCGGGCGCCCCGAGTGCCGCACCGCGAAGTCGAGGTCCAGTCCCACAAACGCAACCTACCCCGGAGCGGTGCGCCACGCTCGGTTCGCGCGCTGTGTCGCGGTCACCGTCGCCCGCCCACACGATCACGACGCCCGCGCTCACGACCACAGGTGCCCGCCCCCGCGATCGCCCGCGCCCGCGCTCACGACCACAGGCACTCGCCCCCGCGATCGCCGGCGCCCGCCCTCGTGATCACAGGACCCGCACTCGCGGTCACCGGCGCCCCGTCCCCGCGATCACCGGCGCTCGCCCGCCACGGTCCGCGGAGCCGCCCCAGCCCCTTGGGAAGCCGGCCCCGCTCCCCGGTCCGTCGCGCCGATCATGCGCGGCCGGCGGTGGCGCGGCGGAACCTAGACTGGAGCCATGCCGATCGACCTGCGCCTGCTCGGCGACGCACGGTGGCAGGATCGGCCCCTGGTCGGTGCGCGGGTGCAGGCGCTGCTCGCCGCCCTCGTGCTCGCCGGCCGTACCGTGAGCGCCGAACGGCTGATCGCGGAGGTCTGGGGAGTCGACGAGCCCGCGAACCCGGTGAAGGCACTGCAGGTGCTGGTCTCCCGGGCGAGGTCGATCGTGGGAGCCCAGACCCTCACCACCGAGGACGGCGGGTACCGGCTCCGGGTGCCGCCCGACCGGATCGACGCGGACCGGCTGCACGCCCTGGCGGGACGCGCTGAGGCGCTGCTCGCCGTGGACCCCGCCGCGGCGGCCGCGGTGGCCCAGGAGGCGCTCGCGCTCGGCGCCGGGGCGCTGCCCCCGGAGGGCGAGGGGCCGCTCGCCGAGTTACGCCGGCGCGCCGCGGACGACCTGGCGGCCGCACGGGTGGTGCTCGCCCGGGCGCGGAGCCGTACCGGAGACCACGCCGCCGCGCTGGCCGAGCTCGACGAGGCGGTGCGGGCGCGTCCGGACGACGAAGGGCTCCTCGCCGACCTGCTCCGCAGCGAGGCGGCGGTCCGCGGAGTGGGCGCCGCGCTGGACCGGTTCGCGCGCTACCGCTCCGGCCTGCGCGACCGGGTCGGCGCCGACGTCGGACCGGAGCTGCGGCGGGTCCACCACGAGCTGCTGGCGCTCGACCGCCCGGTGCGCTCCGGCGTGCGGTTCGACCCCACCCCGCTGCTCGGGCGGGACGACGACCTGCGGCGGGTGCGGTCCCTGCTCGCCACGTCCCGGGTCGTCTCGATCACCGGGCCGGGCGGGATCGGCAAGACCCGGCTCGCCCACGCCGTCGCCCGCGAGGCCCCGCAGCCGGTGGTGCACTTCGTGGAGCTGGTCGGCGTGACCGCGGCCGAGGACCTGCTCGGCGAGATCGGGTCGGCGCTCGGCGTCCGCGACTCGGTGGCCGGGCGCCGGAGGCTCAGCCCGCGGCAGCTCGCCGACGTGCGCGCCCGGATCGCCCGGCAGCTCGACCTCGCTCCGGCGCTGCTCGTCCTCGACAACTGCGAGCACCTGGTGGAGGCGGTCGCGGACCTGGTCGCCTACCTGATCGCGACCACCCGGGACCTGCGGGTGCTCACCACGAGCCGCGCGCCGCTGGCGATCGCCGCCGAGCGCGTCTACCCGCTGCCCCAGCTCGGCATGGCCGACGCCGTCGCGCTGTTCCGCGACCGCGCGACCGCGGCCCGGCCCGGGGTGCGCCTCGACGAGGACGACGTGCGCGCCGTCGTGGGCCGCCTGGACGGCCTGCCCCTCGCGATCGAGCTCGCCGCCGCCAAGGTGCGGGTGATGTCGCCGGCGGAGATCGCCCGCCGGCTCGACGACCGGTTCGCCCTGCTGCGCGGCGGCGACCGGAGCGCCCACGCCCGCCACCAGACCCTGCTCGCCGTGATCGACTGGTCGTGGAACCTGCTCGGCGAGCGGGAGCGCCGCGCGCTGCGCCGCCTGGCGGCCTTCCCGGACGGCTTCATCCTCGAGGCCGCGGAGCAGGTGCTCGGCGGTGACGCCCTCGGCGCGGTCGAGGAGCTCGTGGCACAGTCCCTGCTGACCGTGGTGGAGACCGCCGACGGCGTCCGGTATCGCATGCTGGAGACCGTGCGCGAGTTCGGCCGCATGCGGCTCGACGCGGCCGGCGAGACCGCGGAGGCGCGGGCCGCCGTGCGGGCCTGGGCCGTCGCCTACGCCGACCGGCACGGTGCGCGGCTGCACTCGCCGGAGCAGGCCGACGCGGTGGACCGCCTGCGCGCGGAGGAGACCAACCTCAGCGACATCCTGCGGGAGGCGCTCGACGAGCCCGACCCGGAGGCGGTGGTGGTGCTGTTCTCCACGCTCGCCGGCTACTGGGCCATCCGCGGGGACTACCTGCGCGGCCACACCCTCACCGCCGCCGTCTCCGCCGCGCTGGACGGGTGGACGCCGCCGCCCCGGCTCCTCGACCGGACCCGGGTGACCCTCGCCGTCGCCCTGTTCCACGCGGTCTTCTTCTCCCCGGACCACGCCCGCGCCCTGGCGTCGATGCTGTCCGGGCTGGGCGCCGACTCGGAGAACCCCAACGTCCGGGCCATGACGACCGTGGTGCTCGCCCTGATGTCGGATCCCGACAGCGGCTTCGCCGCACTCGCCGGCGACCCGGACCCGTTCGTCCGCCAGATCGCCCTGCACCTGATGAGCCACGGCCTGGAGAACTCCGGGGACCCGGCCGGCGCGATCGAGACGGCCCAGGCCGCGCTCGAGCTCACCGGGGAGGAGGACGGTCCTTGGCAGCGGGCCATGCTGCACACCCTGCTCGCCCAGCTCCACGCGCAGTTCGGGGACCGCGCCGCCGTCTCCCGGCACGCCGCCGCGGCGCTCCCGGTGCTCGAGCGGCTCGGGGCGGTGGACGACGCCGTCCAGCTCCGGGCCACCGTGGCGATGGCGGCGCTCGCCGAGGGGAACCGGGACGAGGCCGCGCGGATCATCGCGGAGCTCACCGAACCCGGCGCGGAGGACGGGTTCGGCCTCTCGGCCGGGATCTGCCGGGCGCAGCTCGCCCTCGCCGACGGCGACATCGCGGAGGGCCTCCGGCGGCACCGCGAGATCGCCGAGGCGCTCCGGAGCAGGCACGCCCCCGGCGCCCCCGACGCGTTCGCGCCGTGGGCCATGTACGGCGAGGCCGTCGCGGTCGCGGCGTTCGCCCAGTACGGCGAGGGCGACGACGGGGCGGACCTGTTCGAGTCGCTGCGGGCGAAGGTCGCGGACCTGTTCGCCGTGGACCGCACGTTCCTGGACTTCCCGGTGACCGGGATGGTGCTCGCCGCGCTCGGCATCTGGGGCCTGCTCAAAGGGGCGCTGCCGGCCGAGGACGCGGTGCGGCTGCTCGTCCTCGCCGACCGGTTCGCGTACAACCGGATCACCCCGGTCCTGCACTGGCCGGTGCTCACCGCCCACGCCGAGCGGGTCGCCCCCGGCCTGCTCGCCCGGATCGAGGCGGAGTACGGCGACCGGCGCGGTCCCGGCCTGCTGGCCGAGGTCCGCGCCGTGGTGGCGCGGGTGGCGTGACGCCACCCGGTCCGGCGCCGCGCCACCCCGGCCTACATCTTGCGGGCGTACGAGCGGACCGCGAGCGGGGCGAACACCGCGATCACGACCGCGCAGCCGGCCAGCGCCCAGCCCACGTCGGCGGTCACCGCGCCCTCATTGAACAGCGCCCGCACCGCGGAGACCACGTGCGAGACCGGGTTGACCCGGACGAACGCCTCCAGCCAATCGGGCAGCGTCTCGGCGGGGACGAAGGCGTTCGACAGGAACGTGAGCGGGAACATGATCATCATGGAGTAGCCCTGCACGGCCTGGGCCGAGCGCGCCAGCGTGCCGAGCCAGGAGAAGATCCACGCCAGCGACCAGCCGGAGACCACGGTGAGCGCGATGCCGGCGACGCAGCCGGCCACGCCACCGCCGGGCCGGTACCCGATGGCCAGGCCGGTGAGCAGGGTGAGCACGGAGGCGATGCCGTACCGGAGCAGGTCGGCGATCATGGGGCCGGCGAGCGGGGCGAACCGGGCGATCGGCAGGGACTTGAACCGGTCGAAGACCCCCTTGTCCATGTCCTCCCTGAGCTGCACGCCGGTCGCCATGCAGACGGTCAGGGCCGTCTGCGCGAGGATGCCGGGGATCAGCACCGGGAGGTAGTTCTCCACGCTGCCGGAGATCGCGCCGCCGAAGATGAACGCGAACATCGCGGTGAACAGCAGCGGCTGGATGAGCACGTCGAAGAACTGCTCGGGCTTGCGGCGCATCTTCACCAGGGCCCGCCACGCCATCGCCATGGTCTGCGCCACGGTCTCCCGGGCCGTGGGGTGGGGCGTGGTGCGGGCGAGCACGGCACGCGGGTCGATGCGCGGCGCGTCCCGGGTGACGTCGATCGAGATGGTCATCAGGCCGCCTCCTCCGTGCGGGCTTCGTCATCGGTTCCGTGGCCGGTCAGCACCAGGAAGACCTGGTCCAGCGTCGGCTTGGCGACGCTCATCGAGGAGATGCCGACGCCCGCCTCGCGCAGGCCGATCAGGATGTCCGCGGCCCGGTCGGGGTCGGGCAGGGGGACGTTCACGCGCCCCGACTCCGGGGTGAGGACCGGGTCCTCGCCGAGCAGCCGGCGGACGACGCCCGCGGCCGTGGCGAGGTCGGCGTCGTCGGCGAGCGTGAGCTGCAGGGTCGAGTCGCCGACCTGGGTCTTCAGCTCGTCCGGGGTGCCTTCCGCGATCTTCCGGCCGCGGTCGATCACGGCCACGCGGTCGGCGAGCTGGTCCGCCTCGTCCAGGTACTGGGTGGTGAGGAGGATCGTGGCGCCGCCGGAGACCAGCTCGCGGATGACGTCCCACATCTGGCCCCGGGTCCTCGGGTCGAGCCCGGTCGTGGGCTCGTCCAGGAAGATCAGGGGCGGGCGGGTGATGAGGCTCGCCGCGAGGTCCAGGCGGCGGCGCATGCCGCCGCTGAACTTGGCCACCATCCGGTCGGCCGCCTCCGCCAGGCCGAAGCGCTCGAGCAGCTCGTCGGCGATCGCCCGCGCCCGGGCGCCGGGCAGGCCCTGGAGCCGGGCGAACAGCCGGAGGTTCTCCCGGGCGGTCAGGTCCTCGTCGACCGAGGCGTACTGGCCGGTGACGCCGAGCAGCTGCCGCACGCGGTGGGGCTCCCGCCGCACGTCCACGCCGAAGATCTCCGCGCGGCCGCCGTCGATCGGGAGCAGGGTGGCGAGCATGCGCAGCATCGTGGTCTTGCCCGCCCCGTTCGGGCCGAGCACGCCGAAGATCTCGCCCTGCCGTACGTGCAGGTCGACGCCGTCCACGGCGCGGAAGTCCCCGAACTTCTTCACCAGGCCGTCCGCCCGGACGGCGCTGGGGTCCGTCATGACGCGCCTCCTCTCTCGCACCGGGTGTTTCCCGGCTCGGCCCCGAGTCTGGGCGCCGCCGGCTTCGGCGCGGCTTCACGCCGCCTTCATCCGGTGCCCGGCGGTTTCACCGGACGCGGAAGGCGAAGGGAGCGGGCACGCCGAGGTCCGGCGCTCCGGCCGCATCCGTCCGGTCATGCGCCCGGCGTCTCGTCCGCCCGGCCATTCGCCCCGCACCGCGTCTCGTCCGCCCGGGCGCGCGTCTCCCGCCGGGGCTCCAGGTCGCGTACGGCCCGCCGTGCCAGCCGGGCCGGATCGGGACGGGCCCGGGCCATTTCCGTCCCACGGTGTGACACGGGCCGGGCCATTCCGCCCCGCCGTGTGAGAGTCTGGGTGGTATGAACCGGCTCGGTGGGCAGATGTCGCCCTACCTTCAGCAGCACGCGTCCAATCCGGTGGATTGGTGGCCGTGGGGAGAGGAGGCGATGCGCGAAGCGGCCAGGCGGGACGTGCCCGTGCTCATCTCCATCGGGTACTCGTCCTGCCACTGGTTATCCGCTTCCGTGGTGCCATGTGATGGCCCGTGAGTCCTTCGAGGACGAGGCCACCGCCCGGCTCATGAACGAGCACTTCGTCAACGTCAAGGTCGACCGCGAGGAACGGCCGGACGTCGACGCGGTCTACATGGAGGCCCTCCAGGCGATGACCGGCCAGGGCGGCTGGCCGCTCACCGTCTTCGCCACGCCCGAGGGCCACCCGTTCTACGCCGGGACCTACTTCCCCAGGGACCAGTTCCAGCGGCTGCTGCGCGCCATCGCGCGGCTGTGGCGCGAGGACCGGCCGGCCCTGCTGCAGCAGGGGGCGCGGCTGGCGCAGGCGCTCCGCGAGCGGGCCGAGCCGCCGTCCGGGCCGCTGCCGGACGAGGAGACCCTGGACCAGGCGGTGCGCACCCTCGCCGGGAGCTTCGACGAGCGGCACGGCGGGTTCGGCGGCGCGCCCAAGTTCCCGCCGTCCATGGTGCTGGAGTTCCTGCTCCGGCGCGGCTCGCCCGAGGCCCTCGCCATGGCGGAGCGGACGCTGGAGGCGATGGCGCGCGGCGGCATCTACGACCAGCTCGGCGGCGGGTTCGCCCGCTACAGCGTGGACGAGGCGTGGGTCGTGCCGCACTTCGAGAAGATGCTGTACGACAACGCCCTGCTGCTGCGGGTGTACGCCCACTGGTGGCGGGCGACCGGGGCGCCCCTCGCCCGCCGGGTGGCGCTGGAGACCGCCGGATGGCTGCTCCGGGAGATGCGCACCCCCGAGGGAGGCTTCGCCTCCGCCCTCGACGCCGACAGCGCCGGCCCGGACGGTAGGCACGGTGAGGGCCTGTTCTACATCTGGACCCCGGCCCGGCTCCGGGAGGTCCTCGGCGAGGAGGACGGCCGCTGGGCGGCCGGGGTGTTCGGGGTGACCGAGAGCGGCACCTCCGTGCTCCGGCTCCCCGCCGATCCGGACGACGACGAGCGGTTCCAGCGGGTCCGCACCGAGCTGTGGCGGGCGCGGGAGCGGCGCCCGCGCCCGGAGCGGGACGACAAGGTGGTCGCCTCGTGGAACGGGCTCGCCATCGCGGCCCTGGCCGAGGCCGGTGCCCTGTTCCGCCGGCCCGACCTGATCGAGGCCGCGCAGGGCGCGGCCGCGCTGCTCGACGAGGTCCACGTGGCCGGCGGGGACCCGGTCCGGCTGCTGCGCGCCTCGCGGGACGGCCGGCCGAGCACCGCGGCCGGCATGCTCGAGGACTACGCGAACGTGGCCGAGGGGTTCCTCGCCCTCTACGGCGTGACCGGCGAGACCCGGTGGTTCCGCCGGGCCGGCGACCTGCTGGAGACCGTGCTCACCCGGTTCCCCGACGGGTCGGGCGGGTTCTACGACGCCCCGGACGACGGGGATCGGCTCTTCCAGCGTCCCCGGAGCCCGGTCGACGAGGCCACCCCCGCGGGCCGGTTCGCGGCCGCGGGTGCGCTGCTCTCCTACGCCGCGCTCACCGGCTCGCGGCGGCATCGGGAGGCGGCGGAGGGCGCGCTCGGCGTGGTCACCCGGCTCGCCGGACGGTTCGCCCGGTTCGCCGGCTGGGGCCTCGCCGTGGCCGAGGCGGCGCTGCACGGCCCGGCCGAGGTGGCGATCGTCGGGCCGCGGGACGACCCGCGCACCCAGGCGCTCCACCGCGCGGCCCTGATGTCCGGCTCCCCCGGCATGGTCATCGCGCTCGGCACGGGGGACGCCGCGGACGTCCCGCTGCTCGAGGGGCGCGGCATGATCGACGGCCGGCCGGCCGCGTACGTGTGCCGCGGCTTCACCTGCCTGGCGCCGGTGACCGACCCGCGCGAGCTGCGCGCGCAGCTCGCCCGCTGAGCGGGCCGCCGGTCTCCGGCCGTGCGCGGGCGGCCGGGAGCCCGCCGGCCGCGGTGGCGAACCGTTCGCCGAGCGTGGTGGGCCCGCCTACCACCCCGGGACCGGCTCCATGTCGTCCAGGCCGGGCCAGCCGTCCCCGCGGTCGAAGCCGCCGCCGTCCCGGCCCCCGGGGCCGCGGTCCCCCGATCCGTCGTCCGGCCGGCCCTCGCCGGGACGGCCGTCGCCGGGCCGTTCGGCGGGCTGCTCGCCGCCGGGGCGGTCGCCTTCGTCACCGGCGCCGTCCCCACCGGTCTCACCGCGCGGCTCGGACCGGTCCGCGCCGGCGTCCCGGGCGCGGTCCTCGGCGCCCGGCGTGGGGGCCGCGTCCGTGGGCTCCTCGGTCGCCTCCGGCTCCCGCGGGCCGGTGGTGGCGTAGGAGCCCCAGTGGCCGTTCCAGGTGACCGGCGGCGGGAACTCCTTGACCGGCTCGCCCTCCAGGGCGGCGCTCATGAAGTGCCGCCAGATCTGCGCGGGGAGCGTGCCGCCGTACAGCTCGCCGTACCCGGGGATCTCCACCGGCTTGTTGTCGTCGCGGAACATGTTGACCGCGACCGACAGCTGCGGGACGTACCCGGCGAACCACACCGCGGCCGACTCGTCGGTGGTGCCGGTCTTGCCCGCGGCCGGGCGGCCGATACGGGCCGCGGTCCCGGTACCGCTGTTGATCACCTGCTCGAGGGCGTAGGTGACGTCCGCCGCGGTCTCCTTGCGGAGGACCTGCCGCCCCGGCGAGGAGAACGTCCTGGTCACCCCGTTCGCGTCGACCACCGAGCGGACCACGTGCGGGGCGTGGTAGACGCCCTCGGCGGCGAAGGTGGCGTAACCGGCCGCCTGCTGGACCGCGCTCACCGAGGCGGTGCCGAGCGGGAACGTGGGGTACGGCCGCTGCGCGGCGAGCTGCTCGGCCGGGATGCCGACCGCCTCGGCGACCGCGGCCACCTTGTCCAGCCCGACCATCCGCCCCAGCTCGACGAAGGCGGTGTTGACCGAGAGCCGGGTCGCCTCGATGAGGTTGATCATTCCGTAGGACTTGCCGCCGGCGTTGGGGATCCGGTCGGAGCCGATCCGGAGGGGGGAGTTGCCGTTCACCCAGGTGGCCAGGCCGTACCCCTCCTCCAGGGCGGCGGCGAGCGCGTACGGCTTGAACGTGGAGCCGGCCTGGACCTTCGCCGAGAACGCGTTGTCGTACTGGTAGCTCTCGTACCTGCCGCCGTAGAAGGCGACGACCTCCCCGGTCGCGGGGTCGACCGCGGCGAGGCCGGTGCGGACCTTCTTGGGGGTGTTCTCCGGCAGCACCTCCTCCACGGCCTCGCGCGCCAGCCGCATCAGCCGCTTGTCGAACGTCGTGATGATCTTGAGGTTGCCCCGGTCGATGTCCTCGTCGGTGTAGCCGTGCCGGTTGAGCTCGGACCGCACCAGGGCGAGCATGTAGCCGTCCTGGCCGCCGAGCGACAGGGAGGGCTTGCGCTTCGCCAGGGTGGGGAAGGTCAGCCGGTCGGCCTCCTCCCGGGTGAGCGCGCCGATCTCCACCATCCCGTTCACCACCGCGCGCCACCGGGCCTTGGCGGCCTCCAGGTCGGTGCCGGTGGGGTTGGCGAACCGGCTGGGCTGCTGGATCACCGCGGCGAGGTAGGCGGCCTCGGCGGGGGTGAGGTCCTTGACGTCCTTGGCGAAGTACGCCTCGGACGCGGCCTGGATGCCGTAGGCGCCCCGGCCGTAGTAGATCGTGTTGAGGTACTGCTCGAGGATCCAGTCCTTGGACTTGGAGCGATCCACCTTCAGCGCGATCATGATCTCCTTGAGCTTGCGCGAGATGGATCGTTCCTGGCTCAGCCCGCTGTAGTAGTTGCGCACCATCTGCTGGGTGATCGTCGAGCCGCCCTGGAGCTGGCGGCCGGTGAGCGTGGACCACACCGAGCGGGCCATGCCGCTGAGAGAGATCCCCTGATCCTGGTAGAACGTCCGGTTCTCCGCGGCGATGACGGCGTTGCGGACCACGTGCGGCACCCGGGAGAGCGGCACGATCTTCCGGTTCACCCCCTGGCGGGCGAGGACCGTCTTGCCGTCCCGGTAGTAGATGACCGAACCCTGCGCGGTGGCGAGCTCCTGGGTGGTCCCGGGGATCGGAGTGAGCGCCCAGAGGACGCCGAAGCACACGATGAAGGCGCAGATCCCCACTCCGGCGGTGAGGAGGAGGGTCCGGAGCACTCGCCTGCGTCGCCGGACCGGCTCGCCGGCCGGCCGCGCCTCCGCAGCGGCGTCGCGATGGGAACCGTTATCCACCCGATACCCCCGAAGATTCGCTTCCCCCTATGTGACCTGGGCGGACTGATTAACGGTAAACGATGGATAACGGTACCCGAGCCTCAGGACGCTCATTTCGCCGCGGCCCGGACGAGCGGCAGGGTGCGGTACGGCACCGGCGTGTCGAGGGCGATCACCGACGAGGTCCGCTCGATCCCCTGGACGTCGACGATGCGGTCGATCACCCGCTGCAGGTCGGCGTTGCTGCGGGCCACCACCCGGCAGAGCATGTCGGCCGGGCCGGTGATGGTGTGCACCTCGAGCACCTCGGGGATGGCGGCGAGCTGCTGGGCCACGGGCGCGTGCCCGCCGGCCTGCCGGATGTGCAGGGTCACGAACGCGGTCACCCCGTAGCCGAGCGCGGCCGGGTGGATGTCGGGGCCGTACCCGGTGATGACCCCGCGCTGCGCGAGCCGGTCGAGCCGCGCCTGCACGGTGCCGCGCGCCACGCCGAGCCGGCGGGAGCATTCGAGCACGCCGATCCGGGGCTCGGCGGTCAGCAGAGCGATGATTTTCGCGTCGAGCTGGTCAATCATGACACTTTTGTCTCCATGATCCGCGAATTCCCTGTGCAAATTGTCTAGTAAAAAAGTTCAGTCTTGCACAATTTGGCCAACCGACTCGACAGTTGACGCATGACCGACGTCTTCCCTCTTCACGGCATGGATGCGGTGGTCTTCGCCGTCGGCAACGCGAAGCTCGCCGCGCACTTCTACGCCACCGCCTTCGGCATGCGCCTCGTCGCCTACCGCGGCCCGGAGACCGGCTGCCGGGACGAGGTCTCCTACGTCCTTGAGTCCGGATCCGCGCGCTTCGAGCTGCGCGGCGCCGTACGGGCCGGCACCCCCCTCGCCCGGCACGTGGCCGAGCACGGCGACGGCGTCATCGACCTCGCCCTCGAGGTGCCGGACGCCGCGGCCGCCTACCGGCACGCGGTCTCCAAGGGCGCCAAGGGCCTCGTGGAGCCGCACGTCGTCGAGGACGAGCACGGCAAGGTCGTGCTCGCCGCCATCGCCACCTACGGCGAGACCCGGCACACCCTGGTGGAGCGCTCCGGGTACCACGGCCCCTACCTGCCCGGGTACGTCGCCGCCGACCCGATCGTGCCGCCGCCCAACGTCAAGAACGGCCGGCTCTTCCAGGCGATCGACCACTGCGTGGGCAACGTCGAGCGCATGGACGAGTGGGTCGAGTTCTACGAGCGGATCATGGGCTTCACCAAGATGGCGGAGTTCATCGGCGACGACATCGCGACCGAGTACTCGGCCCTGATGTCCAAGGTCGTCGCCGACGGCACCCGGAAGGTGAAGTTCCCGCTCAACGAGCCGGCGACCGGCAAGCGCAAGTCGCAGATCGAGGAGTTCCTCGAGTTCTACGGCGGCCCCGGCGTGCAGCACGTCGCGCTGCTCACCAACGACATCATCGCCGCGATCGACCACATGAGGCAGGCCGGCGTGGAGTTCCTCGACACGCCCGACGCCTACTACGACGACCCCGAGCTGCGCGCCCGGATCGGCGAGGTCAGGGTGCCGATCGAGGAGCTCAAGAAGCGCCGGATCCTGGTCGACCGGGACGAGGACGGCTACCTGCTCCAGATCTTCACCAAGCCCGTGGGCGACCGGCCGACGTTCTTCTTCGAGCTGATCGAGCGGCACGGCTCCCTCGGCTTCGGCAAGGGCAACTTCAAGGCGCTCTTCGAGGCGATCGAGCGGGAGCAGGCCCGCCGCGGCAACCTCTGACGCCCCCTCCTCCACCCGCGTCGGCCGAGCGTTTACGGCTTCTCTGCCTTCGCTCTGCTTTGCCCGGAAGGCGGCGGGGTGACCAATCCACCCATGGAAGCACCGCCGCCTCCGGGCACCGTCCCCGGTGAGCCGCACACCCCGTGGTCCCCGCCGCCCTCCGGGCCGGCCGCCCTGCCGCTCGCCGGCCGATGGCGCCGCCCGTTCCCGGGGATCATCGGCGCGCTCGCCGTCGTGTCCCGCACCGGCCCGCTCACCCGGAACGCGTGGCCCGGCGCCCGGCCCGGGCCACGCCCCGGGCACGCCCCCGCCGCGAGCGCGCCCGCCTTCCCGATCCACATCGACCGCCGCGAACCGGACCGCCACGGCGACGCCGCGCGGACTCTGGTGGTGGATACCGGAGCGATGGCTCCGGTCACGCGTTAAGGTGCCTCGAAGTATGTGCGCTGCAATCCGCCACCGCAGATCACTCCGCGTGACGCTCTGCCTGGCATCGCTCGGGGCGGCCGTCGCGTGCGCCGCCTCCCAGGGGGCGGCGACCACGGCGTCCCCAGGGGCGGTGGCCACGGCCGCTCCGTCCGCCAAGGCGGTCGCCACCCCGGGCACGGCCGTCACCCCGGCGGGCAAGCCGCCCACGGTGGGCGCCCCGGGGATCGGGGACCCCGACTTCCCGTTCGACGGCAACGGCGGGTACGACGTCCGGCACTACACCCTGAAGCTCTCCTACGACCCCGCGACCAGGCGGCTGGCGGGCAGCGCCATCGTCAAGGCGAAGGCCGTACAGGATCTGGACGCCTTCAACCTCGACCTGCGCGGGCTCCGCGTGGACCGGGTGACCGTCGACGGCACCCCGGCCGGGTTCCGGCGCGAGGGCGACGAGCTGGTGATCCAGCCCGCCGCGCGGATCGCCAAGGGCGCGAGGTTCACGGTCCAGGTCGACTACGGCGGCGAGCCCCAGCCGATCCGGGAGGACGCCTCGCTCGGCGTCTACGGGTTCATCGCCACCACGGACGGGTCGTTCGTGACCAACGAGCCGAACGGGGCCAAGACATGGTTCCCGTCGAACGACCACCCGGCCGACAAGGCCACCTTCACCTTCGAGATCACCGTGCCGGACGGCGTGACCGCGATCGCGAACGGGGAGCTCGTCGCCGAGCGGAAGGCGGGGGACGGGAAGAAGACCTTCGTCTGGCGCGAACGCCACCCGATGGCGACCTACCTCGCCACGATGATGACCGGGAAGTTCGAGGTCCGCACCGGGACCACCGGCAAGGGAATCCCGATCTACACCGCGGTCGACCCGGCCTTCCGCGGCTCGCTCGGCTACCTCTACGAGGAGACCAAGCGGCTCACCGACCACTGGACCACCGTGTTCGGGCCGTACCCGTTCTCCTCCACCGGCGGGGTGATCGACAACTTCACCGCCGGGTACGCGCTGGAGGTGCAGACCAAGCCCGTCTACGGCGGCTTCGTCCCCCGGACCGGGACCATCGCCCACGAGCTCGCCCACCAGTGGTTCGGCAACAGCGTCACCATCGCCCGGTGGCGCGACCTGTGGCTGAACGAGGGGTTCGCCACGTACGCGGAGTGGCTCTGGTCGGAGCACCGCGGCGAGGCCACCACCGACCAGATCTTCCGCCAGTACTACACGCAGGCCTCCGACCAGATATGGCGCCATCCGCCCGCGGTGGCGCGGCCGAACAACCTGTTCCACGCCTCGGTCTACAAGCGCGGGGCGATGACCCTGCACGTCCTGCGCCGGACCATCGGCGACGAGAAGTTCTTCCGGCTGATCCGGGAGTGGACCGGCGCCAACCGGCACGGCAACGTCACCACCGAGCAGTTCATCCGGCTCGCCGAGGAGATCTCGGGCAAGCGGCTCCAGGAGCTGTTCGACGCCTGGCTCTACCAGCCGGGCCGCCCGGCCCAGGTCCCCTGAGGCGGGTCGCCGGGCGCTCCGCCGGCGCGTTCCCGGCCGGTACGGCCGGCGCCCGGGACCGGCCGCGCCCCGAATGAACCGGGTGGGGCGGTGGTACCGTACCCGTATGCGGATGATCGCTGTGCTTCTCGGCTGGTGGCGCCCCTGACGGGGCGGCACGGGTCATCCGCGTTCACCTGATCGATCGGGCCGCC
The DNA here is from genome assembly GCF_000092645.1 of Thermobispora bispora DSM 43833. NCBI lineage: Bacteria > Bacillati > Actinomycetota > Actinomycetes > Streptosporangiales > Streptosporangiaceae > Thermobispora > Thermobispora bispora. Next base: position 3,650,324 of record NC_014165.1, read on the forward strand.
CGAGACGGGCGGCCTCGCTGTGTGCACGGCGTCCTCGGCGGCCCGGCCGGGCGGCTCCCATCCGGAAGGGAGCGATACCGATGCCACGGCGCCTCACCGGCTTCACCCCGTCGGGCGACCTGCACATCGGCAACTACTTCGGGGCGATCGCCCCGATCGTCGCCCGGCAGGCCGACGCCGGCACGGTGGTGTTCATCACCGACCTGCACGCCCTGACCCTGGAGCACGACCCGGCCCTGGTGCGCCGGCGCACCCTGGAGTTCGCCACGCTCCTGCTCGCGGCCGGCGTGGACCCCACCGCCTGCCTCCTGGTCGTCCAGTCGCACGTGCCCGAGCACACCGAGCTCCACTACCTGCTGGAATGCGTCACCGGGTACGGCGAGGCGAGCCGGATGATCCAGTTCAAGGAGAAGTCCCGCCGCCAGGAGCGCGTCCGCCTCTCGCTGCTGACGTACCCGGTCCTGATGGCCGCCGACATCCTGCTGTACGACACCGACGAGGTCCCGGTCGGCGAGGATCAGCGCCAGCACGTGGAGCTCGCCCGCGACCTCGCCCAGCGGTTCAACTCCCGCTACGCCCCGGTGTTCACCGTCCCCACCGCGGTCAACCCGCCCGTGGCCGCGCGGATCATGGACCTGGCCTCCCCCACCGGCAAGATGAGCAAGTCGGCCCCGAGCCCCGCGGGCGTGCTCCGCCTCCTCGACCCGCCCGACGTGCTGCGCCGCAAGGTGATGCGCGCGGTCACCGACCCCGGCACCACGGTCGCCTACGACCCGGACGCCAAGCCCGGCGTGTCGAACCTGCTCGCCATCCTCTCCGCCTGCACCGGCACCGGCCCGCACGAGCTCGCCACGGGCTTCGGCGGCTACCGCGAGCTCAAGCAGGCCGTGGCCGACGCGGTGGTGGCCACCGTCGCCCCCGTCCAGCGGCGCTACCACGACCTGGCCCGCCACCCGGAGCACGTCCGGGAGATCCTGCGCGCCGGCGCGGAGCGCGCCCGCGACCTCGCCGCCGCCAAGGTCCGCGCCGCCAAGGAGGCCATCGGCCTTATGCCCGCCTGACGCCCGCCGTCCCGCTCGGGAGCCGTACGGAGACTCACCCGGGAGCCGTACGGAGGCTCAGGAGCCCGCGAGGAGAAGAGCCCAACGGAGGTTCAGGAGAAGAGCACGGTGTGGCCGTCGCGGCGCAGGGCGGCGAGCACCTCGTCACAGTGGTCCGGGCCCCGCGTCTCCACCTGGAGCAGCACGTCGGTCTGGTCGAGGTGGAGCCGGGCGCCGATCCGCTCGTGGACCACGTCGAGCACGTTCGCGCCGAGCTCGGCGATCCGGGTGAGGAGCCCGGCGAGCGCCCCGGGCCGATCGGCGAGGCGGACCCGGAAGGACAGGTACCGCCCGGCGGCGGCGAGGCCGTGCCGGAGCACCTTGGCCAGGAGCAGCGGGTCGATGTTGCCCCCGGAGAGCACGGCGACGACCGGCGGCTCGAACGCGTGCGGGTGGTCGAGGATCGCGGCCACCGCGGCGGCCCCGGCGGGCTCGACGAGCAGCTTGGACCGCTCGAGGCAGAGCAGGAGCGCCCGGGACAGCGACTCCTCCGAGACCGTGACCACGCTGTCCACCAGGGAGTTCACCAGCGCGAACGGCAGCTCGCCCGGAAGGCCGACCGCGATCCCGTCCGCCATGGTCGGCGCGGGATCGACCTTCACCGGGTGGCCCACGGCGAGCGACGCCGGGTAGGCGGCGGCCTGCTCGGCCTGCACACCGACGATCTTGATGTCCGGGCGGAGCGCCCGCGCGGCGAGCGCGATCCCGGCCGCGAGCCCGCCGCCGCCGACCGGCACCACGATCGTGGCCACGTCGGGGAGCTGTTCCACGATCTCCAGGCCGATCGTCCCCTGCCCGGCCACCACGTCGGGGTGGTCGAACGGGTGGATGAGCACCGCTCCGGTCCGCTCCGCGTGCTCCTTCGCCGCGGCCAGCGCGTCGTCGACCGTGGTCCCGGCGAAGACCACCTCGGCGCCGTACGCCCGGGTGGCCTCGACCTTCGGCAGCGGGGCGCCCTCCGGCATGAACACCATCGCCTTCGTGCCGACCAGCGTGGCGCCGAGCGCGACCCCCTGGGCGTGGTTGCCCGCGCTCGCCGCCACCACGCCCCGGGCGCGCTCCTCGTCGGTGAGCTTGCGGATCCGGACGTACGCGCCGCGGATCTTGAAGGACCCGGAGCGCTGCAGGCTCTCGCACTTGAGGTGGACCGGCCCGCCGACCGCCTCGGAGAGGACACGGGAGTGGACCAGTGGCGTCCGCACGGCCACGTTCTCCAGCAGCGCGCGTGCGGCGACCACATCGTCGTACGTCACATATGGGGCAGCCATGCGCCCATCATCACAGCCCTCCGGGTGCGGCGCGGACACCACCGGGCCCACCGGCCGCAAAGTTTGCGCCACTCCGGTGGCTCGCGGGATCGGCCTGCGGACGTCACTCATGGCGGCCGGTCACGACAGCTGGGCGAGCCCGCCCTCCGAGGAGAAGACCAGGAGCGCGGCGGAGCAGCCGTGCACGTGGTTGTGCCCGGCCACCGGCCCGACCTCGCCGGCGGCGAAGAACCCGGCCACCCCGATCGGCCCGAGCGCCTCGCGCACCGCGACCGGATCGTGGTCGGCGGTGCCGAACATGGCGGACCCGCGGCCGTTGCAGCAGATCAGCAGCGCCCCCTCTGCCCGGCCGATCATCGGCTTGTGCTCGTCGAGGATCGCGCGGAGGTCCTCGTCGGCGGTCTCGGCGTCCCGCACCTGGAAGCGGACGGTGCGGCCGATCTCGAGCATGTCGCCGATGGCCACCGACTCCCGCTCCGGGTCGATGCCGATCACCCCGCGGATGAGGAAGTCCCCCCGCTCCTGGCGCTCGGCGTACTCGTCCATCACCACGCCGATCTGTAAGCCGGCGGCGACCAGTTCGCGGTCCTCCTCGTCGAGGGCGCTCACGATGTCCTCCAGCCGGGCGAGGGCCGGCTCCCCGGCCAGCTCGAGCAGCAGGTTCTCCTGCGCCCGGGTGACCACCATGGACGGCCCGATCGGGCGGCAGCCCTGGCTGACCATGGCGGTGACGTTCACCGGCCCGCTGATCACCGCGCCGACCGCGCCCTCGGTGTACACCTCGCCACCGGCGAAGAGCCGGACCGACCCGGGCCCCTGCCACCCGTTCGCCAGGCCGCCGACGATCGGCAGGCCGCCGATCACCTCGCCGGACCGCTCGACGAACGCGTCCACCGGGAAGCTGTACGGATCGGTGAAGAGGATCATCGCCCGGTCGGCCGGTCCCCGCTCGGGCAGGCCGACCACCACGAAGCGGTCCTCGGTGCGGAACGTCTCCAGCGCGAACGTGGTCACGGCCGCCTCGCCGAAGCACGCGGCGAGGGCGCTCACCGCCGGCCGGAGCTCGATCCCCCGGTCGCCTCCGATCACGCCCGTGGCGCTGCACCCGATGACCTCGGCGGTGGGCGCCATGTCCATCACCCGCAGCCCGGCCCGGCCGACCTCGTCGGGATCCTGGCCGCAGATGAAGAAGCAGAGCAGGTCCGGAGGTCCGGAGAGCCCGGCCAGGGCCCGCCGCACGGCGGTCTCCGCCGCCTCCTCCAGGTCGCCGCCCACGGCGAGACCGTCGGCGAAGCGGCAGGTCAACACCGCCATCGTCTCGCCTCCTCGTGTCACCGGCTGGGTGGGTCGTCCTTGCGATTCCTCCCCACTACGGGCGGGTCAATCCATGCGGACGGCCATCGGATTGCCGAGTCACGGGATTTTGATGCGGAAATCGGGGATGTCCGGCCCGGTGCTGCCAACGTAGGCTCGACAGCGTGCACAAATCGCCCACGCCTGCGCCCAGGACCCTGCGAGAGCTACGCGAGAGCGGGCACCGTTACCGGACGGTCAAGGCCGAGATCCGGGAGAACCTCCTCGAGCGGCTCAGGTGCGGCGAGCCCCGCTTCCCCGGCATCGTCGGCTTCGACGACACGGTGCTGCCGCTCTTGGAGCGCGCCCTGATCGCCGGCCACGACGTGGTGCTCCTCGGGGAGCGCGGTCAGGGCAAGACCCGGCTCATCCGCACGATCGCCGGCCTGCTCGACGAGTGGACCCCGGTGATCGAGGGCTGCGAGATCAACGACCACCCGTACGCGCCGGTCTGCGTCCGGTGCCGGCGGCTCGCCGCCGAGCTCGGCGACGACCTGCCGGTCGCCTGGCGGCACCGGGACGAGCGGTACGGCGAGAAGCTCGCCACGCCGGACACCTCGGTGGGCGACCTCATCGGCGACGTCGACCCGATCAAGATCGCCGAAGGCCGCACCCTCGGCGACCCGGAGACCGTCCACTACGGGCTGCTGCCGCGCACCAACCGCGGCGTCTTCTCGGTCAACGAGCTGCCCGACCTCGCCGAGCGGATCCAGGTGGCGCTCCTCAACGTGCTGGAGGAGCGCGACATCCAGATCCGCGGCTACAACCTGCGGCTGCCGCTCGACATCCTCCTCGTGGCGAGCGCCAACCCCGAGGACTACACCAACCGGGGCCGGATCATCACCCCGCTGAAGGACCGGTTCGGCGCGGAGATCCGGACCCACTACCCGCTCACCATCGAGGACGAGCTCACCCTGATCCGCCAGGAGGCCGATCTGGAGTCCCTCGGCGCGGAGCTCCCGAGCCACCTGGTCGAGGTGATCGCCCGGTTCACCCGGCTGGTCCGCGAGTCGACCGCGGTCGACAGCCGCTCGGGGGTCTCCGCCCGGTTCGCCATCGCGGCCGCCGAGGCGGCCGCCGCCTCCGCGGTACGCCGCTCGGCGATCACCGGGGAGCACCCGCCGGTCACCCGGATCTGCGATCTGCCCGGTGTGGTGCACACCCTGCGGGGGAAGGTGGAGTTCGAGATGAGCGAGGAGGGGCGGGAGACCGAGGTGCTCGCCCACCTGCTCCGCCGGGCCACGGCCGAGACGTTCCGCGCCCACCTGGGCGGGGCCGATCTCACCCCGATCGTCGAGCGGTTCTCCGAGGGGATCCGGGTCGAGTCGGGTGAGCTGGTGCCCGCGGCCGAGCTGCTCCGCGGCATCGGGAAGGTGCAGGGCCTGTCGGAGCTCATGACGCGGCTCGGCATGGGCGACGGCGGTGAGTCGCCCGGCCACGCCGCCGCGGCCCTCGAGTTCGCCCTCGAAGGGCTCTACCTGACGCGCCGGCTGTCCAAGGACGAGGTCCCCGGAGGGGTGGTCTACCGGACGTGACCAGGTACGTCTACGGGAAGTACCGCGACGGGCCCGACCCGCTCGCCCCGCCGTACGACGTGCGCGCCGCGCTCGACGAGATGGGCGACGCGATCCTCGCCGGCGCCAGCCCCATGGACGCGCTGCGCGACCTGCTCCGGCGCGGCCTCCCCGGCCCGGGCGGCCGCCGCGGCCTGGACGACCTGCTCCGCGAGGTGCTGCGGCGCAAACGCGAGCTCAAGCAGCGCACCCGGCTCGACGGGACGCTGGAGCGGGCCCGGGCCCTGCTCGACAAGGCCATCGGCCAGGAGCGCGCCGAGCTGGACCGGATGGCCGCCGACCCCGCCCAGGCGGCGGACGCCGCGTTCCGCCGGGAGCTCCTCGACGGGCTCCCCCCGGACACCGCCCGAGCCATCCGCGAGCTCGCCGGCTACGACTGGCGCTCGGACGCCGCCCGCCGCACCTTCGAGGAGCTGCGCGCCCTGCTCCGCGCCGAGGTGCTCGACAGCCGGTTCCGCGGCCTGCGCGACGCGCTCGCCGACCCGGATCCCGCGATGCTCGAGCGGGTCCGGCGGATGGTCTCCGACCTCAACGACATGCTCGAGCGGGACGCGCGGGGCGAGCACACCCAGGACGAGTTCGACGCGTTCATGCGGAAGTACGGGGACATCTTCCCCGAGCGGCCCCGGAACCTGGAGGAGCTGGTCGACCAGCTCGCCCGCCGCGCCGCGGCCACCCAGCGGCTGCTCGCCTCGCTCACCCCGGAGCAGCGGTGGGAGCTCAACGCGCTCATCGAGCAGACACTCGAACAGGCCGGGCTCGCCGAGGAGATGCGCCGGCTCAGCGACACCCTCTACGCCCGGCGCCCCGACCTCGCCTGGACCGGGCAGGAGGAGGTCTCCGGGGAGGCCCCGATGTCCATGGGCGACGCGGTCACCGCGCTCGAGGAGCTCGCCGACCTCAACGCGCTGGAGAGCGCGCTGCGCCAGGACTATCCCGGCGCCCGGCTCGACGACATCGACGAGGAGATGGTCCGGCGCGCGCTCGGGCGCTCGGCCGTGGACGACCTGGAGGCGCTCCGGCGGATCGAGCGGGAGCTGGAGGCCCAGGGCTACCTGCGGCGCACCCGGGGCAGGCTCGAGCTCACCCCCAAGGCGGTGCGCCGGCTCGGGGAGAGCGCGCTGCGCCGGATCTTCTCCTCGCTCGAGACCGGCGGCCGGGGCGAGCACGACCAGCGGGACGCCGGGTACGCGGGCGAGCCCACCGGCACGAGCCGGCCGTGGCGGTTCGGCGACGAGCAGCCGATCGACGTGGTCCGGACCGTGGTGAACGCGGTACGGCGCGGCGGCCGGCCCCCGGTGACCCTCTCCGTCGACGACTTCGAGGTGGTGGAGACCGAGCGGCACGCCGCGGCCGCGGTCTGCCTCCTGATCGACCTGTCGTACTCGATGGCGCTGCGCGGCACCTGGGCGGCGGCGAAGCAGACCGCGCTCGCGCTGCAGTCCCTGGTGTCGACCAGGTTCCCGCAGGACGCGGTGCAGATCATCGGGTTCTCGAACTACGCGCGGGTGCTGCGGCCGGACGAGCTCGCCTCGCTCGACTGGGACATGGTCCAGGGCACCAACCTCCACCACGCCCTGCTCCTCGCCGGGCGCCACCTGGACCGGCACCCGGACTTCGAGCCGGTGGTCATGGTGATCACCGACGGGGAGCCGACCGCGCACCTCATGCCGAACGGGGTGCCGCGGTTCGAGTGGCCGCCGTCCCAGGAGACGATCGCGCTCACCCTCGCCGAGGTGGACAAGATGACCCGGCGGCGGGCGACGATCAACGTGTTCATGCTCGCCGCGGACGAGCGGCTCAAGGCGTTCGTCGAGGAGATCGCCCGGCGCAACGGCGGGCGGGTGTTCTCCCCCAGCCCGGACCGGCTCGGCGAGTACGTGGTGCGCGACTTCCTCCGGGCCAAGGCGCGGCGGTGACCCATCGGCCGGCCCGCGCCGGGCCGGCCGGGGAGGGCGCGGCACCCTACGGACGGAGCCGCGACGGCCCGGCGCACCGGGCGCGGGCGGTGGGCCGGCGGGCGAGGCATCCGGAGCGATCTCCGCGCGGCCGTTGGGGATCGGGGTGGCCGCCGAATACGCTCACGCCATGTCCTTCATCGACACGCTGCTCCTCGTGCTGCACATCGGCATCGCGATCTTCGCCCTGGGGCCCCTCACCGCGGTGACGAGCATCACGCCCCGATACATCCGGGCCCGCAACGTCGAGGTCCTCCGCTACCTGAACCGCTCGACCCGCCGCTTCGGGCTGCTCTCCATCGGCGTGTTCCTCTTCGGGGCGCTGCTCGGCCGGTCCGACCTCGGCCTGCCGTACCTGTCGATCTCGATGACCCTGTTCGTGGTCGCCGCCGTCCTGCTCGTGATCATCGAGCGCGATCAGCGCGCGGCGATCCGGGCGCTCTCCTCTGAGTCCACCGCGGACGACGCCAAGGTGCAGACCGGGCGGATCGCCGCGCTCTCCGGCATCACCGCCCTGATCTGGCTCGTCGTGCTGGTGCTGATGGTGGTGTACTGATCAGCCGAGCGCCTGGGCGAGGTCGGCGAGCAGGTCGTCGATGGTCTCGATGCCGACCGACAGCCGGATGAGGTCGGACGGGACCTCGAGGGGCGACCCGGCGGCCGAGGCGTGGGTCATCCGGCCCGGGTGCTCGATCAGGGACTCCACCCCGCCGAGCGACTCGCCGAGGGTGAACAGGCGGGTCCGGCCGCAGATCTCGACCGCCTCCTCCTCGCCGCCGGCGACCCGGAACGACACCATCCCGCCGAACCGCCGCATCTGCTTCGCCGCCACCTCGTGGCCGGGGTGGCCGGGCAGCCCGGGGTAGAGCACCTGGGTCACCCGCGGGTGCGCGCGCAGCATCTCCACGACGCGCTCGGCGTTGTCGCAGTGCCGCTCCATCCGGACCGCGAGCGTCTTGAGCCCGCGCAGCACGAGCCACGCGTCGAACGGTCCGGCGACCGCGCCCATCGCGTTCTGGTGGTAGGCGAGCCGCTCCCCCAGCTCGGTCGAGCGGACGATCAGCGCGCCGCCGACCACGTCGGAGTGGCCGCCGATGTACTTGGTGGTCGAGTGCACCACCACGTCCGCGCCGAGCGCGAGCGGCTGCTGCAGGTACGGCGAGGCGAACGTGTTGTCCACCACGAGCAGCGCGCCGGCCTCGTGCGCGATGCCCGCGAGCGCGGCGATGTCCGCGACCGTGAGCAGCGGGTTGGTGGGCGTCTCCACCCAGATCACCTTGGTGGTGTCCCGCACGGCCGCGCGCACCGCGTCGAGGTCGCCCATCGGCACCGGCTCGTAGGCGAGGCCCCACCGCTCGAGCACCTTCGCGAACAGCCGGTAGGTGCCGCCGTACGCGTCGTCCGGGATGAGCACGTGGTCCCCGGGGCGGCAGACGGTGCGGATCAGCGTGTCCTCGGCGGCCAGGCCGGACGCGAACGCCAGGCCGCGCACGCCGCCCTCCACCGCGGCGAGGGCCTCCTCCAGGGCCGTCCTGGTGGGGTTGGCCGAGCGGCTGTACTCGTACCCGGACCGCAGCCCGCCCACGCCGTCCTGCTTGTAGGTGGAGACCGCGTAGATGGGCGGGACGACCGCGCCCGTGTGCGGGTCCGGCTCCTGACCGGCGTGGATCGCGAGGGTCTCGAAACCGTGGTTCATGTCGACGAGGGTATCCGTTCGCGGGTCAGTGGTTGGCGAGGAAGGCGAGCAGGTCCTGCCGGGTGAGCAGCCCGGCCGGCTTGCCGTCGTCGAGGACCACGGCGGCGTCCGCCTTCTCCAGCGCGGCCACCGCGCGGGAGACCGGCTCGCCCGCGCCGATCATCGGGAGCGGCGGGGACATGTGCAGGTCGACCCGGTCCTCGGCGCGCACCTTCCCCCGGTACAGGCCCTCGAGCAGGTCGCGCTCGATGATGGAGCCGACCACCTCGGCCGCCATCACCGGCGGCTCCTCCTTCATCACCGGGAGCTGGGAGACGCTGAACTCCCGCATGATCGAGATGGCCGTGCCGACCGTCTCGTGCGGGTGGACGTGGACGAACTGCGGCAGGTCGCCCGGCTTGCCGGCGAGCACGTCCCGGACGAGCCCCTCCTCGCTGGGCGTGGTGAGGAACCCGTAGTCGGCCATCCACTCGTCGTTGAAGATCTTCGACAGGTAGCCGCGGCCGCCGTCCGGGAGCAGCACGACGATCACGTCGTCCGGGCCGGCCTTGGCGGCCACCCGGAGGGCGGCGGCGACCGCGAGCCCGGACGAGCCGCCCACGAGCAGCCCCTCCTCCCGGGCGAGCCGGCGGGTCATCAGGAACGAGTCCTTGTCGGAGACCGCGATGACCTCGTCGCAGATCGTGGTGTCGTAGGTGGCCGGCCAGATGTCCTCGCCCACGCCCTCGACGAGGTACGGGCGCCCGGTGCCGCCCGAGTACACCGACCCCTCGGGGTCGGCGCCGATCACCTTCACCCGGCCGCCGGAGACCTCCTTGAGGTACCGGCCGGTGCCGCTGATCGTCCCGCCGGTGCCGATGCCGGCGACGAAGTGGGTCACCTTGCCCTCGGTCTGCTCCCAGATCTCCGGCCCGGTCGAGTGGTAGTGGCTGGCCGGGTTGTCCGGGTTGGAGTACTGGTCCGGCTTCCACGCGCCGGGGATCTCCCGGGCGAGCCGATCGGAGACCGAGTAGTACGAGTCCGGGTGGTCCGGCGGGACCGCGGTCGGGCAGACCACCACCTCGGCCCCGTAGGCGCGCAGCACGGCGATCTTGTCCTGCGCGACCTTGTCCGGGCACACGAACACGCACCGGTACCCTTTCTCCTGGGCGGCGATGGCGAGCCCGACGCCGGTGTTGCCCGAGGTGGGCTCGACGATGGTGCCACCGGGCTTGAGCGCACCGCTGCGCTCCGCCGCCTCGATCATCCGGACCGCGATCCTGTCCTTCACGGACCCGCCCGGGTTGAAGTACTCCACCTTCGCGAGCACCTGGGCGGACAGACCCGCCGCCACCCTGCGCAGCCGGACGAGCGGGGTGTTGCCGACCAGCTCGATCAGCGAGTCATGAACGCGCACCGGATGACCACCTTCGTTTTCCGAGGGCTTGCCTGACAGACCGCGCCCGAGCAGTCGGAATGGTGACGACGGCTCGGCTAGTTTCTTTTTCAAACCGTATCGTGACCTGGGGGACATGCGGGTGATTCGGACATCGAGCGCGGCGCGAGCTGCCCGCCGCATCGTCACCGCGGCCGCCCTCGGTGGAGGCGGCCTGACCGCACTCGGCGCTCTCACGTACGGCCTGCTCATGGCAGAGGCGCAACTAGCGCGCAAGATCGTCGGCCGTCCCCACGGCGCCGAGGGACCGCCGTCCGACGGTGTCTACGGAGAGGAGTTCGGGTTCTCCGGTGAGCCGATCAGGATGGCGTTCCTCGGCGACTCCACATCGATCGGGCTCGGCATGAAGCGCCCCGACGACACGCCCGCCGTGATCATCGCGCGCGGCCTCGCCGCCGTGGCGGAGCGGCCGGTACAGCTGAGGGTGCTCGGCCGGTCCGGTGCCCGCTCCGCCGACCTCGAAGGCCAGGTGGACCGGGCGCTCGAGGCCGACCCCGACATCGCATGCATCTTCATCGGCGCCAACGACGTGACCAACGCCACCCCGCCCGCGCAAGCCGTACGGCACCTGCAGCGGGCGGTGCGCCGGTTGCGCGAGGCCGGGGCCGAGGTGGTCGTCGGGACCTGTCCCGACCTCGGCACGGTCCGGCCGATCGCCCAGCCCCTCCGGTGGATCACCCGGCGCTGGTCACGGCACCTGGCGGCGGCCCAGACGGTCGCGGTCATCGAGGCCGGCGGCCGGACCGTCGCCTTCGCCGACATCCTCGGGCCGGAGTTCGAGGCGAACCCGGCGGAGATGTTCGGACCAGATCGTTTCCATCCATCTGCGCAAGGCTACCTACAAGCCGCGTACGCAGTGCTACCGTCTGTATGCGCCGCGTTGGGGTTGTGGCCTGAGCCGGAACCCGGGCGCGTCGAAGGATCCGAATACCTCTTGGCGGCCATGGCCGTGGAGGAGTCCGGCAGCGAGGTCACCGCGACCCGCGTCGCCGGCCGGGAGAGCGGCCCACAGGGACGGTGGGCGTCACTGCTGCGCCGGCGGAGCGGGCCCATGCCGAGCACCTGAGCACGGTTACTCTCCGCGGCCAGGCCATCACCCCCCGTAGGAGCGACATGACCTGGCCGCATCGGAGACCCGCTCTGAAGCTCGCGTTAACCGCCCTGCTCGCGGGCGGGACCCTGGCAGGCTGCTCCAGCAGCGACGGAACCTCATCCGAAGACAGCAGGCTCTCCTGGGTGAACACCCAGGTGAACGTCGTCAGCCGCACCGTCGCCGGGGCGGGCGTCGCGGCGACCACCTCGATGAAGCCGGACGGCACGCTGGAGACGGTCGTGCTCGACCTCACCAGCGGCAGACGGCTGTGGGCGCAGCCCGCGACGATGGTGGGGCGGCTGCCCGGCATGGGCGTGCAGGCGCCGGCGATCGTCGAGACCGGCGCGAACCAGGCCGTGGTGGTCGCCCTCGACCCGCCCCAGCGGCGGGGGCAGAAGGCCACGCTGGTGGCCCGGGAGGCGCGAACCGGCAAGCAGCTGTGGACCCGGCCGGTCCACTCGACCTTCGGGCCCCAGCGCTGCGGGCCGTACGTCTGCCTCTCGGAGAACACCGCGCTCTCCTCGGCGCGGATGGTGGTGCTGGACGCCAAGACGGGGCAGCAGCGGTGGCGCCTGCCCGGGATCGCCGAGGTCGAGTGGTCGAACGGGTCCCGGGTCGTGGTGCTCCGCCTCGCCTCCCACCCCGTGCTCGAGTCGCGCCGGCTGACGGACGGCGCGACCGAGTGGCGGCTTCCGATCGAGCAGGCCCTCGGCCCGGGCGTCGACCTGTCGGGCGGGTGGGCGTTCGGCGCGACCGGGGACCGGCTGGTCGGCTATGTGGCGCCGCACACGAACCCGCGGACCGGGCGGACCTCGGCCTTCGGCCTGTTCGCGGTCCGGCTCGCCGACGGCGTGGTGGACTGGATCCGGCCGTCGGTGGTCCGCGTCTACCCGAGCGGCAACCCGGCGTTCGCCCCGGTGGTCCGCCCGGTGGACGAGCAGGGGCAGTACGGCGGGTTCGCCCGGCTCGACGCGCAGACCGGGCGGGTGCTCGGGCAGATCACCCCCGGGCAGATACCGGGGACCGGGTGGTGGCTCGCGTTCCCGCCGACCATGGACAAGCTCGGCTTCCTCAAGCGGAACGCGCCCGGCTCGGTCTTCGACCTCGCCACCGGCGAGCCGACCCCGGTCAAGGGCGCGACCGGCTGGTCGTTCTGCGTCACCGACCCGGAGCCGCTCCCGCTGAAGGGGATCACCCCGGGGTTCTACTCGATCGCGGCGCTGTGCGAGTTCGACCTCGCCACCGGCAAGAAGATCAGCTCCTCCAACCCGCCGCCGTCCTGGTTCACGGGGAGCTTTGGCGGCTGGCGGCTCTGGCGGGACGAGAAGGGCGCGCTGCACGCGATCAAGGACGGCACCCCGACCGCCCCGGGGATGTACAGCTGACCGGTCCGGCCGCGCGGCAGGGGCCGGGAGGCTGTGCACCAGTACAAAGTTCTATCCTTCTCGTCCCTGAGCGCGGCCCGTCCCTTACCGATGGGTAGCCTCAGGCATGAACAGGCCGCCACCGGTGGCCGGGAGCACGCAGGGAGAGGTTCATGCCCGAGGCTGTCATCGTGGCCACGGCGCGGTCGCCGATCGGCCGCGCCTTCAAGGGGTCGCTCAAGGACATGCGTCCCGACGACCTCACGGTCCAGATCATCCGCGCCGCGCTCGCAAAGGTGCCGCAGCTCGACCCGAACGACATCGACGACCTGATGCTCGGGTGCGGCCTGCCCGGGGGTGAGCAGGGCTACAACATGGCCCGGGTGGTCGCGGTCCTGCTCGGCCTCGACAACGTGCCGGGCACCACGGTGACCCGGTACTGCGCGTCGTCGCTGCAGACCACCCGGATGGCGTTCCACGCCATCAAGGCCGGCGAGGGCGACGTGTTCATCTCGGCCGGGGTGGAGATGGTCTCCCGCTACGTCAAGGGCAACTCCGACTCCCTCCCCGACACGAAGAACCCCCTCTTCGCCGAGGCCGAGGCCCGGACCGCCCGGGCCGCCCAGGGCGAGGTGGACGGCTGGCACGACCCGCGGGAGGACGGCGAGCTGCCGGACATCTACATCGCGATGGGGCAGACCGCGGAGAACGTGGCGGCGCTCAAGGGCATCTCGCGCCGGGAGCAGGACGAGTTCGGGGTGCGGTCGCAGAACCTCGCGGAGAAGGCCCTGGCAAACGGCTTCTGGGAGATGGACATCACCCCGGTGACCCTGCCCGACGGCACGGTGGTGAGCAAGGACGACGGCCCGCGGCCGGGCACGACCTATGAGGTCGTCTCCCAGCTCAAGCCGGCGTTCCGCCCCAACGGCACGGTCACGGCCGGCAACTGCTGCCCGCTGAACGACGGAGCGGCCGCCGTGATCGTCATGAGCGACACCAAGGCCGCCGAGCTGGGCATCACCCCGCTCGCCCGGATCGTGTCCACGGGCGTCTCCGCGCTCTCTCCGGAGATCATGGGCCTGGGCCCGATCGACGCGACCCGGCAGGCGCTGAAGCGCGCGGGGATGTCCATCGACGACGTCGACCTGGTCGAGATCAACGAGGCGTTCGCCGCCCAGGTGATCCCCTGCTACCGCGAGCTCGGCATCGACATCGACAAGCTCAACGTGAACGGCGGCGCCATCGCGGTGGGCCACCCGTTCGGCATGACGGGCGCCCGCATCACCACCACGTTGATCAACAGCCTCCGCTTCCACGACAAGACCATCGGCCTGGAGACGATGTGCGTGGGCGGCGGCCAGGGCATGGCGATGATCCTGGAACGGCTCTCCTGACGGCCGCACCGCACCGCTCTCCGACGGCCGCACCGCAGCCGGCCGTACCGCACCGCGAGCCCCGGTGCACGAGACCTCCCGCGCGCCCGGGAGCGGGCCGGTTCCGGCCCGGGCCGTACGGCCGGCGGGCACCGGCGGCTCGGGGAGCGCGTGAGCGGCGCATCCGGCCGGGGTCCTGAGGAAGCGCGGGCGCCGGCGCGAAGGAGTGCCCGAACACCAGGTGCGCGCCTGCAGCGCGCCACGGCGCCCGCGTCCGGCGCGCGGGCGCGCGTGAGGGCAGACGGCGCGTCACGCGCGCGCCCGGATCAGGGCTCCGGCCGTGCGGAACGGCGGGCGTGGGGACGTTCCGGCGCGCGGGGCTCCCCCGTCCGCCGCCGGGGCGCCTCCCGTGTGTCACCCGTGGTGGTCGGGGCCGGCCCGGAGCGGCGTGACCCGGATGATGACGCGCCGCTCGCGCTCCATCGCGGCCCGGTAGTCGTCCCAGTCGGGGTGCTCTCCGCTGATGCCCCGGTAGTAGGCGATGAGGTGGTCCATCGCCTCGGGGAGCGAGATGACCTCGGCGGCGCCCTCGACCTGGATCCAGGGGCCGAAGAACGCGTCGGTCATCACGGTGAGGAAGACCTGCGGGTTCCGCCGCAGATTGCGTGTCTTGACCGCGGTCTCGCGGCTGCTGATCACCAGGTGACCCTCCGCATCGCAGCCCACCAGCACGGGGGACATCTGCGGACGCCCGTCGGCATGCCAGGTGAGCATGACCGCGCGGTGATTGGCCCTGATGAACTCACGCGCCTTTTCGAGATCCATATCACAATGATGCACCCGCGCCTGCGGAAGACGCGGGTGCGTAAAATCACACGGGCAGCCGAATCACGCGGTCAGCAAAAGGATTACCGGCGTTCCACGGCGTTTCGGGGATACCGATCGATCGATTTTCAGCGAATCGATCTACCGCCAGGTACGCTGCCGCTCGTGCTCCCGGACGATCGCGGCCGAGTACCCGCGGCTGATGCGGTACTCCTCGGCGAGCCAGTTGGCCCGCTCCTCGCAGCGGAGAAACGATGGCCCGTTGTCTATGATTTTGAACCACTCTCGGAGATCTCGCCCGGTGACCTCCTTCACCCGGGCGATGAGCTTGCTCTGCGTCTCCGGCGAGTGGTTCATGGCCATTGTGCCACCTCCACGGGAAAAGCTGCTTCGAGTCTCAGTGCATCACCGTGGCACGGAATTTGCAAGACCCAACCGTCACCGGCGTCACGGCTCCTTATAGATCAAAATTTGACCGCCGTTCATGATCTCCCTGGTCGGGGCACGAAAAAGCGCTCCCCGGGCGCCGGGGAGCGCTCATTTGTGTGATCAATTACTCATTATCTCCGCTGAAGTACTGGAGGAAACGCAGGATCTCCAGGTACAGCCAGACGAGGCTCAGGGTCAGGCCGAAGGCCATGAGCCAGGAGTACCGCTCCGGCAGGCCCATCTGGACGCTCTGCTCGATGTCGGCGAAGTCGAGGAGCAGGAAGAAGCAGCCCAGCAGGATCATCAGCAGGCTGAAGATCCAGCCGAGCGGGCTGTCGGTGCGCAGGCCGAGCCCGCCGTCGACGAAGAAGCCGGCGATCCAGTTGAGCAGCATCAGCCCGACGGCGGCGAAGCCCGCCGCGACGACGAACTTGGTGAACTTCGGCGTCGGCCGGAAGATCCGGAGCGCGTAGACGGCGAGCGTGCCACCGAAGGCCACCATCGTGCCGAGGACGGCCTGCACGACGATGCCGTGGAAGATCGCGTCGGCGACCCTGCTGATCACGCCGATCGCGACGCCGTAGGCGACCGCGTAGCCGAGGATGAGCGCCGGGTTGGTGCTCTGCCGGAACGACACGATCAGCCCGAGGACCAGGCCGACGAGGGCGGCCAGCCCGGCGACGCCGGGGCCGAGGTTGAAGTACCACGCCAGGGCGGCCGAGAGGACGAGCGTGCCCAGCATGGTCAAGCCGCGCACGACCACGTCGTCGATCGTCATCGGCCGCGCCGCCGGCGGCGCGTACGGCTGCGCCCCGTACGGGTGAGCGCCGTAGGGTTCCGCCCCGTACGGCGGGGCGTAGGGCTGGCCACCGTACGGCGGGGTGCCGTACATGGCGCCCGGCGGGGGCGTGGTCCAGGTGGACCGGCTGAACGTGCCGGTCCGGCTGATTATCGGGTTCCTGCTCGCCATCGCTCCTCCACGACGCGACTCGCTGATCAGCCGTTCAGGTGTCGGCTGCCACGCATGGTGCCCGTAGAGCCGTCCACCGGACAAGTGGCGCTCCCGGTATCCCTGTCCCCAACGATCGAGTGCCCGGGGAAGTTCCACCGGGCCGTCTCGGCTCGCCGATCCGGCGGGCCGGGGCCGCCCGCTCGATGGACCGAGGCCGCCCGCGGACCGCGCTCGGTCGTCGTCATCCGCCACGGGTTCCCCGGCCCGGAGGGGTCTTCCTGCGGCCACCGGTGCATGGCCAAACGGACCAAACTGGGATACTTCCTTTACTTGAACTACTCAGCTTTAGTGTTACCGTTCAAAGGTGAGTTGCGGAAGGCTAGGGCCGTTCACCGCATCGCGGCGGCGCAACGCCGAATCATGGCCTCGCCCAGGTGGCCGGCCCTTTCCCGCCAGTGCTCACCGGTGGGTTCGACCGATCGCGTCCGGACGACGAGCGCAGACCGGTACGGCGGCTTTCGTCGAGCTTGCGGCAACCCACCGGCCCACCGGCCGGTATCGACCCCACCGGTATGTACGGCCGGTGCTCCAGAGCCGGAGGAGCCATTGCGTGGCATGCATCGCCTGATTCGGCGACTACCCTTACCCGTCCCCTCGTCCCAACCGCTCCGCGCCAAGATCACGGTGCTGGTGGGGCTGCTGACCGTGCTCTTACTGACCCCGCTCGCCGTGCTGGCGAGCATGCTCATCCAGCAGATGGTCACCTCCACCGCCTGGAAGGAGACCCGGCAGCAGGTGATCGTCACTCAGACGGAGCTGCGGGCCGGGCGGCTCACCGATCCGATCGAGCCCAGCGTCCCCGGGGTCGACCTCGTCCAGGTGGTCGACGCCAAAGGGCGTGTGATCGCCGCCTCGGAGGAGGCACGTTCCCTGCCGCCGCTCGCCTCCACCCTGCCCACCCCGGACGAGCCCCAGCGTGACCTGCAATCGTGCCCCCAGGAGGACGCGGGCCCCTGCATGCGGGTCTCCGCGCTCCGGGTGGACGGCGCCTCATCGCCGACGGTGATCTACGCGGGGAGGCCGGCGAGCGCCCTCACCGAGGGCACCAACCTGAACCTGATCCTCGCCGCGCAGGTGGCCCTGGTCACCCTGCTGACCGGCTGGGGGACGTGGAAGCTCGCCGGAGGCATTCTCCGGCCGATCAACGACATCCGCGGCACGCTGAACGCGATCAACGTCAACGATCTCAGCGCCCGGGTGCCCACCCCGGACGGCGATGACGAGATCATCCGGCTCGCCCACACGGTGAACGACACGCTGGACCGGATCGAGCACGCCAAGCAGGTCACCGAGCGGCTCTACCGGCGGCAGCGCGAGTTCACCGCGGACGCCTCCCACGAGCTGCGCACCCCGCTCGCCGGGATCCGCGCCCGGCTCGAGGACGCCAAGCTCCACCCGGCGGAGACCGACCTGGAGGAGCTGGTCGACGGCGCGCTGGGCGACGTCGAACGGCTGCAGGCGATCATCGACGACCTGCTCTTCCTCACCCGGGTCTGCGCCGCCGATCCGCGGAAGATGGAGCTCATCGACCTGGGCGAGCTCGTCCGCGCGGAGACCGCCGCCCGCGAGTGCCCGGTCGAGGTACGGCTGGACCTCGACGGCCTGACCACGATCAAGGCGGTGCGCAACGAGATCGCCCGGGCGTACGTCAACCTGATCGACAACGCTCAGCGCCACGCGAAGCGGATCATCGAGGTCGAGGTCCGCACCGAGGGCACGTACGTCGTGGTCAGCGTGGGCGATGACGGCCCCGGCGTTCCCGAGGACAAGCGCGAGTGGATCTTCGAAAGGTTCGCCCGGCTCGACTCCGCCCGCAGCCGCGACCGCGGCGGCACCGGCCTGGGGCTGACCATAGTGCGGGACATCGCCGTCGCGCACGGCGGCACGGTGACCGTGGACGAGTCCCGGTACGGCGGCGCCCGGTTCGTGGTACGGCTCCCGCTGGTCCCGGGGTACTCGTCGCCGGACGGCGCCGGACCCGCCGATGCGGACCGCCGGCCGTCCGCGGCGCCCCACCGCGGCGGGTGACGGGCGCGCCCGGCCGGGCCGCCGCCGGGTGAAGCCCCGCGCGTGGCCCGCGACCTCGATCGCGTCCCCCGGTCGCGGGGATCGCGATGCTCGGCTTCGCCACCCGGCTCGCCCTCCAGTCCCGTTGGCACGGGCTCTGCGGGCAGGAACCGGGCGGTTGGCGGCGGAGAGACGCCGTCCCGAGGCGTACGGGCTCTGCGGACACGACGCGGGCGGGCCGGTCATCGTTCGTGATCGAGGCGCCCGCACGGGCCACCCGGGCAAAGGTTGGCGGGCCGCGGCGGCATCGCGAGCTCAGGTCCCCGGCGCGCGGGAGGACGGGCAGCCGATGCCGGGGCGGGCGGCCGCCGTCACCCCGATCCCCGGGCGCGCTTCCGCGCCGTCAGGATCAGCAGCGGCACCAGCGCGGCGATCGCCAGGACGGAGAGCCCGGAGAAGCCGGTGACGCTCAGGGCCGGGCCCGCGGCGAGCGCCGCGACCGCCCCGCACAGGTTCGACAGGGCGTCGACGCCGCCCTGGGCGGACGCCCGGGCCTCACCGGAGACGGCCGAGCCGAACTCGGCCGAGGCCGCCACGGTGACGAACGACCAGCCGAGACCGAGCAGGAAGAGCGAGACGACGATCCACGCGGTGTCGGCGGGCCGGATCGCGCCGATGACGAGCGAGGCGACGAGGATCCAGGTCCCGGCGGCGATGGTGCGGCGCGGGCCGAGCCGGTCCGCGAGGTGGCCGACCACGGGCGAGAACGCGAACATGCCGAGGACGTGCAGGCTGATGGTGATCCCGATCATCGTGATCGACCCGCCGTGGTGGGCGAGATGGACCGGGGTGGCCGTCATGACCCCGAGCATCACGCCGTGGGCGGTGAGGATCGCGATGACGGCGAACCGCGCCACCGGATTCCCGCCCAGCTCGGCGAGCATCGGCCTGATCCGGCCGGACGCCTTCCCCGGCGGCGCCGGGGTGGGCGCCGCGTACCGCTCCCGCAGCCGCAACGGGTCCGGGCGCAGCCAGGCGAAGACGATCAGCCCGGCCACGGCGAGGCAGACGGTGGCGATGAGGAACGCGCCCGCGTAAACGTTCAGGCCGACGAGGTCACCGACGAACCGGCCGGGGGCGCCGAGGCTGGGGCCGAGGACCGATCCGATGGTCCCCGCCCACACCACCTGGGCGAGCGAACGGCCCGCGTGCTGCGGCGCGGCGAGGTCCGTGGCGGCGAACCGGGCCTGCAGGCTGACGGCGGTGCCGGCGCCGATGGACAGCAGCCCGAGGAACAGCGGGACGACGAGGTCGGCCTGGGCGGCGGCGACGAGCAGCGCGCTGCCCACCGCGGCGGTCCACCACCCGGCGGTGAGGGCGGCGCGGCGGCCGTACCGGGCGGCGAGGTTCCCCAGCGGCAGGCCGAGCAGGGCCGCGCCGAGGATGCTCGCGGTGCGGGCGAGACCCGCCCAGGCGTCGCTGCCGGTGACCTCTCCGGCGAGCAGCACGCCGATCGAGGGGGCGATGCCCACGCCGACCGTGCCGATGGCCTGCATGACCGTCAGCACGGTCATCGTGCGGCGCTGCACACGGGCGGCTTCCGGGGGCGGGGCGTGCCGCACCGCGCCGGCCGCCGGTCGCGCTCCGTCCATGGGGAGGAATCCTCGCGATAGGGGAACCGATGTGCGCCGGCCGAGGGATACGGTCGCGGGCCGGCGCGGGCTCATCCCATCATGGCCGGGTGCGAGCCGTGCCCGGGACGCGGGGCCGGGCCGCACGTGGGGGCGTCGCCGCGATGCCGTACGGCGCCCTGCGGCGGGTGTACGCCATCGAACCGGGTCACGGCAGGGCCGCTGAGCCGCGGAAAGGCCGCCCGTCTCGCGCCGCCGCATGCGTGGTGCCCCCGGTGGGACTCGAACCCACACCACAGCCCTTTTAAGGGGCTTGCCTCTGCCATTGGGCTACGGGGGCGCCGTGATCATATGTCACAAATCGCCGCTGTGTACGCGGATTAAGGTTTTAACTCCGCATATCCCCGGCTTTGCGGGGGATGGAACCCGCCGGCCCATGGTGGCGAGGTAACAACACGGTGCGGCGATCGAGCTCACCGGCCCGGACCGGCCGCGCATCCTCCGCTGCGCCGGCGTTCCCGTACGGCGCCCGCTCCACCGGGTTCCCGAAGCCGTGCACGGAGCGCCAGCTTAGCCCGAACCCCGAGGGCGCCGGACCCGAGATCGCAGGGAAGGCACCGCCGCCCACGGCACGGCCGAGGGCCGGCGAGAGCGGGCCCCGGGCCGTCTCGGCGGCGGTGATCGGCGAACGTCGCGGCGCGGAGACCACCCCCTCCGGATCCGGCTTCGGCCTCCATCACATATCGCCGGACCGGCACCGCGCAATGGAAAGGCCGTGCCATGCCCGCACCGGCCGTCCCCCAACGGCCGGGCCGTCCCCGGACGGCCGCCCCGAAGGCCGCCGTGCGGGCCGTCCGCCCGCGTCCGCCTTCGCCTCCGCACCCAGCGATAGACGTACCTCACCAGCGGCCGTCGAACCGCCCGGCGGCCACTCCCGCGGGGCCCGGGTGGGCGAGCCGGCCCGGGTACCCGGTGGGCGGAGCCGGCCGGCGCGCCAGATCTTCCACCCCGGGGTGCCCGCCGGGGCCTTCCGCCACGGATCGCCGGATCTTCTCCCAGAGGTGGCCGGGGCCCTCCCCTGCCTTCTCCCAGGGGTGGTCGTGGAGTGCCGGGCGTCTCCGTGGGCGGGCCGGGCCCCCGACCGGCCCGCCCGTACGGCTGCCGCCCGCCGCGCTGTGCCGCGGCGCCATGGCCGCGGCGATGCGCCGCAGCCGCCTGGCCGCCGCTGTGCACGGCAGCCGCCGGCCACGGCGGTGCGCCGCGAGCCCGGCCGGACCGGATCAGACCCTCCCCCGGCGTGCCCGATCCGGCCGCCCGCGAAGGGACGCCCCAGGTGCCGCCCGGCGGCCGCGTACGCGGCGCACGGGCATGCGTGACGGCCCTCGGCCGCGTCACCGAGCCGCGGTTGGCCCGCCGTGCCGGGTGTCCAGGGGGAACACCCGGCACGGCGGGAGCTCGTGGGTGCCGCCGCCCTCCCCGGTGCGGCCGCCGGCCGCGGCCGAGCGCGGCCGGCCCGGCCCCGGATCCCGGCCGCGGGACCGGGCGGGCGTCAGCGCTTGCGCCCGCTCAGCGCCGCGGCCCGGAACACCTCGCGCGGGTTCTCCAGCTCGCCCAGCGAGATCGTCTCCCGGCGGAAGAACAGCGCCAGCGTCCAGTCCATGACCACGCGGGCCTTCCGGTTGAACGTGGGGATCCGCAGCAGGTGGTAGGTCCGGTGCGTGAACCACGCCGGGAAGCCGCGGAGCTTGATGCCGTAGACGTTCGCGACGCCCCGGTGGAGGCCGAGGCCGGCGACCGAGCCGACGTACCGGTGCCGGTACTCCTTGAGCTCCCGGCCGCGCAGGTAGGCGACGATGTTGTCGGCGAGCACCTTGGCCTGCCGTACCGCGTGCTGGGCGTTGGGCGCGCAGTACTTGCCCGGCTGGGTGACGTCGGGCACCCCGGCGATGTCGCCGGCGGCGAACGCGCCCTCGACCCCGTCGACGGTGAGCCGGGTGGTGGTCTTGATCCGGCCGTTCTCGTCGAGCGGCAGGTCGGTCGAGTCGACCACCGGGCTCGCCTTGACCCCGGCGGTCCACACGATCGTGGCGGCCTCGAACTCGTCACCGTCCGACGTCTTCACCAGACCGCCCTCGCAGGACTCGAGGAGGGTCTTCATCTTGAGCTCGATGCCGCGCTCGCGGAGCTGCTCGGCGGTCCACTCGCCCATCTCGGGGCCGACCTCGGGGAGGATGCGGTCGCTCGCCTCGATGAGGACCCACCGCAGGTCCTTCTCCTCGATGGTCGGGTAGTACTTGATCGCGTCCGAGGTCATGTCCTGGAGCTCGGCGAGGACCTCGATGCCCGCGAACCCGCCGCCGACCACGACGAAGGTGAGCGCGCGCCGGCGCACGTCGGGGTCGTCGCTGGAGTCGGCCCGGTCGAGCAGCGCGAGGACCCGGTTGCGCAGGGCGATCGCCTCACCGATGGTCTTGAAGCCGATCGCGGCGTCGGCGAGGCCGGGGATCGGCAGCGTCCGGGAGATCGACCCGGCCGCCATGACGATGATGTCGTAGTCGAGCTCGCGCGCCTGGCCGACCGGCGGCTGGAAGACCAGGGTCCGGCGCTCGTGGTGGACCTTCGTCACCATGCCGTTGAGGATCCGGATCTTCGGGAGCACCCGGCGCAACGGCGTCACCACGTGGCGGGGCGAGATGTTGCCGGCCGCGACCTCGGGGAGGAACGGCTGGTAGGTCATGTAGGACCGCGGGTCGATCAGCGTGACCCGCACGCTGCCGTCACGCAGCTCGCGACGGAGCCTGCGCTGGAGGCGCAGTCCCGTGTAGAGGCCGACGTAGCCGCCGCCCACGATGACGATGTGCTTCGACTTGCGGTTCACCACGGTGCCCTTCGTCCCGGCTGCTTGTGAAAGCATTCACAAGCTTAGGTGCCGGTAGGGCGTCCACGCCAGGACTAAACAGGACAAATTCGATAGAAATTCTCAATCGTTCAAGATTGACGATCTTTTATCGTAAAAGATCATGAATATTTCTCGCTGGAACGGTATCTCTTGTGAAATCTTTCACAAGATCCCTGGTTGCCAAGCCGGCCCAGGCCGCGCAGGCCTGGGTCAGCCGGCGGAACGACGTGACGCCGCCGTGCCACCAGGGCGGCCGCGGAGCTACCTCCGGCTCTCGCGCGCGAGCGCGACCGCGCGGCTGAAGACCGCGTCGAGCATGTCCGCCGTGACCCGGCCGGTGAAGGTGTTCTGCTGGCTCGGGTGGTAGCACCCCAGCAGGGTCACCTTCGCCCCGCGGTACTCCAGGGCGACCTCGGCGCCGTGCCCGAACCGGGGCCGCCGCGGCGGGCGGGTGAACCCGGCGTCGGCGAGCGCGGGCCAGAGCGCGTCCCAGGCGAACCCGCCCAGCGCGACGATCACCCGCACCGACTCGGCGACCAGGGCGAGCTCCCGGGAGAGCCACGGCCGGCAGGCGTCCCGCTCCTCGCTGGTCGGCCGGTTCGCCGGCGGGGCGCACCGGACCGCGGCCAGCACCCGGGCGCCGAGCAGGCGCTGCCCGTCCGCCGCGTGGGTGCTCGTCTCCTGGGCGGCGAGGCCGGTGCGGTAGAGCGAGGCGAACAGCCAGTCGCCGCTGCGGTCACCGGTGAAGATCCGGCCGGTCCGGTTGCCGCCGTGCGCGGCGGGGGCGAGCCCCACGATGACCGTGTGCGGCCGCTCCTCCCCCCAGCCGGGCACCGGGCGGCCCCAGTACCGCTCGGTGGCGAACGCCCGCCGTTTCACGTCCGCGACGGTCTCCCGCCACTCCACCAGCCGCGGGCAGGCGCGGCACACCGACTGCCGGGCGGTCAGCTCGCCGAGCGTACGGCTCTCCGCCGCGAGCTTGGCGACCTCGGCCGCCCCGTGGGCGACGGGCGTCTCGGGAGCCGCCGGGTCGCCCGGCCATCCGGAACCGGGAGGAACGAAGCTCATACCACCGATCGTGCCAGCTCCCCGGACCCGGTGAGCCCCTTCCGGGCGGGGAGCCCGCGCCGTTCCGGTCCGGCCCGGGCCAGCCCGCCGGGCGGGTACGGCTCGCACGGGACGGGCGGCGCCGGGAGGACAGGCCGCGGGTACGGCCCGCACGCGGAGGACAGGCCACGGGTACGGCTCACACGCGACGGGGCGGCTGAGACAGGGCACGGGTACCGCTCACGCGCACGGGGCCCAAGCAACACGGGACGGCATGCCCACCCGGCTCGGGATCGCGGGCGCCCCCACCACCGGGACGCCCCTTTGCCGGTGGGAGACCCGACGTCGTCGTCACCCGCCCGGGGGCGCCGTGGGGAAGGAGCCGGCGGCCGATCCGGGCGGGTGACCTGGCGTCCGCCCTGGGCCCGGGGGAAGGGGGACCGGGCCTTCCGGCCCGGCCGCGTGGCCGCGGGCGGACGCCGCTGGGAGGCTCAGCCGAGCGACCAGGCGATCCCGTCGAGGATGTCGTGCTCGCTCACCAGGACCTCGCGGAAGCCGTACCGCTCGACGATGCGGTCGAGGATGAGCGCGCCGCCGCCGATCACGTCGACCCGCCCGGGGTGCATGACCGGGATGGCGGCCCGCTCCGCGCGGGGCATCCGCAGCAGCCGCTCGGTGACCGCGTGAACCTGCTCGGCCGGGATGCGGGAGTGGTGGATGCGCTCCGGCTCGTAGGCGGGGAGCCCCAGGGCGATGCCGGCCACGGTGGTGACCGAGCCGGCCAGCCCGACCAGGGTCCGGGCCCGCCGCACCGGCACCGCGGCCTCGACCCGGTCGAGCGCCGCGTCGATGTCGGCCACCGCGGCCCGCACCTCCGCCGGATCGGGCGGGTCGCCCGCCAGGTGCCGCTCGGTGAGCCGGACGCACCCGATGTCCACGGAGAGCGCGCCCTCGACGCGGTCCGTCCCGACCACGAACTCGGTCGAGCCGCCGCCGATGTCGGTCACCAGGTACGGCCCGCCCTCCGGCGCGACCTGCGGGCCCAGGCCGCGGGTGGCGCCGGTGAACGAGAGGTGGGCCTCCTCGGCGCCGGAGATCACCTCGGGGTCCACCCCGAAGATCTCGCGGACCCCGGTGACGAACTCGTCCCGGTTCTCCGCGTCCCGGGTCGCGGAGGTGGCGACCACCCGGACCGGGATCCGCTCCCCCGCGCGGGTGTGCTTCTGGATCAGGTTCGCGTAGCCGCGCAGCGCGGCGAACGTCCGCTCCAGGGCCTCGGGGGCGAGCCGCCCGGTCCGGTCCACGCCCTCGCCGAGGCGGACGATCTCCATGCGGCGCTCGACGTCGGCGAGCCCATCGGCGGAGAGGTCCGCGATGAGCAGCCGCACCGAGTTGGTCCCGCAGTCGATGGCCGCGACCCGCTTCATTGCAGCCTCTCCTCCGGCACGCACGGGCCCTTCGCCCACCATTCGGGAAGCTGCTCGAGCGCCTCCCGGCCGAACGGGTTCACGCCGGGGACGGCGAGCTCGTGCGCGACCAGCGCGTGGAGGCACTTGACCCGGGTGGGCATGCCCCCGGCGCTCTGCGTCCCCTCGGGCAGCGGCTCCACGCCCTCCTCATGGGCCGCCCGCTCCCGCCGGGTCAGGTAGTCCTCGTGGGCGGCCCGGTAGGCGGCGGCGAGCTCAGGGTCCTCGGCGAGCCTCGCCGTCATCCGCTTCATCAGGCCGGACGCCTCGAGCCTGCCGATCGCCGAGGCGGCCCTCGGGCAGGTCAGGTAGAACAGCGTCGGGAACGGGGTGCCGTCGGGCAGCCGGGGCGCGGTCTCCACCACGTCGGGGAGCCCGCACGGGCACCGGTGCGCCACCCGCCGCACCGCGCGCGGCTCCCGCCCGAGCTGCTCCCGGATCGCCGCCAGGTCTTTGGGATCCACGGATCTCACGCGGCCAGGACCCTCCTCATCGCTCCGCCGCCTCGACCGTCCCGCCGCCGCGGTCGGCCGCCTCGACCGACCGCCACAGCGTGATGTACCAGGCGGGCCGGCCGGACTTCTTCTCCCCCTTCTGCTCCGCCGCGTCGCCCGCGTTGCGGTTGAAGACCACGTAGCACTTCGCGCCCACCTCGCAGTAGTGGAGCCGCTCCTTGGCGAGGCGCTTGATGTACTCCGGGTCCTCGAGCATGCGGCGGCGCTCCTCCAGCTCGCGGAGGCGCTGCAGGGCCCGCGCCTGCTGCTCCTCGAGCTGGGCGATCTGCCGCCGCTGGGCGACGTACTCCCGCACGGGGTAGGCGAGGGACATGGCGATCGCGCAGACGACCACCGCGAGGATCGCGGCCCGCCCGGTCAGCTGCGATCGCTTCGCCATCGCTCCTCCCTCCTGCCGTGCGAGCGGGGTCGTCCCCGCTCCGGCGCCGTTGCCGGATGCGGGGAAACGTTACCGCCGGAACCGGGGGAACGCCGAACGGCCCGCGTACCGGGCGGCGTCGCCGAGCAGCTCCTCGATCCGCAGGAGCTGGTTGTACTTGGCCACCCGCTCCGACCGGGCCGGGGCACCGGTCTTGATCTGGCCGCAGTTGGTCGCCACGGCGAGGTCGGCGATCGTGGTGTCCTCGGTCTCACCCGACCGGTGGCTCATCATGCACCGGTAGCCGTTGCGGTGGGCGAGGTCGACGGCGTCGAGGGTCTCGGTGAGCGTGCCGATCTGGTTCACCTTGACCAGCAGCGCGTTGGCCGCGCCCTCCTCGATGCCGCGCCGCAGCCGCTCCGGGTTGGTGACGAACAGGTCGTCACCGACGAGCTGGACCTTGTCCCCGAGCGCCGCGGTGATCGCCTTCCAGCCCTCCCAGTCCTCCTCGTTGAGCGGGTCCTCGATGGAGACCAGGGGGTAGGCGCCGAGGAGCTCCTCGTAGAAGGCGATCAGCTCCTCCGACGAGCGGCCCTTGCCCTCGATCGTGTAGACCCCGTCGGAGTGGAACTCGCTCGCGGCCACGTCGAGGGCGAGCGCCACGTCGTCGCCCGGCCGGAAGCCGGCCCGCTCGATCGCGCTCATGATCAGGTCGAGCGCCTCCCGGTTGGACGGCAGGTTGGGCGCGAACCCTCCCTCGTCGCCGAGGCCGGTGGCGTACCCCTTCTCCTTGAGCACGCTCTTGAGGGCGTGGTAGGTCTCGACGCCCATCCGCAGCGCCTCGGAGAAGGTCTCCGCCCCGATCGGCGCGATCATGAACTCCTGGATGTCGACGTTGGTGTCGGCGTGCGCCCCGCCGTTGAGGATGTTCATCATCGGCACGGGCAGCACGTGCGCGTTGGGGCCGCCGATGTACCGGAAGAGCGGCAGGTCGGCGCTCTCCGCCGCCGCCTTGGCCACGGCGAGCGAGACCCCGAGGATCGCGTTCGCGCCGAGCCGGCCCTTGTTCGGCGTCCCGTCGAGGTCGATCATCGTCTGGTCGACGACCCGCTGCTCCTCGGCCTCCAGCCCGATGATCTCCTCAGCGATCTCGTCGGTGACCCCGAGGACGGCCTTCTCCACCCCCTTGCCGAGGTAGCGGCGCTTGTCCCCGTCACGCAGTTCCACTGCCTCGAACTGACCGGTCGAGGCACCGCTCGGCACGGCGGCGCGTCCGGTGCTGTAGTCCTCGAGCAGGACCTCGACCTCCACGGTGGGATTGCCCCGCGAGTCGAGGATCTCGCGGGCGGTAACGGCCTCGATGGCAGCCACGAATGCTCCTAAGCACTATCGCGGGCGGGTTTGCGCATCGAGCCTATCGGTCCCCGCCCCCGCACGCGGTCGCCACGCCCGCGGACGGGCGGCCGCGGCGGGGCGACCGGCCCGCACGCTCCCCCGCACGGCCAACCGATCAGTCGTCGCGGCGCCCGTCCCCCGGCCCGGAGCGCCGCTCGTTCCGCTCCCACTCCTCGACCCGGCCGCGGTACTCCCGAGCCGCCGCCCGCAGCTCGGCCTCCGGGTCCAGCCCGTCCGCCACGGCCTGCCGTACCAGCGCGAACAGGCGGGCGCCCAGCGGGGAGGACAGGTTCTCGGCGAGCTCGGCGGGGACGCCGCCCCGGGCCGCCCGGCGCAGGAGCTGCGCGGCGAGCGAGAGCGCGGGCTGGCCCATGGGCACCCCGGCCAGCACCGAGTCCGGCTCGCCCTTCGCCGCCCGCTCGGCCGCCTTGATCGCCTCCCAGTTGTCGCTCACCTCGTCGGCGCCGGAGACCTTGACCCCGGAGAACACGTGCGGGTGGCGGCGGACGAGCTTGTCCACGATGCCGACCGCGACGTCGTCGATGTCGAACCCGTCCTCCTCGGGCGGCCGCTCCTGGGCCACCCGGGCGTGGAAGACCACCTGGAGCAGCAGGTCGCCGAGCTCCTCCCGGAGCGCGCCGCGGTCCCCCTGCTCAAGGGTCTCCAGCACCTCGTACGCCTCCTCGACGAGGTACGGCGCGAGCGACTCGTGGGTCTGCTTGCGATCCCACGGGCACTCCCGGCGGAGCCGGTCCATCACCCGGACCAGGTCGAGCATCCGCGCCCCGGGCAGGTCGTAGGAGCCGGGGACGACCTCGATGACCGGCGGCTCGGCCGAGGCGAGCGCCGCCCGGCCCACCGCGCGCATCAGGTCCTCCTCGCCGTCCTGGGCGGCGAGCCAGACGATCGTGGCGTCCCGGCACTCCGCGACGAGCGCCGCGGGGTCGGGCTCGACCACCTCGACCCGGATCCCCGCCTCCTCCAGGTAGGGCAGGTACGGGTGGCTCTCCGATCCTGTCAGGACCCGGCCGCGCTGGAGCGCCTGCCACGCCGCCGGGGTGAGCAGCCCGGGCGGGACCCGCGGCGACGTGGTGACCACGAGCAAGGGCATAGGCTCACCCTAGCCGGGCGATCAGCCCAGCGGCCCCTCGGTGGGAACCGCCCCGAACCGGTCGTCCGGGACGAACCCCCGCTCCGGATCCCACTTGCCGTACCTCGGGTTGAACCTGACCGGCACCGCCGCGTCCGCCTGCTCGACCAGCTTCCGGTACGCCTGGTTCTGGCTCTCCTCGTCCTGCCCGGCGCCGAGCCGCTGGACCAGGGTCTGCTGGATGAGCATCGCGCGGATCGCGTCGTCCCGCATGGACGGCGGGATGCCGTTGACCAGGAGGATCTTCTCCATCTCCTTGTCGCCGCCGCGGGCGATCACCGTGTCGTCGACCTGCCGCTGGGTGATCGTGACGCCGGCGCGCTTGCCGTACTCGATGAACTGCTTGGCGTTCGCCATCCGGTACAGGACCATCTGCGGCAGGGAGAGGCCGAAGCCGAGCTGACGCTCGGTCATGCCGTTCCTGGCGAGCGCCTTGTGGAACTCACGGACCTGGGCGTCCAGTTCGCTCGAGGAGATGCGGTAGTTGCCCACGTATGCCGCGGTCCCCGCCTGCTGGACACCGCAGCCGCTCAACGCCACGCCGGCCACGACCGCGGCCACGGCCATGCGCACACGGTTCGACTTCACGATGTGATTCCTCTCGACGACAGCGCACTGTCCGCCAGTCACCGGCTTCGATCCGCCGGTCACTGTACTCGTGCCGGTTCCAGGAATAGTGCCTCGACCAGGTCGGCACACCATTTCAGCAGGTCGAGGTCGCGCAGCGGCCGGCCCCCCACCGGTTTGGTCATCGGGACCGGGACCAGCAGGATCTCGGTCGCCTGCTTGTAGATCGCCTTCGGGTAGAGCCGCTGCAGCCGGACCCGCTGTGAATCTTTCAGGGTCACCGGCGAGAACCGGATCTGCCGGCCCTGCAGCGTCACGTCGGTGAGCCCGGCCTCCCGCGCCTTGATCCGGAAGCGGGCGACCTCGAGCAGGTTCTCCACCTCCTGCGGCGGCCGGCCGTACCGGTCGGTGAGCTCCTCGCGCACCGCGGCGATGTCCTCCTCCGACTCGATCGCCGCGATCCGCTTGTACGCCTCGAGCCGGAGCCGCTCCGAGGTCACGTACTCGTGCGGCACATGGGCGTTGATCGGCAGCTCGACCTTGACCTCCGGCCGCTCCTTCGGGGCCTGCCCGGAGAGCTTCGACTTCTGCTCCTCGACCGCCTCCGCCATCATCCGGACGTACAGGTCGAACCCCACCCCGGCGATGTGGCCGGACTGCTCGGTCCCCAGGATGTTGCCGGCCCCGCGGATCTCCAGGTCCTTCATGGCCACGTACATGCCGGCGCCCATCTCGGTGTGCTGGGCGATGGTGGCGAGCCGCTCGTGCGCGGTCTCGGTGAGCGGGACGTCCGGCGGGTAGAGGAAGTACGCGTAGCCGCGCTCCCGGCCCCGGCCGACCCGGCCGCGGAGCTGGTGGAGCTGGGCCAGGCCGTAGCTGTCCGCCCGGTCCACGATCAGCGTGTTCGCGTTCGGCACGTCGAGGCCGGACTCCACGATCGTGGTGCAGACGAGCACGTCGTAAGCCCGCTCCCAGAAGTCCACCATGATCTTCTCGAGCTGGGCCTCGTTCATCTGCCCGTGGGCGACCGCGATCCGCGCCTCGGGGACCAGCTCGGCGAGCCGGGCCGCGACCCGGTCGATGCTCCGCACCCGGTTGTGGACGAAGAACGTCTGCCCGTCCCGCATCAGCTCCCGCCGGATCGCGGCCGCGATCTGCTTCTCGTCGTACGGCCCGACGAACGTGAGCACCGGGTGCCGCTCCTCGGGCGGCGTGAGGATCGTGGACATCTCCCGGATGCCGGTGAGCCCCATCTCCAGGGTCCGCGGGATCGGGGTGGCCGACATCGCGAGCACGTCCACCTCGGTCCGCATCCGCTTCATCGCCTCTTTGTGCTCGACGCCGAACCGCTGCTCCTCGTCGACGATGAGCAGGCCGAGGTCCTTGAACTTCACGTCCGGAGAGAGCAGCCGGTGGGTGCCGATCACCACATCGACGGTGCCCTCCCGGAGCCCGTCGAGGGTCTCCCTGATCTCCGCGTCGGACTGGAACCGGGACAGCGGCCGCACCGTCACCGGGAACCCGGCGAACCGCTCGCCGAACGTGGACAGGTGCTGGTGCACCAGGAGGGTGGTCGGCACCAGGACCGCCACCTGCTTGCCGTCCTGCACCGCCTTGAACGCCGCCCGGACCGCGATCTCGGTCTTGCCGTACCCCACGTCGCCGCAGATCAGCCGGTCCATCGGGACCGGCCGCTCCATGTCCCGCTTGACCTCCTCGATCGCCTCGAGCTGGTCCTTGGTCTCGACGTAGGGGAAGGCGTCCTCCATCTCCCGCTGCCACGGGGTGTCCGGGGAGAACGCGAACCCGGGCGAGGCCATGCGGGCCGAGTACAGCCGGATCAGCTCGGCCGCGATCTCCCGGACCGCCTTCCGCGCCCGGCTCTTGGTCTTCTGCCAGTCCGAGCCGCCCATCCGGTTGAGCGTGGGCGTCTCCCCGCCGACGTACCGCGTGACCTCGTCGAGCTGGTCGGTGGGCACGTAGAGCCGGTCGCCCTTGGCGTACTCGATCACCAGGTACTCGCGGGTGGCGCCCTGGACCGTGCGCTGCACCATCTCCACGTACCGGCCCACGCCGTGCTGCTCGTGCACCACGTAGTCGCCCGGCTTGAGCTGGAGCGGGTCGACCATGTTCCGCCGCCGGGACGGCAGCCGCCGCATGTCCTTGGTCGACGCCTTCTGCCCGGCCACGTCCAGGTGGGTGAGCACGGCCACGTCCGGGGTGACGAAGCCGTGGGCGATCCGCCCCGTGGTCACCTGGACCACGTCGCGGACCGGCCCGTCCGCGACCTCCGGCACCAGCCGCGCGGGCACGTCCACCCCGCGCAGCAGCTCCACCAGGCGCTCGGCCGGGCCGTGGC
Source organism: Thermobispora bispora DSM 43833 (assembly GCF_000092645.1). Lineage (NCBI taxonomy): Bacteria > Bacillati > Actinomycetota > Actinomycetes > Streptosporangiales > Streptosporangiaceae > Thermobispora > Thermobispora bispora. The sequence goes on from NC_014165.1 coordinate 3,682,198, forward strand.
CCTCGCTCAGCAGCACCACGGTCTTGCCCGCCTCGAGCCAGCCCTTGATGTCGGCGAGCGCCCGCTCGGTGTCCCCCCGGTACTGGTCGACGCCCTGGACGTCGAGCTCCACGCCATCCCCGAACGGCGCCACGCTCCACCACGGCCGGCCCAGCTCACGGGCGTGGGCGTGCACCTCCTCCAGGGTGCGGAACGCCACCGCGTCGAGGTCGATCGGCGCCTCGCCCCCGAGGGCCGCGGTGATCCAGGACGCCTGCTTGAACTCCTCCGCGGTCCGCACCAGCTCCTGGGCCCGGCCGCGGATCCGCTCCGGGTCGCAGACCACCACCGCCGACCGGACCGGCATGTGGTCGAGGAGCAGGTTCATCTCGCCGGCCAGCACCGGCGCGAACGTCTCCATCCCCTCCACCGGCACGCCGTCGGCGATCTGGTCGAGCACGTCCTTCAGCGCCGGGTACTCCCCCGCCAGCTCCCGGGCGCGCCGCCGTACCTCCTCGGTGAGCGGCAGCTCGCGGCAGGGCGGGGCGAACAGCCCCTCCGGGGCGACCTCGAGCGAGCGCTGGTCGGCCACCTTGAACCAGCGGATCTCCTCGACCGTGTCACCCCAGAACTCCATCCGGAGCGGGTGCTCCTCGGTGGGCGGGAACACGTCGACCAGCCCGCCGCGCACCGCGACCTCGCCCCGCCGCTCCACCATGTCCACCCGGTGGTAGCCGTTGTCCACCAGGCGGGCCACCACCTCGTCGAGGTCCGCCTCGTCGCCGGGGCGGAGCCGTACCGGCTCCAGATCGCCGAGCCCGGCCACGATCGGCTGCAGCACGGCCCGGACCGGGGCCACGACCACCCGAAGCGGACCGGCGGCGGGGTCGCCCTCGACCGGGTGGGCGAGCCGCCGCAGCACGGCGAGCCGGCGGCCGACCGTGTCGCTCCGCGGCGAGAGCCGCTCGTGCGGGAGCGTCTCCCAGGCCGGGAAGACGGCGACGCCGCTCTCGTCCATGAGGCTGTCCAGCGCGGCGGCGAGGTCCTCGGCCTCCCGCTCGGTCGCCGTCACCGCGAGCACGGGTCGGATCCGGGCGAGCGCGGCGACGACGAACGGCCGCAGCGCGGCCGGGGCGATCAGCTCGGCACCGGGGTGCGAGGACTCTTTCGCCTCCTCGAGCGTCGCGGCCAGCCTCGGTTCAGCGGAAACCAGGTCAAGAAGTCCGGAAAGAGACATCGATGCCTTCTGCAGCGCATGACGGCGGGGACCCGCGCCGGAGTAGGGGTCCGGATAACCAGGCTACGCCCCCTCGTGCCCGGCGCGGTCCGGCCTCGGCGGGGCGCCGAATGTCGCGGCGGCAAATCCCCTACCGCGCGCACCGTTGTCATTACGCTCGGTGACATGGCTTCTGAGGTTCGATCAGCGTCCGCATTCCAGGACGACGTGTTCAGCCAGCGGGTCCGGGAGCAGTGGACCGAGCAGCTCGGCCGGCGGCTCGACATCCTCATCGCCGGGTGCGGGGGCAACGGCGCCACGCTCGACGTCGACCAGTGCGACCCGCGGATCGTCGGGGTGGACGAGGACCTCCCCCCGCTCCGCGCCCGCACCGCCGCCCGCGAGGACCTGGAGTCCTGGTCGCTCGGCGACCTGCGCCTGGTGCCGATCCCGCCCCGCTCCTTCGACGTGGTCTACGTCTGCTTCCTGCTCGAGCGGGTGCGCAACGCCGAGCTGATCCTGGACCGGCTGGTCGACGCGCTGCGCCCCGGCGGGCTGCTGCTGCTCCGGATGCGGGACCGCGGATCGGCCTACGGCTTCTGCGACCGGATGACCCCGGAATGGCTGCGGCGGATGCTCTGGCGGCGGCTCTGCCCGCCCGGCTCGGTGGGGCCGCTCCCCGCGGTCTACGAGCCGGTCACCTCGCGCGCGGGCATCCAGGCGTACTGCCTCAAGCGCGGCCTCATGATCGCCGAGGACTACTCCGCGATGAGCGGGCCGGCGCGCCGCGGCCCCCACGCCGGCCTCGTCGGCTTCGTCTGCCGGGCCGTGTCCGCGCTCACCAACGGCCGGCTCAACGGGGCCGAGGACGAGATCGCCATGGTGATCCGCCGCCCGCAGAACCACTTCGCCCGCATCATCTAGGCCACGTCCGGCGGCGGGCGATCCCCGGCGGCGGATCGTGCCGGCCGGGTGATCCGGGGCGGCACGCGCACCAGGGCATCCGGGCGGCCTGCGCGGCGGCCGTCCGGGGACCGTGGTCACCCGGACCGCGCTACGGCGCTCACCCGGAGCGCGGCACGGCCTTCACCCGCACCGCGGTACGGCCGGGCGCCGAGGTGCTCCCCCGGACGGCGGTAAGGCCGGGCGCGGACGGCGGAACAGGGGCCGATCACGGTGCGCAGGGGGTAAGGTTCGTGGGATCCCCACCCGCCGAGTGGAAGCTGAACCATGACCGAGTGGACCCCCGACGTCCGTGAACTGGCCGATCTGGAGCTGCTGCTTTCCGGCGCGTTCGCGCCGCTGACGGGTTTCCTCACCTCGGCCGAGGCGCATGCGGTCGCCGAGCACGGCCGGCTGCCCGACGGCACCCCGTGGCCGGCGCCGATCCGGATCACCCTCCCCGAGGAGATCCGGCCCGGCGACCGGGTCACGCTCAAGGACCCCGAAGGGGCGCCTGTGGCCGTGATGACCGTGCAGGAACGGGACGGCCGGTACGCCGCCGGCCCGGTCGAGGCCCTCGAGCGGCCGTCCTACGGGCCGTTCGCCCGGCTGCGCCGTACCCCCGCGGAGGTGCGCAAGGAGCTGCCCGACGGGGAGGTGCTCGGCGTCACCATGCGCGGGCCGCTCGACTCCACCGCCATCGAGGACATCGCCGCGACCGCCGAGGAGCTGGACGCGGCGGTGGTGCTCCTGCCGCTCTCCTTCGGGGAGCGCGGGCCGGCCGTGGTCCGGGCCGCGCTGAAGGCGGCCGACGCCCTGCCGGGGGCGATGGTGGTGGCGGTGCCGCTCGCGCCGCGCGAGACCCCCGAGATCGACCTGGAGCTCCGCGAGCACGTGGCGCGCAACTACGGCGCGACCGAGCACTACCCCGGCCCGGAGCCGGTGGAGATCCCCGGGCCGCCGCACCGCCGGGGCCTCGTGGTGTTCTTCACCGGGCTGTCCGGGGCCGGCAAGTCCACGATCGCGCGGGGCGTGCGCGACGCCCTGCTGGAGCGGGGCGGGCGCACGGTCACCTACCTCGACGGCGACGTGGTGCGCCGGCTGCTCTCGGCCGGGCTCGGCTTCTCCCGGGAGGACCGGGAGCTCAACATCCGGCGGATCGGGTTCGTCGCCGCCGAGGTCGCCCGGCACGGCGGCCTCGCGCTCTGCGCGCCGATCGCGCCGTACGCGTCCACCCGGGCCGAGGTCAGGAAGATGGTCGAGGAGGTAGGCGGCGACTTCCTGCTCGTCCACGTGGCGACCCCGCTCGAGGAGTGCGAGCGCCGGGACCGCAAGGGGCTGTACGCCAAGGCGCGGGCCGGGCTGATCCCGTCGTTCACCGGGATCTCCGACCCCTACGAGGAGCCCGAGGACGCCGACCTGGTGATCGACACCACCCACATGACCGTGGAGGAGTCGGTGGCGATGGTGCTCGACACGCTCGTCTCCGGCGGCTGGGTCCGCTGAGCCGTGCTCCGGCCCGGCCACCGCGGTGGCCGCCCGGCCCGCCGCCCGGTCATCCGGCCGCCGCGGCGGCGTGCCGTGCCCGGCCGGCGGCGGACGCTCACCCGGCCGGGACCCGGGTGGCGGTGAACCGCGGATTCCGGGCGAGCCGGGCGAACGCCCGCCCCGCCGCGGGCGTGGTGTCGAAGCGGGTGTCGCCCCGCGCCGGTGAGTCCGCGTAGATCAAGGCCTTGAGCTGCGGATAGTGGGTGATCTGCCGGTCGGCCGACGCGAAGACGTCCCGCTTGTGGCGCGGCGCGCCGGGCCGCTCGGCCACGCCCCACTCGGCGAGCATGATCGGCTTGGCCGGGAAGCGCTCCTGGAGCCAGTGGTAGAACCCCGGCCGGCCGGGGCGCGCCGCGGCCATCAGGCCGGCGAAGTCGGTCACCCGCTCCCCGGCGTACGGGGTGAACGCCACCCAGTCGACCACGTCGTCACCCGGGTAGAGCCGCTCGAACCAGGGCTTCGCCGTCCAGCCCGGCGCGCCCGTGTAGGTCAGCACGGTCACCGCGTTGCGGACCCCGCGCTCCCGCAGGCGGTTGACCACGTGCCGGAACATGGCCGCGTAGTCGGCGGCCGACCGGCCCGGGGCCTGCCGTACCTCGCCCTCAGGCCTGGCGTCGATCGCGAGGAAGAACCGGTGCGGGAAGGTGCGGGTGATGTGCGCGGCGAGCCGGTCGATCCGGCGGTCGATCGCGCCGCCCGCCACCTCGGCCCAGGTGCGGTCGGGCGCGGGCTTCCAGCTGATCAGCAGCAGCCGGCCGCCCGCGGCCACCTGCCGTTCCTGCTTGGTCGGGAACGGCTCCGCGCCGCGGTGGGTGACGTGCACGATGTCCGCCCGGCGGCCCATCCGCCGCTCCGCGCTCTCCACCGCCCGCCGCAGCGTGGTCCCGGAGGAGGTGTCCGGGGCGATCCCCCACCACGCCCCGCAGGTGGGGATGAGCCGCTCCGTCGCCACGCAGGTGCCCGGGGTGCGCAGGTCCACCGAGGGCGCCCGCGGCTTCGCGTCCCTGTCCCCCGGCGCCCCCGAGGCGGCGGTGCACGCCGTGACGCTCGCCCCGATGATCAGTACGGCCAGGCCGACGGTTCGCCGCATGGTACCCCCCGTTCCGGCAGACCTTCGCTCTGGACGGACCCGGGCGGCGGGAACGGGCCCGCGCCCGGGTGCCATGGCCCCCTGAGAAGAAACCATCGCGCAATGCGGCCGCGCGCGCCGGGAATTTCCACGAGGCCGTGGGCCCAAAATTCCCCCTAAAGCCGTTCATTCCTCTCCTTCGGCCCGTGGGAAATCTTGAATGGCCCTTAGCGAAATCACCGGACCGGTTTATAGTTTCGAGACCCGGGCGTTCCCGGGCACCGGTCCGGCGAGCTCGGCCGCGGCCGCCCGTGCGGCCGGGCGGCCCATGCGCATGGCGGTGGACGGCGGGGAAACGGCCGATCAGCGGTGCCGCCACGCGCGGCGGTGCGGGTACGGCGGGGCCGGCGGCGCGCCGGTGGACGGACACGAGACGGAGATCGGAGACGGCACCCCGGAATGCGTGTGATGCTCGATTTCACCCCACAGTCACGACTCGCGCGATTCGTCGCTGTCATGGCTGATCGGATCGTGAAAAGCGCGGAGGGGTCACGAATTCCCGGGATGACGAATATCTCAGGGAATTTCGCGATGCCGTCGGCGATATGCGCCACCGCGGCGCCGGCGGGGCCGGGTGCCGCCGGTCTTCAGGCCGCGGTGGGTGACGCCCGGAGGCGCCCCGGCGGCGATCCGCGCCGGGCGTTTCCGGTGCCGGGCGCCGCGCGCGCCGTCCGCGGCGCGGCCCTGCCCATCCGGCCGGGGTGGATCCGGTGAGGGCGCGGGCGAGCCGCCCGTCCCGCCCGCTCCGCCGGGTGGGGCAGCGCGGCGAGCACGCGCTCGACTCCTACCTGAGCGAGGTGCTCGGCCAGCCGATCCGCACGGTGGAGCACGGTCCCCGGGCCGGCGACCGGCCGATCCGGTGGGCGTACGGCGAGGCGGACACCCAGCTCGGCCTGGTCAAGATCGGATCCTCGGCCCGGGACCGGGAGCTGGTGCGGCACGAGGCCGAGGTCCTGCGCATGCTCGCCGACCGGCCGCTGAAGGTGGTCGTCCCGCCGGTCGTGCTGCACCACGGGGAGTGGGACGGACGGGAGGTGCTGCTGCTCTCCCCACCGCCCACCGGCTCCGGCAAGGTGCCCGCCGGCCTGCTCCACGCGGCGATCGCCGAGATCGCCGGTCTCGGCCGGGCGCCCGGCGGCGGGTCGTCCTCCGGGTTGCCCCTCGCCTGCCCGGAGCCCGGCCGGGCGGACGGCCCGGCCGCCGGCGGCCCGGCGGTGCCGTACCTGGGCCTGGACGCGGAGCGCCACCCCGACGGTTTCGCCTGGCACGGCGACTTCGTCCCGGCGAACCTCGCGGCGGGCGCCGACGGCCGGCTCTTCGTCGGGAACTGGGAGCGTTTCGGCACCGGCGTGCCGTTCGGGTTCGACGCCCTGCACCACTTCTTCCACCGCGCGCTGCGGCGCATGGGGCCGGCCGAGGCGGCCCGGGCCTGCGTGGCCCAGGCGGGGATCACCCTCGAGCCGTTCGGGCTCTCCTCGCCGCAGGCGCGCCGCACGGCCGCGCACTACCTGATCACCCTCGCCGACCGGCACCACCGGGACGGCCACGAACCGCTCGGCCCGCCCTCGGCCTGGCTCACCCCGCTGATCGATCAACTGGAGGCCCTGCCGTGAAGGCGACGCTGCTGCGCTCGGTGCACGCGGTCTCCCACACCACCGTCCGGCTCACCGGCGCGGCGCGCCTGCTCCCGTCCTTCCTCATCGTGGGGGCGCAGCGGTGTGGCACGGCCTCGCTCGCCCGCGCCCTCGCGCGGCACCCGCTCATCCTGCCGCCCGCCTCCGGCCTCGGCGTCCACTACTTCGACGCGGCCTACCACCGGAGCCTGTCGTGGTACCGGGCGCACTTCCCGCTCAAGGCCACCGCCGTGGCGCTCGCCCGCCGGTACGGCCGGCGGCCGCAGGCGTTCGAGTGCTCCCCCTGCTACCTGTTCCACCCGCTCGCCCCGGCCCGGATCGCCTGGAACCTCCCCGAGGTCAAGCTGATCGTCATGGTCCGGGACCCGGTCGAGCGGGCCTACTCCGCGTACGCGCACGAGCGCGCCCTCGGCTACGAGCCCGAGCCGTCGTTCGAGCGGGCCCTGGAGCTGGAGCCCGAGCGGCTGGCGGGCGAGGCGGAGCGGCTCTGCGCCGACCCCTACTACGTGAGCCACGCCCACCGGCACCACGCCTACCTGGCGCGCGGGAGGTACGCGGAGCAGCTCTCCCGCCTGGAGATGCTCTTCGGGCGGAGGAGGATCCTCGTGCTCGACGCCGGGGACTACTTCCGGGAGCCGGAGCCGGTCTACCGGCGGGTGCTGGAGTTCCTCGGGCTGCCGGTCATGGCGGTGCCGCGGTTCGAGGTGGTGGGCGCCCGGCCGCGCCCCGCCATGCCGGAGTCCGTGCGCCACCGGCTCCGCGAGTACTTCGCCCCCTGGGACGCCATGCTCGTGCCATGGCTCGGCGCGGAGCCGTCCTGGCGGCGGTGACCGCGCCTCATGCCCGGCCACCGGCGCCCGCCGGCGCGGCCGCCCCGGGAGGCCACGGTGACGGGCGCCCGGCCGCGCGGACCGGGTGGGAGGCGCGCCGTCATCGGCCGGCCGGGCCGGCACCGGGCGGATCAGCCGGCGTGCGGGGACGCCGCCACCTCGGCATCGCCCACGCTCTGCGCCAGCTCACCGATCCGGCGGCGCAGCTCCGTCAGCAGCCGATCATCGGACGGGAGGCTCCCCGATCGCTCGTCGAGCAGCTCGCGCAGCAGGCGCAGCGCGTGGGCGTCCTCCCCCAGGTACGCGTGGCAGTCCGCCTCGCGCAGGCGGCACCGGAGCACCCGCTCGTCGCCGGGCCCGAACCGCCGGGCCAGATCGGCCGCGAGGTCGCGGAAGGCGTGCGCGGCCGCGCGGTAGTCGCCGCCGTCGAAGAGGACATTGGCCCGGTGGAGGCGCAGGTCGAGCACCTCGGGATCGTCGGCCCCGAAGGCCTGAGCCGCCTTCTCGATCGTGGTTCCGAGCAGCTCGTCGGCCTGGCCGTACCGGGACTCCCGGACGAGCGACACCGCCTCCCGGCGCACCCGGTCGAGGTCCTCCCGGCGCACCCGGTCAACGTCCTCCCCGCGCACGCGGTCGAGATCCTCCCGGCGCGGCCCGCCGGCGGCGACCGGGCTCGCGGGCCGCTCCGCCGCGGCCTCGCCCCGGGAGACCAGGATCCGGCTGACCGCGTTCGCGTACATCCGCACCGGGCTGGCCCCGGCGTGGGTCACCCCGGGGAGGTGGTCCACCTCGGTCACGTACGGCAAGAGCCGATCGTGCACCACGGCCGCGCTCTCCGGGCGGTCCTCGGGCCGCTTGGCGAGCAGCGATCGGATGAGCTCGTCGAGCTCCGGCGGCGCGTCCGGCCGGAAGGCGCGCACCGCTGGGGGCGCCGCGTGGATGTGCTGCTCCTTCACGCTGAACTCGCTCGTCCCGATGAACGGCGGCCGCCCGGCGAGCATCTCGAACAGCACGCAGCCGAGCGCGTACAGGTCGCTGCGCGGGGTCAGCGTGGCCGCGTGGATCTGCTCCGGCGGCATGTACGCCGGGGTGCCGAGGACCTGCCCGGTCTGAGTGAGCTGGGAGACGGCGGGGTCGCGCAGCAGGCCCAGGCCGAAGTCGACGACCTTGACCGTTCCATCCGAGCGGACCATGAGGTTGGACGGCTTGAGGTCCCGGTGGAGGATCGACAGCTCGTGGATGGCGCTCAGCACGGCCGCGACCTGGGCGCCGATCGCGGCCGCCCACCCGATCGGCAGGGACTCGTGCTCCGGGATGATGTCCTGCAGGCCGACGCCTTCGATGAACTCCATCACGATGAAGTGGCGGCGGCCGCTCTCGTCGTCGAACACGCCGAGGTCGTAGATGGCCGGGACCCCGGGGTGGTTCAACCGGGCCATGATCCGCGCCTCGCGCTGGAACCGGCGCTCCAGCTCGCGATCGGGGTAGTCGTCCGGGAAGCGGATCAGCTTGACGGCCACCCGGCGATCGAGAACGGTGTCCCGGCCTTCCCAGACCGTGCCCATGCCGCCGCGGCCGAGGTGGACCGGCTCCAGCTCGTACCGGCCGTGAATGACCGTGCGCTCAGGCACCACGCCTCCGAATGGGACGGAGTGATCGGCATTACGAATCTACTCCGAACGCGGGTGCCGCTCCGGGCCGGTGATCCCGCCGGGCGCTGGAGCGCGGACATCCCGCTCCCGGCGTCGCCGGGTGATCCGCACCGGCACCGGCCCGACCCGCTCCTGCTCATTCCCTGAATACGAGAGGATGAGTTGTGTACTTAGTTCACGTTATATATGCTCCTGAACACCACATTCCCCGTTGCCACTGTGCACCCGCCCGCGCATCGGGCGGTCGGCAGACCGGCTCGGCATCGAGACCGAACCCCAACCGGAGGAGGCCATGCATCAGCAGCCGGGCCCTCATGCGTCACCCGGCCCCCAGGTGTACGGCCCGGCCGTACCGCGGCGTCATCCGCCGCGCCGGCGCGGTGCCATCCGGAGCGCGGCCGCCGTCCTCCCGCTCGCCCTGCTGGTCGCCTGCGAGCCCGCCGACACCGGCGAGCGGTCCGCGGTCCGGACGGATCTGATAACCCGGGCCACCGCGACCGCGCCCGGGGGAACCGGAGGCCGCACGGCCACGGCGTCCCGCGGCTCCGCCCGCACGTACCGCGGAACAGGCAGCAAGGTCCTCGAACTGCGCAAGAGCGACCGGCGGGAGATCTGGCTGGTGACGCTCACCCACGACGGCCGCTCGAACTTCGTGGTCACGCCGCTCGCGTCCGGCGGCGGCCCTCGCGCCTCCATCGTCAACGAGATCGGCCGCTACCAGGGGACGGTGCTGCTCAACGAGCGGACCGGCGACGAGACCGCGGCGCTGCGGGTCGAGGCGGACGGCGCGTGGACGGTGACCCTCAAGCCGCTGAGCATGGCCCGCGTCTGGTCGGGCGGCCGGGTGACGGGCCGCGGTGACGACGTGCTCGCGCTGGTACCCCCGAACAAGGGCCTCACGGTCGTGGAGATGCGGCATTCCGGCCGGGCCAACTTCATCGTCCAGGCGTACCGCGCGGGCGACGTGGAGTACCTGGTCAACGAGATCGGCACCTGGCGCGGAGAGGTGCCGCTGCCCAAGGGAACGATCCTCATCACCGTCGACGCCGACGGCGACTGGACGTTCCGCAAGCTCGGCTGACAACGGGCCGACGGCCGGGTGGTGCCGGCCATCCGCGGGCGGCGGCGCGCCGTGTCAGGCAGCGCCCGGAACCCCAGGTGACCATCGACGGGAAAGGAAGCATGGCGGAACAGCGGAAGGGCGACCTGTGGTGGCCGGCCGCGCTCATCGCGGCCGTCGTGGCGGTCGGGGCACTGGTCTCGGACGGCGACGAGGGCGCGGGCGTCGAGCTGCGCCCGGACGGAGGGCCGACGCTCTACGGAGTCCAGGCCAGTGCCGCCGGAGCCACGCCCAATCCTTCCGGTGGAACGTTCCGCGACGCCTGGCATCTGTACACCACCCTCCGGGAGCGCGGCGCCGGGTGCGAGCGGCCCGAGCGGTACACCCTCGAGCGGATTCCCGCCACGATCCCCGACCGGGAGGCCGTTCGCTGCTGGACCGGCATCGGTCACGTGATCATATACGTGAGCCCGGGCCGGCATTACGACCTGCGACAGGCCTCCTGGGCACACCTGGATGGATCAGCGGTTTTCGGGGAGAACTGGGTCATCATCACCGGCGAGGATCCCCGGTTCAGCGGCGTCGTGCAGTCCCTGGTGGGCGGCCACGTCTACCTGCGGTGACGACGGCCAGAACAATGGTGCGATTTTCGTCATATTGCGCCTAACAACATTATTTCGACATTCCAGTAAATATCGCCATGGATGCCTCGCCGAAAGATGCGGGTCGATGAATTCCACCGATTCATCGGATATCGATGCGGGAAAATCATGCCTCGTGCGAATACCACCGCGGATCGCCCTCGCCGTCGCCACGCTGGCCGCGTTCCTCACCGGTTGCGGCATGGTCTTCCTCCCGGTGCCGCGGAGCGCGCCCACCACCTCCGGTGGTCCCGGGCCCGCCCCTGCCTCCGAGCCCGCCGCCACCTCAGCGCCGCCGGCCGAGGTGGACGAGGGCGCCGATGCGCGGCGCGGCACCGATCTCGCGGGCTGCGCGGACGCCCACTGCACCGTGACGGTACGGCCCGGCGACCGCCTGCCGATCGACCCCGGCTTCGGCGTGGCCGCGATCACCGTCGAGGCCCTCGGCGATGAGGAGATCCTGCTGATCTGCGAGGGCTCCATCGGCATGCTGAGCGCCCGCGGCAGGAACGTCCGCATCTCCCAGCACTGCGTGAACGGCCGATGCCGGGGCGTGGCCCGGATCACCCTCGCCGTCGGCCAGCCGGGCCGGATCAACGACATCCGCATGTGGGTGGAGGCGGTGACCCCGTCGCAGGCCGTCCTGAGCCTGAGCACGGAATGAGGCCGCACCGGAGCGATACGCCGGCACCACGCCCATCGCCCATGGCGGCCGGTATCACACCCGGGACGGCCGGCACCACGCCCATGACCGCCGGTACCGCACCCAGGACGACTGGCACCGCACCCCGGCACCACGCCCGTGACGACCGGTACCGCACCAGCACGGCCGGCACCACGCCCATGACGACCGGTACCACACCCGGCCGCGATCCGAGGGAGCCCTGCCCACGATGTCTCCTGCCTTCGGGCGCCCCCGGGCTTCGGACGGTGCGCGGCCGTCCCCGGCCGCTTCATGGAACGTCATGCCGCCGTGGCGAACCTGCCGGGACCCGGGATTCACCACCGCCGCCGGCGCCCGGTCGCACAGTACGATCGAGCAGTGACCGAAATTACGGAAACCGCACCCGGGTGGCTCAGCCCCGAGGAGCTCGAGCTGACCCGTGCCCGGATGCCGATCCTCTATGTCGATGCCGTGCCGGTACGGGTCGACAGTTCGGGGATGGTCACCCATGTCGGCCTGCTGCTGCGCATCGGAGCGGACGGGACCATCACCCGGGCGCTCGTCTCCGGCCGCGTCCTCTACCACGAGCGGGTGCGCGACGCGCTCATCCGCCACCTGGAGAAGGATCTGGGCCCGACCGCGCTGCCCAACGTGCCCGCCTCACCCCAGCCGTTCACCGTCGCGGAGTACTTCCCGACGCCGGGCATCACACCGTTCCACGATCCCCGGCAGCACGCGGTCTCCCTCGCGTACATCGTGCCGGTCGCGGGTGAGTGCCGTCCCCGGCAGGACGCGCTCGACTTCGCCTGGTTCACGCCGGAGGAGGCCGTCTCCCCGATGGTGCAGCAGGAGATGGCCGGCGGCCAGGGCATCCTGGTGAAGCAGGCTCTCGCCCATGTCGGGCGCTTGCCCTGAACGGCCTGGCGGACCGGGCGCCCGCCAGGCGCGGTCAGGGGACTCGATCACCTGAAAGCAGGCGGGATCGGCTCGGTCAGCCGTTGCAGCCGCAGCTGCACCCCTGCGCACAGGAGCACGACGAGCCGTGCCCGCACGAGCAGTCGCGCATGGTCTACCTCCCGACATGACCGGAAGTTCCAGCTCACCGTAACCCGCCACAAGATCGCCGGGAAGGGCGCGTAACGGCAGAAGTCTCTTACCCGCGATCACTGCCGGTCGCCGGCGGTTCCCACCGCGGCGGTCTCTCGAGCCGTGCCCATCCCGGAGTCCTCCTGGGCGGCCGCTACGGCGGCGCTCTCCCGAGCCATCCCGATCCCACGGTCCTCCAGACCGGGCCCCGCCGCGGCGTTCTCCCGGACCATGCCCGCTCCGGCGCGCTCCGGGGCCGTCGCCGTCCCGGGGCCCTCCCGGACGGCCTCGACCCCGGCGCGTTCCCAAGCCGCCTTCCCCCAGGCCGCCGCGCTGCGCTCTGAGGCCGCCCGCATCTCGGCGCCGCCCTGGACCGGCTCCGGCTCGAGGTTCTCCCGGGCACTGCCCGCCACGGTGTGCTCCGGCGCCGGCGCGGGCCCCCGCACCGTCCCCGGCGTGTGCCCCTGCGCCGTCCGGGCCGCCGTGCCGTCCCGGCGTCCCTTGGCCTTCCCCGTTCCCCCGTGCCACCGGATGAGGTGGTAACCGTACCGGAGCAGGAGCGGCCAGGTGAGCGCGGTGATCAGCCACCGGTGCGCCCGCGGTAGCTCGGCGCCGCGCTCACGGAACCGGATCCGGCCGGGCGCGAGCCGGCGCGGTGTCCCGGAGACGGTGTGCGCGACCCCGAGGCGCGCCTCCCGGCCGTCCAGGAAGGTGAGCGGGTGGGGCGGCAGCTCCAGCTTCCCGATCAGGTCGGTGAGCGTCTCCCGGGGGCGGTGGAGGAGGTCCTCGTAGCGGACCGAGACCACCTGCACCCCCTTGGCGCGCAGGATCTCGAAGGCGAGGTTCTCGGTGAGCCAGTGGATCGCCGCCTTGACCGGCGCCCAGCGGGCGGCGAGCCCGCCGCTCCGGGCCTTGCGCCGCCAGGAGGCGGCCACCGCCCGCGGGTCGCGCACCACGTGGACGACCCGCAGGTCCATGGTGGCGGCGAGGCAGTAGGCGAGCGAGGCGCGCCGGCTGGCGTCGATGACCGCGCGCGCCCCGGTCACCTCGGCGGCCGCGGTGTAGATCCGGGAGTACGCGAGCACGTAGTCGGCGAGCTCCGCCTCCCGGGAGATGAGCCCGAGGAAGAGGATGGGGATGCGGCGGGTGCGGTCCACCCGGTACCGCAGCCGCAGCAGCCGATCGGCGTGGCTCTCCCGCCACCGGCCGAACGCCCGGGCTCCGACCCTCCCCCAGAAGGAGCACTCGGAGAACGCCTGCCCGCACCCGCAGGGTCCGTCGGCGTGGACGCCGCGCGTCCACAACCGGACGACCTGCCCGAGCGGGGTCACCTCGGGGAGCTCACCGAGCAGGCGCTCGAGCAGCGCCGTGCCGCTGCGTTCCAGACCACCTACGAAGATCACCGGCTGCGCGTCGGCCACGTGCCCTCCACCATCGGCGTTCGGAACGCGACGAGGCTAACCGGGCACGTGATCGCGACACCGGCGATCTTTCCGAGGATCTACGGGATGCTTGCCGAAGCGGGAGATCCTCAGTGGCAGTCCACGATCATGCCCGCGCCCACCGTGCCGTTGGTGGCCTCGTCGATGAGGATGAACCCGCCGGTGAGCCGGTTGCGCGCGTACGGGTCGACGAACAGCGGCTGCGTGGTGCGGAACGTGACCCGCCCGATCTCGTTGAGGCCGAGCGAGGTGGCGTCGTTCCGGTGCAGGGTGTTGATGTCGAGCCGGTACTGCACGTCGCGGACCAGGGCCTTGACCGTGCGCGTGGTGTGCTTCATGAGCAGCCGACTGCGCGGCTGCAGCCGCAGGCCGTCGGCCATCCAGCAGACCATCGCGTCGATCTCCTGGGCGACGTGCGGCTGGTTGTGCGGCCGGCAGATCATGTCGCCGCGGGAGATGTCGAGGTCGTCGGCGAACCGGAGCGTCACCGACATGGGCGGGAACGCCTCCTCGACCGGCCCGTCGAACGTGTCGATCCCGGTGATCGTGGTGGTGAGGCCGGAGGGCAGGTGGAGCACCTCGTCCCCCGGCTTCAGCACCCCGCCGGCGACCTGCCCGGCGTAGCCCCGGTAGTCGTGCAGCTCCCGGTCGGTCGCGCTGTGCGGCCGGATGACGTACTGCACCGGGAAGCGGACGTCGACGAGGTTCCGGTCCGAGGCGATGTGCACGTGCTCGAGGTGGTGGAGGAGCGAGGTCCCCTGGTACCACGGCATGTTCTCGGACCGGGAGACCACGTTGTCGCCGTGGAGCGCGGAGATCGGGATGAAGGTGAGGTCGGTGATGTTGAGCTTGGTGGCGAACCCGGCGAACTCCTCGCGGATCTCCTCGAACCGCTCCTCTGAGTAGTCGACCAGGTCCATCTTGTTCACCGCGAGCACGAGGTGGGGCACCCGCAGCAGGGAGGCGAGGAACGCGTGCCGCCGCGACTGCTCGAGCAGGCCCTTGCGCGCGTCCACCAGGATGATGGCAAGGTCGGCGGTGGAGGCGCCGGTCACCATGTTCCGGGTGTACTGAATGTGCCCGGGGGTGTCGGCGATGATGAACTTGCGCCGCGGCGTGGCGAAGTAGCGGTAGGCGACGTCGATGGTGATGCCCTGCTCCCGCTCGGCCCGGAGCCCGTCGGTGAGCAGCGCCAGGTCGGTGTACCCGGTGCCGCGGTCCCGCGAGGTCCGCTCCACGGCCTCGAGCTGGTCCTCGAAGATCGCCTTGGAGTCGTAGAGCAGCCGCCCGATCAGCGTCGACTTGCCGTCGTCGACGCTGCCCGCCGTGGCGAACCGAAGGATGTCCATCACCTGTGCCCTCCAGCGTCCGTACGGCTCTCGCCGGCGGCGTCCGCGAGCCGCCCGTTCCCGTTCTCCGCGGCGACGCGCCGATCGATGGCCATCAGAAGTACCCCTCCCGCTTGCGGTCTTCCATGGCGGCCTCGGAGAACCGGTCGTCGGCGCGGGTGGCACCGCGCTCGGTGATCCGGGTGGCGGCGATCTCGTCGATGATCTCGTCCACCGTGGACGCGGTGGAGAGGATCGCCCCGGTGCAGGTCATGTCGCCGACCGTGCGGTAGCGGACGGTCGCCTCGAAGAGGGGCTCGTCCTCGCCCCGCTGGACGTACTCGGAGTCGGCGAGCAGCATGCCGTCGCGCTCGAAGACCATGCGGCGGTGCGCGAAGTAGATCGACGGGACGTCGACGCCCTCGCGCCGGATGTAGTGCCAGACGTCGAGCTCGGTCCAGTTGGAGAGCGGGAAGACCCGGATGTGCTCCCCCGGCCGGATCCGGGTGTTGTAGAGGTTCCACAGCTCGGGCCGCTGGTTCTTCGGGTCCCACTGGCCGAACTCGTCCCGGAAGGAGAAGACCCGCTCCTTGGCGCGGGCCTTCTCCTCGTCGCGGCGGCCGCCGCCGAAGACCGCGTCGAACCGGTGCTCCTCGATGGCGTCGAGCAGCGTGACGGTCTGCAGCCGGTTGCGGGAGGCCCGCCGGCCGGTCTCCTCGACCACCCGGCCGGCGTCGATGGAGGCCTGGACGGAGGCGACGATGAGCCGCAGGTTGAGCTCGGCGACCTTCTTGTCGCGGAACTCGATCACCTCGGGGAAGTTGTGCCCCGTGTCCACGTGCATGACCGGGAAGGGGATCGGCGCCGGCCAGAACGCCTTCTCCGCGATGCGCAGCATGACGATGGAGTCCTTGCCGCCGGAGAAGAGCAGACAGGGCCGCTCGAACTCGGCGGCGACCTCACGCATGATGTGGATCGCCTCGGCTTCGAGCACGTCTAGCTGCGTCAACGTGTAGTCATGCTGAGCCATCAGGCTTCCTTCAACTCGGCGGGCGGGACAGGTCACGCACCCCGGCGAGCAGCATCGGCGCCACACCCGGTAGGGAAACCAGGATATCGGGGAGGAATGGATCCGGGCGATTGTAGGCGAGCGGGGACCCGTCGATCCGGCTGGCGTGCGCACCGGCCGCGAGGGCCACGGCGACCGGTGCGGCCGAGTCCCACTCGTACTGGCCACCGGCGTGAAGGTACGCGTCCACCTCACCGGTGAGCACCGCCGCGATCTTGGCGCCCGCCGAGCCGATCCGCACGAGCTCGGCCCCGAGCATGTTCGCCAGCTCCACGGCGATCTCCGGGGCCCGGGAGCGGCTCACCGCGATCCGGATCCGGCCGCCGGACGGCCGGTCGGGCAGGCGCGGCGGGTCCGCGGTGGTGAGGGTGATCCCCTGGGCGGGCAGGGCGACCGCCCCGGCCGCGAGCTCGCCCTTCTCCCACAGCGCGACGTGGACGGCCCAGTCGGTGCGCCCGGGCTCGGAGAACTCGTTGGTGCCGTCGAGCGGGTCGATGATCCACACCCGGTCGGCGGAGAGCCGCCGCGAGGCCGCCCGCTCCTCCCGGGTCGCCTCCTCGGACAGCACGGCGTCGCCCGGCCGCAGCCGCCGGAGCGCGTCGGTGAGGAAGCGGTGCGACGCCCGGTCCCCCGCGTCGCCGAGCGCCTTCTCGTCCGCGAACCCCACGCGGGCGCGGAGCTCCACGAGCCGCTTCCCCGCCTCGGTGGCGAGTTCGGCGGCGAGCATGTGATCGTCCCGTGCCGTCATCCGTTCCTCGCGCTCCCGCCCAGCACGACCGCGGTCCACGTCTTCCAGAGGATCTGCAGATCGAGCATGAGCGACCAGTTCTCGACGTAACGCAGGTCTAAACTAACCAATTCCTCCCAAGACAGGGCGGAATTCCCGGCCACCTGCCACAGCCCGGTCATCCCCGGGCGGATGAGCAGCCGCCTGCGCACGTCGTCGCCGTACCGCGCCACCTCCCCGGGCAGCGGGGCACGCGGCCCCACGAGCGACATGTCGCCGCGGAGCACGTTGAGAAACTGCGGCAGCTCGTCGAGCGAGTGCCGCCGCAGCCGGGCGCCGAGCGGGGTGATCCGCGCGCCCGGGTCCGGGGCGGCCGGTCCCGGCCCGTCGCCGGGCGGCCCGTCCGCACCGGGGCCCGTGTCCTGCCGCACGGTGCGGAACCGCAGCAGTGTGAACACCCTGCCGTCCCGCCCGACCCGCTGCCGCCGGGTGAGCACCGGCCCGGGGCCGCTCGCCCGTACGGCGACGGCGATCACCACGAGCAGCGGGGCGAGCACGAGCAGCGCGAGCGCGGCGACCACCCGGTCGAACGCGTCCTTGAGCAGCCGGTTGGCCCCGGCGAGCCGGGGGCGCTCGACCCGGAGGAGCGGAAGGCCCGCCACCGGCCGGATCACGGTCCGCGGGCCGGCCGCGTCGAGCAGCGCCGGGGCGACCATGAGCTCGGCCTGGCAGTGCTCCAGCCGCCAGGCGAGCCTGCGGATCGCGCCGCCGTCGAGCTCGGGGCAGGCGAGCACGGCGACGACCTCGGCCCCGGCCTGCTCGACCACGAGCGGCACGTCGGTGACGTCCCCGAGCACCGGCACGCCCGCGATCCGCGTCTCCCCCGGCGCCGCCTGGGTGGGGAGGCAGACCGCCACGACCTCCAGGCCGTGGTGGCGCTCCCGCCGCAGCCGGCGGATCAGCTCGGTGACCGCCGGGGGATGACCGACCGCCACGGTCCGCCGCATGCCCTCGCCGGTGCGCGCCCGCCTCCGGTAGAGCCGGCGGCGCAGGCCGTACCTGGCGCAGAGGGCGAGCAGGGTGGCGAGCGGCAGCGCGATCAGCACGTAGCCGCGGTCCAGGTCCGCCCCGGTGAGGAAGACGGCGAGCGCGACGGCCGCCACCGCGGCGCACCCGCACCGTGCGACCCGGCGGAACTCCTCCACGCCCCCGCCGAAGACCCGGGGGTCGTACGCCTGGCTGAGGCTCGCCGCGCCGATCCACAGCAGCGGCAGCACCCCGCTGAGCACCGCGTACGGCCGGGTCTCGGCGTCGATCTCCCCGAACCGCAGCCCGAACGCGACTCCTCCGGCGAGGAGGGCGCTGAGCATGTCGGCGACGGCCGCCTGCCGCCGGCATCGGCCGATCCACGCCGCGCGCCCCGCGGCCCGGCCCGGTGGCGGCATCCGCGACAGCCCGAGCGTGACCTCCGGCGCATCGCCGTCCAGCACGCGCCCCTCCCGCGTGTCTCTTGGTAATCGTATGACCACGCATTGTAGCGAAACACGGCACGGCCGGGCCGCGGGCGGACCGGAGGGGTGCGTGCGCGGCTCGCCTCGGCGGGGCCTGCCTGCCCCAGCGGGCGGGTTCTCAGCGGGCCGCCCGCCTCAGTGGGCCGGGTTTCAGCGGGCTACCCCCGGGCCGGGCCTCAGCGGGCCGGGTCTCAGCGGGCCGCCGGCCTCAGCGGGCAGACCGGGCCGGGTAGAGGTCGCTGCCGTGGAACTTGTTCTGCGTCGCGGCGAGGCCCTCGGTGAGCAGCGACTCCACCATGTCGGCCGCCCGGTCGATGAGGAACGGCAGGTCCTTCCGCTCGGCCGTGGCGAAGTCGCGCAGCACGTACGTCGCCGGGTCCATCCGCCCCGGCGGGCGGCCGATGCCGAAGCGGATCCGCGAGTAGTCGCGCGTCCCCAGCGCCTTGGTGATCGACTTCAGCCCGTTGTGGCCGTTGTCCCCGCCTCCGGTCTTCGCCCGCAGCGCGCCGAAGGGGATGTCCAGCTCATCGTGGATCACCACGATGTTCTCCGGCCCGATCTTGTAGTAGTCGGCGAGCGCCTTGACCGGGCCTCCGGAGAGGTTCATGTAGGAGAGCGGCTTGGCGAGCACGACCGGCACGCCGCTGAGCCGTCCCTCGGCGACCTGGGCCCGGGTCTTGTGCACCGTGAACCGGCCGCCGATCCGGTTCGCGAGCTCGTCGGCCACCATGAACCCGGCGTTGTGCCGGTTCATCGCGTACTCGGGGCCGGGGTTGCCCAGGCCGACGATGAGCCAGCGGCGGGGCGTGCTCTCCGGTGCGAGCTCAGAAGCGGGCATCACGTCTCCTCATACGGAGAAGTCCTCCACAGGGATTCCCTGTGGAGGACCCTCGCAGGTCATGCGGTAAGCGTCAGCTCACTCCTCGGCCTGCTCCTCCGCGGGGGCGGCGGTGGCCGGGGCCTCGATCACGTGCAGCACCAGCGCGTCGGGGTCGCCGGCGAGGCTCACGCCCTCCGGAAGAGCGAGGTCGCGGGCGTGGACGGTGAAGCCCACGTCCTTGCCGGTGACGTCGACCTCGACGCTCTCCGGGATGTGGGTCGCCTCGGCCTCCACCGGGACGGCGACGAGGAGCTGCTCCACGATGGCGCTGCCGATCGGGTCGCCGGTCACGGTGACCGGAAGCTCCACGGTGACCTTCTCACCGCGGTGGACGCGGAGCAGGTCGACGTGCTGGAGGAACCCCTTGATCGGGTCGCGCTGGACGCCCTTGGGCAGCGCGATCTCGTCGATCCCGTCGCCCTTGAGCCGGATGAGGACGTTCGGCGTGCGCAGCGCCAGCAGCAGGTCGTGACCGGGCAGGGTCAGGTGCTTGGGCTCGGTGCCGTGACCGTAGAGCACGGCGGGAACCTTGCCGCCCCGGCGCAGCTTGCGGGCGGCGCCTTTACCGAACGCGGTACGCGGTTCAGCGTTGATGACGACCTCGGACACGGCACACTCCTAGGGATTTCTCGATGGAATGACTGCTTCGAGCGCTCACCCTCACCCGCCCTAGCGGAAGGCGTTACGAGCGCGACCGGATCAGCCTACCGGCTGATCCGCGGGTTCGGGGTCAGCTGTCCCCTTCGAACAGGCTGGTGACCGAACCGTCGGTGAAGATCTCGATGATCGCCCTGGCGATCAGCGGGGCGATCGACAGCACGGTGAGATTATCGAACCTCTTCTCGTCCGGGATCGGCAGCGTGTTGGTGACCACCACCTCGGAGATGCGGGAGTTCTTCAGCCGGTCGACGGCGGGGTCCGAGAACACGGCGTGGGTCGCCGCGGCGATCACGTTGGTGGCGCCGTGCTCGTAGAGCGCCTCGGCCGCCTTGCAGATCGACCCGCCGGTGTCGATCATGTCATCGACCAGCACGCAGGTCCGGCCCGCGACCTGGCCGACCACCTCGTGCACCTTCACCTGGTTCGCCACGTCCAGGTCGCGGCGCTTGTGGATGAAGGCGACCGGCGTGCCGAGCGTGTCCGACCACCGCTCGGCGAGCCGTACCCGGCCGGTGTCCGGCGAGACGATGGTCGTGGTCGCCGGGTCGAGCTTGCTCCGCAGGTAGTTGACGAGGACGGGCATGGCGAACAGGTGGTCGACCGGCCCGTCGAAGAAGCCCTGGATCTGCGAGGTGTGCAGGTCGATCGACATGAGCCGGTCGGCGCCGGCCTGCTTGAACAGGTCGGCGATGAGCCGCGCGGTGATCGGCTCCCGGCCCCGCCCCTTCTTGTCCTGGCGCGCGTAGCCGTAGAACGGCATGATCACGGTGATCCGGCTCGCCGACGCCCGTTTGAGCGCGTCCACCATGATCAGCTGTTCCATGATCCATTTGTTGATCGGGGCGGTGTGGCTCTGCATCACGAAGGCGTCGCACCCGCGCACCGACTCCAGGTAGCGGACGTAGATCTCGCCGTTGGCGAAGTCCCGCAGGGCAGTGGGCGTGATCGGGACGCCGAGGTGGGCAGCGACCTCTTCGGCGAGCGCGGGATGCGCCCGTCCGGAGAAGAACATCAGGTTCCGCTCGCCGGTTCTCCGCTTGCCGCTGCTCATGCCGCGCTCCTCACCTGTTGAGCCTTCTTGTCTTCCACCGCTCGGCCGAGCCTTGGCACGCTCGCCGAGCCGCTGTGGTCGCTCACGGTGTCGCCCTCCTGCCCCGGCTCACGGGTGTCGGCCGCGCTTCGCCAGGCTTCATTGACCTTGTTCGATCCCGTGGTACGGCACCGCCGTACCGGCTCACTGTTCGCTCGACCCGGCGCCCTCGCCCGCGCCGTCCTCGCGTTGCCCGCGCGCGAGCAACGCCCGCTGAGCGGCCTCGTCGGACGGGGTTCCCGGCCGTCGGCGCCGCACCCACCCTTCAATATTGCGCTGCCTGCTCCGGGCGACCGCCATGGCGCCGGGAGGCACGTCCTGCGTGATCACCGAACCGGCCGCGGTGTAGGCGCCGTCGCCGATGGTGACGGGGGCGACGAGCATGGTGTCACTGCCCACCCGCACGTGATCGCCCACCACCGTGTGGTGCTTGTTCACGCCGTCGTAGTTGACGAAGACCGTGGACGCGCCGATGTTGCTCCCCACCCCGATCGTGGCGTCGCCGACGTAGGTGAGGTGGGGGACCTTGGAGCCCTCGCCGATCTTGGCGTTCTTGGTCTCCACGTACGTGCCGATCTTGCCCTTCCGGCCGAGCACGGTGCCGGGCCGCAGGTAGGCGAACGGGCCGACCGACGCCTCCGGGCCGATCACGGCCTGCTCGCAGACGGCGTTCCGCACCACGGCGCCCTCGCCGACGACGGTGTCGGTGAGCGTGCACCAGGGGCCGATCTGGGCGCCCGTGGCCACGGACGTCGTTCCCTTGAGCTGCGTCCCGGGGTGGAGGACCACGTCCGGTTCGAGGGTGACCCCCGCGTCGATCCAGGTGGTGGCGGGGTCGACGATGGTCACGCCGGCGCGCATGTGCGCGCGGAGGATGCGGTCGTTGAGGATCCGCCGCGCCGCGGCGAGCTGGACCCGGTCGTTGACCCCTTCGATCTCCTGGTGGTCTCCGGCGACGTGCGCGCCGACCCGCAGGCCGTCCTCGCGGAGGATGGCGACCGCGTCGGTGAGGTACTCCTCGCCCTGGGCGTTGGCGGTGCCGACGCGCCGCAGGGCGTCGGCGAGGACCGCGCCGTCGAAGGCGTAGACGCCGGAGTTCACCTCCCGGATGGCCCGCTCCTCCGGGGTGGCGTCCTTCTCCTCGACGATCCTCAGTACGGCACCGCCGGGGCCGCGGACGATCCGGCCGTACCCGGTGGGGTCGGGCACCTCGGCGGTGAGGACGGTGACGGCGTTGCCCTCGCGCTGGTGCCGCTCGAGCAGGCCGGCGAGGGTCTCGGTGCGCAGCAGCGGCGTGTCGCCGCAGGTGACGATGATGGTCCCGGTGATCGGCCCCTCCGCCTCGAGGACCGTGCGCACGGCGTGCCCGGTGCCGTTCGGCTTCTCCTGCACCACGTGGCGGGCCTCTGGCCACTCGGCCGCGAGGTGGTCCGCGACCTGTTCCCGGCCGTGGCCGATGACGACGATCAGCCGTTCGGGGTCGAGTGCGCCGGCTGCGGCGAGCACGTGATCGACGAGCGCGCGCCCACAGATCTCGTGGAGGACTTTGGGGGTCTTCGACTTCATCCGGGTGCCCTCGCCTGCGGCGAGGACGAGGACGGCGGCCGGGCGCTGCACACTCACGGCTTGAGCTCCCTCGGCATCGCTGCTGGTGACGGGTAGGAACGGCTCAGCGGTCACGGGAGGCGTCACCGGGTCGCCGCTCGACAAGGTTGAGCTTACCCGCCGTCCGATTTGATCGATTTCGGGTCCCGGTCCCAATTCCGCGCTCGGCCGGCCCACCCGGCCGGCCGAGCGCGGACCGGGGTGATCGGCTCCCGGGGGAGGATTCGAACCTCCGTTGACAGAACCAAAATCTGTAGTCTTGCCACTAGACGACCCGGGATTGAATGCCTGTCCTAGTTGTCAATTTTGCCGGAATCCCGGCAGTGGCTTTCCTCGCTCAGGATACCGAGCCGACCCCTCGTCGCGCTCGCCCAATCCGCCTCAATCTCACCTCCGGGCGCACGGCCGCCCTCCGGCAGCGGCGATCCATCCACACCCATCCATCGCGCGGAATCCGGCCTGGCCTGGGTACATAGCGGGACACCGCGGCGACTCGGGCCCGCCGATCGGCCAAGCCTCGCCCATTAACAGATCGCGCCCGGTTCGGCAAGTCGCGGAACCGCCATCGGTCCCGTCCCCGGGCGTCATCCTTCCGACAGTCGCACGGGGCACGGGAACAACTTACGATGGCGTAAGTTACGGTCCCGTAGCCTAATGAGGTGGCCCATGACAGTACTCACCGAACGACCGGGCCGGCAGCCGAAGCCGGAGTTCGAACCGGAGAAGAAGACCAAAGGGATGCTCGCCGTCTTCTTCCTGGTCGTCACCGTCCCGCTCCTCGCCCTGGTGGCGGCCGTCCCGGTCGCCTGGGGATGGGGCC
Source organism: Thermobispora bispora DSM 43833 (assembly GCF_000092645.1). Classification (NCBI taxonomy): domain Bacteria; kingdom Bacillati; phylum Actinomycetota; class Actinomycetes; order Streptosporangiales; family Streptosporangiaceae; genus Thermobispora; species Thermobispora bispora. The sequence goes on from NC_014165.1 coordinate 3,705,711, forward strand.
TGACCTGGACCGACGTCGCGATCGCCGTCGGCTTCTACGTGTTCTGCGGGCTCGGCGTCACGGTCGGGTTCCACCGCTACTTCACGCACGGCTCCTTCAAGGCCAACCGCCCGCTCAAGCTGCTCCTCGGCATCGCCGGGAGCATGTCGCTCGAGATGTCGGTGATCGACTGGGTGGCCACGCACCGCAAGCACCACAAGTACTCCGACAAGGAGGGCGACCCGCACTCGCCGTGGCGCTTCGGCACGAGCTTCCGCGCGGTGTGCAAGGGCCTCCTCTACGCGCACATGGGGTGGATGTTCGAGGCCGACCGGGTCAACCGGTCCCGGTACGCCCCGGACCTGCTCAAGGACCCCGACGCGCTGCGGCTGCACCGGTGGTTCCCCGCCATCGCCACCGCCTCCGTGCTGCTCCCGCCGGTGATCGGCGGGCTGATCACCTGGTCCTGGCAGGGCGCGCTCACCGCGTTCTTCTGGGGCTCGCTCGTCCGGATCGGCCTGCTCCACCACGTCACCTGGTCGATCAACTCGATCTGCCACGTGTTCGGCAAGCGGCAGTTCGCCTCCCGCGACGAGTCGGGCAACGTCTGGTGGCTCGCGCTCCCCTCGTTCGGTGAGTCCTGGCACAACCTCCACCACGCGTACCCGGTCTCGGCCCGGCACGGCGTGCTCAAGGGCCAGATCGACCTGAGCGCCGGGCTGATCCGGGCGTTCGAGAAGCTGGGCTGGGCCTACGACGTACACTGGCCCGATCCGGCGCGCGTCGCCGCGAAGCGCATCGCCTGAGCGCGCGGCGCGGCTCCGATGCGGCCGCCCCGCCCCGTACGGCGGGCGGCCCAGGCCCGTGCCCACCCCTGCCCTGCCGTGGCACGGCCCACCGAGGCCCGGCAGGGCGGGAGTCATGATGGAACCTGTGAGCGAGTCCGCCAAATCCCGACGACGCATGACGGGTGCGCAGCGGCGTGAGCAACTGATCGAGATCGGCCGGGCGCTCTTCGCCGAGAAGGGCTTCGACGGCACCTCGGTCGAGGAGATCGCGGCCCACGCGAAGGTCTCCAAGCCCGTGGTGTACGAGCACTTCGGCGGCAAGGAGGGCATCTACGCGGTCGTCATCGACCGGGAGATGCGGCGGCTGCTGAGCCTGATCACCCAGGCGCTCTCCGCCGCCCATCCCCTGGCGAAGCTCGAACGGGCCGCGCTGGCCCTGCTGCAGTACATCGAGGAGAGCAGCGAGGGCTTCCGCATCCTGGTGCGCGATTCGCACGCCGCCTCGGGCACGGGCACGTTCGCCAGCCTGATCAGCGACATCGCGAGCCAGGTCGAGGACGTGCTCGCGGAGGAGTTCCGGGAGCGCGGCTACGACCCCCGCCTCGCCCCGATGTACGCGCAGATGCTGGTCGGGATGACCGCGCTCACCGGCCAGTGGTGGCTCGACGTGCGCACCCCGCCGCGGGAGGAGGTGGCCGCGCACCTGGTGAACCTCGCCTGGCACGGCCTCACCGGCCTCCGCCCGGACCCGGTGCTCACCACGGCCACGGCGGACCTCGCGCTCACCCCGGATCCGGACGCCCCGGTGGTGCGGCCGTCGGAGCGGTACTTAAAAGAGCTGGAGAAGGCGCACGAGCGCCGGCTGAAGAAGCTGGAGAAGGCCCGCGAGCGCGAGCTGAAGGAGCTCGAGAAGCTGCGCCGGGAGCGGGAGAAGGCCCGGGAGCGGGAGCGCCGCCAGCGCGAGAAGGCCCTGGAGCGGGAGCTCAAGCAGCGGCAGAAGGCCGAGCGCGAGCAGGAGAAGCGGCGCGAGCGCGAGGAGCGGGAGCGCGCCAAGCGCGAACGGGAGCGGCGGCGTGAGGAGCCCGCACCGGTGGAGGCCGCCGGCGAGGGCGTCCCGCCGGCCGGCTGAGCGGCTCCCCCGGAGCGGGCGGCGGCGCGCTCAGGCCGCGTGGAACGCCGGCGAACCCGGCGCGGTGGCCCGACCCCGGGTGAGCCGCCCGGGGCCCCGGCCGCCCGCGGGCCAGGCGTTCACCGGTGCGCGACGACGAAGATCCTCCGGAACGGGAACGGCGTGCCGTACGGCTTGCGCGGGTAGGCCTCGCCGAGGACGCGCGCGCAGTCGGTGAGGAACTCCTCCCGGCGGCCCGGGGGCAGCCGGTCGAGCATGGGCCGCAGCGCGGTGCCCTTGACCCAGTTGAGCACCGCGTCCTCGCCCTGCAGCACGTGCAGGTAGGTGGTCTCCCAGGCGTCCACCGCGCAGCCGGCGCCGGCGAGCAGGTCCAGGTACTCCTCCGGCGTGCCGACCGGGGCCTCCCGCACCAGGTCGCCGAGCTCGGCGCGCCACTTGGTACGGCACAGCTCCCTGATCAGCACGTGGCTCGGCGCGTCGAAGTTGCCGGGCACCTGGAAGGCGAGCCAGCCGTCGCCGGCGAGGTACCCGACCCAGCGGCGGACCAGGTCGCGGTGGCCGGGGACCCACTGGAGCACCGCGTTGGAGACGATCACGTCGACCGGTCGCGGCGGCCGCCACTCCCGGATGTCGCCCACCTCGAAGGTCGGTCCGGGCGGGGCCTTGGCGAGCATGGCGGGCGACGAGTCGATCCCGTGCACGGCCGCGCCGGGCCACCGGCGGCAGAGCGTGGCGGTCAGCTCGCCGGTGCCGCAGCCGAGGTCCACCACGTACTCGGGGTTCTCGGCGGCCACCCGGCCGACGAGGTCGAAGAACGGGCGCTGCCGCTCCGCGGCGTAGCGCCGGTAGACGCCCGGGTCCCAGATGTCGGTAGTCACGCCACCCCCCTTGAATCCTGTGACCGCGAAATATCTTGACATCAAGACAGATAAACTCGGTACATGACCATGACTGGGCGCGTCGAGGATGAGGTGGACCGGCTGGTCTCGGCGTGGCGGAAGGAGCGTCCTGACCTCGATGTGTCCCCGCTCGAGGTGCTCAGCCGGATCTCGCGGCTCAGCAAGCACCTGGAACGGGAGCGCCGGGCCGCCTTCGCCGCCCATGGCATCGAGTCGTGGGAGTTCGACGTGCTCACCGCGCTGCGCAAGGCCGGCGAGCCGTACGAGATGAGCCCGGGAGCGCTGCTGCGGGCGACCCTGGTCACCTCGGGCACGATGACCAACCGGATCAACCGGCTGGTGACCGCCGGGCTGGTCACCCGGCACCCCGACCCCGAGGACCGGCGCGGGGTCTTGGTCCGGCTCACCCCGGCCGGGATGGAGCGGGTCGACGCGGCCCTGGCCGATCTGCTGCGGCGGGAACAGGAGCTGCTGGCCGGTCTCGATCAGGAGGAGCGGCGCGCGCTGGCCGATCTGCTGCGCCGGCTGCTCATCCCGCTCGACTCATCCGAGGGCGGGACGCGCTGATCCGGCCACACCATCCAAGATCGATCTGTCTCTTTTGACCCAGTTCGACGCGGGCACCCCGCCTCTTGGTTTCACAAATCCTGTGTGATTTGTGTCACACATGAGGATTGACCAATCGATCACCTTCCGTGACCATCGCCCAGATCGACCGTAAATGATCAGCGGAAACTCGCCGCAAACCGGGGCGAGAGAGCGCCTATGGGGCCGCCTCACCCACAACACGGATCCCTTACGAAACACGGGTTCCTCGTATAGCTTTCTGATCGTCCTTTCCTGACGTTTGAGGCGCAGGTGACGCCTCACGACAGACCAAGGAGAAGACCGTGAAGCGCATGATCGCTCTCGGCGGCGCCGTGGCCGGCATGCTGGCCTACGCGGCTTTCGCCGCCCCGGCGGCGACCGCCAAGTCGGTTCCCGCTCCGAAGACCCTGGCGCAGACCAACTTCGCGGCCAAGCAGGTGGCGGCCTTCTGGTTCGCCGAGCGTGCGGCCAACCTGCAGAAGGCCACGCCGTACGCTGTCGAGACCACGGTCTCGACCAAGGTGAAGCACAAGTCCACCGTGCCGACCGGCGCGGCCACCACCAAGCCGGGCCTGGTGGGCTCCAGCGGCGACCAGAAGCAGTCCTCCGCGACCGCGAAGAACGTCAACCTCCCGCGGACCGTCGGTAAGGTCTTCTTCATCGGTGCGGACGGCAAGCCGCACTGGTGCACTGGTACCGCTCTGCAGGGCCGGTACAAGAACATCGTCGCGACCGCGGGCCACTGCGTCTTCGACGTCAAGCGGAACCGCGCCACGCTGGACCGCTGGGTCTTCGTCCCGGGCTACTACAAGGGCAAGACCCCGTGGGGCATCTACGTCGGTAAGACGGCGTACACCCACTACGACTTCTCCGTGTACGAGGACGGCGACCGCAACTACGCGTTCGTCACCGTGTACAACGGCGTCCAGGCCGAGTGGGAGAAGCAGGGCCGCCGCTGGAAGCTCACCCTGAAGGACGCTGGTCGCCTCGGCGACAACGTCGGTGGCCAGGGCCTCGCCTACAACCAGAAGCTCGGCGCCCAGCCGGTCTTCGTGTTCGGCTACCCGAGCGGGTCGCACCCGGACGGCAACTTCGCCTTCACCGGCCAGACCCTCAAGTGGTCGTACGGCAAGCCCTTCGCCGCCCAGGCTCCGGCGCAGAAGGCCGAGAACCTGCAGGGCATCAAGTCGGCCTTCACCGGTGAGGGCGCGCTCGGGTCGGCGTGGCTGCTCAAGTACAGCAACGCCACGCGGCTCGGCTACCTCAACGGTGTGACCATCGGTGTCGCCGACACCGACGGCAACGGCCGCTACGACACCAGCGTGTCGCCGTACTTCGACGGTGAGACGCTGCAGGTCTACCAGGCCGCCGAGAAGAACTGGTCCGGCAAGATCGTCTGACGTTGGTCGTCGGACGACCCTTGACGTGACGGGAAAGGCCCGGCCGGCCCTCCGGCCGGGCCTTTTCTCATGCCCACGTCTTCTCCTGCCCCCACCCGTCCCGCCGCGGAGCCGGCCGCATCGACCGGGACGTCCCCCATGCCCGGCCGGCAGCCGTCAGGCTCTCTCTCCCACGTCCTCCCCGTACGGCGCCCGGCCTCCCCGAGCCGGCCAGGGCGTCCGTTATCGGGCCGCGCATCGCGACCTGGTTCGAGGAGGTCGCCTCCCACGGCCCGGGACGCCGCATGGGCCTTCGCGGCAGGACGGCGCCCGCCCGGCGACTCCCTGGGATTCCGGCCGGCCGGGCGCGAGGAGAGCATCGCCCGCCGTACCGGCCATGGGCACACGGGCGGACGCCGCACCAGAGGGCACATCGGGGGCGGATACCCTTGATCCACGATGAACCTGGTCAACCTCGAATCCGTCTCCCACGCGTACGGGCCGAAGCGGCTGCTCCATAACGTCTCCCTCGGCATCGGGGCGGACGACCGCATCGGCGTCGTGGGACGCAACGGCTGCGGGAAGACCACGCTCATCTCGGTCATCTCGGGAGAGCTGCGGCCCGATGAGGGCCGGGTCACCCACGCCCGTGGGCTGCGGATCGGCAAGCTCTCCCAGCGGGATGAGCTCGACCCGGACGCGACCGTGCGCGACCTCGTGCTCGACGGCCGGCCCGAGCACGAGTGGGCCGCCGACCCCCGGGTGCGCGAGGTCGTCGCCGCCCTGCTCGGGAGCGTCGATCTCGGGGCCAAGGCCGGAGAGCTCTCCGGCGGCGAGCGCCGCCGGGTCGCCCTCGCCCGCGTGCTCGTCAGCGAGCACGATCTGATCATCCTCGACGAGCCCACCAACCACCTCGACATCGAGGCGATCACCTGGCTCGCCCGGCACCTCAACGCCCGGCGTACCGCGGTGCTCGTGGTCACGCACGACCGGTGGTTCCTCGACGAGGTGACCACCCGCACCTGGGAGGTCGTGGACGGCTCGGTCGAGCGGTACGAGGGCGGTTACGCCGCCTACGTGCTCGCCAAGGCCGAGCGGGCGCGCCTGGCGGAGGCGGCCGAGGCGCGCCGGCAGAACCTGCTGCGGAAAGAGATCGCGTGGCTGCGCCGTGGGCCACCGGCCCGGACGTCCAAGCCGAAGTTCCGCATCAAGGCCGCGGAGGCGCTGATCGCCGACGTGCCCCCGCCCCGCGAGACCGTGGAGCTGGTGCGGTTCGCCACCGCGCGGCTCGGCAAGACCGTGATCGACCTGGAGGACGTCACCCTCCACGCCGACGGCAGCGGAGCGGGCCCGCGCGTGCTCGACCGCTGCACCTACCGGTTCGGCCCGGGCGACCGGATCGGCCTGATCGGGGTGAACGGCGCGGGCAAGTCGACGGTGCTGCGGCTCCTCGCGCAGGAGATGCGGCCCACCTCCGGCCGGGTGGTGCACGGCAAGACGGTACGGCTCGCCCACCTGTCGCAGGACCTGTCCGAGCTCGATCCGCGGCGGCGGGTGCTGGAGTGCGTCGAAGAGGTCCGCAAGCACGTCCGCGTGGGCAAGAAGGAGTGGTCGGCCTCCCAGCTCCTGGAGCGCCTCGGGTTCCGCGGTGAGGCGCAGTGGAAGCCGGTCGGCGACCTGTCCGGCGGGGAGCGGCGCCGGCTCCAGCTCCTCCGGCTGATCATGGCCGAGCCGAACGTGCTCCTGCTCGACGAGCCCACCAACGACCTGGACATCGAGACGCTCAACGAGCTGGAGGACCTGCTCGACGGCTGGCCGGGCACGCTCGTGGTGGTCAGCCACGACCGCTACTTCCTCGAGCGGGTGACCGACCACTGCGTGGCCCTGCTCGGCGACGGCAAGCTGTCGCTGCTGCCCGGCGGGGTGGACGAGTACCTGCGGCGGCGGGCGGCCGGGCAGGCCGTGTCCGCCCGGGCCGCCTCCGGCTCTTCGGCCGCGGCCGCCGGGGGCCGGGGGGACGCGCGCGCGGCTGCCCGGAACGGTGCCCAGGCCGGCACGCTCTCGGCGAAGGAGCAGCGGGAGCTGCAGAAGGAGCTGAGCCGGCTGGAGCGGCAGCTCGACCGGCTCAGCGAGCAGGAGGCCCGGCTGCACGCCGAGATGGCCGCGGCGGCCACCGACTACGCACGCCTGGCCGAGCTCGACGCCGAGCTGCGCGAGGTGGTCGCGCAGAAGGAGACCGTCGAGGCCGAATGGCTCGGCATCGCCGAGCGGCTGGAGGCCGGCTGACGCGATCGGGGTCACGGCTTGCTCAAGGTCGAGGTCTCCCTTCCGCTACATCGAGGTCTCCGCGGACGGCGGCACGCCTGGGAGCAGGCCGGTGACCGGATCGACGGCACCACCGACGGTCAGCGGACGGACCTGAGCCGAAGCAGGCCGCCGCCGGCGACCACCGCCCCGGAGAGCAGCACGACGTAGGTGTCGTGCCACTCCGGCGGGCGCGGCCGGCGCACGGACATGCGCGCCGAGGCGTCCACCGCGCCGATCACCGCCGGGCCGTCGAGTCGATCGACGAGAACGACGGGCTCGTCACCGTCTCCTTCAGCCATCGCTGACGAACGGGCCCTCTGGGAGTTCCCAGGGGCCCGTTTCGCGCCGAGCCACCGGTCACGACGTCGGTCCCGATCGCCCTTGTCGCCCGTCAAGGGGCGTCCGGCCCGCTGAAGCGCCCGCGCGGTCGGTCACGCCGGTAGCGCTCCGCGGTGAGGCGCTGCCACTCCAGCAACACCGGTCCCGCGGACTCCAGCCGGCTGGGCGGCACCTCCGGGCACCGGAGCCTCCGCGGGTTCCGGTGCCCTCCGCGGGGTTCGGGTGCCATGTGCGCCACGATACGCGGCGACCGCATCCCACCGGAATCCCTGCGGATGGCGGCCTTGCCCCGGTAGCGTGGTGCGCGTGCTGATCGCCCGGTCCGCCGCTGAATGCCACCTATACATGGATCTGCACCCGTGCCGGTGCGGCAACCTCGACTTCGAGCCGGCGCACTGGCTGGAGCTGAACGGCGAACACCTGGTGGCCCGGTACGAGGGAACATGCCCCGGCTGCGGCACCAAGCGGTCATTCGAGTTCGTGCTGGATCCCGAGATCCCGCCGCTCCCTCCGGCGTTCGGCGGCGACCGACCGTCCCAGATCATCGATCCCGGTCAGTTCCTGTACGTCAGTCAGCAACTGGCCAGCGCCGTGCCGGCGGACCCCGCGGAGCTCGGTCCGGACGAGGACCTGTGGGAGGCCAAGGAGCTGCTGCGGACGGCGATCGCGGCGCTGGAAGAGGTGCTCAAGTTCAGCCGACCGGGTGCCCGAGGAGGCGTTCACCTCGCCGGAAGGATGGTTGATCTACCAGCGGGAGCCGGGCCGGTTTCGGCGCCGCCGGCTCGAGGCGGTGCTGGCCGCGTACCGTCGCATCCTCCAGGCGTACGGCGGCTAGCGCGCTCCCTCAGGGGGGCCAGGTGCTCCTGACGGCCTCCCCACGAGGCGCCCGGCACTGGTAGACGCCGTCATCGACTCCGGTACGAGCTGCGGCGTTGGGGCCGGATCGGCCGTCGCCTGCGGCAGACCGTCGAGACGTTCGCCAAGGTCGAACGGGACGTGGCCCAGAACGGGCGGGCGTGCCGGGGACAGGGCGCCGCGCGTTCCCGGACCACGCTCACGATCTCAACGTTCCATGTCCAGGCGAGGTATCCGGCGAGATGGAAGCCGGCTTTCCGGAGCGGCGATCAGGGGGGCGTCAGCGGTCCCGCGACCGTGAGCGCGAGCCGTCACGCAGGGCCTTCCGGTGATCGGCCGGCAGAGCGGATCGGTGATCGCGGGAGCGGAAGCGCGTATGAGAGGGAGCGCATAAGGAATAAGGTGCGCGTGCACGAGAAAAGGCCCGGCTGGCTGCCGGGCCTCTCCCGCTACGTCAGGGGATCGCCTGGTGGATGTCAGACGATCTTGCCGGACCAGTTCTTCTCGGCGGCCTGGTAGACCTGCAGCGTCTCACCGTCGAAGTACGGCGAGAGGCTGGTGTCGTAGCGGCCGTTGCCGTCGGTGTCGGCGACACCGATGGTCACACCGTTGAGGTAGCCGAGCCGCGTGGCGTTGCTGTACTTGAGCAGCCACGCCGACCCGAGCGCGCCCTCACCGGTGAAGGCCGACTTGATGCCCTGCAGGTTCTCGGCCTTCTGCGCCGGAGCCTGGGCGGCGAAGGGCTTGCCGTACGACCACTTGAGGGTCTGGCCGGTGAAGGCGAAGTTGCCGTCCGGGTGCGACCCGCTCGGGTAGCCGAACACGAACACCGGCTGGGCGCCGAGCTTCTGGTTGTAGGCCAGGCCCTGGCCGCCGACGTTGTCGCCGAGGCGACCGACGTCCTTGAGGGCGACCGAGACCTCGCCCTTCTGGTACTCCCACTCCTTGACGGTGACCTTGTAGTCAACGTCGAAGTAGGCCCAGAAGGTGGCCTTGTAGTACTTGTCCGGACCCGGCTGGTCCTTCTTGAAGTAGAAGGCGGTCTGCTTGGTCGCGTCGGACGGGTGGTTCCAGTGGTCGCGGTGGATCCAGCCGAACTCCCTCTTCGAGACCTCCTCGACCTTGACACCCCAGGTACTGTCGTCGTACAGCTTGCTGCCGACGCCCGCACCCTTGGCGAAGTCCTCCAGGGTCTTCCGAGCGGTGTTGATGGTGGCGGGGTCGACCGCGATCTGGGCGACGCTCGCGTTCTCGACCTTGATCGAGCCCGGAGTGCCGCGCCGGACCTTGGTCGTGTAGTCGATCACCTTCTCGATCTTGGCGCCCCGCTTGGCCGCCCGGCGAGCCTGGCTGTAGGTCTCGAAGACCTTCTCCTTGGTGACCAGCTTCCGGCCACCCTTCTCCTTGGTGACGTCGACCTGGACACCGTTGTAAACGGTGACGAACGCGTAGTTCCGGTCGTAGTCCTCGTAGACGGAGAAGTCGTAGTGGGTGTACGCCGTCTTACCGACGTAGATGCCCCACGGGGTCTTGCCCTTGTAGTAGCCCGGGACGAAGACCCACTTGTCGAGGGTGGCCTTGTTCCGCTTGATGTCGAAGACGCAGTGGCCGGCGGTGGCGACCAGGTTCTTGTACCGGCCCTGCAGGGCGGTACCGGTGCACCAGTGCGGCTTGCCGTCCGCACCGATGAAGAAGACCTTACCGACGGTCCGCGGGAGGTTGACGTTCTTCGCGGTCGCGGTGGACTTCTTGTCGCCGCTGGAGCCCACCAGGCCCGGCTTGGTGGTGGCCGCGCCGGACGGCACGGTGGACTGGTGCTTCGTCGGCTTCAGGATGGTCTCGACGCCGTACGGGGTGGCCTTCTGCAGGTTGGCCGCACGCTCGGCGAACCAGAAGGCCGCCACCTGCTTGGCCGCGAAGTTGGTCTGCGCCAGGGTCTTCGGAGCGGGAGCCGACTTGGCGGTCGCGGCCGGGGCGGCAACGGCGGCGTAAGCCAGCATGCCGGCCACGGCACCGCCGAGAGCCAGAGTGCGCTTCACGGTCTTCTCCTTGGTCTGTCGTGAGGCGTCACCTGCGCCTCAAACGTCAGGAAAGGACGATCAGAAAGCTATACGAGGAACCGGTGATACGTAAGGGGATTTCCGATAAGCCCGAGGCGGGCGGGGAGGCCGTGAGCAGCGCCGGGCCGCCCGACCGAATGGCGTTCTACCTGATCATTAAGGTTTCATCACGATCGACTTCACCCAACGTGATCGATCAGGAACATCTGATCTGTGATGCAAATCACACGATCGAGACGAAACCGAGCCGCATGGTGATCACGTCAAAAGCGGCACAAACTGGACATTCGTTCAACTGATCACCGGGCCGGCACCCGCACCTGACGGCCCTCGGAAGCCCGCCCACGCCCGCCAGGACTCCCGGAAGGTCACGTGCCGGCCATGGCGGCGGCCGGTACGCGGATCGGCGGGCCGGATCTCCTGCGCCGCACGCGCCGGTTGGTCGCCGCGTGCCAGGGCTTCAGCCGGCGGTCCTGGGTGCCGGCGCCGATGGGCGGGGGCCGGGGCGGATGCGCCGGAGGTGGTGCCCATGGCGGGCGCAGGCGACGTCTTCGACGTGATGGTGATCGGCGCCGGTCTCGCCTCCGCGGAGCCGCGGGCTCCGCGTTCTCCGCTGCGGGCGGTGGTCTCTTGCGCCGCACCGCTCCGGGCGATGACGTCCGCGAACGCGCCGGCGGCACCCAGCCCGCCGGTACGGCCGCCGCACGTGATCCGCACCACCGGTGACACGGCCGCCGCCCGTGCCGATGCAGCGGCGGAAGGGATTTCGCGTCGAAAGGCAACGGCCGGCCGCGGACGCCGGCCGGCCGCTCAGCACACGGTCAGCCGGCCGCTCAGCACACGGTCACGGGACGAGCGCCGCTCCCTCGACCGGCCCGACGGCGGTCACCGCGGAACGGCAGACCCCGGAGTCGGCGAGCCGGGTGGCGAGCTCGGCCGCGTGCTCCCCGGAGCGCGCGAGGAACGCGCAGGTCGGCCCGGAACCGGAGACGATCGCGCCGAGCGCGCCGAGCGCCCGGCCGGCATCGAGCGTGCGGGCGAGGTCCGGGCGGAGCGAGAGCGCGGCCGGCTGCAGGTCGTTGGCGAGGGCGCGGCCCAGCGCTTCGGCGTCGCCGGTGCGGAGCGCGGCCAGCAGCGGCTCGCTCGCCGCCGGCTCCGGCACCCCCGCCTCGGCGGCGGCGCGGAGCCGGTCGCACTCGCCGTACACCCGGGGCGTCGACAGCCCGCCCTCGGCGAGCGCGAACACCCAGTGGAACGTCCCGGAGGTCTCCAGCGGGGTCAGCCGCTCCCCCCGGCCCGTGCCGATCGCGGTGCCGCCGAGCAGCGCGAACGGAACATCGCTGCCGAGGTCCGCGGCGATCTCCATGAGGTCCTCGCGGGGCAGGCCGAGGCCCCACAGCTCGTTGCAGGCGACCAGGGCGCCGGCCGCGTCCGCGCTCCCCCCGGCCATGCCGCCGGCCACCGGGATCGTCTTGCGGATCAGCAGGTCGGCGCGGTAGGTGCGCCCGGCCGCCGCGGCGAGCGCCTTCGCCGCCCGGACCGCGAGGTTGTCCTCGCCGAGCGGCACCTCATCGGCGGACTCGCCGAGCACCTTCACCGTGATCGGCCCGGCGCCCGGATCGGCCGGCTCGGTGGCCGTCACCTCGTCGAAGAGGGAGACGGCGTGGAACACGTTGACCAGGTCGTGGTAGCCGTCCTCCCGGAGCGGGCCCACGGCGAGCTGCAGGTTCACCTTGGCGGGCACGCGCACGGTCACCCCGCCGAGCGCGGTGGACGGGGTCCGGATCTCGCCGACGTGTCGGTTCGCAGCAGGCACGGTCCCCGAGCCTAACGCCGCCCGCCCCTAGAGCAGCTCGCGAACCCCTCCGGATATCGCCGAAAGACCGCCAGGCGATGAGAAAGGACGGCAAATCCGATCTGCCGGAAACGGCACGCCGCAGCGGGCCTGCGAACCACGGCCCCGGCCGGCACGGCCATGGCCCCGGCCGGTACGGCCACCGGGTCAGCGGCCGGGACGGTGCTCGGCGATCCGGGCGAAGTCCTCGATGGTGAGCCGCTCCCCGCGGGCCGACGGGTCGATCCCGGCGTCCCGCAGCGCCCGCTCCGCCCCGGCCGCGCCGCCCGCCCAGGGGGCGAGCGCGGCGCGCAGGGTCTTACGCCGCTGGGCGAACGCCGCGTCGACCACCGCGAACACCTCCTCCCGGCTCGCCGTGGTCTTCGGCGGGTCCCGGCGGACCAGCGCCACCAGGCCGGAGTCGACGTTCGGCACCGGCCAGAACACGCTCCGCCCGACCGATCCGGCCCGCCGTACCTCGGCGAACCAGGCGATCTTCACCGACGGCACGCCGTACAGCTTTGACCCGGGCTGGGCGGTGAGCCGGTCGGCGACCTCGGCCTGCACCATGACCAGGCCCCGGCGCAGCGACGGCAGCACGGCGAACAGGTGGAGCAGGATCGGAACCGCCACGTTGTACGGCAGGTTCGCCACCAGCGCGTCCGGGGCCACGCCGAGATCCTCCGGCCCGATCCGCAGCGCGTCCGCCCGCACCACGCGCAGCCGGCCGGCCACCTCGGGGGCGTACTCGGCCACGGTGACCGGGAGCCGCTCCGCGAGCACCGGGTCGACCTCCACGGCGACCACCTGCGCGGCCTCCGGCAGCAGGGCGAGGGTGAGCGAGCCCAGCCCCGGCCCGACCTCGAGGACGACGTCCTCCGGCGTGACCTGGGCGAGCCGGACGATCCTGCGGAGCGTCCCGCCGTCGATCACGAAGTTCTGGCCCAGCCGCTTCGTCGGCCGGAGGTTGAGCAGCTCCGCGAGGGCGCGCACGTCGGCCGGCCCGAGCAGCTTCACGCCTCCAGTCTCCGGCATCGGCGAGTCCGCGCCCGCCGCACGACCGGCCACCGTCACCAGGCCCCGAAGGCCCGCTCGCCGTTCGCCATGATCGCCGTGGCGAGGTCGGCGACGTCCATCCCCTTCACCTCGGCGAGGCACCGCAGGGTGAGCGGGATCAGGTACGGCGCGTTGGGCTTCCCCCGGTGCGGCACGGGCGGGAGGTAGGGGGCGTCGGTCTCCACCAGCAGCAGCTCCTTGGGGGCCACCCGGGCCGCCTCGCGGAGGTAGCCCGCGTTCTTGTAGGTGACCGGGCCGGAGAACGACATGTAGTACCCGGCGGCCGCGCACCGCTTCGCCAGCTCGGCGTCCCCGGAGAAGCTGTGGAATATCACCACATCGGGGGCGCCTTCGGCGGCGAGCACGGCGAGCACGTCCTCGTGGGCCTCGCGGTCGTGGATCACCAGCGCCTTGCCCGTCCGCTTGGCGATCTCGATGTGCGCGCGGAAGCTCGCGTGCTGGTCCTCGCGGGACGCCCAGTCGCGGTAGTAGTCGAGCCCGGTCTCGCCGACCGCCCGCACCCACGGCAGCCGGGCCAGCTCCTCTATCTCGGCGAGCGCCTCGGGGGTGGCGGAGTGGGCCTCGTTCGGGTGGATCGCCACGCCCGCGTACACGTCCGGGTGGGCCTCGGCCGCGGCGGCGCTCCACCGCGAGGAGGGAAGGTCGTAACCGATGGTGACCAGCCGGGTCACCCCGACCGACTTGGCGTCGGCGACGATCGTCTCGACCGTGGACCGGGCCGCCTGAGCCGCGAGGGCGACCGGATCACCCGAGGAGGCCTTCCGATTGCCGACCATGATGTCCAGGTGGCAGTGGCTGTCGAACACCTCGGCCGGCAGCGGCTCCGGTTTCGCTGGGAGCTCGTGCGACATGCCACCCAACCTACCGGGCCCGCGGGCGCCCGCCGTCTCACGCGCGCCCGGTCCCGGCCCTCCGCAGGAGAACTCCGGGCCCGCGTGGCCGCGCGGTACGAGTGAAGGAAGGCCCTCGGCCCAGGCCGGGCGCCGGGGAACCGCCGGCCCGCATCACCGTGCGGTACGGCCAAGGGGTGTCCTGGCCGGCCACCGGGGAACTCCGGCCCCGGATCGCTGTGCCGTACGAGCACAGGGTTACCCCGGCCGGCGCCGGGGACCGCCGGGCGCCGAGGGGAGACCGCGGAGGCCCCACGATACGATGCGGCCATGTTCGATCGGCGGGAGGCCGGCCGGAGCGCGCTGCTCGTCGCGCTCGTCAGGTTCGTGCTGCTCGCGGCCACGCTCGCCGGGCTCGCCGTGAGCCATGCCGCGGTGCAGCCGTGCGGCGCCTCCCTGCCGATGGTGAGCGTCTCGTCTTCTCTCCCCATGGCGGCCGTCCCGGCGGCCGGCCATGACGCCGGGGGACACGCCGGTCACCTCCCGGCGGCGCCGGCCGGGACGGCCGATCAGGATCCGGGGCATACGGTCCCGTTCGTGCTCTGTCTCGCGGTGATCGCCGTGCTCGGGGTCGCCGTGGCGCTCGGCCTGATCCGCGCCGACTGCCTGCTCGCCGGCATCGCCGATGGGCGGGCACGGCCCGCCGGGCCGCCCGCCGTCCCCGGGGCGTCACCGTTCGCCCTCTCCCTACGGCGCGTCACGGTGCTGCGCGTATAGCGGCTCCGGCCGGGGCGGGGCGGTCGCCCGGACCGCACCGCCGTCCGGTCCGCGGAACCGCACGTCCACCGACCGACCGTGAGTGAGCCGATATGTCAGCGATCGATCGTCGGCTCTTCCTGCGCGCAGGCCTGGCCGCCGCGGGAGGAGCGTTCCTTGCCGCATGCTCCCGGCAGACCTTCGTCACGCCCGGCGGCCCCGAGGTGCGCGCCGCCGAGGCGGCCCGCCGCCCCGGCCCGGTCCGCGAGTTCCAGATCATCGCCCAGGAGGGCGAGGCGGACCTCGGCGGGGTCACCGTGCGCACCTGGATGTACGGCGACCGCCTGCCCGGGCGGCCGATCAGGGTCCGGACGGGCGAGGTCGTCCGGGCCCGCCTGGTCAACCGGCTGCCCGAGGAGACGACCGTCCACTGGCACGGCCTCGGGGTGCGCAACGACGCCGACGGCGTTCCCGGGGTCACCCAGCCGCCCGTGGCGCCGGGAGCGGAGCACACCTACGAGTTCACCGCGCCTCACCCCGGCACCTACTGGTTCCACCCGCACCACGGCACCCAGCTCGACCGGGGCCTGTACGCCCCGCTCATCGTGGAGGATCCGGCCGAACCGCTGAGCTACGACGACGAGTGGGTCGTCGTGCTCGACGACTGGCTGGACGGCGTGACCGGCACGCCGGACGAGGTGCTCGCCGAGCTCACCGCGATGGCGAAGATGGGCTCGGCCGGCCACGGCGGTCACGGATCCGGCGGACCCGGCCATGGCTCCGGCCATGATGGCCACGCACCCACGCCGTCCGCCTCCGGCAAGTGGCCGCACATGATGATGAACGCGGAGAGCGACCTGCTCGGCGGGGAGGCCGGGGACGTCTACCACCCGCACTACCTGGTCAATGGCCGGGTCGCGGCCGCGCCGGAGACCTATCAGGCCAAGCCGGGCACCCGGGTGCGCATCAGGCTGATCAACGCGAGCGGGGACACCGCCTTCCGGGTCGCGCTCGGCGGCCACCGGATGACCGTGACCCACACCGACGGCTTCCCCGTGGAGCCGGTGGAGACCGACGCCCTGCTGATCGGCATGGGCGAGCGGTACGACGTGCTCGTCACCCTCGCCGACGGGGTGTTCCCGCTGGTCGCCGCGGCCGAGGGCAAGCGGGCCGCCGCCCGCGCCCTGGTGCGCACCTCGGCGAAGGCCCGGGCGCCGAAGGCCGATGCCCGGCCGGCCGAGCTCGAGGGGCGCATCCTCTCCTACGACCGGCTCGTGCCCGCCGACGCGGTACGGCTGGCCGCCAAGGCACCGGACCGCACCATCACCTTCGCGCTCACCGGGAGCATGGCGAAGTACGACTGGGCGATCAACGGCCGGCCGTACGACCCCGAGGTGATCGAACCGGTCCGGTCCGGCGAGCGGGTGCGGATCAGGTTCGTCAACGGGACCCTGATGTGGCACCCCATGCACGTGCACGGGCACACCTTCGCCCTCGGCGAACGGGGCGTACGCAAGGACACGGTGATCGTCTTGCCGGACGCCACGGTGACCGTCGACTTCGATGCCGACAATCCGGGCATCTGGGCGGTGCACTGCCACAACATCTACCACGCGGCGGCCGGCATGATGACCCTCCTCGGCTACCAGGTGTGAGGGGAGGACGGCGAATGATCACGAGACTCCGCCTCATCGCCGCCGCGCTCCTGCTCGCGGGCGGGCTGACCGCCTGCGGTGCCACCGGGGAGCCGGGCGAACCCGCGCCCAGCGGGCAGGACACCGGCGTCGGGCACGTGCACGGGCTGGGCGCCGACCCGGCGACCGGCAAGGTGTACGTCGCCGGGCACTACGGCCTGTTCACCGTCGAGCGGGGGAGGCTGGTCCGCGTGGGCGACCAGGACGCCGACTTCATGGGCTTCACCGTCGCCGGTCCGCGGACGTTCTACGCGAGCGGCCACCCGAGCGCCGAGGACATAGCGAACGGGGCGCAGCCCCACCTCGGTCTGATCCGCTCCACCGACGCCGGGCGCACCTGGACCCAGATCGCCCTGGCCGGCAAGGCGGACTTCCACGCGCTCGAGGTCGCGGGCGAGGAGCGGATCTACGGCTACGACAGCCAGACCGGGCAGGTGTGGCGGGGCGACGGCGGAAGGCTCACCCCGGCGGCCCGGCTCGACCTGCTCGACCTGGCGGCCGGGCCCGCGGATCCCGGCACCGTCTACGCGACCACCCCCGAAGGGGTCATGATCAGCACGGATGCCGGGATGACCTTCCGCCCGCTGCGGGGCGCGCCGCTGCTGATGTTCCTCGAGGTGACCGACGACGGCCACCTGATCGGCGTGGACACCGACGCGCGGATCCGGGTGAGCACCGACCGCGGCGCCACCTGGGCGGCCAAGGGCGCCCTGCCCATGCCGCCGGTCGCCTTCACCGCCGTCTCCCCGCAGCGGCTGCTCGCCGCCGCGATGGACGGCTCGGTGTACGAGTCCACGGACGGTGGGGCGAGCGTCACGAGGATCGCCGCGCCCACCGCGTGAGCCCGCGCGGGCGCCGTACGGCTTCCGGCCCGGGGACGGCCACCGGCCCGGGCCGCGGGCCGGAAGCCCCGGTCAGGCCTTGGACTCCTCCAGGCGCGGGAACAGCACCTCACCCTTGACGATCCGGGCGCCGGCGGGCAGCCGGCCCCACTGCGCCACCTCGCCGATGCGCTGATCGGCGAGCGGGCCGAGGTGCGGCTCGGCGCCGAGCGAGGCCCACAGCTTGGCACAGGCCACCGGCATGACCGGGTTGAGCAGCACCGCGATGCCGCGCAGCGCTTCGGCCGCCGTGTAGAGGATCGTGGCGAGCCGCGCCCGGGCCTCCGGCGAGTCGTCCTTGGCGACCTTCCACGGCTGCTGCTCGGTGAGGTAGCCGTTCACCTGCTTGATGAAGTCGAAGATGGCCCCGATGCCGCCGGAGAAGTCGAGGTTGTCGCCGATCATGCGGTCGGCCTGCTCGGCGGCGGCGGCGAGCCCGTCCGCGATCGCCTGCTCGGCCGGTCCGGCGTCCGTCGCCTCCGGCAGCGTCCCGCCGAAGTACTTCCCCACCATCGCGGCCACCCGGGACGCGAGGTTGCCGAAGTCGTTGGCGAGCTCGGAGGTGTACCGCGCGGCGAAGTCCTCCCAGGAGAACGAGCCGTCCTGCCCGAACGGGATCGCCCGCAGGAAGTAGTACCGGTACGCGTCGACGCCGAAGGTCCCGGTGAGGTCGCGGGGCGAGATGCCGGTCAGGTTCGACTTGCTCATCTTCTCGCCGCCGACCATGAGCCAGCCGTTGGCGAAGATCTTCTTCGGCAGGGGCAGGCCGTTCGCCATGAGCATGGCCGGCCAGATCACGGCGTGGAACCGGAGGATGTCCTTGCCCACCAGGTGCACGTCCGCCGGCCAGGTGGACCGGAACTTCTCCTCGTCGGAGCCGTAGCCGACCGCGGTCACGTAGTTGAGCAGGGCGTCGACCCACACGTAGATCACGTGCTTGGGGTCCCACGGGATCGGGATGCCCCAGGTGAACGTGGACCGGGAGATCGACAGGTCCTGCAGGCCCTGCCGTACGAACTGGACGACCTCGTTGCGGGCGGAGGCGGGCTGGATGAAGTCCGGGTTGCGTTCGTAGTGCTCCAGCAGGCGCTGGCCGTACGCGGAGAGCCGGAAGAAGTAGTTCTCCTCCTTCAGCCACTCGATCGGGCGCTTGTGGATCGGGCACAGCTCGCCCTCGAGCAGCTCACCCGGAGACTTGTACTCCTCGCACCCGACGCAGTACGGACCCTCGTAGCCGCCCTTGTAGATCTCCCCCTTGTCGTACAGGTCCTGGACGAACTCCTGCACGCGCTTGGTGTGCCGCGGCTCCGTGGTCCGGATGAAGTCGTCGTTGGCGATCTCCAGGTGCTCCCAGAGCGGCTTCCAGGCGGTCTCGACAAGCTTGTCGCACCACTCCTGGGGAGTCGTGCCGTTCGCCTCGGCCGTGCGCATGATCTTCTGGCCGTGCTCGTCGGTGCCGGTGAGGAACCACACCCTCTCCCCCCGCTGGCGATGCCAGCGGGTGAGCACGTCGCCGGCGACGGTCGTGTAGGCGTGGCCCAGGTGAGGAGCGTCGTTGACGTAGTAGATCGGCGTCGTGACGTAGAACGCCGACTCCCCGGATCCTGTCGTTCCTGTAGCCGCCATGCCGAAATCCTATCGACCCTGTGCGGATGCCTTCGCGTGACCGCCGGAGCCTGTGGACGACCAGGCGGCGGAGGACCGGATCCGGCCGGCGGCACGGCCCGGCCGGCGCGCCACCGCGCCGCCGTGGGCCGTCCGGATCACACGAGGCTCGGCGCCCGAGCCGTCCCGCTCGGGCGCTCTGATCGGTCCGGCTCAGACGCCCTGGGCGGTCCGCTCAGGCGCTCTGGGCCGTGCCGGCCACGGAGGAGTCGCGGGCCACCGCCTCGGCGGCCTCCTCGGCGGCGGAGGCGGCGACGTCCACCGCGGTCTCCTTCGACCGGCGGATGCCGAGGATGCTCACGAACAGCGTGGCGAAGATGGTCTGGCAGCTCATCATGAACGCGGTGGCCGACGGCACCACGAGCCGGAGCGACTCGGCCGGGATCAGCTCGCCGAAACCGCGCTCACCCCAGTGGACGAGCGAGGCGATCAGGCCGCCGAAGCCGGCGACCGCGAGCAGCCCGCCGACGAGCAGCCCGCGCTCCAGGGTGATCACGTCGACCAGCCGCCGCACCCGCTTGTCCTGCGGGAGGAAGCCCTCCTCGGCCGCGTACACCTTGGTGAAGATCGCGAACAGCACGGCCTGGTAGCCGATCACGACCATGGCCGAGGCACCGACCAGGGTGTCGACGTCGAACCCGAGCTCGCCGATGAAGACCGGGCCGGTGGAGAGCGCGATCCCCATGATCAAGCCGATGGCCATCAGCACCAGGCCGGGGATGAGGAACAGCCAGCGCGGGCTGTACAGCAGCAGGAAGCGCAGGTGGCGCCAGCCGTCCCGCCAGGAGCGCAGGTGCGGCGGGCGGGACCGGCCGTCCGGCGAGAGCGTGGTCGGCACCTCCCGGATGTCGAGCCCCTGCAGCGTGGCCTTCACCACCATCTCCGAGGCGAACTCCATGCCCCCGGTCTGCAGGCCGAGCCGGAGGATCGAGTCCCGGCGGAAGCCGCGCAGGCCGCAGTGGAAGTCGCCGACCGGGCTGTTGAAGAAGAGCCGTCCGATGAACGACAGGACCGGGTTGCCGAGGTAGCGGTGGAGCGGGGGCATGGCGCCCGGCGCGATGCCGCCCTTGAACCGGTTCCCCATGACCAGGTCGGCACCGTCCCGCAGCTCCTTGATGAAGGGCATCAGGTTGGTGAAGTCATAGGAGTCGTCCGCGTCTCCCATGATCACGTACTTGCCGCGGGCGGCGCGGATCCCGCCCATGAGGGCGTTGCCATAGCCCTTCTCCTCAACGTGGACCACCCGGGCACCGGCGTCCCTCGCGAGTTGCTGGGAACCGTCCGTGCTCCCGTTGTCAGCGACCACAACCTCGCCGTTGATCCCGTGCTCGCGCATGAACCCGATCGCCTTGGTCACACAGGTCGCAACGGTCTCGGCCTCGTTGAGGCAGGGCATGACTACGGTAAGTTCCACGTCGCAACTCCTCGCATATGACGGCAGGACACCAATGATGCCCGCTTCCTCGCCGGACCACGGTCAAGTCCCCAAAAGGGCTGGCATCCTGTAACCATGGTCGCGGTCGCCGATCCTCCTTCACTCGGCGCCTCCCCGGTACGCCGCGGGTGGGGCCGGGTCACCGCGCCGCTCCGCCGGCATCGGGTCTTCGTGACCGCACTCGGCCTGGCGGCCGTCCTGCGGATCATCACCATGCTCGGGTTCGGCCCGGCCATGTGGTTCAACGACTCGTACGACTACGTGTCGGTGGCCCTGCGCCCACGGCCGCACCCGATCCGCCCGGACGGTTATGCATTCTGGCTGCTTCTGCTAAAGCCGCTGCACAGTTTCGCCTTCGTCGTCTTCACCCAGCACGTGATGGGGCTGGGGATAGGCGTACTGATCTATGCGGTTCTGACCAAGAAATTTGGGACCCCACGCTGGGCGGCGACGCTCGCGGCCGCGCCGGTGCTCTTCGACGCCTACCAGATCCAGCTCGAGCAGCTCATCATGTCGGACACGCTCTTCACGCTGCTCGTGGTGGGCGTCATCGTCGTCGTGCTCTGGCAGACCCGGATGTCGTGGCAGGCCGGGGCAGCGGTCGGGCTGCTGCTCGCCATGGCCGCGCTGACCCGGAGCGTCGGCCTGCCGATCCTCGCCCTCGTCGTCTGCTACCTCCTGGTCAAGCGGGTCGGGTGGCGGCCGATCACCGCCATGGTCGTCACCTGCGCCACCCCGGTCCTCGCGTACATGGGCTGGTTCAAGGCGGTCAACGGGCAGTTCGCGATGACCAACAGCGACGGGGTGATCCTCTACATGCGCACCTCGCTCTTCGCCGACTGCCACAAGATGGGGCTGGACAAGCGCGAGGACCTCGAGCTCGCCCTGCTGTGCATCAACACCCCGCCCGAGCAGCGGGAGCCGTCCGCGCAGGCCTACCTGTGGTGGGACGACCAGAACCAGCTCCACGTGTTCGGCTCGGGCATGAAGTTCATCCCCGAGATCAACGCCAACGCGAGCGAGTTCGCCAAGCGCGCCATCCTCGCCCAGCCCGGCGACTACCTCGCTACCGTGGCCAAGGACTTCTTCCGGGCCTTCCGGTGGGACCGCCCCCGGTTCCCGGACGCCAAGACGTTCCTGCAGTACGAGTTCGGCAATCCCTACACCCTGAAGATCCCCAAGTGGAGCTCCTACCAGAGCACCACAGACCGGGACGTCGAGGCGTACGAGCAGGGCCCCGCGGCCACCCGGATGGTCTCGCCGTGGTCGGACATCATGATCGCCTACCAGAAGGTGGTCCGGCTGCCCGGGACCGTGCTGGGGATCCTGCTCCTCATCGGCCTGTACGGCGTGGCCGTACGGTGGCGTGAGCTCGGCGGGCCGGTGCTGCTCCCCTGGCTCGCCGCGGTCGGCCTGATCCTCGCCCCGGCGGCGACCGCCGAGTTCGACTACCGGTACCTGCTGCCCGCCGTGCCCCTCGCCTGCCTCGCGGCCGCGATCGCGCTCACCCCGCGGCGGCACGCGCCCGTGCGGCCGTTCCGCCGTCAGCGGCCGTGGATGGCGTTGTAGAGATCCCGTTTCGGCACCCCGGCCGACCTGGCCACCTCGGCGATCGCGTCCTTGCGCGGCACACCGGCCGCCTCCCGCCGCGCCACCTCGGCGATGAGCTCCGCCATGTCGGGCGGGGCCGCGTCCTCGGGCGCCCGCCCGGCGACGACCAGGGTGATCTCGCCCCGCACCTCGCCCGACGCCCAGGAGAGCAGCTCGGCGAGCGTGCCGCGCCGTACCTCCTCGTAGACCTTGGTGAGCTCGCGGCACGCGACCGCCGGGCGGTCCGGCCCGAACGCCTCGACCATCGCCTCCAGGCAGGCGCGCAGCCGGTGCGGCGCCTCGAAGAAGACCATGGTCCGTTCCTCGCCGGCGAGGGCGGCGAGCCGCCGCGCCCGCTCCCCGGGCTTGCGCGGCAGGAACCCCTCGAAGCAGAACCGGTCGCACGGCAGGCCGGAGACCGCGAGCGCGGTGGTGACCGCGGACGGGCCCGGGACCGCGGTCACCGGGACGCCCTCCGC
This sequence comes from Thermobispora bispora DSM 43833, assembly GCF_000092645.1. NCBI lineage: Bacteria > Bacillati > Actinomycetota > Actinomycetes > Streptosporangiales > Streptosporangiaceae > Thermobispora > Thermobispora bispora. Next base: position 3,728,275 of record NC_014165.1, read on the forward strand.
CACGGCGAGCCGGACCAGCCGGTACCCGGGGTCGGAGATCCCCGGCATCCCGGCATCGGTGATCACCACGACCGTACGGCCCTCGCGCAGCGCCGCGAGCAGCTCGCCGGACCGGGCCTCCTCGTTGGCGTCGAAGTAGGAGACGACCCGGGCGGTGAGGGTCACCCCCAGCTCGGCGGCGAGCCGCCGCAGCCGCCTGGTGTCCTCCGCCGCGATCACATCGGCGGTCTCGAGCGCCTCGCGGAGCCGCGGCGAGGCGTCAGCGAGCCGCCCGATCGGAGCCCCAGCCAAGACAAGCACTCGTCCACCCTATGACTCGATGAAAGCTTCACGGAGCTAGGCCCGGATATCCCCAATCGGCGCGTACGCCGTGTTCTCTCGGGGCCACGACAGTACGCTGTCGGGCGTGGCGGTGACCGATTCTCCTTACAAGGCGTTCGAACAGCCCGAACAGACGACGGATGGCTCGGCCCCCGTCTCGCTGCGCGAGCGGCTGGTCCCACCCATGCCCGGCAGCGTCCTCTGGGGATGGGTCGGCCCGATCAGCGTGGCCCTCTTCGGGGCCGTCCTGCGGTTCCTGCGGCTCGACACGCCGCACGCCGTGGTCTTCGACGAGACCTACTACGCCAAGGACGCGTTCGCGACGATCAAGTACGGCGCCGAGCGGCAGTTCGTCGAGGGCGCGGACAAGATGCTGCTCGCCGGCAACGAGAACATCTTCAAGCAGTGCGCGAACGTTCAGGACTGCGCCGCCTACGTGGTCCACCCGCCGCTGGGCAAGTGGATGATCGGCCTCGGGGAGATGATCTTCGGGGTCAACCCGTTCGGCTGGCGGTTCGCCGCCGCGCTGTTCGGGGCGCTGTCGATCCTGATCATCGCCCGGGTGGCCCGCCGGATGACCCGCTCCACGCTGCTGGGGTGCGCCGCGGGCTTCCTCCTCGCCCTGGACGGGTTGCACTTCGTGCTCTCCCGTACGGCGCTGCTCGACATCTTCCTGACGTTCTGGGTGGTCGCCGCCTTCGCCTGCCTGGTCGCCGACCGGGACCACATGCGCAGACGGCTCGCGGACTGGCATGAGGCCTTCCTCGCCGGCAACGCGCCCGCTCAGCCGTCGCTCGGCTGGCGGCCCTGGCGGCTCGCCGCCGGGCTCTGCCTCGGCGCGGCCACGGCCACCAAGTGGACCGGCGTGTTCTTCATCATCGCCTTCGGGGTGATGTCCCTGCTCTGGGACGCCGGGGCGCGGCGGGTCGCCGGGCTGCCCAGGCCGTACCTGGGCCGGATCCGCGACCTGTCGCTCGCCGCCACCTGGCTCGGGGTGGTCCCCGTCCTGACCTACATCGCCTCGTTCGCCGGCTGGTTCGCCACCCCGAACGGGTGGGGCCGCAACTGGGAGACCGCCGTCGCCAAGGGCCCGGTCGGCTTCGTGATCGACTCGCTGGGCTCGTGGTTCACCTATCAGAAGCAGGTGCTCAGCTTCCACACGGGCCTCGCCTCCCACCACCCCTACCAGTCCCAGCCCTGGCAGTGGCCGCTGCTGCTCCGGCCGGTGGCGTTCTTCTACGAGACGCCGCAGACCTGCGGCGAGCCCAACTGCTCGTGGGCGGTGCTCGGCACCGGAACCCCGGTGATCTGGTACGGCGGGCTCATCGCGATCCTCGCCATGGTCGCCTGGTACGTGTCCACCCGGGACTGGCGTGGGGGTGCGGTGCTCCTCGGCTACCTCGCCGGTTGGCTGCCGTGGTTCTACTTCGCGATCGCCGACAACCGGACCATGTTCCTCTTCTACGCCCTGCCGATGGTGCCGTTCATGGTCCTCGCGATCGTGCTGGTCTTCGGGCTCATCATCGGGCCGCAGGATGGGGAGCCCCGCCGTAGGACCGCGGGCGCGGTGGCCGCCGGCGCCTTCGCCCTGCTCGCGCTGGTGAACTTCGGCTGGCTGTACCCGATCCTCGCCGCCGAGCCCATCCCGTACGAGGCCTGGCACGCCCGGATGCTCTTCAGGTCCTGGATCTGATCTTCGAGCCGGGACCCTTGAGCCGACCGGCGGCGGAATCCCGGGTCCGGCCGCTCCCGGATCCGGCCGGTCGGGCGCTCCCGGATCCGACCGGCCGGGTGCCTCCGGATCCGACCGGACCGGCACTGCCCGATCTGACCGCCGGGCGCTCTCCGATCTGACCGGCCGGGCCGAACATGGTCACGCCGGGCGGGCAACCGTCGCCGCCGGCGGGGCCGGTAGGGCAGACTTCGGTCATGCCCGCACCTGACGTGGCCGCCCTCCTCGCGGAGCTGGAGCGCACCGAACCGGAGCTCGCCCGCGCGGCACGGCTGGCGATCGACTGGCTCGCCGGCGGCAGGGCGCTGGAGACCATCAGCCAGCTCGACCTGTGCGAGTTCCTCTGGTACACGCTCCCGCTCAAGATCAGCGGGGACCGCTTCTCCATCGCGCGGGCACTGGGCGAGCTGCTCCGGCTGGGCGGGCTGTACCGGTACGCCGCGATGTGCCGGTCGCGCACCACAGCCCGGATCCTGCGGACCTACGCCAGGGACGGCGAAGAGGCCGGGGTCGCCGCCTACCACCGGGCCCTCAAGACCACCGGGGTACTGCCGCCGGACACCTCCGAGCTGACGTGGAGCTCCATCATGGGGCCGGAGGAGGGCCGCGCGCACGCTTCATGCGCCGCGGCGCTCGAGCTCGCCATCGTCGCCGGCGAGATGACCCCCGACGAGCGGGCCGGCCGGGAGCGGCTCACCCGGAGGTGGCTCACCACTCCCCGGGCCGAGCTCGGCGGCGACTGCTGGCTCGACCGCGTCCACGGGGAACGGCTCAACCGGTGGGTGCTCGGGCACGGCTCGGCCCGGCGCGAGCTCGCCGAACCCTTCGAACTCCGGTTGCACGCCCCGATCCCGGTACCGCGCGAACCCCATCTCGAGCCGCTGCGCTGGCTGCTCGAGCTCGCCGAGAACGGCATTCCACTGACCGAACGGCTCAACCTCGCCCGGGCGGTCGCGGTCGAGGCCGTGGCCCGCTTCGGGTGGGAGGTCCTCACGTCCGGCTCGGTCCGCAGCGAGACCGAGGTGCCCGCGCTCACCAGCCTGAAGCTGATCGCGATCGACGACCTCGGCGCGCTCCGCCGTACCGGCAGAAGGCTCGTGCTCACCCGGAAGGGCCGGAAGCTCCTCGCGAACCCTGAGGCGCTGTGGAGCACCATGGGCAGGGTGCTCCTCACGTTCGCACGGCGGCGGGTGGATCATCGGTTCGAGGTCTGCGCCCGCGAATCGGCGCTGATGCTGGTCGCCGACGGGCCGATGGAGGCGGACGAGCTGTACGCCCAGGTCGCCGCGGTACTGAGCGACGAAGGGTGGCGTACGTCCGAGGGGACCGCGGTCACCCACATCGAGGTGGCCCGCCCGCTCAACGAGCTACGGCTCCGCCTCGACGCGCTCCGCCTGCGCACCGACCCCAGGTGGAACGCCTCCTGGCGGCTCACCCCGGTCGGCCGGGCGGCCGCGCTCGCCGCGTTGCGCGCCTACGCCCTGCGCCCGCGCCGCTACCTCGGCGACGAGTGAGCCGAGCCCCTGGGCGGTCGCCCGGGCAGGGCCGATCTCGTCACTTCGGAACGGCGCGCGCTGAGTGAGCCGCCCGGGCCGGCGCCGCCGTACTCGGCGCTGCGCGTCACCACGGTGCACGCCGTCACGCCGGCGACGGATCGGCGCCGCCGCATCGGCGTATCACGGTCGTCAGTGCCGCGTCGCGGTCGCGCCCGGTGGGCGGTGGTCGGACGCCGGCCCTGACGGGCTCCACCCAGAGACCGCCAGGCGATCGGCCGCCCGGTTGCCGAGCTCCCGCGCGGGCACCAGCTCGGCCGCCGCGCCGAGGCCGAACGGCGGCATGTTCCCGTAGAGGGTCTCGTACCCGCGCACCGCGTAGGTCTCGTGCCAGATGCCCACGGCCCCGCTCTCGTACGCCCGCCGGTAGAAGCTTCCACGCCGGCCAGTGGTGGGCGTCCGGATCCCTGGCGTAGCGGAGAAGCTGCTCCATGCTGCGCCAGTACTGGACCATCATCACGGTCCGCCACCTGACGAACGTCTCCACGCCGAGCAGGCCACTGGACGGGTCGGCGTACAGCTCCTTGAGCATCGGGGCCATTTCCCTGGCGACCGGGAACCACGTGCGCACCGCGCGCAGCTTGTTGATCCGCATTCCGATCAGGAAGACGACGAAATCGCCCTCGATCTTGGCGCTCTGCCGCATGCCCCCTCCATTGGGTAGCTCCACTATCCAACAATTGGATAGTAAAGCTATCTAGCGGGTGATTGGCAAGCAGTACTATCCAGCCATGCGGATCTCCGAGCTGAGCGCCGAGTCCGGGGTGCCCATCGCGACGATCAAGTACTACCTGCGTGAGGGACTGCTGCCCCCGGGTGAGCAGACGGCGGCGACCCGGGCCGAGTACGACCGGTCACACCTGCGCAGGCTCCGGCTCATCCGGGCGCTCCTCGAGGTCGGACGGCTCCCGCTCGCGACGATCCGCACGATCATCACGGCGGTGGAGGACGAGAGCCTGAGCCTCCACGACATGCTGGGCTTCGCTCACCATGCGCTGGCCCGGGTGGAGCAGCCGCCGAATCCGGATGACGAGGACTGGCGCGAGGCGAAGGAGATGGTCGATCGGCTCATCACCGAGATGGGCTGGAACGTGGACGCCTGCGCCCCGACCCGGGACGAGCTCGCGTGGACGCTCGTCACGCTCAAGCGCCTGGGCATGCCGGCCACACAGGACGACCTGATCCCGTACGCGAAGGCCGCCGATGATCTGGTCAGGTCATACGACATGAAGAAGATCCCTCTCGACGCCCCTCGCGACACCCTCGTCGAGGCCGTGGTGGTCTACGAGGTCCTGTACGGCAAAGCGTTCGACGTGCTTCGCCGCCTCGCCCAGGAGTCCGAGTCGGCACGGCTTCTGGGCGGCTTCCCGGCCGGCACGCCCGCTTCCTCCGGCGCACCGGACCGGCCATCGTCCGCCGGGCGGGATCAGGAGGCTTGATCGTCCGTTCGCCACAGTCAGGCGAAGAGCTCCTCGGCACGGTCAACGATCACCGCTCGCCGCACCCACGACTCCAGCACCTCCGGATCGGTGCACCCGGTGATCCGCTCCCGAACCTCCGCAGAGACCTCCAGACCACGGGCCTCCAGCACCGCCAACAGCGCCACCGCCTCACCCTCGGCACGGCCCTCCGCACGGCCTTCGGCGCGGCCTTTGGCCTCTCCTTCTTTGCGACCTTGCTCGAGTCCTTCGGTGCGGCCTTGTTCGATCCAGTGGGACAGGTACTGGCGGGCGATGCTCTCGTAGTCGTAGCCGGTGGTGATCACGATCTCCCCTACGTGCCCGGGTGTCCCCGCGCGTCCCGCGATCGGCGTTCGGCCCGGCCTGATGGCGTCCGGCACCTGCTGATCGCGACCGGTCACAGTTCCACTCAGGCGAAGAGCTCCTCGGCACGGTCAACGGTCACCGCTCGCCGCACCCACGACTCCAGCACCTCCGGATCGGTGCACCCGGTGATCCGCTCCCGAACCTCCGCAGAGACCTCCAGACCACGGGCCTCCAGCACCGCCAACAGCGCCACCGCCTCACCCTCGGCGCGGCCCTCGGCACGGCCCTCCGCACGGCCTTCGGCGCGGCCTTTGGCCTCTCCTTCTTTGCGGCCTTGTTCGATCCAGTGGGACAGGTACTGGCGGGCGATGCTCTCGTAGTCGTAGCCGGTGGTGGTCACGATCTCCTCCAGGTGCTTGCGCGCCACATCGGGTAACACCGCGAACACATAGTGCAGATACAGTTTCGCCCGTTCGGGGTCGAGGGTGTCCAGCGCCGCGACCATCGCCTCAAGCGCCGGGGTGATGCCGGGCTCGCCGGCGTGCATGACCGTGGAGAGCACGGCAAGCTCGGGGCTGGCCTTGGCCCGGGCCGGGTCGGTGATCAGGGGGATGGTGCCCGGGTGGACCACGAGCGGGGTGATCAGCCCACTCGGGCCGAGGGGGATGGCGCGTTCGCACCACCGGGCCACCCCGGGGTCGGCACAGATGATCAAAAGGGCGGTGGCGCATTTCAGCCGTGCCCGCAGGGTGGTGGCGTATACGGGCCAGCTGAAGCGTTTGCGAGCGTCGCGGTGTTTTTGCACCTCGACGATCAACGCCATCGTGGGCCCGCCTTGGGCGTCTCGCAGGACGACGACGGAGTCGGCGCGGAATTCGACGGGTGCGGTTTGGGTGCAGTCGACCGCCTCGACCGTGGCGGTGGCGTATGAAGGGTGAATGCCGGCGGTCTCCCGGAGGAGTTCCACGGCGATGGCGGGGCGGTTGCGGATGAATTCGATGGGCATTTCGTGGTCGATCCTTGGCACGCGCCGCAGATTACGCTGAGTATCGATATGGTTTCACAACGTCACAACCATGCTGTGGAAAACTCCCGCTCACCCCAGGAGGGAAATCCTTCGACCGCACCGAATACCAAATCAGAAGAAGCACCCCGAATCGCCCTGCCAGCCCGGCCTGCCGGTACGGAACGACTTCGACGGCGTGCCGAGAAACACCCGCGCGATGTGAGCGAAGACCGGAACCACGCCCGCAGCCGCTCCCGCGGGCGGTCCTTCGCGCGCGCTCCGTCGCCCGCGGCTCCGCCGTGCCCGCCTCGTGGTGAGCGCACAGCGGTACGGCATGCCGTGCCCGGCGGCCACCGGATCAATGGGCGACCCCGCGCAGGCGCTGAGCGGATCGACGAGATCGCAGGTACCCGCAAGGGCACCGCGACAGCCGTACCAAGGACTCAAAGGTGGGGACGGAAGCGAAGCGGCTCCAGTGGGAGGACCTGCTCCTCGCCGGGGAGCGGGTGCGGGTCATGGATTGGTCGCTCGCCTGCCGCGGACCGGCGTGGGCCGACGTGGCGATCCTCGTCCACCGGCTCATCATGGCCGGTCACCCTCCGGAGCGGGCGGAGCGGATCGCCGCCCGGGGCCCGCCTGGCGTACGGCTCGCCGGGCGCGGTGACCGGCCTGGCCGCGGTGCGGGCGCTGTCCGTCGCCGAGGCCCGGATACCTGCAGAAATGAGGGAGGCCGCTCCCGGATCGGGAACGGCCTCCCACCTTCTGTGGAGCTAAGGGGATTTGAACCCCTGACCCCTTCGATGCGAACGAAGTGCGCTACCAGACTGCGCTATAGCCCCACGACGCCAACTAGGTTAGCAAATCTCTGGCGGTGTTGTGTCAACCGTCAGTCTCCGACGGCACGGCGGTCGTCGGAGTACTGGTCGTACAGCGGGACCCGCTTGCGCGTCTCGAACCGGACGACCTCCGCGTCCCTGGCCATGGCGGCACGCCGGCGTGCCCGCTCCCGGCGCAGGCGCGCGGCGCGGGCGCGTGCCTCGCGCTCCCGCCGCTCCTGGTCCAGCTTGGCCGCGGCCCGGAGCAGGGCGAGATAGAAGAGCAGCACCACGGCCGCGGGCGAGACCGCCCACCAGGGAATCAACCGGAAGGCGGCGGTGGCCACCGAGGCGACCAGAAGCAGCACGCACATGAACAGCCCTCTGCGGCGGCGGGCGATGACGCGCGCCCGGCGCCTGCCCGGGCTGAGCCGCGGCTTGCGGGCCGGTGCGTCGCCGGCCGGGGGAGCCGCGGCGCCGGAGTGCTCCGGAGCCTTCCCCTCGGGCGGGACCTCGACCGTGTCCTCACCGGTGGCGGCGGGTGCCCGCTCCTCGGCCGCCTCGGGCTCCGCCGCACCGTCCGGTTCCGTGCTCGTGCCCGGGGCGGCCTCCTGCTCCTCGGCGGGGTGCTCGTAGGCCACCTCGTCGTTGCGGTCCCTGCGCAGCCACATGGGCAGCAGCACGGCCAGCCACATCACGACGATCGCGAGGTAGAGGAGGGCGCTACCCATGCGGCCTCCTGCGGGCACGGTGAACCCGCCCGGGGACTGGTATCTGCTGAGCGGTGTTCACGTCACGCACGGTAAGCCTGGATGTCACTGCATGACGAGCATTGAGTCCGGTGTGTCGCCAGATCGTCAAAGCAGTTCATGTAATTCGATCCCGAGCAGCGCCGATCTAACGGGTGATTTGCCGCCATTGACCGCGTTCGCGAACGTTCGTGAACACCGATCGACCGGGCGTGGCCGCATGTCGCGCGGACCACGCACCGGCCCTGTCGCTCCGCTCAGGCGCCTATCCGGGGTTACCGGGGTTCCCCGTCCCTTGGCGGCTCTTCTGCGCCACCAACGCCTCTCTCGTACGGCGCCACCGGGGCAGCAGCCCACCCGGCACGTCCTCGACCGTGAGCGCGTAGCAGATGTGGTCGCGCCAGGCGCCGTCGATGTGGAGCTGACGCCGGCGTATGCCCTCCTCGCGGAATCCGAGCTTCTCCACCACCCGTCGGCTGGCGTGGTTCTCCGGCCGGATGTTCGCCTCGATCCGGTGGAGGCCGACCGTGAAGAAGCAGTGATCGACGGCCATGGCGAGGGCGGTGGGGATGATGCCCCGCCCGGCGAGCGCGCCGTCGATCCAGTAGCCCACCTGTCCCGATCTGGCCGAGCCCCAGACGATGGCTCCCACGGTGAGCTGACCGGCGAACGCGCCCTCGTACGTCACCACCCAGGGCAGGGCGATTCCCTGGCGTGCCTCACGGCGCAGGGTGGCGACCATCGAGATGTACGGCCCGAGCCCGGTCCGGAACAGCGGGGTCTCCGGATTGCTCGGCTCCCAGGGCCGCAGCCAATCCGCGTTGCGCAGCCGGACGTCTCGCCACTCCCGCACGTCTCGAAGACGCAGTGGCCGCAGCCCGACGGGGCCCTCCGTCAGGGTCACCGGCCAGCCGCGAAATCGGTCCACCTGTCAATCATCCATCCATGAGGGCCCGCCGCGCTACCAGGGTTCCCATCTGACCTTACGACCTCACCGCGGGTGGTCGCCACCGTGAAGCTGCTCCACGACGTGGCGCAGGATCGGGGCGAGCACCGCCATCCCGTCACGAACCCCACCGGGCGAGCCCGGGAGGTTGACGATGAGGGTGGTGCCCGCGTGGCCGGCGATCCCGCGGGAGAGGATGGAGGTCGGCACCTTCTCCCGGTTCACCTGCCGTACGGCTTCCGCGATGCCGGGGATCTCCCGGTCGATGACGCGGCGGGTCATCTCGGGGGTGAGGTCGAGCGGGGTGACCCCGGTGCCCCCGGTCGTCACGATCACGTCGTACCCCTGGGCCACGCCCTCGCGCAGCGCCGCCTCCACGGGCTCGCCGTCCGGCACGACCCGCGGCCCGTCGACCTGGGCGCAGCCCGCCTCGGTGAGCAGGGCGGCGAGGATCGGACCCGACCGGTCCTCGTAGACCCCTGCCGCGGCGCGATTCGAGACCGTGATCACCAATGCCCGCACGTCGGTGCCTTCCTCCATCCCTCTTGTGTCCGGCCGTCCGTGCCGATCGGGAACGCCGTGGCTCAGGCGCGGCCCGGCCGGACCCAGTGGCCGGTCTTGCCCCCGGTCTTCTCCTCGACCCGCACGTCGCTGATCACCGCCGCGGGGTCGACGGCCTTCACCATGTCGACCACGGCGAGCCCGGCGACGGCGACGGCGGTGAGCGCCTCCATCTCCACGCCGGTCCGGTCGGCGGTCTTCACCCGTGCGCTGATCTCCACACCGCTGTCGGCCACGGTGAGCTCGACATCCACCCCGTGCAGGGCGATCGGGTGGCAGAGCGGGACGAGGTCCGGGGTGCGCTTCGCGCCCATGATCCCGGCGATCCGCGCCACGCCGAGGGCGTCCCCCTTCGGCAGATCGCCCGCGCGCAGCGCGGCGACCGCCTCGGGTGAGAGCAGCACCCGGCCGGTCGCCGTGGCCGTGCGGGCGCTGACCTCCTTGCCCGAGACGTCGACCATGCGCGCCGCCCCGGACTCGTCGAGGTGCGGCAGGCTCACAGCGGGATCACCTCCACCTCCGCCCCTTCGGGCAGCTCGGTCACGTCCTCCGGCACCACGATCAACGCGTTCGCCGTGGCGAGCGCCGCGAGCCGGTGGGAGCCCTGCCCGGTGACCGGGGTGACGGTGCCGCCGGAGAGCACCCCGCGGGCGAACGACCGCTTGCCCGCCGGCGACCGCACCGGCCCCGTGACGGTCGCGCGCACGGTCTCCGGCGGCCCGGCGGGCAGCCCCTGCATCGCGCGCAGGGCCGGCTCGACGAAGAGCTTGAACGAGACGAACGCGGAGACCGGGTTGCCGGGCAGCGCGAAGAGCGGCACGCGGTCCGGGCCGACCAGGCCGAACCCTTGCGGCATGCCGGGCTGCATGGCCACCCGCTCGAACACGACCTCCCCGAGAGGGGCGAGCGCCTCCTTCACCGGCTCGTACGCCCCCATCGACACCCCACCGCTGGTGATCACCACGTCGGCGCGGAGGAGCTGGTCTTCGAGGCGGTCGAGGAAGAGCTTCGGATCGTCGCCGACCACCCCGGCACGGAACCCGTCCGCGCCCGCCTCGCGCGCGGCCGCGGCGAGCATGAAGCCGTTCGCGTCCCAGATCCGCCCGGTGCCGAGGGGGGTGCCCGGCTCGGCGAGCTCCGCCCCGGTGGAGACCACGGCGACGCGCGGGCGCGGCCGTACGGTCACCCGGCGGCGGCCGGCCGCGGCGAGGATGCCGAGCTGGGCGGGGGCGATCCGGGTGCCGGCCCGGAGCACCGTGTCCCCGGCCCGGACGTCCTCCCCCGCCGGCCGGACGGCGTGCCCCCGCGCCACCGGGCGGTCGATGGTGACGCGGGCGGTGCCGCCGTCCGTCCACTCCACCGGGACCACGGCGTCGGCGCCGGCCGGCAGGGGGGCGCCGGTCATGATGCGGGCGGCGTGCCCGGGCCCGATCGCGTGCACGCCGCCGTCACCGGCCGCGATGTCGTCGACCACGGGCAGGGTGACCGGGGCGGAGGCCACGTCCTCGGCGCGCACCGCGTAGCCGTCCATCGCCGAGTTGTCGAACGGGGGCAGCGGCACCGGGGCGGTCACGTCCTCGGCGAGCACGGTGCCGAGGGCGTGGTCGAGGTCGATCTCGAGCGGGGCGAGCGGCCGCACGGCCGCAAGGATGTCGGCGAGATGCCGGTCGACGGATTTCATGATCTTCAGAGTCCTCGCTGGTCGAGGAACCGGCGCAGCCAGGGGAGGAACTCGGGGGCGAGGTCCTCGCGTTCGGCCGCGAACTGCACGACCGTTCGCAGGTAGTCGAGCTTGTTGCCGGTGTCGTAGCGGCGGCCCCGGAACAGCACGCCGTGCACCGGGCCGCCCTCGTCGGGGCCGCGCGTCGCGAGCGTGCGCAGCGCGTCGGTGAGCTGGATCTCCCCGCCCCGGCCCGGCGGGGTGTTCTCCAGCACCTCGAACACGGCCGGGTCGATCACGTAGCGGCCGATCACCGCCCAGTTCGAGGGGGCCTGGCCGGCGGGTGGCTTCTCCACGAGGTCCGTGACGCGGACCACGTCCTCCTCGTCGGTGGGCACGACCGCGGCCGCGCCGTACCGCGTGATCTCCTCCGGGGACACCTCCATGAGCGCGACGACGCTGCCGCCGTAGGTGCCGCGCACCTCGATCATCCGCTTGAGGAGGGGGTCGCGCGGGTCGATGATGTCGTCGCCGAGCAGGCAGGCGAACGGTTCCCGTCCGACGTGCTGCTTGGCGCAGAGCACGGCGTGGCCCAGCCCGCGCGGCTCGCCCTGCCGTACGTAGTGCATGGTCGCCAGGTTGACCGGCTCCGTGATCTGTGACAGCCGCTCCTCGTCACCCTTGGCGCGGAGCAGGTGCTCCAGCTCGTACGCTACATCGAAGTGATCCTCGATGGACCGCTTGTTGCGGCCGGTGATGACGAGCACGTCGAGCAGGCCGGCGGAGACCGCCTCTTCGACGACGTACTGGATCGCCGGCTTGTCGACGATCGGCAGCATCTCCTTCGGGGTCGCCTTCGTCGCGGGCAGGAAGCGGGTCCCGAGACCCGCGGCGGGCACCACGGCCTTGGTCACAGGAGCGAAGTCACCCATGCTTGAACACTAACTGGAGCGGCGATGGATAAGGCGAACCTGCGACGGCGGATCCTGGCCGCCCGGGCCGGCCTGAGCGAGGAGACCCTGCGGACGTCGGCGGCCGCGACGCGCGAGCTCCTGCTCGATCAGCCCTGGGTGCAGATGGCCGGGCTGGTGGCGTGTTACTGGTCGATCGGCACCGAGCCCGACACCCACGGGCTGATCCTCGCGCTGTGGAAGCACGGCGCCACGGTGATGCTGCCGGTCCAGCGGCCGGACGGCGACCTCGACTGGGCGGTTTACGACGGGCCTGACTCCCTGGCGCCGGGGCCGTACGGAATCATGGAACCGGTGGACGAGCGACGCGGGGTGGACGCGATCCGCACCGCATCGCTGGTGATCGTGCCCGCGCTCGCCGTCGACCGCTCGACCGGGGTACGGCTGGGCCGCGGCAAGGGGTCCTACGACCGGGCGCTCGCCAGGGTGGGGCCGCACACGCCGACGGTCGCGCTGCTCCACGAGGGCGAGCTCCTCGATGGGGTCCCGGCCGAGCCACACGACCAGCGCGTCCGATATGTGGCGCTACCTGGCGAACTAATCCTGTTAGGTCATCCATAATCGGGAGTGCCGGAAAACTCGCTGGAGAGGGCGGACCGAACTGAACGTCTGGCTGCTGCTGTCCGCGACTGTCGTCATAGCGGCCATCGCGTCGGTTCGGATCGCCTATCGCACCGGCCTGCCCAGCCTGCTGATCTACCTCGCGCTCGGCATCCTCCTCGGCGAGGCAGGGCTCGGCATCCAGTTCGACAACGCCGAGCTCGCCCAGCAGCTCGGGCTCATCGCGCTCACCGTGATCCTCGCCGAGGGTGGCCTCACCACCGACTGGAACCGCGTCCGCGACGGCGTGCCGCTCGCGCTCATCCTCGCCACCCTCGGCGTCGTGGTGAGCTTCATCGTGCACGGGGTGGCTGTGCACTACCTGCTCGGGTTCGACTGGCGCATGTCGCTCCTGGTCGGCGGGGTGATCGCCTCCACGGACGCCGCCGCGGTCTTCTCCGTGCTGCGCCGGCTCCCGCTGAAGCCCAAACTCGGCGGCATCCTCGAGGCGGAGTCGGGCTTCAACGACCCGCCCGCGGTCATCGTGGTCATGCTGCTGAGCCAGGCCGCCGACCCGACGCCGTCGATCGGCGAGCTCCTGCTCGGCGGCCTGTACCAGCTCGGGGTCGGGACCATCGTCGCGTTCGTGGCCGGCCCGCTCGGGGTCCAGGCGCTGCGCCGGGTCGCGCTCCCCGCCTCCGGTCTCTACCCCATCGCCGTGCTGGCGCTCGCCTTCATCGCCTACAGCGGGGCGGCGCTGCTCGGCGGCAGCGGCTTCCTCGCCGTCTACATCGCCTCGATCATCCTGGGGAACGCGCGCCTGCCGCACCGGACCGCCACCCGCGGGTTCGCCGAGGGCGCCGCCTGGCTCGCCCAGATCGGCCTGTTCGTCATGCTCGGCCTGCTGGCGAGCCCGTCCGAGCTGCCCGACGCGCTTGTCCCGGCCTTCATCGCCGGCCTCGCGCTGATCCTGATCGCCCGGCCGATCTCCGTGGTGGTCAGCGTGCTGGTCGCGCGGCTCACCCGCTTGGGCTCGGTGACGCTGCCGGAGCTGGTGTTCCTGTCCTGGGCCGGCCTGCGCGGCGCGGTGCCGATCGTGCTCACCACGATCCCCTGGGCCGCCGGCGTACCCGGAGCCCAGGAGCTGTTCGACATCATCTTCATCATCGTCGTGGTGTTCACCCTGCTGCAGGGCCCCACCCTGCCGTTCGCCGCCAAGCTGCTCAAGGTGACCGCCGAGGACGAGGCGCGCGAGGTGACGATCGAGGCCGCGCCGCTGGAGGAGCTCAAGGCGGACGTGCTCCAGGTCCGGATCCCGCCCGGGTCGCAGCTCCAGGGGGTGGAGATCTTCGAGCTCCGGTTGCCGCCGGACGCCAGGGTTCCCCTGGTGGTGCGGGACGGCAGCCCGTTCGTGCCGTCGCCGTCCGACCGGCTCCAGGTCGGCGACCAGTTCCTTGTGATCATTCCGGCGGCCCACCGGGAGCAGGTCGAGCGCCGCCTGCGCGCGGTGAGCCGCCGCGGCAAGCTGGCCGCCTGGTACGGCGAGCGCGGCGACTGAGCTTCGCCGCAGGTCAGCGGGTGGGAATCCGGGAGGTCCGGAGTGGCGTTCACTCGTGGTGATTGCCTACCATTAGCAATCGGCTTTGTAGAGTGCTAGCCACTTTGGAGGAACGCGTGCCCACGTATCAGTACGTCTGCACCGCTTGCGGTGAGCGGCTGGAGGCCGTGCAGAAGTTCACGGACGATCCGCTGTCCGAGTGTCCCTCCTGCAAGGGGAAGCTCCGCAAGGTGTTCTCGGCCGTGGGCATCGTGTTCAAGGGGTCGGGCTTCTACCGCACCGACAGCCGGGCCTCTTCTTCGTCCACTGATTCGTCGTCGAGCGGTTCCTCGTCGAACGGCTCCGCGTCGTCGAAGGAGCCGGCCTCCTCGTCCAGCTCCTCCGCCGCCTGAGACCGGGCTTTCTGCGCGTTCCGCGCACTGATCCCCGTCCTCGCCGTTTCTCGCCGCCGCGTGGACCGGCGCGTCGCCGCCTGAGCGGGCGGTGGGCCAGCGCGTCGCCGCTGAGCGGCCGGTGGACCGGCGCGTCGCCGTGGCCGGCGGGTGCGGGCCCGGGAACCGGTACCGAGGTGCCCCTTCCGGTGAACCGCGACCGGCCGGGGCCGGTTTTCCACAGGAGCCGGCGGGGAACGGAGCAGGGCGTGCCCGCCCCGCTAGGGTCGGCGGCATGGCGGAGCTCGCAGAGATCGGAGTCATCGGCGGATCGGGGTTCTACTCCCTGCTCGAAGACGCCGAAGAGGTCGCGGTGGACACGCCGTACGGCCCACCGAGCGACAGGATCACCTTGGGCCGGATCGGCGGCCGGTCGGTGGCCTTCCTCCCCAGACACGGGCGCGGCCACGTCCACCCGCCGCATCGCATCCCCTACCGGGCGAACATCTGGGCGCTGCACTCGCTCGGCGTGCGCCAGGTGCTCGCGCCCAATGCGGTGGGGTCGCTCAGGACCGAGTACGGACCGGGGACGCTGGTCATCCCCGACCAGCTCGTGGACCGGACCTCCGGGCGCATCCAGACCTTCTACGACACCGGCGGGGCGGTCCACGTGCCCTTCGCCGACCCCTACTGCCCGCACGGGCGCGCCACGGCGGTACGGGTGGCGCGAGAGGCGGGGTGGGAGACGGTCGACGGCGGCACCATGGTGGTGATCGAAGGCCCCCGGTTCTCCACCAGGGCCGAGTCGCAGTGGTACGCGTCGGCCGGCTGGACGGTCATCGGCATGACCGGCCACCCCGAGGCCGTGCTCGCCCGGGAGCTGGCCATTTGTTACACCTCGATCTGCCTGGTGACCGATCGCGACGCGGGCATCGAGGCCGGGCAGGGGGTCACCCAGCAGGAGGTCCTCGCGTTCTTCCGGGCCCATGCGGGCCGGCTGCGCGCCCTGACCAAGGAGATCGCGGCCGCCCTGCCGGCCGAACGGACCTGCCCGTGCGCCACGGCCCTCGACGGCATGAAGCTCCCCTGACCATGCGCCGGGCGCGTCTCATCCTCGCCCGCCATCGGCGGCTCCTGGCCGCGCTCCTCGCGGGGATCGCCGCGGTGTGCGCGCTCCACCGGCTCGCGCCGCCTCGCGGCGTCCCGGTGCTCGCCGCGGCCCGCGACCTGCCCGGCGGCCGGCTCTCCGCATCCGACGTCACGGTGGTACGGCTCCCGCCCGATGCGCTGCCCGACGGGGTGCTCCGCCCGGGAACCCCGATGGCCGGGCGGGTGGTGGCCGGGCCCATGCGCCGGGGCGAGCCCATCACCGACGTCCGGTTGCTCGGGCCGGGGATCCTGCGGGCCCAGGGGCAGGGCCTCGTGGCCACGCCGGTGCGGATCGCCGATGCGCGGGTGGCCGAGCTGCTCTCCCCCGGTGACGTGGTCGACGTGCTGGCCGCCTTCGATGGGGCCGCACTCGGTGGCGCGTACCCGGACGATGCGGCGTCCGGCGGTACGGCCGCGCCGGCGTCAGCTCCCGTGGCACGGCAGGTGAGGGTGCTGGCCCGCCCGCCGGGCGGGGACGGCGAGGGTGCCCTGCTCGTGCTCGCCACCACGGTGGATCAGGCGGCCCGGCTCGCGCACGCTCAGGCCCACGGCCGGCTCGCGGTCGCCATCCATCCGCGCTGAGGCGTACGGAGAGGCTTCGCGGTCGTTGGCAGAGCGGCCGGAAGGCTCCGGTGCCAGGAGGTTCTGGGGCCGGGGCTGGGTGGCCGCCGTGATGCGCGGCCGCACGACCTTTTCGCCCGCACCGGTCAGCTTTTCGCCCACACCGGTCGGCTGCGAGTGCGGAGGTGTGAGAGCCGCGGAGGGTGTGAGAGCGCGCTGCGGGCCGTGGCCGGTGACCGCGTCGAGTACCCCTGGGCCGGCCGGAGTGAGGCTTCGGCTTTCCGGTGGCGGGCGTGTGCCGCGTGACGCCGCGGTGTGCCGCGTGACGGCGAGGTGTGCCGCGTGGTGGCTGGGTGTGCCCGGGACCACGACCGGTTCACCGGTGAAGGCCGGGGCTCACCGCTGGGATGCCGGAGCGTTCACAGCCTGGGGGACCGAGAGCGTTCACAGCTGAGAGGCCGCGAGCTTGGGGTCGTACTCCCAGTGCCAGGGTTCGAAGGGGCTCCGGTAGGCCCAGTCCGGGTGGAACCAGCCGAACCGCTTGGCGTTCGCCTCCATCCAGTTGAACTCGGCGGAGCGGAAGATCTGGATGCCCCCGCACAGGTCGACCGCGAGCCCGTACCCGTGGTTGCTGCGGCCCGGGACCGCGGCGTAGCCGGGGCGCCGGTAGTAGATGGCCTGCTGCTCGGCCAGGCTGCGGTACGCGTCGGAGACGCACAGCGGCCGCCCGAACCGCTTACGGAAGGCGAGATCGAGGTCGGCGAGCGCGATGGCGGCGTCCGCGCGGAGCAGCTCGTTCGGCTTGCCCGGCAGGGGGCAGAGGACCTCCCGCGGCAGCAGGCCGTTGGGGTACTGCTCGGCGAGATCCACCTTGGTCGGGTCGCACCCGCCCTGGTTCGACTTGTTGATCTTTACGCCGATCTTGATCAGCTTCTGGGTGAGGGTCTTGACGAGCGCGGACGACCGCTTGCGCAGCATGTCGATCTCCGCGTTGACCTGGGCCTGCTGCAGGAGGTTCGCCGAGCGGAGCCGCTGGGCCTCGGCGGCGAGCCGCTCCTGCCGCCGGAGCATCTGCTCGGCGCGCCCCAGGACGTTGTTGCGCCCGGCCACGAGGTAGTCCACGTCGCTCATCGCCCGCAGCGTCGCCGTGCCGTCCCCCGAGGTGAGGAACGGGCTGAGCCCCCGCATCGTGGGGTTCTGGTAGACCGCCGTCACCAGCTCGACCAGCGGCCGGCGCATCTTCCGCAGCTCCTGGTTGGCCTTCTGGAGCTCCTCCAGGGTGGCGGCGAGCTTCCGCTGGGTCACCGTCTGCTGCTTCCGCCGGGCCTCCAAGGTCTTCGTCGCCTCCTCGAGCTCCCGGTACGCCTGCTGGGCCTGGCGCCGGAGCTCGGTCAGCGTGACCGGTTCCTTCTTAGCGGTCCCGGCGGCTGCAGCGTGTGCGGTGCCGTACGAGACGTTGAGCAATACCGAAGTCAGCACCGTGGTGACCGCGATCAGCGGAGCTGATCGGGTAAAGGACACGACTGACTCCTTCGTTTGCCGACCTGTGACCTCGAGTCGGCACGCACGTTACTACAGAGTCATGAGTGCTTGGTGAGTCCGATCGGAGCTCACAGGGTGAGCACGCCCGTGAGGATGGGCTGCATGGGCGCCGGTGCGGCTCCACCGGGCGTTGGCGCGAGATCGCGGTGCGCGGCGGGGGCATCGCTGCGCGCGACCGGGACCCCGGAGCCCGTGGGCGCGGCATCGCTGCGCATGGGCGCGATCTCGCCGCGGAGGGTGGAGACGCCGCCGGTGGGCGTCCGGCAGATCCGCCACACCAGGATGCCGGCCCGGTCCTTCACGCAGGCCGGGACCGGTTGCGGCGCCGGCTGCGCCGGTGCGGGCTGTGAGGGGGCCTGCGTCTCCTCCGGCCGGTCGTTCTGCTTCTCCCGTCTCTCGTCCCGCTTCTCGTCCCGTCGCTCGGCCGGCCGCTTCTTCGCCCGGGCCGCGCCCGACCGCAGTGCCGCGAACGGTGGCCGGATGATCGGCTTCGGCAGGGTCTGCTGGATCAGCCCTTCGTACACGGTCATCGGGCCGGGCGATTGCGGCATCCGGGTGGGGTTCAACAGGCCGTCGCGTGCTTCTTTCGGCGGTGCCTGCCCGCCGCCGCTCCGGGGCACGGAGCGGTCCCGGGTGGCGGTCTGCCCGGCGGCCGGGGCCGCGAGGGCGGCGTCGCCCGTGGTCGTGGTCGCACCGGTGCGGACGCCCTGCCCGGTGCCGGCCATGCCGCCGCCCTGGTGTGCGGTGTCCCCCGCGTCACCGGCGGCCGGCCTGCCCGGCCGGGGCGGCACCTGAGTGGGTGGCGACGGCGGTAAGAGGGAGAGCATGCCCATCGGCGCGGAGCGCGCCATCGGCGACTGTGCCGGATCACCCGCCCGGGCCATGCCGGCTGCCCTCTCCGGGTAGCCGGTGACGTCGGCCATGAACATGCCCGAGGCCAGGATCCCCGGCGCGATCAACGCGGCGAGCAGGCCCACTGGGCGGACACGAATACCTCTGCGCGTCGTCTTCGTCACGTTCAGTGACGGTAGACACGGAGTGCGCACCCGGACGCCGCGGCTTGACAGGGCTTTACCTGACCCAGGCCCGCGGATGACCCACGCTACTTGCGTCAGGGGTGCGCGAGCCCGACCGCCGATTCGCTAGGCTTATTCTCTGCAAGCCTCCGTAGCTCAGGGGATAGAGCACCGCTCTCCTAAAGCGGGTGCCGCAGGTTCGAATCCTGCCGGGGGCACTCCTCTCACCTCGACAGATGCCCGCTGAACCGGGCGTTCCATCGACCTTCCGCCGTGGGCGGCCGTGCGCTGGAAGCAGGTAGGGATCGCCGCCCGCGGAACGTTCACGGAACGATCTCGGAATCGCCTGTCCAGGTCGCTCCCTGACCAGCGAAAGGCCCGGACCACGCCGGGCCTGTTCCAAGATCGGATGACGGGCCCGGCGACGAGAAGAGCCCTCCCCGGCGTGCGGTGGAGGGCTCGGGACTCGGTCGAGAGCATGCCCCGGGGATCCGGACCGTTCCAGCGCTCAAGGACTCCGCAGGTCACCGCGTGAGCACCGCACGCCGCCGAACCTCCAAGGGCCGGGCATCAGCCGAAGCAGTCCTGGTTCCTGAGGAGGATGCCGAACTCGGTGACCTTGCCCCTCTTGACCTCGAAGGCGTACTGCGCCTTGCTGTTGCCCGGCACCCTGACCCGGTACAGGCCGTACATGTCCTTCTTGATGCCCGGGTAGGCCACCTTGAGCTGCCGGAAGGTGGACCCGAGCCTGATGCCCCGCGGGGTCTTCATGCCCTTACCGGCGTAGATGGCGGCCACCCCGACCCGCGGAGAGATCCACACGCCCGCCTTGTTCTTGGGGGTCCGGAACTTCTTCAAGTCCCAGCCGGAGCAGCCACCGCCACGACCCGGGAACTTCTGAACCAGCAGACCGGTGGCCCTGGCCTGCTTCAGGCTCATACCGAGCTTGAGCGTTCCATATCCGTACGGCCCCAGCGTCGGGTTCGCCTTGGCCGAGGCCGCGGTGGCGCCGCTGACCACCAGCGACCCGGCGAGGACCGAAACCATGATCATCTTCTTCATGCCACTAGCATGGCGGGACCGTGTTCCGCTCTTGATCACGGGTTGCGGTTTACGGGCGGGACGGCGGGTGACCGAGGGCGACCTGAAACCTCATCGTCGGCTCGTTCGGCATGGAGTCGGAACCGCCGCGGCGACCCGGTTCCCGGAAACCGCTCCTCTGCATCCCCGACGTGACGACGTGCCACGCCGCGCCGGACCCGTTGCACGTGGTGCACCGGCATCAGGCGGGCATGGGCGCGTGGTGTACGCGGGCGTCGACATCAAGAGCCGTCGTGCCGTGGTCGAGCTCGTCCCCCCGGCGCACGACCCGGGGTTCCGCTGCGCCGGCCGGGACATCCGCGCCCGGCCGTACGAGGAGATCATCGCGCTGCGCCCGGAGTGGCACGCCGGCGCCGACGACAAGGGAAAGATCACGATCGTCTGCATCGTAGGCCGCAAGGACGAAGCCCGCATGAGCACCGGCGGCCCGCATCTCTGGATCGGTCCCACTGCTTAGGTGCGACACCACTGTGACCAAGGTCACTCGAAGGCCACCTCACGCCGGGAGCGCCTGTCCCGTCCGTGCCGGTGAACGTGCCCCGATCGGGGCGCCCGGCGGAGGAAGATGAGATGACGCCCACAACGATCGTCGTGCTCGGCGGCGGCTACACCGGCGTGATGAGCGCGATCCGCCTGGCCCGGCGCACCCGCCGCACCCGCACCCGGGTGATCTTGGTCAACCCGTCCGACCGGTTCACCGAGCGGCTGCGGCTGCACCAGATCGCCACCGGCCAGCGGACGGCCGACCACCGCATTCCGGCGCTGCTCCACGGCACCGGCGCCGAGTTCGTCCGTGGCCGGGCCACGCACCTCGACCCGGAGCGGCGCGAGGTCCGCATCGCCGGTGACGGCGGCGAGCGGACGCTCGGCTACGACTACCTGGTGTACGCCCTGGGTGCGGTCACCGATACCAGCGTGCCGGGGGTGGACGCGCACGCCCACACGCTGGACGACGCGGAGGCGGCGCACCGCTTCGCCGAGCGGCTGGCCGAACTCACCCACCGAGGCGGCACCGTCGCGGTGGTGGGCTCCGGCCTCACCGGGGTCGAGGCGGCGGCCGAGATCGCCGAGGGCCATCCGAACCTGCACGTGACGTTGCTCGGCAGCGCGGAGCCGGGCTCGATGATGGGCGCGAAGGCACGCCGGCACCTGCTGGGCGCCCTTGACCGGCTCGGGGTGGAGATCTGTACCGGGGTCCGGGTGACCAAGGTGCCGCCGAACGCGGTGGAGCTGAACGGCGGTGAGACGGTACCGGTGGACGCGGTGCTGTGGACGGCCGGGGTGGTCGCCGCCCCGCTGGCCCGGGCGGCGGGCCTCACGGTGGACGACCGGGGCCGGGTGGTGGTGGACGCGACCCTCGCGTCGGTGTCGCACCCGTCGGTGTACGCCGTCGGGGACGCCGCCGCCATCCGGCAGTCCTGGGGCATGATCCACGGCACCTGTCAGAGCGGCGTGCCGTCGGCCGCGTACGCCGCGGACGCCATCGCCCGCCGGCTGCGCGGTAAGCGGCCCAGGCCGTTCCGGTTCGGATACGTGCACCAGCCCGTCAGCCTCGGCCGCCGCGACGCGGTCGTCCAGTTCACCCGGCCCGACGATACGCCGGGCCGGTGGTGCCTGACCGGACGGGCGGCGGTCGTCTACAAGGAGGCGGTGACACGGAGCCCGGCCGTGATCTATCGGCTGTCGCGGTGGCTGACCATCCCGGCCCGGGCACTGGCCCGCACCGGAGGACGGGCTAACCGGCCGGTCGCAGCCGGGTGAGCTTGTCCGGGTTGCTGATCAGGTGGATGGTGTGCACGGCCCCGCCGGCCAGGTGCAGGGTGATCGCGGCGACCGGCGTCGTGCCCGAGTAGACCACGATGCCGGGGCCGCCGTTCAGCTCCACGATCTCCGCACGCGGATCGGCGGGCGCACGGCCGGCGAAGGTCACCAGCGCCCGCGCCACCGATTCCACGCCGACGATGGGCTTGCGCGGTGCGGGCGCCTTGCCGCCGCCGTCGCTGATCAGCGTCACCTCCGGCGCCAGCACGGCCATGAGCCCGGCCAGGTCGCCGCCCGCCGCGGCGGCGAGGAACCGCTTGGTCACTTCCGCCCATGTGGTCCGGTCCGTGTCGTACCGGACGCGCCGCCGCTCGACGTGCTCGCGGGCTCGGCGGGCGGTCTGGCGCACCGAGGCCTCGCTGCGCCCGACCATCTCGGCGATCTCTCCGTAGGAGTAGCCGAACGCCTCGCGCAGCACGAAGACCGCCCGCTCCAGCG
Source organism: Thermobispora bispora DSM 43833 (assembly GCF_000092645.1). NCBI lineage: Bacteria > Bacillati > Actinomycetota > Actinomycetes > Streptosporangiales > Streptosporangiaceae > Thermobispora > Thermobispora bispora. Next base: position 3,750,452 of record NC_014165.1, read on the forward strand.
GCGACAGCGATTCGAGCAGCAGGAGCATGGCGGTCGAGACGGTGTCCGTGAGCGCGACGTTCTCCGCGATGTCGGGCGTGGTGGCGATGGGCTCCGGCAGCCATGGCCCGACGTACTCCTCCCGCCGTGCCCGGGCGCTGCGCAGCCGGTCGATCGCCAGGCGGGTCACCACCCGCACCAGGTACGCCTCCGGGTCGGCCACCTCGGCCGGGTTCACCGCGGACCAGCGCAGCAAGGCGTCCTGCACCACGTCCTCGGCGTCGCCGGCCCGGCCCAGCATGCGGTAGGCGATCGCGAACAGCCGATCCCGGTGTTCGCCGAAGCGGTGCGCGTGCCCGCCCAAGGCGCGTAACCCTTCACTCCATGGCTTCCACAGCGATCACGGCGAGTCTGCCGCCGCCTCCGGCGCGGGTCCAGATCTCAACATCAGGGCATATCCTCGGCCCGCACAGGCCGCGGTGCACCACGGAACGCTGCGCGCTCGCCCGATCGGCAGATGGATGGACGCCGGCTCACCCGGCTCGGTGAGAGAGACCCGTCGGCGAGCAGGCCTGGCGACCGCGGCGAGACCGCACACCCCAGCCCTGGCAAGCCGTGGTACGGCGCTCGCTCACACGTCCGCCTGAATCGTTGACAGGGGACTGAACGCGATTTAGCCTGAATCACGTTCAGCGTACTGAGTCGAGTTCAACCAGATCGCGCTCATGACAGAGGACGGCCGGAGCAGGCGGAGACGAACGTTCGACGATCCCGATCGCACGGCGCGAGCCCGGATCCGGGACGCCGCGATCGCGCGTTTCGCCGCCCAGGGGGTGGCCGCCACCAACCTCAAGGACATCGCCGCCGACGCGGGGGTGTCGACCCCGCTCGTCATCCACCACTTCGGCTCGAAGGAAGGGCTCCGGGCCGCCTGTGATCAGTACATCGCCTCCTGGATCAGGGAGCGGAAGACCGCGTCGATGACGGCCGGCAAGGACCTCGACCCCTTCCTGGCGCTCCGCGACGCGCTCGACGGCACACCGGTCATCGCCTACCTCGCCAGGACGATCGCCGACGGTTCCCCCCACGTGGACCAACTGATCGACGAGATGGTCGAGGACTCGCTGACCTACCTGGCCGAAGGGGTCGAGAAGGGGCTCATCAAGCCGGCCGAGAACCTCCGGGAGCAGGCCTCGCTCATATGCGTGTGGCTGCTGGGCGCGCTCGTCCTCCACAAGCACGTCAAACGGCTGCTGGGGATCGACCTGATCGAGGGCGACCCTCACTCCCTGATCAAGTGGATGCGGATCAACCTCGAGGTCCTCGCCAAGGGGGTCATCGCCGAGGACTTCTACGACACGTGGCGGGACGCCTTGCAGGCAGCCGAAGCGCAGACCGCCGCCGAGCGCGGCGACGACGCAGACCGGGAAACGCCATGACCGTTGCCATCGCCACCTCTGGACTCGTCAAGACCTTCGGGGCGACGCGGGCCCTCGACGGGCTCGATCTCACCGTGCACGCCGGAGAGGTCCACGGCTTCCTGGGGCCGAACGGCGCCGGGAAGTCCACGACCATCCGGATCCTGCTGGGCTTCATCCGGGCGGATTCCGGCTCGGTCACCGTGCTCGGCGGTGATCCGTGGCGCGACGCGGTGGCGCTGCACACCCGCATGGCGTACGTGCCGGGCGACGTCGAGCTGTGGCCCAACCTCACCGGCGGGGAGATCATCGATCTGCTCGGCAGGCTGCGCGGCGGCTTGAACCGGAAGCGCCGTGACGAACTGATCGAACGGTTCAACCTCGACCCGTCGAAGAAGGGCCGCACGTACTCCAAGGGCAACCGGCAGAAGGTCGCCATCGTGGCCGCGCTCGCGTCCGACGCGGAGCTGCTGCTGCTCGACGAGCCGACGTCCGGCCTCGACCCGTTGATGGAGGTCGTGTTCCAGGACGTGATCCGCGAGGCCAAGGAGGCGGGCCGTACCGTCCTGCTGTCCAGCCACATCCTCGCCCAGGTGGAGAAGCTCGCCGACCGGGTCAGCATCATCCGGAAGGGCAGGATCGTCGAGTCCGGAACGCTGACCGAGATGCGGTACCTCACCCGGACGTCCGTGGAGGCCGACACCGCCGCCCCGGTGACCGGGCTCGACCGGCTGCCGGGGGTGCACGACGCCGAGGTCGACGGCACCCGCGTGCGGTTCTCGGTGGACGGCGCCCACCTCGACGGGGCGATCAAGCACCTGAGCGGGTTCGGCATCCGCGCGCTCACCTGCCACCCGCCGACGCTCGAGGAGCTCATGCTCCGGCACTACGGCGACGAGCTCACCGCCGAGACCAGCGGGCGGCCGCGCGAGGGGGTGAGGGGATGACCGCGACCGCCACCCCCGCCATCGGCCGTACGGCCAGGCCGGCCGCCGGAGGCGCCCTGGCCGGAACGGGCCTGCTGCTGCGCTTCGCCCTGCGGCGCGACCGCGTCCGCATCCCGGTGTGGCTCGCCGCTCTCGTGCTCGGCACGGTGTGGCCCGTGACCGCCTTCCGGGAGGTGTACCCGACGGAGGCCGCGCGGCAGGCCGCGGCCGCCACGATGAACAGCCCGGCCGGGCTGGCGTTCTCCGGGCCGGCGCACTACCTGAGCGACTACCACTACGGCTCGATGGTGAGCCACCAGGTGCTCGGCTTCCTGGCGATCTTCGTCGGGATCATGAGCGTGCTCCTGGTTATCCGGCACACCCGGGCCGAGGAGGAGGCGGGGCGGGCCGAGCTCATCCGGGCGGGCGTGGTGGGGCGGCACGCACCGCTCGCCGCGGCGCTGATCCTGGCGACCGCGGTGAACCTCGCCCTCGGGCTTCTGCTCACGGTGGCCGTCGGGTCGACCGGGCTGGAGGGGGTGACCTGGGAGGGGTCGCTGCTGTACGGCGCGGCGAACACGGCGGCCGGGATCACGTTCGCCGGGGTCGCGGCGGTGACCGCGCAGCTCACCGAGCACTCCCGGGGCGCGTCCGGTATGGGCCTCGCGGTGGTCGGGGCGGCCTATCTCGTGCGGGCCGCCGGTGACTCCGCGGACAGCGGGCTGTCGTGGGCCTCGCCGATCGGCTGGATCCAGCAGACCTTCGCCTACCTCGACGACCGGTGGTGGCCGCTGCTGCTGAACCTGTCCACGGCGGCGGTGCTGACCGCGATCGGGTTCCGGCTCAGCCTGCGCCGCGATCTCGGAGCCGGTATGCGGGCCGCCCGGCGGGGACGGCCGGCCGCCTCCCCCATGCTCACGACCCCGCTCGGCTTCGCGCTGCGCCTGCACCGGGGCATGCTGATCGGCTTCGCCGCCGGCATGGTCGCGCTCGGCGCCTCGTACGGGACGTTCCTCGGCGACATCGAGGAGATGTTCCGGGACGTCGAGCTGCTGCGGAACGCGATGGCGCAGCTCGGCGGGGCCACGGTCACGGACCTCTACGTCACCATGGTCATGACGATCCTCGCGATCGTCGCCGCGATCCACGTGGTGCTCACGACGCTGCGGCCGCGTTCGGAGGAGACCTCCGGCCGGGCCGCGTCCGTGCTGGCGACCGGGCTGTCCCGGACCGGCTGGCTGGGCAGCCACCTGGCGGTGGCCGTGGTGGGCGGACCGGTGCTGACCGTGCTGTCGGGCCTGGCGTTCGCGGCGGCCGGCGCGCCCGTCGCCGAGGACGGCGGCCTGCTCGGGAAGCTCCTCGCGGCCTCCGCGGCCTACACCCCTGCCCTGTGGGTGACCGCCGGTTTCGCGGTGGCCCTGGTGGGGTGGCTGCCCCGGGCGACCGCGCTGGCGTGGGTGCTCGTGGCGTACGCCGGGGTGATCGGGTACTTCGGGATGATCCTGGACATCCCCGACTGGCTGACGAACCTATCGCCGTTCAGCCACATCCCCCGGCTGCCGGTCGACGAGTTCCGCTGGGCTCCGCTGCTGATCCTCACCGCGATCGCGGCCGGGCTCATCGCGGCCGGGCTGTACGGCTTCCGCCGCCGCGACCTCGACAGCAAGTGAGCCTGGACAGGCCGCGGCGTTCCCGGGCGCTGGGGCACCGCCGCGGCGTGACGCGCGCTGCCCGACCCGATCGGCGGCCAACGATCCGGTGACCTTGGGCCACCCGCCGCGGCAAGAGCCCGGCCCGCCACGCCCGGCGGACGGCCGGCCCGCCGGGCGTCCGCATCCCACGGTGCCCGAGCACGGCGATAAGTGACGGGCGGGTCCCCGGAACCGGGGACGAGGTGCAATCCCAGTGCTCGAGCCTGACGGTGACGGCCGGGTCGCGGACGCCCGGGACAAGGTGTGCGCCCCGGCGCCCCGGCCGCGGCGATGACCCATGCGCCGGACCACGCCTGCGTGCGGGCGGCCACGGTGCGCGTGCCCCACCCGACTCTGTGCACCGTGTCCCCACCCACGGAGAACCCGAAGGTTTCCCTGGACGGGAAGGACCCTGCCACGCAGGCGCGATCCGGGCGCATGGGTCGACCGGAGATCACCCGAGCCGGTCAGAGGCCGAACGACCGGCCGATGATCTCACGCTGGATCTCATTGGTCCCGCCGTAGATGGTGGCGCCCAGGGCCATCCGGACGTGCTGGACCATGGTGAACTCCGTGGAGTACCCGTAGCCGCCCATCATCTGCATGCCCTCCAAGGCCATCGCCTTGGCGACCTCGGTCGCCTTGAGCTTCGCCATGGACGACTCCCGGGTGAGCGGCCGGGTGCGATCCGGGTCATCCGCCTGCCTGGCCACCGAGTAGACCAGCAGGCGCGCATACTCGATCTCGGTGGCCAGATCGGCCAGGCGATGTTTGATCGCCTGGAACGATCCCACGGGCCGCCCGAACTGCCGACGCTCGCGCACGAACTCCAGGCAGTCGTCGAACGCCCGCTCGGCGATGCCCAGCGTGTTCGCCGCCAGGATCAGGCGCTCGGTGTCCAAACCGACCATGAGCTGCCGCCACCCGGCGTCGACCTCGCCGACCACGGCGTCCTCCGGGAGCACGCAGTCGGTGAAGTAGAGGTCGTTGACCTCGGGCCCGTTCATGGTGTCGATCGGCTTGATCGTCAGCCCGGGGGTCTCCCTCGGCACATGGAACATCGTCAGGCCGTGGTGCTTCTTCTCCCCCTGCGACGTCCGGGCGACGAGCAGGATGCCGTCCGCGGCGTGCGCGTTGGTGCACCACGTCTTCTGCCCGTTGATGACCCAGCCGTCCGAGGTGCGCTCCGCGCGGCAGGTGATCGCCGCCGCATCGGAGCCGGCCTCCGGTTCCGAGATCGAGATCGCCATCGCCGCCCCCTCGGCGATCCGGCCGAGCACGGCTCGCTTGAGGGGTTCCGCGGCGAACCTGTTGTAGATGCCGCCGACGATGAGCGTGGTGCCCAGCCACGGCAGGGGTGCCATGCCCCGGGCGAGCTCCTCGAGGAGAATGCACAGATCGACGTGGTCGCCGCCGGCTCCGCCGTACTCCTCGGGGAGGTTGATCGCCGCCCAGCCGAGTTCGGCGATCTTGCGGTTGAGTTCCATGCTGTGGGCCTCGCGGCCACCATCGGTCAGCTTGTCGCGCTGTTCCTTGGTGCCCACCTCCCGGCGGCAGAACTCACGGACCGCCTCGGCGAAGGCCTTTTGCTCATCGGTGAAGTCGAGGGGCATGGCATCCTCCTGCCACTGAACAGATCGGGGGTACGTCGCCCGCGCTACGTGGATCTCACGCGCACCGCACGCGTCGGCTCAGGAGACCGCGACCTCAACGCCCTGCTCCTCTTCGGCCGGTGCCTTCGGCCGGACCACGAGCGCCGAGGTGATCGAGATCACCACGGTCGCGATCAGCAGGACCGGCAGCGGCCACCAGTGGGCGGACCCGTCGGGCGGCACGAGTGCCGTGGCGACGATCGGGGTCGGGCCGGCCCAGGCGACCCCGGCGAAGGCGCTGCACAGCGCGACCCCGCTGTAGGTCCGAGGTGAGGCTGGACACCACCGCATAGGTGGGCGCGTGCCCGACGACCAGCGCGACCGTGAACGCGATGGTCATGAGCAGCATGTTCCCGCTGTCGAAGAGCAGGAACATCGGGAACGCGAAGACGGCGGTGAACACGGAGCCGATGAGGAACATCCGCCGGGCCGGGAACCTGTCGGACAGCACCGCGAACCCGAGCATCGCGAACAGGTCGATGGTGCCGGCGATGAGCAGGATGATCAGCGTGTCGCCGCGCGTGAACCCGTGGACGTTCGTCGCGAGCGTGAGCATGTAGGTGGTGATGAGGTAGAAGAGCACGATGACGGCCGCCTGCAGGCCGATGCCGGCGAGGACCCGGCCGGGCATGGTCCGCAGGACGTTCCCGATCGGGTTCCGCTGGACCGCCCCGGCCTTCTTGACCTCGGAGAAGTCGGTCGTCTCCTCGACGCCGAGGCGGATCATCATGCCGACCACCACCAGGACGAAGCCGGTGAGGAAGGGGATCCGCCATCCCCAGCTCATCAGGTCCTCGTTGGGCAGGCGGGCGACGAAGTACATGACCGTGGTGGAGAGCACCAGGGCGAGCGGGCTGGCGACCTGCGGGGCGGACCCGTAGAACCGGATCCGGTTCTTGGGGGCGTGCTCCACGCTCATCAGCACGGCACCGCCCCACTCACCGCCGATGGCCACGCCCTGCAGGAAGCGCAGGATGGTCAGGAGGATCGGTGCCCAGACACCGATCTGCTCCCACGTCGGCAGCAGGCCGATCAGGCCGGTCGAGCCGCCCATGATGCTGAGCGTGGCGATGAGCGTGGCCCGGCGGCCGATGCGGTCTCCGAGGTGACCGAAGACGAAACCGCCGACGGGCCGGGCGAGGAACGCCACGCCGAACGTCCCGAACGACGCCAGGAGCCCGACGCGGGAGTCGAGCTGGGGGAAGAAGATCGAGGAGAAGACGAGGGTCGCGGACGTCGCGTAGATGAAGAAGTCGAACCACTCGATGGTGGTGCCGACCAGGCTGGCGACGTACGCCCTTTTCTGCTGCCCGGTGCCGAAGGCCGGGGCCTGGGGGGTGTTCATGGCATACCTCTCGGGGGGTGAGACCTCTCGGGGGTGAGAGAGTCAGGGGGATATGGCAGGCGGATTCGCCGGCGGGGCACGGCAGCGGATCCGCCGGTGCTCAGAAGCGCGCGTAGCCGTTGGAGAGCACGGTTGCGGCGTCGCTCCGCGCCTCGAACGCCAGGCCGGAGTCGTCCGGCCGGGCGACCAGGTTCACCGTGCCGCCGGGGAACACGGGAGCCGCGAACCGCACGCTGAGCTCCTTCAGCTCCCACGGCCGGCGGTCCGCCGCGGCGGCGAGCTCCCGGGCCGCGATCCCCAGCGTGCACAGCCCGTGCAGGATGGGCCGGTCGAAGCCGTAGGAAGCGGCCACCTCGGGGTCGATGTGCACGGGGTGCCGGTCGCCGGTGAGCCGGTAGAGCGCCGGAAGGTTCTCGTCGATGTGAACCCTCCGCTCGAACACCGGTTCATCGACCGTACGGCGCGGCGCCGACGGGCCGCGGTCCCCACCCCAGCCACCGCGACCGGGCAGGAAGATCGAATACACCGCGGTGAACTGGGCGCACTCCACGACTATGTCCACCATCGCGGCCTTGCCCTTGTCCCAGACGTTCGCGCATGTCGAGCGTCCCGGACGGGGCGAAGGCCTCATGGACGGTGAGGATCTGGGCGGCGTGGAGCGATCTCAGGCGATCGTAGACACCGAGATTCCCCGCCTTTTCCACGGCCCACAATCCGAGGCCGAGCCCGAAGGTCGGCAACACCTTCAGATCCCGTTCGTAAACGAGCTCGAGCTCGGATGCTTTCGCGCCGACGCACAGCGCGTACAGAATCGCATCGGAGTCGGTGTACGAAACGGTGCGCCGGCCGAGATCGTAACCGGCGAGCTCCGCGAGTTCCGTCATTTGAACGCCCCAATTCCGGTGATCGACTGCCCGAGCACCAGCGTGTGCACCTCGTTGGTGCCTTCGTACGTGTAGACCGATTCGAGGTTGTTCATGTGGCGGATCACCGGGTATTCGAGGGTGATCCCGTTCGCGCCGAGCATGGCGCGGGCCTCGCGTGCCACGTGCAGCGCCTGCGCGACGTTGTCCTTCTTTCCGAAGCTGATCTGCGCGGGCGTCAGCTCACCGGCGTCCTTGAGCCGGCCCAGATGCAGCGCCAAAAGGTGGGCGCGGTTCACCCGGATGAGCATGTCGGCGAGCTTGCTCTGGGTGAGCTGGAACGCCGCCAGCGGTTTGCCGAATTGCGTGCGGGTGAGGGTGTAGTCGAGCGCGGCCTCATAGCAGCTCCGCGCGGCGCCGACCGCGCCGAAGAGAATTCCGAAACGCGCCTCGTTCAGGCACGAGAGCGGGCCTTTCAACCCGACGATCCCCGGCAATACCGCATCGCCGGGAACTCGGACGTTGTCCAGAACCAGCTCGGAGGTGACCGAGGCCCGCAGCGACATCTTGTGCCGCACGGTGTTCGCCGTGAATCCCGGGGTCTTCGTGTCGACGATGAACCCCCGGACGCCCTCGTCGGCGCGCGCCCAGACGATGGCGACATCGGCGATCGAGCCGTTGGTGATCCACATCTTGGTGCCGTTGAGCACCCAGTCGGATCCGTCACGGCGCGCCACGGTGCGCATGCCGGCGGGATCGCTTCCCGCGTCGGGCTCGGTCAGGCCGAAGCAGCCGATGACCTCCCCGGCCGCCATCCGCGGCAGCCACTCCTGCTTCTGCTCTTCTGAGCCGTACTTCCAGATGGGGAACATCGCCAGGGAGCCCTGCACCGAGACGAAGCTGCGCAGGCCGCTGTCCCCGGCCTCGAGCTCCAAGCACGCGGTGCCGTAGCTCACCGCGTTGAGCCCGGCGCAGCCGTACCCGGACAGGTGCATGCCGAGCAGGCCGAGCTCCCCGAATTCGGTGGCGAGTTCCCGGGGGAATTCACCGCGTTCGAACCAGCCGGCCACCTCGGGCAGGATCCGGTCGGTGACGAACTCCCGGACCGTGTGCGCGATCATGCGCTCTTCGTCGCTCAGCAGCTTTTCGACGCCGAGGAAGTCGCGGGGATCGGGGCGTGCCATTGAAACGGACAACGTGGGGTCCTTCACTACTCGGTCGGTCGGGAGGAGGCGGACGGGACATGCCGTTGCCGGGCCGCGGCGACGAGACTCCGGCGCTCCGGGCTCGCCAGGAGCTCAACGCGCACCTTCTGCCAGAGGGAGTCGGCGTACCTGCCCTCGTCGAGCTCGCGGAGCAGCCGGCGCGTCGCGCCGACCGCCGCCTTGGGCAGGGCCGCGATCGAGCGGGCCAGCTCCAGTGCCCGCTCCCTGGCGTCGGGGTCGGCCCGGTGGGTGGCGATGCCCGCTTCGACGGAGGCCACGGCGTCGAACCGCTCGGCCAGCAGCAGCATCCGGGTGACCGTGGCGCGCGGCAGCGTGGCGTGCATCCGGCGGATGGACTCGGGGTTGTAGAGGAGGCCCAGTTCCACCGCCGGCACGCGGAAGCAGGCCTGCGGGCCGGCGACACGGAGGTCGCAGGAGAGCGCGAGCTCCACCGCGGCTCCGATGCAGGGACCGGAGACCGCCGCCACCGTCGGCACTGGAGCGTTCCGAAGGGCGGTGCACGCGGCGCTGAGTTCGCGGTCGAACTCCAGATCCGACGGCGTTCCGGTGAGGTCGGCGAAGTCGGCGCCCGCGCTGAACACGGGACCGGTGGCGCTCAGCACCACCGCGCCCACGTCCGCGGGCATCGGCTCCACCATCTCGCGCAGCGATCGCAGCAGCGCACGCGAGAGCGCGTTGCGCCGCTCCGGCCGATCGAGCCGGATCTCGAGCACGCCATCCAGCCGGTGCGCGACGATCGCCGATCCGGTCATTTCGGCGTTCCCGCGAGCGTCTCCGCCATCCAGCGCTCACGCACCGGACGGTGATCGAACCCGAGCGCCTCCTCGAGCTCCTCGGCCACGTTGAGCAGCAACGCGTCCGCGCCGCAGCGGGCGACGAGCTGGGCGCCGATCGGCAGCCCGTCCGCGAGGCCGGCCGGCAGGCTGATCGCCGGCGTCGCCGCCACGTTGAACGGGGCGGTGAACGGGAACGCCCCCCAGAGCCAGTCGACGTCTTCCCCGGCGATCTGCGTGGGGCGCTGCCGGTGCGGGAACGCCACCGTGGCCACCGTCGGGGTCAGCACCACGGAGTAGTCCTCGAAGAACCGGTCCACGCGCCGCCGGAACTCGACCAGCCGCTCCCTCGCTCGGGCGACGTCGGCGCTCGTCTGCCGCGCGGCCGCCCGGAGCGTGGCCAGCATGTACCGGGTGAGGAGCTCGGGACGCTGCAGCAGGTGCTGACGCTCCCGCAGCTCGTCGTCGAGCACGAGCGGGCCGAAGATCTCCTGCCAGCCGCCGATGGGGACGTCGCACTCGACGACGTCGTGGCCGAGATCGGCCAGGATGCGGGCGACCCGCTCGACCGCGGCCCGTACGGGCGCTTCCACGGGCCGGCCGCCGGGCCGGGCGCAGAACCCGATGCGCAGCCGCGGGGGCGTCTCCCGGGCGAACCGCCGCTCGGCGAGCACTTCGGTCACGACCCTGGCGTCGTCCACCGTCCACGCCAGCGGGCCGGCGGTGACGAAGTCCGTCATGGCCCGGAAGCCGCGCTCGTCGGGGCAGGTCCCGGTGGTCGGCTTGAACCCGACCAGGCCGCAGAACGCCGCCGGGATCCGGATGGACCCGCCGCCGTCCGAGCCGAGCGCGGCGGTGGCCAGGCCCCCGCCCACGGATGCGGCGGCTCCCCCGCTGGACCCGCCCGAGGTACGGGAGGGATCCCAAGGGTTCGCGGTGTCCGGGATGAGCAGGTTCTCGTTCGTGGCCGAGTGGCAGAACTCCGGCACGTTCGTCTTGCCCGGGATGACCACCCCGGCCCGCCGGAGCCGGGCCACCGCGCCGGAGTCCGAGCGGACGATCCGGCCTCTGCAGGTCAGCGAGCCGAACGTGGTCTCATAGTCGGCGAGGTCGAAGGCGTCCTTGATGGACACCGGAACCCCCAGCAACGGCGCGCGCTCGCCGCGCCGGTAGCGTTCGGCGGCCTCCTCGGCCTGCCGCCGGGCCAGCTCCGGGGTGCAGGTGATGTAGGCGTGGAGCTGCGCGTTGACCGCGTCGAGCCGCGCCAGCAGCGCCTCCGTGACCTCGACCGGGCTGAGCGTCCCCTTCGCGTACGCGGCGGTGAGATCGCGTATTCGCCAGTACACCGGCTGCTGCTCAGCCAACGGGATACACTCCCCCGCTGATGCCGTAGACCTCGCCGGTGATGTAGCCGGCCTCCGGGCCGACGAGGAAGGACACCAGAGCCGCCACGTCCTCGGGGCGCCCGACTCGGCCGACCAGGGAGCGCTTCTCGGCGTATCCCTCGAAGAACTCGTCCGGGTAGATGCGGCGGAGGAACTCGTTGTAGATGAGGCCGGGCGCGATCGCGTTGACCCGGATGCCGAACCGCCCGTTCTCGGCCGCGGCGACCCGGGTCAGGGCCAGCACGCCGGCCTTCGCCGCTGGGCCTGCATGATCGGCAGGGCGTAGCGCATGGTGTAGAAGGTGCCGTTGAGGTCGACGTCCAGGCAGCGCCGCCACGTCTCACTCGACATCTCGGCGACCGGCTCGATCTTGCTCCAGCCGGCGTTGTTGATGAGGACGTCGAGCCGGCCCTTGCGCTCGGCGATGTCGGTGATGACGGACCGGACGGCGGACTCATCGGTGACGTCCAGCAGGTAGGAGGAGAACTCCCGCCCGAACTCGGAGCTCAGCTTCTCCGTCTTCTCACGGAGCCGCCGCTCGTGGATGTCCGTGACCACGACGTCGAATCCGTCGGCGGCGAGCCGGTGCGCGACGGCGGATCCGATTCCGGCACCGGCGGCGGCGGTGACGAGGGCGACCTGGCGTGACTCCATCATTCCTCTTTTCCGTGCGGTTTCCGTGCGGTGCTCGGTGACGTCACTTCTCGACGCACTGCCGGAGCACGTCGACGGTCCGCTCCGGCTGATCGATCAGCATCAGATGCCCGGCCTCGGCGATCTCCCGGTACTCGGCGTGCTCGATCGCGCCGAGAATGATGTCCGCGGCCTTGCGCGGGCAGAACGTGTCGTGCTCGGCGCCGATGACCGTCACCGGCGTCTGCGGAGTGATCGCCTCAAGCTCCGGGGTGAGCGGATTCCCGGACAGCGAGGCCATCGCGGTCGCCGCGTTGATGTACCCGGCACCGTCGCCGACCGCCTCGACCCTCTCCCGGGTCACCGCGTCCACATCGACCGCGGTGTTGTGCAGCGCCGCTGCGGTGTCCGAGCGGAGCGCGGCGGCCTGCGCGGCCTTGTCCCCGCCGCGGAACAGCTCGATCCGCTCCGCGTAGAACCCCGCCGCCGCGCGGCCGACGACGCTGGACGTGCCCATGACAACGGCGTGGCGCACCAGGTCGGGGCGGGCCGCGGCCGCGGAGAGCACCACGGTGCCGCCCAGGGAGAATCCGACGCCCACGGCCGGCCCGGTCACCTGCTCCAGGAAGGCCAGGAAGTCGTCCCGGAGCTGAGCGAGGGTGCCCTGGGCGTCGCCCACCGTCGTCCGCCCGTGCCCGCGCAGGTCATAGGCATAGGTGGTCACCTTGGTGAGGCCTCGCTGTACGGGTTCCCAGCTCCGCCCGTCCTGGGCGAGCCCGTGCACCAGGACGACGGGAGGACCGTCACCGGCGCGGGTGTAGTGCACCTCGATGTCGTTCAGGGTCACCTTGTGCTCGGTGATCCCGCCGCCGGAACTCATGATTCCCCCTCTTGCGCGACCATTTCCCGGAGTACGTTCTTGCGGATCTTTCCGGCCGGCGTCTGCGGCATGTCGGAGACGATGACGAGCGATTCCGGCCAGAGCCTGCGCGGAACTCCCTGTCCGGCGAGCCATTCGGTCAGCTCCGCCAATGTCGGTGCCTCGCCGCGGGGCTCTATGACCGCGCAGATCCGTTCGCCGAGCCGTTCATCCGGCCGGCCGACGACGGCGACCCGGGCGATCTTCTCGTGTTCCGCGAGCGCGTTCTCGATCGGCACCGGGGCGATGTTCACGCCGCCCCGGATGATCAGGTCCTTGAGCCGACCGGTGATGCGCAGATAGCCGTTCTCGTCGACGACGCCGAGATCACCGGTCCGGAAGAATCCGTCCTTGGTGAAAGACGACCGGTACAGCGCGTCCTGCCCCACGTACCCGAGGAAGAGCGAGGGCGTCCGCATGACCACCTCGCCTTCGGTGCCGCGCGGGGCGATCTCGCCGTCCTCGGTGATGACCTCCAGGTGAACGCCCGGCAGGACCTTCCCGCAGCTATTGGCGATCAGTTCCGGCGGGTCGTCCGGGAGGCTCGAGGTGGCGCCGCCCTCGCTCATCGCCCAGATCGATGCGACGAGGGTGTTCGGCATCTCCTGCCGGGCGCGCTCGATCAGCTCGGGTGGGACCGGCGCACCACCGCACAGGAAGACCTCCATGTCGGCGAGCTTCGGCTCCGGCGAATCCCACTCCGCGTTGACGAGATCGACCAGGAAGGGAGTGGCGGCCACGGTGATCGCGCACCGGTGCCGTGCCACGAGCTCCAGCGCGCGCCGGGGGTCCCACCGGTCTTGGATGACCAGTTCCGCACCGGTCAGGATCGACATCCTGACCCCGTGCCAGAACCCGGTACTGTGCCCCAGGGGTGAGGGCATGAAGATCGATCGGGCACCGGTGACGCAGTACCGCTCGATGACCCCCTGGTTGTAGGCGGCGAGGCTGTCCTCGGAATGGGCGATGGCCTTGGGGTGCCCGGTCGTACTCGAGGAGAAGAGGATGTGCGCGGTCCCCGGGGGCAACTCCGGGGTGGACGGTTCCGGGCCGGTGAAGTCCGCCCAGGTCCGCTGCTCCTGGTCGCCTTCGATGAGCAGCACGTGCAGGCGGCGGCCGAGCTGTTCCGCCACCTGCTTCGTCTCGGTGGCGAAATCACGGCCGCGGTGGCGGGCCGGGCAGACCAGCGCCTTGGCGCCGACCAGCTGAGCGGTGTAGGCCAGGTGCCCGGGATCGCTCGTCACCGGCGCCGTCGCGGGGATCAGATCGGCACGGACGGCGGCCAGATGGACTGCGAGCCACTCCGTCCAGTTCGGCATGGCGATGAGCACGACGTCACCGGGAGCGAGGCCCCGGGCCCGCATCTCGCCGCCGATCGCGTCAGCGAGATCTCGCAGCTCGGCCCGGGTCAGCCGGTGGCCGCGGTCGTCGATGACCGCGGTCTTGCCCGGGTCCTGCCGGAGAAGTTCTTGGAAGGCCTCCTTGACGTGGGGAAGCCGGCGCGGTGGCTCGGCATGCCCCGCGGAGGCCTCGGTGGTGACGGCGACCTCACTGGTGTCCACGTGACTTCCTTCGACGCGAGAGGCGACTGCCGCGGTGGATGGGCAGCTCGATTCTGTGGCCCGCCCTACCGCAAGTCAAGAGAGTGACATCGCTTTTTTGAAAAGGCGATGTCGCTATCACGATGGCCTGCTACGATCAGTGCCGAGGGAGAGGAGGGTGATGGCGCACACGCCGAGCACCGCCAAGGGCAGGAACACCAGGGCGCGGATCCTGAGCGCCGCCCGGCAGGTCTTCGGTCGCGACGGATACGTCGGCACCACCATGAGCGCGGTGGCTTCAGAGGCCGACATGTCCCTGGGAGGGCTCTACCGGTACTTCCGGGACAAGGAAGACCTGTTCGCCGCCCTCATCGCGGACACCCATGAAGAGCTCTTCCAGGCCAGCGGCAACACGCCCCACGACCTCGCCACCAGCCCATACGAGGCCATCCTCGAGGCCAACCAAGGCTACCTGACCCACTACCACCGGAACCGCGACATCATGCGGACCCTGGTCGAGGCGGCGAGCGTGGAAGAGCGGTTCCGCGACTACTGGTGGGAGATGCGCAACCGCCACATCGCCCGGTTCGCCACGGCGCTGAAGGTCAAGTGCGGCATCGAGGAGGTCGATGGCCTGGCCGTGGACGACCTCGCCGAGGCGGCGGCGTGCATGGTCGAGCAGTCCGCCTACGTCTGGTACGCACAGGACCGGCTCCGCGAGGCGACCATGCCCATCGACCGGGCGGCGCGCATCGTGACCCGGATCTGGTACAACGCGTTCTTCGGCGGCGAGACGCCACCCGCCGGGCGAGGGTCGCACCCCGGCGAACGGTACGCCACGGCCGACGCGTGATCCCGCCCCGCGGCGGGCGGTGGGGCATCCGTGGGAACCGGCCCCGGCCGGCACGGCCGCGCTCGTAGCGGATCATGTCGCACGCCCGGGCTGAGACGTGCCCGGCGGCGCCGGTGCGGCGGTTCGCCGGCGCACGCGGCCTGACAGCGCGTATCCGGGCCGGGAGCGTCCCGCATCATCGGCTCGGCTCCTCCTCCCCTCCAGCCGTGTCCCCGGGCGTCCACCGCGCGTCTGCTCAGGGGCCATCCCGCATGCCGACCCGGCCGGGCACGCAGGTGCTCGCGGATGAAAGGAATGCCGGTCGATCGGGCCCTCGTGCCGGCCCCGCACGCCCGCCTCCCTCGGTCGCGCGCCGTGCCGGCACGCCTCCGCCACCCCAGCGCCCGCCCCGCTCCCCGCGACCCCCGGCGATTCCGGTCAGTGTGCCGGTCCCCGCATGACGGTGCCGCCGGTCACGAGCGGAGTGCCCACCGCCGGCGCCGCCTCGGCCTCCGGCGATGCCGTCAGGCCGGCAGCTGCCGAACGCGCCCCAGAGCCGCCGCGGCCGTACCCCGTCACGGTGGGGTGATAAGGGATGACTTATCGCGACCCCTCCCGTTTCCGACCCTAGGATGATGATCCGCAAGGGTTTCGGGTCAGGAACGGAGACAGCCGGATGTAAAGCGCCCGCGGGCTCACCGCTCGCCGTCGGCTGTCGCTGAGGCGCTATCGCTAAGGAGTTCAGGTGTATCCCCCTCCGCCGTCCACCCCCAATTCACCATGGCCGCCGCCCCCTCCGGGGCAGGTGCCGCCGCCGGCCGGGCCGGAACCTCACCCTGGATCCCAGGTCCCGCCCTCCGCCGGGCCGGGGTATCACCCCGGATCCCAGGTTCCGCCTGCGGGGCCGGGACCTCACCCGGGAGCTCAGGTTCCGCCGCCGGCCTATCCCCCACCGGGCGGCGCCGGCCAGCCGCACGGCGGCCCCGCCCAGCCGCACAGTGGCCCCGCCCAGCCGCACGGTGGTCCCGCTCAGCCGCACGGTTACCAGCCGCCCATGCCCCCGCCGCCGGGGGCCTACGGGCAGCCCATGCCTCCCGCACCGGGACCGCACCCGGCGGCGCCCGCGCAGCTCCGGCCGGTGCGCGGACTGAGAACGGCCGCCGTCGTCATGCTGGCCATCGACGCCGTGGTGTGCCTGATCGCGTCGATCATCGACGTGGAGCGCGCCGCGCTCATCCAGCGGATCATCGACGACGAGCCTGTCGAGATCGAGGAGATCAAGGCCAGTGACGCGCTCTATGCGGCCTCGGGCCTGCTGGAGCTCGCCGTCTATTTCGTCACGGCCGTCATGTTCCTGATCTGGCTCTACCGGGCCCGGATCAACGCGGAGCTGCTGAGCCCGTGGCCGCACCGGCGGAGCAGACCGTGGGTGATCTGGGGATGGATCGTCCCGATCATCAGCCTCTGGTTCCCCAAGCAGATCGTCGATGACATCTGGGCGTCGTCCCAGCCCGGTGTCCTGGCGCGGTCCCGGGATCTCGCCTCGGCACCCCGATCCGGCCTGATCTGGGCATGGTGGCTGGCGTGGGTGTTCAGCCTGTGGATCGGGCAGGTGTCGGCCCGGCTGTTCCGGAAGGCCGACGAGCTCCCCGAGCTCAAGCAGGCGGCGCAGATGGACATCTTCCTCAACTTCGCGACCATCGTCGCGGCGATCCTCGCCATCGCGGTCGTGCTGTCGATCACCCGGCACCAGGAGAACCACCGCCTGACCGCGATGTCACCGTGGCAGCCGCACCCTCCGATGTGACCCCGCTGCCCGGCCGTGCCGGGCGCGGCGGGTTCGCGGCCGCCTGCCGGCGCGGACGCCACCCGCGATAGACCACCGCGCCTTCCCGCACCGCCCCCGCGCCCTCCCACGCCGGCCGGGGACGGCCCGCCGTACGGGCACACCCCGCGGCGGCGAGCGGCGCGCCACGCATCACGCCAGGCCGGTTCCCCGCGCCGGCCCCGCCGGTCCGGTACGGCATCGCCCGCGACGGCACGCCGTACCCACCGACGGCCTGGGCACGATCGGGCGGCCGGGTCCCCCGGACACCGGAGCGCGGACCGCCGCCCGGGCACGCCCCGGTCGCCACTCGATCAGGCCAAAGGAACCCGGGCCCTGGCCGAGCCGGCCGAGCTCCCGCCATCACGGCAGGTCGGGCTGCCAGATGACGCGCTCGGGGTAGACGTGCGCGATCGGGGAGAGCCGGTATCTGCTGCCCTCGGTGGCGTCCGCGTCGAACACCCAGCCGACCCCTTGGTACGCGAACGGGGTGGCCTGCCGGGCCGCGGTGCACCGCTCGGGGTCCGTCACCACCGTCTGGCCCGGCGCCACGGTGAGCACGTCCGTTTCCCGCATCCCGGGGCACGGATTCCACGAGTCGGCCCGCACGTACTCCAAGCGCGCCTTGACCTTCGACGGCGCCTCCCCGCGATTCTCGATCTTGAGTGCGAAGAGGATCCGGTCCGCGTCCACCCGGGCGCAGACCCGCCAGAGGACCTCGTCCGGTCCGTCATAGGGGGCACTGCACCGGCTGTCCCCGCCGAGGGTCCCCTTCTCCAGGCCGGCGGGTGCCGCGGACGACATCCGGGTGATCGGTGTGGCCGGCACGGAGGAGGATCCGGACGCGCGAGGATCCTGCGGCCGCTCACCCACCACGATGGCCGCTCCCACCGTGGCGGCGAGGGCGACCACCGCGCCGCCGACGGCGAAGGTGCGCCGCGTCAGCCATCCATGCAGGCGCCGCCACCGCGGCGTCGCTCCGTGGCCGGCCGCGGGAACCGCTCCGTCCGCGGGCGGGGCGGGAGCGCGGTCCGCCGCCCGGCCGGTGTCTCCGTCCGGGTACGGCACGGCCGCTGCGGGGGCGGTGGCGGCCTGTGGTGCGGCGCCGGTCTGGGGTGCGGCGGCGCCGTTCATGGAAGTTTCGAGATACTCGGCCGCCCGTGCTCTCCAGCGCTGATGCGGCTCAAGCCGCTCGCGCGCCCGGTCCACCCGCTCGGCGAGCCGGATGAGCCGTTCGGCGTCGGCGCCCGGTAACCGCAGCGCTTCGGCGATCTTCTCGGCCAAGCCGGCGCCGGGCAGGGCGATCCGGCTCGACCAGATCTGCTTACGCCCGCTGAGCCAGCGGGAGATCCGGGACTCATCAGCGGATACCCCCAGATCGCGCAGCCGCTTGACGAGCACCTTCGCCGGTAGGCCCGCCCGATCGACGACGGCCCGGAACTCGCCGGACACTCATCCAGCGCCGTGCCGAGATCGTCGGCCAGCTTCTCGAAGCCCACCTCCGCGTCGTGCATTGGGTCGGCTCCCCCTCGCCCCGTCGTACCGCAGCCCGATCTACGCAGGTCACTGCACCGGACCCGGAATTCGCGCCACGCCGAACCCGCGGCGGCCGCTGTGGCGGCGAACACCGCGGTGGCCTGTGGCGAACCTTCACCGCCAAAGCTAGATCAAATCACTGGGGAGATTGAGCATGATCAGAAAAGTCGCCTTACCGATCGCACCTCGGCCGCGAAGCCCAGGCCCTGGGACGCCACGTCAGACGAGCGACGCCGACCTCTCCCGGCTCTGGATCCGCAGCGGCCCGGATGGCCTGATCACCCAGGTCCAGGGCCGTTGCCGCGAGGCGCCCATGCCGGCCGCGGATGGCTTGAGGATCTTCTTCTCTCCGCGCTGCACCGGCACGCAATAGGTCAACTCATTGGCTGACTAATCTATCGGTTGCCAAGTAAATGGTCATTTAGGAGGGTGATTAATGGGTCGCCGGACTTGGATACCCGGCATCCTCGTCCTCGCGTTGACCCTCTCCGGCTGCGGCATGCTCGGTTTTCAGGGCGACGTCAGCGCGCGGGACGTGTCGCAGACGGAGAGCAGGGCGGAACAGAACACCACCGAGGACCGGGAGCAGAACACCCAGGACGCGGAAGCCCAGGCTCAGCGAGACGCCTCCGCGGAGCAGGCGGGCTCGGCCACGCCCGGGGTCGCGGACACCTCCAAGGCGATCATCAAGGCGACCTTCGACGCGCCGTTCGCGCCCAACGGGAAAGTGGACGTCGCCATTCACAGCTTCAAGCGCCGCGGGAAGCTGGTGGACCTGGTCTTCTCGCTGACGCCGCGCCTCCCCGAAGGGCAGGAGCACCATGAGAAGCAGCTCAGCCCGTTCGACATCCTGGGGGATCAGAGCTTCACCGTCACCTTGATCGACACCGTGAACATGAAGCGGCACGTCGTGGTCAAGGACTCCCGGGGCAAGGAGCTCAAGCCCGACGACGTGTGGACCGAGACCCACCTCGGTCAGCCGATGGTGCTCACCTACACCTTCGCGGCGCCGCCGGAGAACGTCACGAAGATGGACGTGCACATCGCGAACTGGGCGCCGTTCACCGACGTCCCGCTGGAGTCGTGATGTGGCGGGCATTCGCCGCACTGCCGCTCCTGCTGACCACCCCGAGCCCGGAGCCCTCGGTGCCGCCCTCGGCGATCCAGGAGTCGATCAGGGACCTGGCGGTCTCCGACTTCATCCGTGACCTGACGCTCACCATCGAGCCGCTGGAGGTGGAGACGCAGGTCGGCGACCGGACCACGGTGTCGATCTCGTCGGACGTGCTCTTCGCCTTCGACAAGGCCGACCTCACCGAGGTCGCCAAGCGCCGGATCGCCGAGCTCGCCAAGCGCCTGCAGAACGTGAAGGGCGTGGTGCTGGTCGAGGGGCACACCGACGCGCTCGGCTCCGCGGCGTACAACCTGCGCCTGTCCCGGCTCCGCGCCAACGCGGTCAAGGAAGAGCTGAGCAAGGCGGTCCCCGGCCTGCAGATCAAGGCCGTCGGGTACGGCGAGACCCGCCCGATCGCGCCCAACAAGACGAAGGACGGCAAGGACAACCCCGAAGGCCGGGCGAAGAACCGCCGGGTGACCATCTCCTACCGGGGTGGCTGACCGTTTCCCGGGGTAGGGCCTACTCCGCGGGCCGCCCCGGGTGCCCGGTGCTCCCGGCCGTCTCCGCCGGCCGGGAGCGGCCCGCTCACGAACGGAACCGGGAAGCCGCTCACCACCGCGATCCGTCCACGGCCCAGGCCTCCTGCCGCTGTGCTCGGGCATGGAGCGTCGCGTCACATTCCGGCGCGCCGTTCCGCCGGAGAGGCGTACCGGTCGACAACGGCAAGGAGTGCGCCATGGAGCCACGGTTGGACCTGCTGAGCACCCGGGCCGGCGGCGACCTGTTCACGATGCTGGTCTCGGCGAACAACGCGCTCGCCGCCTCGCCGCTGCCGCGGGCCACGCAGGAGCTGGTGAAGATCCGCGCCAGCCAGATCAACGGTTGCGGGTTCTGCGTCGACATGCACACCAAGGAGGCGGCGCACGCCGGGGAGAGCCCGGTGCGCCTCAACCTGATCGCGGCGTGGCGGGAGGCCACGGTGTTCACCGGCGCCGAGCGCGCCGCCCTGGAACTGGTGGAGCAGGGCACCCGGCTCGCGGACGCGGCCGGTGGCGTGACGGACGAGGCGTGGGCGGACGCCGCCGAGCACTACGACGAGGAGCAGCTCGCCGCCCTGGTGTGCCAGATCGCCCTGATCAACGCCTTCAACCGCCTGAGCGTCATCGTCAAGCGGCCCGCCGGTTCGTATCGGCCCGGCCGGTACGCGTGACCCGGCGGTCTGGCCGGTACACGTGACCCGCCGGTCTGGCCGGTACACGTGACCCGCCGGTCTGGCCGGTACGCGTGACCCGGCGGCCCGGCCGCCGACGTTCCGGCCGGCCTCGCCCGGAAACGGGCCGGCCCTCGGCGTTTCCCGCCCTGGGCGCGGGCGGCCCGGCGGGCGGGAGCGCGGAGGGTCCCACCGCCGCGCCGCGCTCCTTGGGCGGCCGGCGAGCCGGCCCCGGCCCGCGCGCCGAGGCGGGGGATTCCTTCCGGCTTGTGAGACAAGCCATACCACGATCCGGACAGATCCGCTTGGACGAGCAGCTCCGGTGCGCCAAACTGGGGCGATGATCGACCTACCTCGTCACTGGTACAACATCCTGGCCGACCTGCCCACCCCTCCCCCGCCTCCACTGCACCCGGGCACCCTGAAGCCGGTCGGACCGGACGATCTGGCGCCACTGTTCCCGATGGAGCTCATCGCCCAAGAGGTGAGCACCGACCGGTTCATCGAGATCCCGGAGGACGTGCTCGACATCTACCGGCTCTGGCGGCCCACCCCGCTGATCCGGGCGCGGCGGCTCGAGCGCGCCCTCGGCACCCCGGCGCGGATCTACTACAAGTACGAGGGCGTCTCCCCCTCCGGCTCGCACAAGCCGAACACGGCCGTGCCGCAGGCGTACTACAACGCCAAGGAGGGGATCAAGAAGCTCACCACCGAGACCGGTGCCGGGCAGTGGGGCTCGTCGCTCGCGTTCGCGTGCGCGCAGTTCGGCCTGGAGTGCGAGATCTGGATGGTCCGCTCCTCCTACGACCAGAAGCCGTACCGGCGCACGCTCATGCGCGTGTACGGCGCGACCGTGCACGCGAGCCCGTCCCCGGTGACCGAGGCGGGCAAGAAGATCCTGGCGGAGAACCCGGACTCCCCGGGCAGCCTCGGCATCGCGATCAGTGAGGCGGTGGAGGTCGCCGCCGCCTCGCCGGACGCCCGGTACGCGCTCGGCAGCGTGCTCAACCACGTGCTGCTCCACCAGACCGTGATCGGTGAGGAGGCCCTGCGGCAGCTCGCGGAGCTCGGCGAGACCCCCGACCTGATCATCGGCTGCACCGGTGGCGGCTCCAACTTCGGCGGGCTGGTCTTCCCGTTCCTCCGGGAGAAGCTCCAGGGCAAGATCAACCCGGTGATCCGGGCGGTCGAGCCGGCCGCGTGCCCGTCGTTCACCCGCGGCACCTACGCCTACGACTTCGGGGACACCGCGGGGCTGACGCCGCTGCTCAAGATGCACACGCTCGGCCACGACTTCGTGCCCGACCCGATCCACGCCGGCGGCCTTCGGTACCACGGGATGTCGCCGCTGCTCTCCCACGTCTACGAGCTCGGCCTGTTCGAGGCGGTGACCCGGAACCAGACCGAGTGCTTCGAGGCGGGGGTGCGGTTCGCCCGCGCCGAGGGCATCATCCCGGGCCCGGAGCCGACGCACGCCATCGCCGAGACCATCGCCGAGGCGCTGCGCTGCAAGGAGACCGGCGAGGAGAAGGTGATCCTTACCGCGCTGTCCGGCCACGGCCACTTCGACCTCGGCGCCTACGACCGGTACCTCTCCGGCGAGCTGGAGGACTTCACGCTGCCGCCGGAGCGCATCGCGGAGTCCCTGGCCACCCTGCCCAAGGTCTGACCGCTCGTCCGGAGCGGTCCGCGCGCCCGGCGCCACCCCGTGCCGTACGGCACGGCCGGTGCGCGACGGCCGCGCGGCGAGGTGGGCCCGGCCTGCCCAGGTCCGCCGTGGACGGGCCGGGCCCGCCGTTCCGGCCGGGCGGGATCCGGTGCCCACGGCCGTTCGGTTCCGGGCGTACGGGACCGGGTGCCTACGGGTGCCCGGGCCGCTCCGGGCGTACGGGACGGAGTGCCCGCCTTCCCGGGGCCGGTCCGGGCGGACGGGCGGAGTCCCGCGGCTCCGCGCCCGTGATCAGTGCGGACCGGGTGCGGCTCAGGACCGGGGATGGCGAGCCGCGGGTCCGCGCCGGTGATCAGGGCACCCGCTGCCGGGAGCCGAGCCCGCTCAGCCAGGCGCACCACTCGTCGATCCCGGTGCCGTTCTTCACGCTGGTCTCGATCGTGGCCGCCGCCGGGTTGACCGCGCGGAGGTTGGCGTAGAAGGCGTCCAGGTCGAAGTCGAGGTACGGCAGCAGGTCGATCTTGTTGACGATGACGAGGTCGGCCGTGCGGAACATGATCGGATACTTGAGCGGCTTCTCCTCGCCCTCGGTGATCGAGTAGACCATCGCGCGGGCGTGCTCGCCGACGTCGAACTCCGCCGGGCAGACGAGGTTCCCGACGTTCTCGATGACGAGGAGGTCGAGCTCGTCCAGCGGCAGGGACGGCAGGGCGGAGCGCACCATGGGGGCGTCGAGGTGGCACTCGCCGCCGAAGCCCTTGCCGGTGTTGACCAGGGCGATCGCCGCGCCGAACCCCGCGAGCCGGTCCGCGTCGAGGCTGGTCTCGATGTCGCCCTCGATGATCCCGATCCGCATCCGGTCGCTCAGCCGGCGCAGCGTCTCCCGGAGCAGGGAGGTCTTGCCGGCCCCGGGGGACGACATGAGGTTCACCACGGTCACCCCGGCCGCGGCGAAGTCGGCGCGGTTCGCCGCGGCGGTCCTCTCGTTCTCGCCGAGGATCCGCTCCAGCACCTCGACGCGTTCGGCACCGGTGGCGTACCCCGAGTGGTCACCCACGTCACGGGCCGCCGCCTCACCGGGCGCGCCGACGTGGCCGTGGCCGTGCCCGTGATCGTCATGCCGGTGGAACCGTCCCATCGGTGCTCACTCCTCCGCGAGTTCCAGCGACGTGATCAGGAATTCCTCCCCCGAGACGATCTCCACCCGCTGGCTCCCGCACCCGCCGCAGAGCAGGATCGGCGCGGTGATCGTCTCGGTGTGCTCGCACTCGGTGCAGCGGATCCGCGCGGGCACGTGCTCGACGCGCAGCTCCGCCCCGTCGAGCGGGGTGTCCTGGGTGACCAGGGACCAGCAGTAGACCAGGGTGTCGGGGACGATCTGCCGCAGGTGGCCGACCTTGACGTTCACGGCGCGCACCCGCCGCTCCCCCGCGTGCTTGGTGACGACGCCGAAGATGGACTGGCAGATCGACAGTTCGTGCACGGTTCGGGCTCCCTGGGTGTCACGCCGGGTTGCGCCGACGTTACCGGTTCACGCCGTCGTCACGCCACCATCGGCCGCGTGTGCCTCTCCCGCGGTCCGGGCCCCGCCAGCCGTCCGGCCCCTCCGCCGGCCCGGCTCGCCGGGAGCCCCGCGGCCCCGGTCGCGCCACGCGCCATGCGCCCGCCCCTCCCGCGCGCCGGCTCGGGCCGCGCGGGAGGCGGCTCACGACCCGCGGCGCAGGGTCTGCGACGGTGACTCGCCCCAGCGCTTGCGGTAGAGCGCCGCGAAGTTGCTCAGGTGGGTGAACCCCCAGTGCTCCGCGATGTGCGTGACCGTCACCCCGTCGGAGGGGATCGCGTCGAGGAGCTCCTCACGGGCACGTTCCAGACGGCGGTCGCGCAGGTAGGCCATGGGGGTGGTGCCGAGCTCGGCGCGGAACCCCTGCTGGATCGCCCGGACGCTCATCTTCACGTGGCGGGCGATGTCCTTCATGGTGATCGGCTCACGGAGGTTCGCCTCGATGAAGTCGAGCGTCTCGCGCACCGCCCGCTTCATCGGCCGGGGCGCCGGGCGCACGAGCTGCTCGTGGTAGTTGGACGGCTGGACGAAGAGCAGGCTGCTCATGATCAGCTCTTCGAGCGAGCCGATGCCGTGCCCGCGCCGTAACAGCGAGCCCGGGCGGAGGATCTCGGTGCTCAGCAGCTGGATCGCCCCGTTCCACCGCACCGCGGTGTCGGTGAACAGGTCCATCTCCGGCTCGAAGACGATCGGCCGGTTCACCGTACGGCCGAGCAGCCGGGTGAGGAACCGGACCAGCGCCTCCTGCTCGATCCGCATGATGAGCTGGGGCGAGTCGTGGTCGAACCGCATGGTGAGCGCCTGCCCGGGCGAGGTGACCAGGGCGTGGGTGGAGTTCGCCTCGACCGTCCGGTCGCCGAGCCGGCACACGGCCCGGCCGTTCATCGGCATGTGGACCGCGTAGTAGGGGCCGAGCTTCGGGAACTCCACGGTCGCCGCGACGTGCAGGTCGAGGTAGAGCATGGACACGTTGCGGAGCCGTACCCCGTGGAGGCTCGCGGCGAAGCCCTCCGTGGCCGTGACGGTGAGGCGGTTGGCGGATAACGCCTTGCCGATCAGTTGCGACGCCTCGGCCGGATCGTCCGTGTAGAAGATCTCGCGGCCTTCCAGCGCCCGGGGGATCCCCCGCGACCGGGCCCTGGGGCGCACCGGGTGGGACGTGCGCCTGGCGTCGATGAAACCGAACTTGGCCAATCGGGTCACGCTCAGCTCCTCCCTCCGCCCATGGGAGCCGGACGGCGACGGCCGGACCGAACGGAGAGCGGCCGGACAGGCTCCACGGTGCCACTCACTATGGCGGTTTTCTCACCACGCTCGGTGTCTTCGCCTGACCGCCAAGAGTCATTCGCAAATATGACAACGCGTGCGCCTTTGCGATAGCCAGCCCATGTAACGCGTTCCTAACCTTTGGTTACGGGCAGCCCTCATTCCTGTGAGTTTCGTATCCCTTCACCACGAGTTGAAGGGCGACCTTCCGTGGAGGTGCTTGTGGCACCTGACAGCCAGGTCATCGCCCCGAGGACCAGCGAAGCCCTGCTGGCGAAACTCAACGAGCCCCGGGTGGCCGAGGCGCTCTACGACCTGCTCGACCACCTCGACCTGCTGGCCGTCCTGGTCGAAGGCCTCGACGCGCTGGCCCGCCGCGGGGACACGATCGCCGGCAACCTCACCAAAGCCGTGGGGGAGCTACGCCTGGCGGTGTCCACGACACCCGAGGCACTGAAACCGATCGACCTTCCCAAGCTGGCGTCGAGCCTGCGCATCCTCTTCGCCGCCATCTCCGACGCCACCCCCGGCCTGGAGGCGCTGTTCAGATCCGATCTCACCGACCCCCGCGTCGTCGAGGTCGTCTCCATGGCCTCCCGTGCGCTCCGCAAGGGCGCCGAGCAGGACAAGCGTGAGCCCGTGACCTCCTGGACCGTCTTCTCGCTGCTGCGGGTGCTCAAGGACGAGGACGTCGCCCGCGGGCTCGGCTTCCTGGTCCAGGTGGCCAAGGCGCTCGGCCACGAGCTCAACCACGGCTGACCACGCGGCGGCCCGCCATCGCCGTTTCCCCCTCATCGCCCCCGGGGCGTGGTCCGGAGATTCTTCGGGAGGAGATCCCATGTCATCAGTGCTGTGGCTCCAGGGCGGGGCATGCAGCGGGAACACCATGTCGTTCCTGAACGCCGACGAGCCGAACGTCGTCGACCTGATCACCGACTTCGGGCTGGACCTGATCTGGCACCCGTCGCTCGGGGCGGAGCTCGGCGACAACGCGCAGAAGCTGTTCTGGGACTGCGTCGAGGGCCGGCGGCCCCTCGACATCTTCGTCTTCGAGGGCACCGTGATGCGAGGCCCGAACGGCACCGGCCGCTACGACATGTTCGCGGGCCGGCCCATGAAGGACTGGGTGACCGACCTGGCGGCCGCGGCCCAGATCGTGGTCGCGATCGGCGACTGCGCGTGCTGGGGCGGCATCCCGGCGACCGAGCCGAACCCCACCGACTCCACCGGCCTGCAGTTCCACAAGCGCGAGCGCGGCGGCTTCCTCGGCCCGGACTTCCGCTCCAAGATGGGGCTGCCCGTGATCAACATCCCCGGCTGCCCGGCGCACCCCGACTGGATCACGCAGGTGATCGTGGCGCTCGCCACCGGGCGCGCCGGCGACATCGCCCTCGACGAGCTGCACCGGCCGCAGACCTTCTTCAAGACGTTCACCCAGACCGGGTGCACCCGGGTTCAGTTCTTCGAGTACAAGCAGTCCACCCCCTCCTTCGGTGAGGGAACGCGCACCGGCTGCCTCTTCTACGAGTTCGGCTGCCGCGGCCCGATGACGCACTCGCCGTGCAACCGGATCCTGTGGAACCGGCAGTCCTCCAAGACCCGCGCCGGCATGCCCTGCCTGGGCTGCACCGAGCCGGAGTTCCCCTTCTTCGACCTCGCCCCCGGCACGGTGTTCAAGACCCAGAAGGTCAGCGGCGTGATCCCGAAGGAGATCCCCGAGGGCGCCGACCACCTCACCTACATGGCGCACGCGGCCGCGGCCCAGATCGCCGCCCCGCAGTGGTCCAAGGAAGACATGTTCGTCGTCTGACGCCGGCGACGGCGCCCCGCAGTCGGCCATTAGGAAAGGACTGAGCCCTCAATGTCAGTGATGGACCTTCAGGTGAGCCCGCTCGGCCGGGTCGAGGGCGACCTCGATGTACGGGTGACGCTGGAGGACGGCGTCGTCACCTCGGCGTGGACCGAGGCCTCGATGTTCCGGGGCTTCGAGATCATCCTCCGCGGCAAGGACCCCCAGGCCGGGCTGATCGTCTGCCCGCGCATCTGCGGCATCTGCGGCGGCAGCCACCTGTACAAGTCCGCGTACGCGCTCGACGTCGCCTGGCGGACCCACCTCCCGCACAACGCCACGCTCATCCGCAACATCTGCCAGGCCTGCGAGACCCTGCAGAGCATCCCGCGGTACTTCTACGCGCTCTTCGCCCCCGACCTCACCCACAAGAACTACGCGAACTCCCCGCTCTACGACGAGGCGGTCCGGCGGTTCGCCCCCTACGTGGGCACCAGCTACGGCCCCGGCGTGGTGCTCTCCCAGAAGCCGGTCGAGGTGTACGCCATCTTCGGCGGGCAGTGGCCGCACTCGAGCTTCATGGTCCCCGGCGGGGTGATGTGCGCGCCCACCCTCGCGGACGTCACCCGCTCGATCGCGATTCTCGAGCACTGGAAGGACAACTGGCTCGAGAAGCAGTGGCTGGGCTGCTCCATCGACCGCTGGCTGGAGAACCGCACCTGGGACGACGTGCTCGCCTGGGTGGAGGAGAACGAGTCCCACTACAACAGCGACTGCGGGTTCTTCATCCGCTACGCGGTCGACATCGGCCTCGACAAGTACGGCGCGGGCGTGGGCAACTACATCGCCACCGGCACCTACTTCGAGCCGTCGCTGTACGAGAACCCGACGATCGAGGGCCGGAACGCGGCGCTCATCGCCCGGTCCGGCGTCTACGCCAACGGGCAGTGGTACGAGTTCGACCAGGCCCGGATCCGGGAGGACGTCACCCACTCCTTCTACGAGGGCACGGGAGCGCTCCACCCGTTCGAGGGCGAGACCAAGCCGATCGACCCGGAGGTCGGGCGCAAGCAGGGCAAGTACAGCTGGGCGAAGTCGCCGCGGTACGACGTGCCCGGGCTCGGCCACATCCCGCTGGAGGCGGGCCCGCTCGCCCGGCAGATGATCGCCGGCGGCCCGGACGCGGCCCCGCACCAGGACAGCGACCCGCTCTTCGTCGACATCGTGAAGTCGATCGGCCCGTCGGTGCTGGTCCGCCAGCTCGCCCGGATGCACGAGGCGGCGAAGTACTACAAGTGGGTGCGCTCCTGGCTCGACCAGCTCGACCTGCACGACAGCTTCTACACCAAGCCCACCGAGTACCCGGAGGGCAAGGGCTTCGGGGCGACCGAGGCGGCGCGCGGCGCGCTCGCCGACTGGATCGTGATCGAGAATGGCAAGATCGCGAACTACCAGGTGATCACTCCGACCGCCTGGAACATCGGGCCGCGGGACCGCGAGGAGGCCCTGGGCCCCATCGAGCGCGCCATGGTCGGCGCCCGGGTCACCGACCCGGAGGACCCGGTGGAGCTGGCCCACGTGGCCCGCAGCTTCGACTCCTGCCTGGTGTGCACGGTGCACGCCTACGACGGCAAGACCGGTCGCGAGCTGAGCAAGTTCGTGATCAACGGGATGGTCTGACGCGGCGCCCGGGCGGACGCGCGGCCTGCGCCGTCCGCCCGGCCCCGCGGCGACCCCGGCGGACGGGCGCGCATCGCCCCACCTGCCGTGGGCCGGTCATCGCGACGAGTTGGGGGTGAATCGCATGACGCGGCTCCACCGGGAGCCGGCCGAGGGCATGGAGGCGAGCGGGTGCCGGGTGCTCATCGTCGGGTGCGGCAACCTGCTCCGCGGCGACGACGGGGTGGGGCCGATCCTCATCCGGCATCTGTGGGAGCGCGGCATCCCCGATGGCGCGCAGATCGTCGACGGCGGCACCGCCGGGATGGACATCGGGTTCCGCATGCGCGGCGCCCGCAAGGTCGTGATCGTCGACGCGAGCCGGACCGGGGCCCAGCCCGGAACGATCTACCGGGTCCCCGGCCCGGCCGTCGAGCAGCTCCCTCCGCTGGAGGGCATGAACACCCACTCCTTCCGGTGGGATCACGCGCTCGCCTTCGCCCACTGGCTGCTCAAGGACGAGTACCCCGAGGACGTGACCGTGTTCCTGATCGAGGCGGAGCGCGTGGATCCGGGCGCCGAGCTGTCCCCGGCGGTACGGCGGTCGATGGAGAGGGTGATCGAGATCATCGAGGAGGAGTTCCTCGCCGAGCTGGGGCCGCCCGGCCGCCCGACGGTCGAGTTCACCGCGGACGGCTACCTGCGGATGGGCCCGGACCTCGCCGCCCGCCACTTCCCAGGCGGGTCGGCGGTGGCGGTCCGCCGGGCGGGCGAGCTGTGGCTGTACCCGCTGCGCGGGCCGCAGGCGGGCGGGCTTCCGCTGAAGCAGCGCACCCCGGCCGGTGACCGGTCCGTGCTGGTGCGGGAGGCGCTCGACGACCGGGTGCCGGTCGGCACCCGCACCGCCGTCTGGGACGGCCTGCACGGCGCCCTGCGCATCCCGCTCGACGCGGGGGCCTGATGGGGCGCGACGGCGAAGGGGGCGCGCCCCGCCGAGATCGGGAGGACCGCCGGCCGCGCCCGGCCCGGGACCCCGGTGACCTCGACCGGACCGTGGACACCGTGGTCGTGCCGGACAAGGGCCGGTGGGCCGTCGACCTCATCGTGATGTCCCGCGAGTCGGTGGTACGGCACCGCATCTCCGTCCACCCGACCAAGGAGCGCGCCGAGATCAGCGCCCGGATCATCAAGCGGACCGCCGACCGTGACCTGGGGGGCCGTTGAAGTGAGTCAGCATGTGATCGCCGGGGCCCGGACCGCGCCCGTGGTACGGCCCCAGCCGCTCGGGGCGTTCCCGCTGCCCGCGGGCCTGTTGCTCATCCCGGGCGGGGAGGAGACCGAGCCGTGCCGGAAGGAGCTGGTGGCCGGCCGGATCCCCGCGCACTGGCCGGCCGCGCTGCGCGCCCACGAGCTCGCCTTCGCCGGGGACCTCGCCGGGGCGCGGGAGGCGCTCCGCGGCGACGACCCGGTGACCCGGTACAACCGGTTCGTCATCGACCCCGAGGGTGAGGACGAGGAGCGCCTCCGCGCGGACCTCGGGGAGCCGCTCGGCGCCCTGGTCGACCTGGTCCGCTTCACCCTGGGGCGCACGGACGAGCCGCCCGCGCTCGGCGCCGCGGACGGGGAGATCGCCGCGCTCATCCTCTCCGCCCAGGCCACCCACGCGGTGAGCCGCGGCGAGCCCGGGCTCGCGCTGCGGCTGCTCGGCGACGCGGTACGGCTCGCCGAGGGCGAGTCCCCGGCGCTCGCCGGGGTGCTGCTCGGCGCGGCCGCGGACATCCGCAAGGGCGCCGAAGGGCCGAGCCCGGAGGTGGTGGCCGAGCTGCGCCGGGCGCTCGGCCTGCTCAAGGACACCGACCTGCGGGTCGGGCAGGCCGAGCTCCACCTGGCCCTCGCGCTGACCCTGCACGAGGCGGCCGGAGGCCGCCGCGACCTGCTCGTCGAGGCGGTCCGCGAGTACCGCGCGGCCCTGCGGCTGGTGACCTCCGAGGAGGCGCCGGAGGTGTGGGCGGCCGCGCACCTCAACCTCGCCACCGCCTACCTCACCATGCCCATGACCGAGGCGTCCGACCGGCTGCGGCAGGGCATCGCCGTGCAGTCGCTGCGCTCGGCGCTGAAGGTGTACCGGCCGGAGACCCACCCCCGGCAGTGGGCGAGCGCGCAGCTCAACCTCGCCAACGCCCTGGTCTACGCGCCGTCCCGCCACCGGGAGCAGAACCTGCGCGAGGCGGTCGAGCTGTATGAGGCCGTGCTCAAGGTGCGCGACGCCGGAAGCGACCCGCTGGGGCGCGCCCGGGTGCTCGCCAACCAGGGCAACGCGCTCGCGCACCTCGGCATGTTCGGCGAGGCCCGGGAGCGGCTGCACGAGGCCCGGTCCCTGTTCGCCGCGTGCGGTGACGAGGAGGCGGTCCGCACGGTCGACGGCCTCCTCGGGGAGATCGCGGCGCACACCGGCGCGGGCACGGCGGAGGGGTAGGGCCGATGGGCTTGCGCCTGCCGTACCGGAGCCCCGGACTCCCGCCACTGCCCCGGCCTCAGGGGCGACACACCGGCGAATCGGGCGAGATGCCTACCGATCCGCAGGTCACGGGCATATGGTGGGGCACTACCGAGGCGGTCGCCCGCGGCGCATGCCGCGGCCGCCGTCCCGGTGGTGCGGTCGGCACGGCCTCATGCGCGCTCGGTTGCGGCGGCTCCGGGACCGTGCCCGAGGTCCGGTACGCGGGAAGGGCCGCCACCGATCAACCGCCCGGGCGATCGGGGCGCTGAAGCCGGCCGAGCGGTACGGAGGGGAAGGCACGATGAGCACGACCGCGCAGACCACGAGCATCACCGAACTCGCCGAGCGGGTGGACGAGGCGGCGCGCCGGGTGGCCGGGCTCGACCCGGAGGCGCGGAAGGCCGCCGAGGAGCTCAAGGAGGCGGTGGAGGCCGTCCACCGCGCCGGGCTGATCACGATCGTGCGGCGCATGCGCGCCGACGAGCGGGCGCGCGAGCTGCTCTTCGAGCTCGTGGACGAGCCCGAGGTGCGCATGCTCTTCATGCTCCACGGCATCATCCGCCCGGATCCGATGACCGAGGCGTCCCGGGTGATCGACGCGATCCGGCCGATGGTGCGGTCCCACGGCGGCGACGTGGAGCTGGTCCGGGTCGAGGACGGGGTCGCGTACGTCCGGCTGAAGGGCGCCTGCACCGGCTGCTCGGCCCCT
The DNA here is from genome assembly GCF_000092645.1 of Thermobispora bispora DSM 43833. NCBI lineage: Bacteria > Bacillati > Actinomycetota > Actinomycetes > Streptosporangiales > Streptosporangiaceae > Thermobispora > Thermobispora bispora. The sequence goes on from NC_014165.1 coordinate 3,782,476, forward strand.
GCCGTGGCCCTGCGGGAGGGGATCGAGGAGGCGCTGATCGAGCGGGTGCCCGCGATCACCAGGGTCGAGGTGCTGCCCCCGGAGCCGTCGCCGGTGCTCATCCCGCTGAGCGCGGTGCGGTTCGGCCGGGACGATGGCTGGGTACGGGCCATACCGGTCGAGCAGGTCCCGGACGGCCGGATCACCCCCCTTCACCTGACCGCCAAGGACGGCACCGAGCAGGAGGCGATCGTGGTCCGGCTGGGCGACCGGTTCACCGCGTACGTCAACGAGTGCGCGCATCAGGCCATGCCGCTCGACGACGCGCTGCTCGACCGGGAGGCGGGCACGATCACCTGCCCCTGGCACGGGTTCAGCTTCGACGCGGAGTCCGGCGAGTGCCTGAGCATGCCCGGCGCGCAACTGGAACGGCTTCCGCTCCGCATCGACGACGGCCACGTGTGGATCAAGGTCGGCTCATGAGCGCGCCGGAGGTCATCGAAGGGGACGTGGCCGCGGGCTGGGCACCGCGCACCTGGCTCGGCGCCCCGGCGCCCGGCGGCCTCGCGCTGCCCCCGGCGGCGCCGACGATGGCCTGGCTGTACTCGCCGCGCGGGGTGTACCTCGACGACCGGCACCTGGTGGTGGCCGACTCGGGGAACCACCGGGTGCTGATCTGGCACGGCGTCCCGGAGGAGGACGAGCGGCCCGCCGACGTGGTGCTCGGCCAGCCCGACGGCACCAGCGAAGGCCCGGCCGCGGGCGGGCGCGGCCCCGAGCACGGCCTCCACCTGCCGACCGGGGTGCTGATCCACGACGGGCGGCTGATCGTCGCCGACGCCTGGCACCACCGCGTGCTCATCTGGGACGAGGTGCCGCGCCGGTCCGGCCGGCGGCCCGACCTGGTGCTCGGCCAGCCGGACCTCGGCTCGGCCGAGCCGAACCGGGGCGGGGAGTGCTCGGCGCGCTCGATGTACTGGCCGTACGGCGTGGCCGTGGTGGGCGGCCGGTTCTATGTGGCCGACACGGGCAACCGGCGGGTCCTCGGCTGGGCGGGCGGAATCCCGTCCTCCCCGGACGAGCCGCCCGACCTGATCCTCGGCCAGCCCGGCCCCGCCGAGCGCGAGGAGAACCGCGGGGAGGGGGTCGGCCCGGCGAGCTTCCGCTGGCCGCACGGCATCACCGGCACGCCGGAGCTGCTGCTCGTCGCCGACGCGGGCAACCACCGGGTGCTCGGCTGGCGCCCGCACCCCGGCGGCGACCGCGGCGCGGACCTGGTGCTCGGCCAGCCGGACCCGTACACCGCGGCGGAGTTCCCGTACGGGCCGCAGCGGGCGGACCGGCTCCGCTTCCCCTACGCGGCCTCCCTCGACGGGGATCGCCTCGCGGTGGCCGACACGGCCAACAACCGGATCCTGCTCTGGCACGGCGTGCCCACCGCCTCGGGGCAGGCCGCGGACGCCGTGCTGGGGCAGCCGTCCTTCACGGCGAACGGGGAGAACCGGTGGTCCGGCGTGGCCCGGGACACGCTGTGCTGGCCGTACGGGCTGTGGCTGCACGGCGACCTGCTGGCCGTCGCGGATTCGGGGAACAACAGGGTCGTGATCTGGCAGCGGGCATGACGCACACGAGGGAGCTTCCCAGGACGGCCGGCGGCCGCGAGACCACGCGGCGGCTCCGGCTGACGGTCGAGGGGGTCGTGCAGGGGGTCGGCTTCCGGCCGTTCGTCTACCGGCTCGCCACCGAGCTCGGCGCCACCGGGTTCGTCGGCAACGACTCCCGGTCGGTCTTCGCGGAGATCCAGGGGCCGGAGCCGGTGGTGGACGAGTTCCTCCGGCGGCTGCGGGCCGACGCGCCGCCGCTCGCGCGGATCACCGCGGTCCGCTCCGAGGCGATCCCGCCCGACCCGGCGGAGACCGGGTTCCGGATCGTGGCCAGCCGGGACGCCGGCGGCGCCCGCACCCTGGTCCCCCCGGACGTGGCGGTGTGCCGCGACTGCGTGCGCGAGCTGTTCGACCCGGCCGACCGGCGGTACCGGCACCCGTTCATCACCTGCACCAACTGCGGCCCCCGGTACACGATCATCCGGTCGCTGCCGTACGACCGGCCGGCGACCACCATGGCGGGCTTCCCGATGTGCGACGCGTGCGCCGCCGAGTACCACGACCCCGCCGACCGGCGCTTCCACGCCCAGCCGCTCTGCTGCCCGGACTGCGGGCCGCGGCTCACCCTGCGCACTCCGGACGGGGTGGTCGAGGGCACCGACGCCGCGCTCGCCGCCGCGCAGCGGCTGCTCGCCGCGGGCCGGATCGTCGCGGTGAAGGGGGTGGGCGGCTACCACCTCGCCTGCCGGGCCGCGGACGAGCGCGCGGTGCGGACCCTGCGGGAGCGCAAGGCGCGGGCCGGGAAGGCGTTCGCGGTCATGGCCCGGGACCTGGCCACGGCCCGGCGGCTCGCCGGGATCGGCCCGGCCGAGGCCGCCGCGCTCACCGGGCCGGCCGCGCCGATCGTGCTGCTCACCCGCCGGCCGGACGCGCCCGTGGCCGAGGGCGTCGCCCCGGACAACCCGCTGATCGGGGTGATGCTCCCCTACTCCCCGCTGCACCACCTGCTGTTCGCCCCGGTCCCCGGCGAGGCGGGGTGGGTCCCCGACGTGCTGGTGATGACCAGCGCCAACGTCTCCGACGAACCGATCTGCTTCGACGACGAGGACGCCCGCACCCGGCTGCCCCGGCTCGCCGACGCCGTGCTCACCCACGACCGGCCGATCCACGTGCCGTGCGACGACTCGGTGATCCGGATCGTGGACGGGGAGGAGCTCCCGATCCGCCGCTCGCGCGGCTACGCCCCGCCGGTCCGGCTGGGCCGCCCGGTCGAGCCGGTGCTCGCCGTGGGCGGCGAGCTGAAGAACACCCTCTGCCTCACCTCGGGCCGGCAGGCGTTCTGCTCGGCGCACATCGGGGACATGGGGAGCCTGGACACGCTCCGCGCGGTCGAGCGGTCGGCCGCTCACCTCGCGGACCTGTACGACGTGCGGCCCGCCCACGTCGCCGCCGACCTGCACCCCGGCTACCACACCCGGCGCTGGGCCGAGGAGCGGGCGGGCGACCGGCCGCTCCACCTGGTCCAGCACCACCACGCGCACGTGGTCTCGCTGCTCGCCGAGCACGACCGGGTCGGCGAGCCGATCATCGGGGTCGCCTTCGACGGCACCGGCTACGGCACCGACGGGACCGTCTGGGGCGGCGAGGTGCTGCTGCTCGGCCGGGACAGCCACCGGTTCACCCGGGTCGGGCACCTGCGCCCGGTGCCGCTGCCCGGCGGCGACGCCGGGGTGCGCAACCCCTGCCGGATCGCGCTCGCCCACCTCGCCACCGCGGGCATCCCCTGGGACGACGACCTCCCGCCGGTGCGGGCCTGCGAGGCGGCCGAGCTCCGCGTGGTGCGCGCCCAGCTCGACCGGGGGTTCGGCTGCGCCCCGTGCACCAGCATGGGGCGGCTGTTCGACGCGGTCTCCTCCCTGCTGGGGGTGCGCCACCGGATCACCTACGAGGGGCAGGCGGCGATCGAGCTGGAGGCGCTTGCCACCACCGCGCAGGGGACCCCGCCGCCGCTGCGGATCGAGGTCGGCCCGGACGGGGTGCTCGACCCCGCTCCGCTGCTCCACGGCCTGGTGGCCGGGCTGCGCGACGGCGTCCCGGTCGCCGACCTCGCCGCCGCCTTCCACGAGGCGGTCGCGGTGGCGGTCACCGAGCTGGTGACCCGGGCCGGCGAGGAGCACGGGGTACGGCTCGCCGGGCTGACCGGGGGCGTGTTCCAGAACGTGCTGCTGCTGCGGTCCTGCCGGGATCGGCTGCGATCGGCCGGGTTCGAGGTGCTCACCCACCGCGTCGTACCGCCCAACGACGGTGGGCTCGCCCTCGGGCAGGCGGTGGTCGCCGCGCTGCGGGCGAGTGAGAAGGAGGAGTGACCATGTGTCTCGGCATTCCGGGAAGGATCGTCGAGGTCTGGGAGGAGCGCGGGACCAGGATGGCCCGCGCGGACTTCGCCGGGGAGACGCGGAAGGTGTGCCTGGCGTACCTGCCCGACCTCCAGGTCGGCGACTACATCCTCATGCACGCCGGGTTCGCGCTCACCCGGCTCGATGAGGAGGACGCGCTCGCCACCCTGGAGCTGATGCGGCGGTACGAGGTCATCGACGCCGCCCCGGCCCAGGAGGAGGCCGCCCCGGCGCGGGAGGAGGCGGTGACCCGATGACCGCGCCCGTCATGCCGGAGCAGCCGCTGGACGAGGCGCTCGCCGCCGACCTCGCGGCCACCTCGCTCAGCCTCGCCCGCCGGTTCGCCGCGGGGGCGACGCTGTGGAGCCTGTCGCCCGCCTGGGAGCCGCACGCGAACCACATCGCCGTGGAGTTCGTCCACCCGGTCATCGTCGGCAAGCGCGCGCTGCCCGCGGTCGCGCTCACCGGCCCGGACCCGGTCGGCCTGGCCCGGGCGTCGGTCCGCCCCGGTGACGTGATCCTCGCGGTGGCCACGGCCGGCGACCCCGTGGTGCGGTCGGTGATGCGCCGCGCCCCGGCCTGGGGGACGACCACGATCTGGATCGGCCACGGTCCGCGGCCGCCGGCCGGCGCGGCCGACCACGTGCTCTGGCTGGACGACCCCGACCCCCGCACCCCGGTCACCGGACGGTTCGTCCTCCTCTACCACCTGCTCTGGGAGCTCACCCACGTCTGCCTGGAGCACCCGGGCCTGCTCACCGAGCCCGAGGCCGGGTGCGACGGCGAGGTCTGCGTCACCTGCTCGGACGAGGGCCGGCTCGGCGAGGTGATCTCCGAGGCCCCGGACGGCCGCACCCTGGTCCGCACCGCGGCGGGGCAGGAGCTCGTGGACACCATGCTCGTCGCCCCGGTGGCCCCGGGCGACCTCGTCCTGGTCCACGCCGGGACGGCGATCAGCCGGATCGATGAGGAGGGTGAGGCGCGATGAGCGCGGACGGCACCGGTTTCCTCTACCCGTTCCTCGGGGCGGCGGAGCGGGACGCGGACTCGCTCCTGGCCGACCTGGCGCGCTCGGCGCGGGAGAAGGCCGCGGAGAGCGCGGCGCTGCAGCGGGCCACGATCGCCGAGTTCGGTGAGCTGGTCGAGAAGGCCGCGGCGGAGATGGCGCCGCGGTTCGCCGCCGGCGGCCGGCTGTACACCTTCGGCAACGGCGGCAGCTCCACCGACGCGGCGATCCTCGCCGGCCTGTTCGCCCGCCCGCCGGAGGGCAGGCCGCTGCCCTCCTGGTCGCTCGCGGCCGACCAGGCGGTGCTCACCGCGCTCGGCAACGACGTCGGCTTCGACCTGGTGTTCTCCCGGCAGCTCATCGCGCACTCCGGCGAGTCCGACATCGCGCTCGCCATGTCCACGAGCGGCGGCTCCGCCGACCTGCTGCGCGCGCTCGAGGAGGCGAAGCGCCGCGGGCTGCTCACCATCGGGTTCGCCGGGTACGACGGTGGCCGGTTCGCCACCGAGGGGTATGTCGATTTCTGCTTCGTGGTGCGGTCGCAGAGCGTGCACCGCATCCAGGAGTCCCAGGCCGTTCTCGGGTATCTGCTGTGGGCCGCGGTGCAGCGCCGCCTGGCCGAAGGGGAGGGATCGGATGAGCGTCGATGAGAAGCGGCGGGGCCGCGAGCGGACCGGCCCGGTGGTCCGCGAGGAGCAGGTGCTGGAGAAGATCGAGGCGTTCCGCCGCCGCCGGCCGCGCCTGCTGGAGGACGTGGTCACCATGGCGCACGGGGCGGGCGGCAAGGCGTCCGCGGCGCTGGTCGACGCGGTCTTCCTCGAGGCGTTCCGCAACAAGGAGCTCGAGCGGCGCTGCGACGGGGCGGTGCTGCCGCTGCCCTCGGGGGAGTCCCTGGCGTTCAGCACCGACTCCTTCGTGGTGCACCCGCTCCGGTTCCCGGGCGGCTCGATCGGCCACCTCGCGATCCACGGCACCGTGAACGACCTGGCGGTGATGGGCGCCCGGCCCGCCTGGATCTCGGCGGCCTTCGTGATCGAGGAGGGCTTCCCCATCGAGCAGCTGCGCGCCATCGCCGCGGACATGGCCGAGGCGGCCAAGGCCGCCGACGTGGAGGTGGTCACCGGGGACACCAAGGTGGTGAGCGCCGGCGCCGCGGACGGGCTGTACATCACCACCGCCGGGGTGGGGCTGATCCCGCCCGGGCGGGAGCTCTCCGGCGACCGGGTACGGCCCGGCGACCGCGTGCTGCTCTCCGGGACCATGGGCGACCACGGGGCCGCGGTCATGCTCGCCCGGGGCGACCTCGGCATCGAGGGGGAGATCAAGTCCGACACGGCCCCGGTGAACGGCCTGGTCGAGGCGCTCCTCACCGCCGCGCCGAGCACCCGCTGGCTGCGCGACCCCACCCGGGGCGGGGTCGGCACGGTCTGCAACGAGCTCGCCATGGAGACCGGGCTCGGCGTGGTCCTCGACGAGGCGTCGCTCCCGGTGTCCCCGCAGGTGAACGGCGTCTGCGAGCTGCTCGGCATCGACCCGATCTACGTCGCCAACGAGGGCAAGGTGCTCGCGGTGGTGGCGCCCGAGGAGACCGACGCCGCGCTCGCCGCCATGCGGGAGCACCCGCTCGGCCGCGACGCCGTGGTCATCGGGGAGATCACCGACCGGCTGTCCGCGACCGTCGCGGTGCGCACGGCCTTCGGCGGCACCCGGATCGTGGACATGCTCGTCGGCGATCCGCTGCCCCGCATCTGCTGACGGAGGAGACGCCAGCGGCCGGACGGCCGCCGAGTGAAGGAGACAGCGACATGTGCCTGGGGATTCCGGGACGGGTGGTCGAGATCGTCGACCCCGAGCAGCACCTCGCCAAGGTCGACGTGGGCGGCCTGCAGCGGACGATCAGCGTCCGGCTCCTCGCCGACCAGGACCTGCGGGCCGACGACTGGGTGCTCGTCCACGTGGGCTTCGCCATGGCGAAGATCGACGAGGAGGAGGCCAAGCTCACCATCGAGGCGATGAAGAAGCTGGGCCAGGCCTACACGGACGAGATCGAGGCGTTCAACTCGACGGCGATCATCTAACGGCGCTGCGGGGCGACGGGCGATACGACGGGAGGATGCAATGCGGTTCATCGATGAGTTCCGCGACCCGGACGCGGCGCGGGCGCTGGTCGCCGCCATCACCGAGCTGGCCGGGGACGAGCGGTTCAAGTTCATGGAGGTGTGCGGCGGGCACACGCACACCATCTACCGCCACGGGCTGGAGCACGTGCTGCCGGAGAACGTCGAGCTGGTGCACGGTCCCGGGTGCCCGGTGTGCGTGATCCCGATGGGCCGGGTGGACGACGCGCTCTGGCTCGCCGAGCAGCCCGGGGTCATCTTCACCACGTTCGGCGACATGATGCGGGTGCCGGGCAGCCGCGGCAACCTGATGGAGGCGAAGGCCCGGGGCGCCGACGTCCGGTTCGTCTACTCACCGCTCGACGCCCTGCGGATCGCGGTCGACAACCCGGACAAGCAGGTGGTGTTCTTCGCGGTCGGGTTCGAGACCACCGCGCCGTCCACCGCGGTCACCCTGGTGCGGGCCCGGCAGCTCGGGCTGGAGAACTTCTCCGTCTTCTGCAACCACGTGACGATCGTCCCGCCGATCAAGGCGATCCTCGACTCGCCGGACCTGCGGCTCTCCGGCTTCATCGGCCCGGGCCACGTCTCCACGGTCGTGGGCTGCCGGCCGTACCGCTTCATCCCCGAGGTGTACGGCAAGCCGTTCGTGGTCGCCGGGTTCGAGCCGCTCGACATCCTCCAGGCGGTCGCCATGCTGCTCAAGCAGATCCGCGAGGGCCGGTGCGAGGTGGAGAACCAGTACGCGCGGGTGGTGCGGGAGGAGGGCAACCCGCAGGCGCTCGCGCTGATGAGCCAGGTGTTCACCCTGCGGCCGCACTTCGAGTGGCGCGGGCTGGGCTTCATCTCGCAGAGCGCGCTCAAGCTCAGCGACGACTACGCGAAGTTCGACGCCGAGCTGCGGTTCGACATGCCGGGCGTGCGGGTCGCCGACCCCAAGGCCTGCCAGTGCGGCGAGGTGCTCAAGGGCGTGCTCAAACCGTGGCAGTGCAAGGTGTTCGGCACCGCGTGCACCCCGGAGACCCCGATCGGCACCTGCATGGTCTCGCCGGAGGGGGCCTGCGCCGCCTACTACAACTTCGGGCGGGTGAACCGGGAGGCGGCCCGGCTCATCGACCAGGGCGCGCGATGAGCGGCCCGGCCCGTGGCGCGACGGCGGAGTTCGCCGGGGAGCGGCTGTTCGCCCGCTACGCCCACGCGCCGAACGAGCTCGGCTACTGCGGCCCGGCGGACTCGCGCCCCCTGCTCGACGCCGGGGTGACCGGGGCCGACCCGGCCGCGGTGCGGGCGGCCGCGCGCGCCTTCCACGGCGCCTGGCCGTACCTGGAGATCATCGCCCGGCTCGCCGGCATCGCCGACCCGCTCGACCACCGGGTGGTGGAGGCGTACTGGATCGGCGGCGGCATCGGGGACGCGATCGACGCCGCGGAGTTCGGCCGCGCCCTGCTCGCCCACATCAAGCCCCAGGCCGGCCACTACTGGCGGCACCTCACCGAGGACGTGATCGAGGAGGCGGCGCCGAACCACTGCTTCCACGTGTTCGGCGTCTACCCCTGGTCCCGGCTGCTCGGGCCGGTGCACTTCGAGCACCCGCTCCAGGTGCTCGACGGCTGCCGGATCCGCTGGGCCACGGTGCTCGAGCGGGAGGAGGACCACCTGGTGGTCCGCACCCGCCGGCTCACCTGGGACGGCGGCCGGCTGGGGCTCTCCGAGCCGGTGGTGGAGCGGGTCGCCCGCACCGTGGGCGGGATCGACCTGCTGCCCGGGGCGCGGCCCGGGGACCGGGTGGCGGTGCACTGGTCCCGCGTCTGCGACGTGCTCACCCCGGAGCAGGTGGAGCGGCTGCGCCGGACCACGCTGGCCCAGCTCGAGGCCACCAACCGCCGGCTGGCCCGCGGCGGCGGACCGGCCTGACCGGGCCGGGCACCGCCGTCTCCGGCCGCCGGATCGGCCGCCGGGCGCCGTTTCGGTCACGCCGGGCGCCGTTCCCGGGCCGTGACCGGGCCATGGTGGCCGGCTCGTGGTGGCCGGGCATCCGGGAAGCGCTCCCGTCCGGGCGCCGGCCGGACGGCACCCGCCCGCCGGGTGCACTCACTCGCCTCAGGCGTGCCGTGCCTCGATCGCGGCTCGCCATGCTCCCGGTGGCCGTTCCCCGGCGCGGCGGTTCAGCGGGTCTTGGCGACCGTGAGCAGGACCACGGAGTCCTCGGCCGCCTCCAGGGCGTGGCGCTCGCGCGGCACCACGAGCAGGTCGCCGCCGATCCCCTCCCACGCCACGTCGCCGCAGGTCAGGCGCACCCGGCCGCGGAGCACGTACACGGTCGCCTCCCCGGGGCTCTCGTGCTCGGCGAGCGCGGTGCCCTCGGTCAGGGCGAGCAGGGTCTGGCGCAGCACGTGCTCGTGCCCGCCGTAGACGGTCTCGGCGGCCCGCCCGTTGCCCGCGGTCGCCGCCCGCTTGAGGAGCTGGTTGGCGAGCGCCTCCAGGGAGAACTTCTCCATGCCGCCGAGTCTGCCACAGCGAGGGCCCGGCACCGGGGTATCCCCGGCCGGTCGCGGCTCAGCGGTCGAGCCGCCGGGGTGTTCCCGGCCGGTCGCGGCTCAGCGGTCGAGCTCGCCCCCGGGCGCCGCTCCCCCGCCCCGGGTGAGCATGACCTTCAGCGCGCCGCTGCTCACCGGGTCGGCGAACGACCGGTAGGCGTCGCCGATGCCCGCGAAGGTGAACCGGTGGGTGATCAGGCCGCCCACGTCGAGCCGCCCCTCGTCGACGAGCTGGAGCAGGGTCGGCGTGGAGTAGGTGTCCACCAGCCCGGTGGTGATGGTGACGTCCCGGCTCCAGAGGTCCTCCAGGTGCAGCGGGGCCGGCTTGCCGTGCACGCCGATCACCGAGAGGCGGCCGCAGGGGCGGACGAGGCGGGTGCACAGCTCGAACGTCTCGGGCGCGCCGACCGCCTCGATCACCACATCGGCCCCGAGGCCGTCGGTCACGGCCCGCACCACCTCGAGCGGGTCCTCGTCCGGCTTGATGGTGATCTCCGCGCCGGCCCGCTTGGCGGCCTCGAGCCGGGGCTCGGCCTGGTCGATGGCGATGATGCGGGCGGGGGACAGCAGCCGGGCGGTGAGGATGACGGCGAGCCCGATGGGCCCGCACCCGACCACCACCACGGTGTCGGCCGGCCGTACGTTGCCGTTGAGCACCCCGACCTCGTAGGCGGTCGGGAGGACGTCGGCGAGCAGCACGGCCAGCTCGTCGGAGAGGTGGGACGGCAGCCGGTGCACGGAGAGATCGGCGAAGGGGACGCGGGCGAACTCGGCCTGCACCCCGTCGATCATGTGGCCGAGCAGCCAGCCGCCGCGGCGGCACTGGCCGTACCGCGCCTTCCGGCAGTACGCGCACCGGCCGCACCCGGAGATGCAGGAGACGAGGACGCGATCGCCGGGGACGAGGTCGTCGATGTCGGAGCCGGTCTCGACGACGATGCCGACGGCCTCGTGGCCGAGGACCCGCCCCGGGTCGACCTCGGGCACGTCCCCGGCGAGGATGTGCAGGTCCGTGCCGCAGATGGCGGCCGTGGTCACCTGGATGATCACATCGCGCGGATCGGCGATCCCGGGATCGGGCACGGACGTCCAGGCCTGTTTTCCGGGCCCCTCATACACCAGTGCCTTCATGGCTCCTCCTCGCGGCGCCCCGCGAGGTTGCCCATACCCCGGATTCCCCGGTCCTTTCCGGTCCGGCCTCGCTCAACGACCGTGACCAGGCCATCTGGGGATCGCGCGTCCGGTGGCCGCTCGCTCCCGGCCGCCGCGCGGATGACCCACTCCGGAGGGGCGGCGGGACCGAAATCTACAATCACTGCCGTGAAAACTCGGCGGGCACCCAGGACCGGCACGATCGATCCGGAAGCCCACCGGGTGCTGGGCGGGGTGAGCCGGGTGGCCGTGCTGGAGACCCTGCGCCGGGCGGGACGGCCGCTCGCCATCTCCGAGATCGCCGACGCGGTCGGCCTCCACCCCAACACGGTCCGGGCCCATCTCGCGCTGCTGATCGAGCACGGGCACGTCGCCGGAACGCGGGAGGACCGGGACCGGCCCGGACGGCCCCGCACCCTCTACACGGCCGTCCGCACCCAGGAGGACTCCGATGCGCGCGGCTACCGGCTGCTCGCCGAGATCCTGCTCGGCTACCTGGAGCACCACGGAGACGGGGCCGGCGCCGCGGTCGACGCCGGCCGCCGGTACGCCACCCGGGCCCTTCCCCGGGACCTGCCGGCCGGCGGCTCGGTCACCGTGGACGCGATCGTGGCGCTGCTCGACCGGGCCGGGTTCGAGCCGGCGGTGTCGGCGGACGGCGCCACCGTCGAGCTCCACCACTGCCCCTTCCGGGAGCTGGCGCAGGCCGACCCGGAGACCGTCTGCGCGGTGCACCTCGGCCTGCTCCAGGGGGCGCTCACCGAGCTCGGCGCCCCGGCGGAGGGGGTACGGCTCACGCCGTTCGCCCGGCCCGGCCAGTGCCTCGTCACCCTGGCGGATCACCACGGGCCCGGGCGTGACGCACCCGGCGGCCGTGAGGGTCAGGGATGACCGGCCGGATCGCCGCCCACCGCGCCGTGCCGCCCACCCGCCCCGTGGAGAGCACCCTCCCCCGCCGAGCGGACCTCCGTTCCCCGACGTACGCCGCGCCGCGGCCGGCGCACACGGTTTCCCCGAGGTGACCTGATGACCTGGTGGACCATCGTCCGATTCCTGCACGTCCTCACCGCGGCCCTGTGGGTCGGCGGGCAGCTCGCGCTCTCCGTCGCCATCCTCCCCCCGGCCCGGCGCCTCCTCGCGGCCGAGCAGCGCCGTACCGTGCTGCGCGAGGTCGGCCGCCGGTTCGGCATCTTCACGGGCGCGTTCCTGCTGCCCGTGCAGATCATCACCGGAATCGCCATCGCCTGGCACAAGGGGGTGACCTGGGAGTCGCTCGCCGAGCCGGGCTACGGCCGCATGCTCGCCATCAAGCTCGCGCTGCTCGTCATCGCCTTGGCCTGCTCCGCCCTGCACGGGGTGGCCGACGGGCGTGGGCTCGCCGGGTTCGCGCGCGCCATGGCGATCACCTCGCTGGTCGCCTCCGTGGGCATCATCCTGTTCGCCTCGGCCCTGCCCGTGACCTGACCCGCCGCGGTCCGCGCCCCGCGCCGCCCACCGGGCCGCGCCCGCGGTGGCCGTACGGCACGCCCGCGGGCCCGCGGCCCGGGTACGGCTCGCCCGGGCCGGGCGGCACGCCGCGGGGGTTTCGGCCGGTACGGCCCCGCCCGGATGGGCACGGCGCTCCGCCCGCACCGGGTGGCGCGCCGGCCGCCGGGCGCCGGGCACGGCCGCCGGAGGACAGGGGCCGCGCGCCGTCCCCGCCACCGGCGGAGGGCCGGCCCGCCACGGGCACCGACCCGGCCCGCCCGCTGTGCCGGTGCGCCCGCCGGCGGGAAGATTGAGCCCAGACCGGCGCCCCGGAGCGGACCCGCCGGGGCGGGGAGGGGCACATGCGGATCGGACTCTTCATCACCTGCGTCAACGACCTGCTCTACCCAGGCACGGGCCGGGCGGTGGTGCGGCTGCTGGAACGGCTCGGCCACCGGGTCGGCTTCCCCCTCGAGCAGACCTGCTGCGGGCAGATGCACCACAACTCCGGGTATCGCGACCTGGCCGTCCCGCTCGCCCGCCGGTTCGCCGCGGCGTTCCGCGGCTACGACGCGATCGTCGCCCCGAGCGGCTCCTGCGTCGCCATGGTCCGCGACGTCCACCCGCGCCTGGTCCCCGAGGCGGCCGGGACGGCCGCCCGCACGTACGAGCTCTCCGAGTTCCTGATCGACGTGCTCGGCGTCACCGACGTCGGGGCGCGCTTCCCGCACCGGGTCACCTACCACCCGAGCTGCCACGGGCTGCGCCTGCTGCGGCTCGGCGACCGGCCGCTCCGGCTGCTGCGCGCGGTGCGGGACATCGAGCTGGTCGAGCTGCCCGGCGCGGAGGAGTGCTGCGGCTTCGGCGGCACGTTCGCGGTGAAGAACGCGGACGTGTCCGGGGCGATGCTCGCCGACAAGTGCGCGGCGATCCGCGCCACCGGCGCCGAGTACGTGACCGCGGCCGACAACTCGTGCCTCACGCACATCGGCGGGGGCCTCTCCCGCCTGGGCGCGCCGGTGACCGCGGTGCATTACGCCGAGATCCTCGCCGGGAGGGACGCGTGAGGCCCGGCGGGGACCCGCTGGCGAGCGGGGTGCCGTTCCCCGAGGCCGCGCGGGCCGCGCTCACCCGCGCCCAGCTCCGGCGGAACCTGCACCGGGCCACCCGCACCATCCGCGGCAAGCGGGGCCGGGTGGTCGCCGAGCTGCCCGACTGGGAGGAGCTGCGCGCGGCCGGGAGCGCGATCAAGTCCCACGTGCTCGCCCACCTGCCGGAGCTGCTCCTCCGGTTCGAGGAGGCCGCGACGGCCGCCGGGGCCCGGGTCCACTGGGCGCGGGACGCGGCCGAGGCCTGCCGGATCGTCGTCGGCCTGGTCCGGGAGACCGGCGCCCGCGAGGTGGTCAAGGTCAAGTCGATGCTGACCCAGGAGATCGGCCTGAACGAGGCCCTCGCCGGGGCCGGGATCACCCCGATCGAGACCGACCTCGCCGAGCTGATCGTGCAGCTCGCCGGGGACAGCCCGTCGCACATCCTCGTCCCGGCCATCCACTACAACCGGCGGGAGATCCGCGACATCTTCCGGGAGCGGATGCCGGGCACCGGCCCGGAGCTCACCGACGACCCGCAGGCGCTCTGCGAGGCGGCCCGCCGCTACCTGCGGGAGCGGTTCCTCTCCGCCAAGGTAGCGATCTCCGGGGCGAACTTCGCGGTGGCCGAGACGGGCACGCTCGTGGTGCTGGAGTCCGAGGGCAACGGGCGGATGTGCCTGACCCTGCCGGAGACGCTCATCTCCGTGGTCGGCATCGAGAAGCTGGTGCCCACCTTCCAGGACCTCGAGGTGTTCCTCCAGCTCCTCCCCCGGTCGTCCACGGGCGAGCGGATGAACCCGTACACGTCGCTGTGGACCGGGGTGACCCCGGGGGACGGGCCGCAGAACGTGCACATCGTGCTGGTGGACAACGGCCGCACCGCCGCGCTCGCCGACCCCGTCGGCCGGCAGGCGCTCCACTGCATCCGCTGCTCGGCCTGCCTCAACGTGTGCCCGGTGTACGAGCGGGTGGGCGGGCACGCGTACGGCTCGGTCTACCCGGGACCGATCGGGGCGATCCTGTCACCGCAGCTCACCGGGGTCGCAGCGAACCGCACCCTGCCGTTCGCCTCGACGCTCTGCGGGGCGTGCTACGACGTGTGCCCGGTGCGCATCGACATCCCCGGGGTGCTGGTCCACCTCCGCCGGGCCGCGGTGGCGGCGCGGCCCGGCCCGTCCGCCGAGCGTACGGCGATGCGGGCCGCGGCGTGGGCGATGGGCGGCGGGCGGCGGTTCGGCCGGGTGCTGCGGCTGGCCGGCCGGCTGACCGCCCCGCTGCGGTGGGCGCTGCGCGGCCGGCGGGTGCGCCGGCTGCCCTGGCCGCTGTCGGCGTGGACGGCCGCCCGGGACGCGCCGCTCCCGCCCGGGGAATCGTTCCGCGACTGGTGGGCCCGCACCCGTGAGGAGGCGTGATGGACGCCCGGACCGAGATCCTCGCCCGGATCAGGGCGGCCCTCGCCGCCCATCCCGCATCCGCGGCACCCGTGCCCCGCGGCTACCGGCGGTCGGTGGAGTGCCCCGACCCGGTGACGCTCCTCACCGACCGGCTCCGGGAGTACCGCGCCACGGTGCACCACTGCCGGGACGAGGAGGAGCTGCCCGCCGTGCTCGGCTCCGTCCTCGCCGGCTCCCCCACCCTGGTGGTGCCGGGGGACCTGCCGGAGCGGTGGCTCGCCCGCTACCGGGGGCGGGTGCGCCGCGACGGGGACCCGGCTCCGCTCTCGGTCGCCGACCTGGACGCCGCGTCCGCCGTGCTCACCGGCTGCGCGCTGGCGATCGCGGAGACCGGGACGATCGTGCTCGACGCCGGCCCGCTCCAGGGGCGGCGCGCCCTCACCCTCGTCCCCGATCACCACGTCTGCGTGGTGCGCGCCGGGCGGATCGTCCCCGGGGTGCCCGAGGCGATCGCGGCCCTCTCCCCGGCCCGCCCGCTGACCTGGATCTCCGGCCCGTCGGCCACCAGCGACATCGAGCTCGACCGGGTGGAAGGGGTGCACGGCCCGCGCCGGCTGGACGTCGTGCTGGTCGGCCGCTGACCGCGCGTGCCGGGGCGCCTCCGGAAGGCGTACGGCATTGCGATCCGTGGTGCTCTGGCACAGAAGCCACGAATTCCTCGCCGCCGACTCTTCACTCGCGAGTAAAGATCCGTTAGTTTCGCGATCAACCCACTCTCGGGGGTGTCCCTTTTATCACGAGACACACAAGGAGATGCCACATGCGCATCACCGTCGGCAGGGGAGTCGGAGGCGCGATCGCGGCCCTCGCTCTCGTGCTCCCGTTGGCAACGGCCGGGCCGGCGCACGCCGATCCCGACCCGGAGGCGCTGATCCGGGCCATTGCCACGGCCGGTGTGAAGCAGCACCTGAAGAAGTTCCAGGAGATCGCCCAGGCCAACGGCGGTACCCGCGCCGCGGGCACGCCCGGCTACGACGCCTCCCGCGACTACGTCGTGAGCAGGCTGAAGAAGGCGGGCTACAAGGTGACGGTGCAGCCGTTCGACTTCCCGTTCTTCCAGGAGAAGTCCACGGCCGTGCTGGAGCGGATCTCCCCGAGCCCGAAGACGTACAACCCGACGCCCCCGGACGGGAGCGGGATCGGTGACTTCGCCACCATGACCTACTCCGGCGCGGGCGACGTGACCGCCGCCGTCCAGGCCGTCGACGTCCAGATCCCGCCCGCCTCGGAGCCGAACAGCTCCACCTCCGGCTGTGAGCCGAGCGACTTCGCCTCGTTCACGCCCGGCTCGATCGCCCTGCTGCAGCGCGGCACCTGCACCTTCCAGGAGAAGGCGGAGAACGCGCAGGCGGCCGGCGCGGCCGGGGTCATCATCTTCAACGAGGGCCAGGAGGGCCGCACCGAGACCATTCAGGGCACCCTCGGCGAGCCGACGGTGCGGATCCCGGTGGTGGGCGCCAGCTACGAGGTGGGCCAGGAGCTCGCCGCCGCCGGGACCACGGTCCGGCTGAAGACCGACACCATCAGCGAGACCCGGACCACCCACAACGTGATCGCGGACTCCAAGTGGGGTGACCCGAACAAGGTCGTCCAGCTCGGCGCCCACCTCGACAGCGTCCTCGCCGGCCCGGGCATCAACGACAACGGCTCCGGCTCCGCGGCGATCCTCGAGGTCGCCGAGGTCCTCGGCAAGATCCCCACGCGGAACAAGCTGCGCTTCTCGTTCTGGAGCGCCGAGGAGCTCGGCCTGCTCGGCGCCGAGCACTACGTCGCGAGCCTGTCCCCCGCGGAGCTGGCGAAGATCAAGCTGTACCTCAACTTCGACATGATCGGGTCGCCGAACTACGCGATCATGATCTACGACGGGGACGACTCCGACGGCGTGGGCGCTCCCGCCGGGCCGCCGGGATCGGACGAGATCGAGAAGCTCTTCGAGAAGTACTTCAAGGCCCTGCGCCAGCCGTACCAGGGCACCGACTTCGACGGGCGCTCGGACTACGGGCCGTTCATCGAGGCCGGCGTCCCCTCCGGTGGGCTCTTCACGGGCGCCGAGGGCATCAAGACCCCCGAGGAGCAGAAGAAGTACGGCGGCACGGCCGGCATCGCGTACGACCCGTGCTACCACCAGGCCTGCGACGACCTGTCGAACATCAACGACAAGGCCCTGGCGCTGAACACGGGCGCGATCGCGACCGCCGCCGTGGTCTACGCGTTCAGCCGTGACCTGCCCGGCCCGGACACGCGGCCCGCGATGTCCGCCGCCCGCACCGCCTCGGTGCAGGCGGACGCGCACCACGGTCACGGCATCATCCGCTGACGCCGGCGCCGGACTGACACGAACACCTGGGTGGGACCACGGATCGACCGGCCCGCCCGGCCGTCCTCGCGGCGGCCGGGTGGGCCGGTCTCCTTTTCCGGCCCTCTTCCGTGCCGTGTTTTCCAGTCCTCGCCCGTGCCATGGCCTCCCGGTCATGGCCGGGCCGGATCGCGGGTGAGCCGATGGCGTAGCGCGGCGGTGGGGTCACCCCGGCGGTGCGGTCACGCCGGCCGGGCCATGGATGACGGTCAGGCCGTGCGGATGACGGGTGACGGTCACGCCGGCCGGGTCACCGGTCACGGTCACGCCGGCCGGATCGCGGGTCACGGTCGCGCCGACCGGGGCGCGGGTGACGGTCACACCGGGCGGGCCATGGGTAAAAAGAACCGGCCATCGGATGCAAGCGGAAGGTAATCGGCGTACAACTTTCGGTGACGACCGGTGATGAACGGGCCGGCCCTGGCCACGGCGGTGCGCACCGAAAGGAGTGACATGACACCCGCCAAGCGGATCATCTGCGTGCTCGCGGTCTCCGCCACCGCCACCGTCCCGGCCGCCTGGTCCCACCCGGCCGGAGCCGATCCCGCACCGGCCGCCCCACGGGCCGGCTCCACGGTGCCGGACGCCCGGCCGAGCCCGAAGCCCACGCCGAGGTTCTTCGCCGCCGTGGTCAACCCGCCGAAGGGGCACACTCCCGCGTACTGGTGCGCCTACCGCGTGATCCGGGTGCGGCCCACCAGCCACCTCAACGTCCGGAGCGGCCCCGGCCTCGACCACCCGCCGATCGCCGCCCTCGCGCCCGGCGATCGCAGCATTCCCGGCGCGTGCAGCGCGTCCCGCGGCTGGATCCAGGTCAGGACACCCGGCGGCAAGCCCGGGTTCGCCTCCGCCCGCTACCTGCGCCGGGTCATCCCGCTCCCCGCCCCCGGGACCTACGACTTCGCGGGGTGCAGCTACCGGGTCAGCGGGGTGCGCCCCACCAGCCACCTCAACGTCCGCCGCGGTCCCGGCCTCGACCACCCGCCGATCGCCACCCTCCCCGCGGGCGGGCGGGTGATCGGCGGCTGCGGCGCGCAGCACGGCTGGATCCCGGTCCGCTCCGCGGACGGCGTGCCCGGGTGGGCCGCCGCAAGCTTCCTGCGCCGGACCGCGGCCCGGTGACCGGGTGGGTCAGCCGAGGTCGGGGTGCGGCACGTACCGGTCGAGCGGCACCCCGGCGCCGTCGCTGACCATGATCGTGTCCACGTCGCCGATCCGCCAGCCCGCCTCCACCAGGGCCGGCAGCAGCGGGTGCACGCCCGGGACGACGATCTTGATCAGCCGGGCGTGCGGATGGGCGGCCACCGCGTCCAGCACCGCGCGCACGGAGTCCTCCGGGGTCTCGCCGCCCGCCGGTCCCACCACGACCGTGTCCCCGAGCTCGCGGGTGAACGCGTACCCCGAACCGCCCGCCCGGGCCGTCACCCCAGGCAGGCCCGCGTACCACGCGAGGCACTCCGGCCGCGCCCCGCCGGAGACGCGCGCGTCGAGGGCCGCCGCCTCGGGCAGGCCGCCCTCCCACCGCCACGCCGCTCCGGCCCGGCCGGCCGGCCGCCCCGGCGGGCCGTACAGGTAGAAGAGCGGGCAGGCGGGCCGCATGCCGTTCCTGATGTAGAGGGCGAGGGCGCGGTGGTCCCGCGAGGCGAACGTGATCTTCGGGGCGTCCGGTGGCAGCAGGCGGGTGAGGATGGCCCGCCCCAGCCCGGACGATTGGTGGGCGGGGAGCACGAAAAGGTCGCCGAGGTGGGTGAGCCGGCCCCGGCGCAGCGTGCCCCCGAATCCGGCGATCGCACCGCCGACCTCGCCGACGATGATCGTCCCGAACGCCAGCTCCGCCTCGAGGAAGTCGACGGAGCCCGGCCACAGGGTGAAGAGGTCGAAGTGCGTCCCGATACCGCTGCGCACGGCCGGCAGATCCGCCCGCTGGGCGACCCGGATGATCGGCTTCACACCGTCCCACCGTACGCCAAGGGGATCCCCCTTGGAGTGGGGGTGCCTCGCTCGCCCGGGGAGCGCGGACGGGCGAGCGAGGCGCCCCTCGCCGGCATGGCGCGGGCCGGACCGCACGCCATGCCGGAAACCTGTGCGATCAACCCTTGATCGCGCCCGCGGTGAGCCCGCTGATGAGCTGGCGCTCGGCCACGGCGTAGAAGCCGAGGGCCGGGATCATGGCCAGCACCACGTAGGCGAGGACCTTCGCGGTCTCCGAGGAGTACTGGCCCTGGAACTGCTGCACGCCGAGCGGGAGGGTCCAGAGGTTCGGGTCGTTGAACACGACCAGCGGCAGCATGAAGTTGTTCCAGCTCGACACGATGGCCAGCACCGACACCGTGGCGAGGGCCGGCCGGGCCATCGGCAGCAGGATCCGCCAGAAGAACCCGAACGGGCTGCACCCGTCGATGATCGCCGCCTCTTCGATCTCGATCGGGATCGAGCGGAAGAACCCGCGCAGGATGATGATGGTCATCGGCAGACCGAAGGCCACCTGCGGCAAGATCACCCCGAGCGGGTTGTCCAGGAGCCCGAACATCCGCAGCAGGACGAAGAGCGGGAGGATCGCCACGGCGAACGGGAACATCAGCCCGGTGGCGAACAGGGTGAACAGCAGCTCCCGGCCCCGGAAGGAGAACCTCGCGAGCACGAAGGCGGCCAGCGCGGACGCCGCCACCACGAGGATCGTCGTGGCCAGCGCGATGAACGTGCTGTTCCAGAGCTGCCGCCAGAACGTGTCCGAGGCGAGGATGTCCGTGTAGTTCTCCGGAACCCACGGATCGGGCAGCCCGAAGGCGTTGGTGGAGAGCTGTGAGGTGTCCTTGAACCCACCCAGCACCCCGTACACCAACGGGACGATGACGAAGGAGGCGAGCGTCAGGGCGATCACCTGCAGCAGGGCACCGCGGAACCGGATGATCGCCTTTGGCCTTGCGTGACGGGCTCCGCTCATCGCTGTTCTCGCAGCACGGTCGTGGCTCCTTCAAGGTCGCGGCGCATCACGTAGCGCTGGTAGCCGAGCGCGAACACGAGGCTCAGCAGGAACATCACCACGCTGATCGCGCTCGCGTAGCCCACCTGGAAGCGCTTGAAACCGAACTGGTACATCGTGACGGCCAGGGTTTCCGACGCATGCGACGGGCCGCCCTCCGTGATGATCCACACCAGGTCGAAGAGCTGGATGGTCCCGATGACCGAGAGGAAGATGCTGATGCGGATCGTCGGCCCGAGCAGCGGCAGGGTGACGCGGCGGAACACCTGCCACGCGTTGCCGCCGTCGATCTGGGCGGCCTCGATGATCTCCCGCGGGATGGCCTGCCGCCCGGTGAGGTAGAGGATCATGTGGAGACCGAAGTACTTCCACGTGATCACGAGGAAGAGCGACAGCAGCACCGTCGACTGATCGGCGAACCACTCCAGGCCATCGAGCCCGACGATGCCGAGGATCTGGTTGGCCAGGCCGACGCTCGGCGAGAGGATCAGCATGAAGAGGACGGCGGTGATCGCCTCCGACAGGACGTACGGGGCGAAGAACACTACCCGGTAGAAGGCCCGGCCCCGCAGCCGCTGGTTGAGCAGCAGCGCGATGCCCAAGGCGAGCGGCAGCTGGATCACCAGCGACAGCACGACCAGGACGACGGTGTGCCAGAGGTCGCCGTAGAACACCGGGTCGGCGAAGAGCCGCGTGTAGTTGTCGAGGCCTACGAAGTCACGCGGCAGACCACCCAGGCCGTTCCACTTGAACAGGCTGGTGTAGAAGCCGACGATGATCGGCGTCAGCACCAGCATGCAGAACAGCGCCAGCGCGGGCAGTATGAATGCCAGGATCGTGAGGGATCCCCGGAGCCGCGCGCGGCGGCTCCGGGGTCGTATCGCGTTCACTCGACTCTTACTCCGACTTCGCGGTCTCCGTGATGGCCTTGGCCACACCTTCGGGCGTCTCGGTCCCGGCGATCAGCTCGGCCACGCTGTCGTTGACCTCCTGGCCGACCGCCGGCGGGAAGGCCTGGTCGAGGTAGAGCTGGAAGCCGGTGGTCGCGGCGAGGTGCTTCGCCACCTCGGCGAGGTTCGGGTCCTTCACCGCGTCCTCCTCACCCTGGAGCACGGGGAGGACACCGCCGGACTCGACGGCCTTGCGGTGCTCGGTCTCCTCGGTGAGGAACTTGAGGAACTCGAGGGCCTCCGGCGGAGCCTCCGCGCCGACGGCGAAGCCGCCACCGCCGCCCAGCGCCTCGGTGTTGGTGCCCTTACCGCCCTCGACGGCCGGGAAGGGGAAGAAGCCGAGGTCGTCGCCGATGCCCTTACCGGCGGAGGACTGGACCGAGGGAGCCCACTGGCCCATCAGCTCCATCGCCGCCTTGCCGTTGCCCATGGTCGCGGCCTGGCCGTCGGCGGTGTCGTACGCGGCGCCGAGGAAGCCCTTCTGGAACGGCTCGAGGTCCACCAGCTCCTTGAGCTTCCGGCCGGCCTCGATGAAGGCGGGGTCGGTGAAGTCCTTGGTCTCCGCGGCCTGCTTGAGGGCGTCGAGACCGCCGATGCGCATCGCGAGGTACGACCAGTAGTAGTGGCCCGGCCACTTCGCCTTACCGGCGAGGGCGATCGGGGTGATGCCGGCGGCCTTGAGCTTCTTGACGGCCTCGATGAACTCGGACCAGGTGGCCGGCGGCTGCTCGATCCCGGCCTTCTTGAAGAGGGCCTTGTTGTACCAGATGCCCACCATGCCGATGTCGTGCGGGACGGCGTAGGTCTTGCCGTCGAACTGGTAGGGCGCGATGGCCGCGTTGGTGAACTTCTGGGGCCAGGAGGCGATGTCCTCGGTGACGTCCTTGACCAGACCGGCGTCGGCCTGCTGCTTGAGCACGCCGCCGCCCCAGGTGTGGAAGATGTCCGGGGCCTTCCCGGACTGCATGGTGGTGGTGAGCTTGGACTTGAACGCGTCGTTCTCGATCGCGACGTTCTTGATCTCGATGTTCGGGTGCTTGGCCTGGAAGTCGCGGATCGCGTTGGCGAAGACGCTCTTCAGCGGCTCGTTGGTCGCGATGTTCCAGAACTCGATGGTCACCTTCTTCGAGTCGGACGAGCCGCCTCCGCCGTCATCGCCCCCCGCTCCGCCACACCCCCCGATGGCCAAGACGGCAGCACACAGTAACGCGGTTCGCCGGATCCACTTCACGACGGCTCCTCCCACTCCGAAACTTTCGGAGGTTTACCGATAGTTTCTGTGATGGCCCTGACGTTACAAGCGTGCGGATATCAGATCAACACCTGTTGTTGAGCTGTTACTCGAAGCGGATAGGCACGGGCAAAGAGCGCATAAAACCGAAACACGCCGTGCAATGGACGGCATGGGACACCCGGGCATCTCGCCCCGGGCGCCCGGCGGGCGGCGCGGCCGGCGCCGCGTGCCCGCCGTCCAGGCACGGCGTGTCCGAGTCCGTTCGGAGCGGGGGGTGACAGACGCACCGGCGGAAGCCGGTGCGGTCCAGTGGATCGAGCGGCGGTGCGCGGTGCGCACCGGGCGGTCCGGGCGGGGCATGCGCGGCCGGCGGGGCCGGGCGGCATGCGGCGTGCGCCGCCGGAGGGCACGGCGGATCCGGGACCGGCCGGGGATGGCGGCGACGGCGCCCGTGCCGATCGGGCGCCCATCGGGGACCGCGAAGGGCCGCGCATCGGGGTACGGCGCGGCCGTGACAACGGATGGATCCGGCGCCGCGCGGCGCGGTGTAGCCGCGCACGGCGCCCATGACCCGGGCCACCGGCGCCGGACCGCGGTACGGACCCGGCGTCCGGCCTGACGCGCAGCGGGTCAGCCGACCTTGACGGCCGTGCGCTTCTGGTACGCGTGCTTGACCAGGGTGATGAGAACCTCTTTGCCGGACTCCCGCTTGCGGGCGTCGCAGTAGATGACCGGGACGTCTTCCTTGAGGTTGAGCGCGAGCTTCACCTCGTCGAGGTCGTGAACGGGAGCGCCCTCGAAGCAGTTGACCGCCACCACGAACGGGGTGCCGCGCCGTTCGAAGTAGTCCACGGAGGGGAAGCAGTCGGCGAGCCGCCGCGTGTCGGCGAGCACCACGGCGCCGAGCGCGCCGCGGGACAGGTCGTCCCAGAGGAACCAGAACCGCTCCTGGCCGGGGGTGCCGAACAGGTAGAGCACGAACTCGTCGTTGATGGTGATGCGGCCGAAGTCCATCGCCACGGTGGTGGTGGACTTCGACTCCACGCCGGCGAGGTCGTCGACGCCGACGCTCCGGTCGGTGAGCGTCTCCTCCGTGCGCAGCGGCCGGATCTCTGACACCGCGCCCACCATGGTGGTCTTGCCGACCCCGAAGCCACCGGCGATCAGGAGCTTGATCGCCCGCGGCATCTTCGGCTGGTCAGAGCGCGCGTAGGCCATCGAGCACCGCCTTGTACATCCTCTCGTCGAGCATGTCCGTCTCAGGCTGAGGCTGCTGGACGGCGATGTATCCCCGGTCGTACAGGTCGCCGAGGAGCACCCGCACGATGCCCGCGGGCAGGTCCATCCGGGCCGCGATCTCGGCGACGGAGAGCGGCCTGCGGCAGAGCCGCACGATGGTCTGATGCTCGGGGTCGAGGCCGACCTCGTTCCCGGTGGTGGGCCGGATGGTCACGACGAGGGAGACGAGGTCGAACCGGTCCTGCGCCTCGGTGCGCCCGCGCGCGATGACGTACGGCCGTATGGTCGGCGCGTCGACCAGCCACTCCTCCTCGGGGTTCCACTGTCCGCTCATCGCTGGGCCTCACTCCCTGTGGTCCTGGCGGGCGAGGTGAGGTACTGCCCCACCCGGGCGACGAGCATCGCCATCTCGTACGCCACCAGGCCGATGTCGGCGTCGCCGGAGCACAGCACCGCGAGACAGGCGCCCTGGCCGGCCATGGTGACCATGAGGTAGGCGGACTTCATCTCGACGATGGTCTGCCGTACGGCACCGCCCTG
Organism: Thermobispora bispora DSM 43833; assembly: GCF_000092645.1. Classification (NCBI taxonomy): domain Bacteria; kingdom Bacillati; phylum Actinomycetota; class Actinomycetes; order Streptosporangiales; family Streptosporangiaceae; genus Thermobispora; species Thermobispora bispora. The sequence continues at coordinate 3,806,581 of NC_014165.1, forward strand.
GAAGCGCTCGCCCACGCTGCGCGCCAGGCTCTGCAGCCCGGAGGCCACCGCGGAGAGGTGCTCGGCGTCCTCCCGGTGCAAGCCCTTCGAGCTGGCGAGGAGCAGGCCGTCAGCGGAGAGGACAATTCCGTGCTCCACCTCGCGCACCCGCTCGACGAGGTCGTCGAGCAGCCATGCCAGGTCCGCTGACGCGTCCGTCTTCTGGGTCATCGATCGTCCTTCCCTTCACCGATCAGCTTCGCCGCCTCAGACCTGCCCCGCTTGGTGCCCATCTGGAAGGCGCCCATGATCCGGCGGATCTCCTCCGGCGAGCGTTCGTCTTCGTCCCTATCGACCTCCTCGAAGATGTGGTCCTTGGCGAGCGCCGGCGCCAGGCTGGCCTGCGGGACACGGAACGGCAGGCCAGACGGGGTGAACGCGGCCGGGGGCGTGGGCCGCTCGGGCTCGGGTGCGCTCGGCACGGGAACCACCTCCTGGGCTGGTTCGGAGACCACCTCCTCGGGCGCGTCCACCACCGCGATCCTGCGGGCGCCCGCAAGCTGCTCTTCCTGACGCGGGGCGGGCACCGGCTCGGGCGGGACCGCGGCGGGCCTGGGCTCGCGCGAGGCCGCTTCCGCGTCCGGTGTGCGGAGCTCCCCGCCGTCGATCACCAGATCGCGCGGGATGAGCACGATCGCCGTGGTGCCCCCGTACGGCGATGTCTTCAGCGAGACCTGGATGTTGTGCCGCTCGGCGAGCCGGCTCACCACGAAGAGGCCCAGGCGGGCGGTGCTCGAGAGGTTGAACTCCGGCGCCTCGGCCAGCCGGCGGTTCGCCTCCTCGAGGTCCTCGGGGGTCATGCCGAGACCGCGGTCCTCGACCTCGATCGCGTACCCGGCGGCGACGAGCTGGCCGCTCACCTGCACGGTGGTGTACGGCGGGGAGAACGAGACCGCGTTCTCGATGAGCTCGGCGAGCAGGTGGATGACGTCACCGACGGCGCGCCCGGCGAGCGCGACGTCGCCCATCGGCAGCACGTTGACCCGGGTGTAGTCCTCGACCTCGGCGAGGGCGCCGCGGACCACGTCGACCATGGCGACCGCGCGGCGCCAGGTCCGGGCCGGGGTGGAGCCGGCGAGGACGATGAGGTTCTCCGCGTTGCGCCGCATCCGGGTGGCGAGGTGGTCGATGCGGAACAGGTCCTTGAGCCCGGCGGGATCGGACTCGCGCCGCTCCATGACGTCGAGGAGGGAGAGCTGGCGGTGGACCAGGGATTGGGTCCGGCGCGCCAGGCTGAGTAGGATCTCGCGGAAGCCCTGCCGGAGCTCGGCCTCCTCGACCGCGGTCCGGATCGCGGTCTCCTGCACCTTGTTGAAGGCCTCGCCCACCTGGCCGATCAGGTCGTCGCCGTACCGGAGCCTGGGCGCCTCCGCCTCGACGTCCACCTTCTCGCCCATGGCGAGCCGCTGGACCACGCTGGGCAGCCGTTCGTTGGCGAGCTCGAGCGCGGCGGTGCGGAGCTTCTCGAGCTGCCGGACGAGGTGGCGGGCCGTGGTGATCGAGAGGATGACCGACGCGATGACCGCGACCAGGCCGAGCAGGCCGGCGAGCACCAGCCGGACGACCACGCCGACGGCGACCGGGGCGGCCCGCTCCACCAGCGCGTCACCGGCGTTGAGGATGACCTTCTCCAGGCCCTGCATCGCCGGGTCGACCGCGTTGCGCCACTGCGCCTCGGTGACGAACGGGTACCGGCCGGACTGCCGGCTGTTGGTGATCTGATCCTCGAGGGTGCCCAGCGCCAGGACGGCGGGTGATCTCTGCCACGCCTCGTAGGCCTTCTTGTCCGCCTCGGGCAGCTCGGCCGCCGCCTGCTCGAGGATGAACCGGTAGAGGCCGACGAGCTCGGTGACCTGCCGATGCTCCCGCTCGGTGAACCGGCCCGCCACGATCGCCGCGGAGACGACCGCGTCCTCCCGGGAGAGGAACTCGAGCGCGTGGAACATCGAGCTGAGCGTGCGGCCGTCCTTGGCGACCTGCTCGTCGTCGAGCGTCGCCACCGCGTCGTACACGCGGAAGAAGCTGTCGATGATGTCGTTGTACGCCGAGACGACGCCGGCCCGGTCGGTCCGGCCGGCGTCCACGTCCTTGCGTACGCTCTCCAGGTGCTTCAGCCGGCGCTCGGTGTCCTTGAGACGGGATTTGAGGGCATCGCTCGCGGCGAGCTGCACCGAGTTGCCGCTGATGGACTCGAGGAACGCCTCGAGCGACTCATCGGTGCGGGCCCGCTGGTCGTCGAGCTCTTTGCGCGAGATTCTGCCCGGGCTGGCCAGCCGCATGGCCGAGAGCCGCCGCTCCCGCTGAAGGTCGGCCACGAGAGGCTCGGCCGGCGCCGTCACGCCGCTGTCAATGGTCGTGGCGCCCAGAAGGTTTAAACCATCTCGGACCGTGACCCATGCGGCGAAGGCCCATAGCGCCGCGAGAGAGACCAGCACGGCCACGACCTTCTCTCGCACGCGCGAATTCCGAACGCGCATCGGCACTACCACCCAGCTGAAATCACGAAAGGCCAAATTGACGCGCGTTTCAGCACGTCAAAGGCCACCTATCGGTCATCGCAGCATGCGCTCGATCAACTTCTGATAACAGTGACCACAACTCGGACACCCTAGCAAAGGGTACAAAAATTGCTCAACTCACGAATTGCACTAGGGCAAATGTCCGAAATATGTGGTATGTCGAGCAGGTTTATGCCTTGATGATCATACAATGGTGAAGCTTCTTCATGATCCGGGGGTCGGTCTGGGCCAGGTGGAGGGCCGCCAGCACGGCCGCCCGGACGATCGCGAACGGCAGATAGAGGTCCTTGTCGTGCCAGAGCGGCGGGCCTTCGGCCAGGTCGGCCGCGCTCCGCAGGTACGCGTACCCCCGCGCCGCCGCGTCGACCACCGCCTCCTCCTCCCGGCCGGCCATCAGCAGGAGCTGCATCGCGTACGCGGTCTCCTCGGCCGTTCCGGTCCACCAGCCCCAGGAACCGTCCGCGTGCTGGGTCCGCAGCGCCCAGGCGACCGCCCTGCGCACCGCCTCCTGGGCGGCGGGGCCGCCGAACTCCCATAGCGCGAGGGCACACGAGACCGTGGCGTAGTACGGCGAGGCGTGCCAGCGGTCCTCCCAGCTTCCGTCCGGCCGCTGCCGCTCGCACAGCCAGGCCGACAGCCGCTGCATCACCGGCCCGTACCGGCCGGCCGCCGCCGGGCGCACCCGCACGTACTGCCCGAAGGCGTCGAGCACATGCGCGTTCACGCTCGCCGACTGCCCGTCTTCCCCCGGCCAGGTGCAGAAGTGCGTCGGGGTCTGGAAGGCCCACAGGCACTCCGGCTCCTGCGGCATGCCGAACAGCGCCAGCGCGTACAGCGCGACCGAGGTGGTGTCCGCGTCCGGGGGCAGCCCCACACCGGCCGGGGTGCCCGACGGGCCGATCGCCGACCTCAGGTCGGCGAGCATCTCGGGCGGCGCCTCGAACTCGATCCCCGCCCGGCCCAGCCAGCTCAGCACCCAGCCGCGCTCGAACACGGTGATCGGCAGGCCGACCGGGACCGGCCCGCCGTACCGCTGCGCCACCGCCTCGAGGTGCCGCAGGGCGTGGTGCCCGGGCTCCGGCCGTGCCTCACCGCCGAGCCACGCCGCGGTCGCCGCCGGGGAGGCGCCGATGGTCCCGATCGGGGTCGGGCTCACCGCGGGCGCACCGGCCGCGGCGTCCCCCGCGACCTCGAGCGCGTGCAGCAGCTTCTCCGGCAGCGCGGTGCCCGACGCGAGCCGCTGCCGGATCAGGGTGAGCGGCCTCTCGTTCAGCCCGGCGGGCAGCGGCAGGCGGGCGATGCCCAGCTCGGGCAGGTTCTCCAGGTGCGTGTTGATGAGGGCCACCAGGGCCGGGACGATGATCTCGATGGCGGGGGTGTCGGGCAGGGTGAGCGCGGTCACCTCGGTGAGCCGGCGGGAGAGGAAGCCCAGCCCGCGGACGGCCGCCTCCCTCACCACCGCGGGGTCCGCGCCGGCGTCGCCCCGCACGTACGTCGAGAGCAGCGCCTCGGTCGCGCTGAGCGTGGGGACGAGGGCGTACCCGTCGAGCGCGCCCCACGCCCCGTCCGGGCGCTGGGTCTCGATCAGGTAGTTCACCCGTTCCTCATGCCCCACCAGCCACGGAGCCAGCGTCACCAGCCGGCCGGTCTCGTAGATCGACGGTGAGACATGTCCCCACGGCCGGGACATGAGCTGCCGCATGAGCTCATCGGCCGCCTCGGCCACATCGACCGGCCCGTCCAGCAATAGATCGATCTTGCTCACAGCTCGCCCCAATAGTCCGCCACGCCGTAGAACCCGGTGTTGAAGCCGATCTGCCGCTCCAGGTAGGCGGCGACCCGCGGGCTCCCGGCGCGCACCGGCTCGAGGAGGGCGCGGCACCGGCCGAGGATGCCGGCCATCCGCTCGATCACCTCCTCGCGGCCCGCGCCGAGGGTCAGCGCGCTGAGGTCGCCCCACTCGCGCTCCCGGCCCGAGGTCGCGAGGTCGTTGAGCAGGCGCAGGTACCGCTGCACCTCCGCGCTCACCTCGCGGAGCTCGGCCAGGTTCCGGAGCGTCCATGGATCACCGGTCGCGATCCAGTGCGAGATGTTCACGAACGAGGCCCCGCAGCCGTCCGCGTTGGCGAGGTAGTCGTCGAGGGTCACCCGCGCCGCCTCGCGCTTCCACCGCAGCTCGGTGGCCATGGCGAGCAGCATGCGGTGGAGCTGGCCGGCCCAGATCGGCTGCAGCTCGCCGAACGACGGGCACGCCGCGGCCAGCTCCTCACGGAGGCCGGCGATGAGGCGGGCGATCGGCGTGCCGCCCGCCTCGCCGCCGGCCGCGGCGAGACAGCGGGCGATCAGGCCGTCCATCTCGCCCGCCGTGGACGCCCGCTCGGCCTGCCAGTCCACCGCGAACACGCAGAGCGAGGCGAGGTTGACCGCCCGCAGCTCCTCCGGGCCCGCCCACGGCGAGCCGAACGCGCTGGAGAGCGCCAGCCCGCTGAAGAAGGCGGCGTCGAACGGCTTGGGCGGGAACAGCTCCGGGTACTCCTCGGCGGTCGCCATGAGCTCCCGTGCGGATCGCACGGCGACCGCGCAGGCCCGGCCGAGGCCGGCGGCCTCGGCCTCGGCCGGGCCGAACGAACGGGCGATCATGCCCGGGTTCGCTCGACCAGCGTCATCTGCAGGCCCTTGTCCGGCCGCAGGGAGGACGCGAACCGCTTCTTCACCTCACCCTTGGCGTGGAGGATCGGACGGTACCGGCTCAGGATGCCGGCGAGGAGGAGCTTGGCCTCGATGAAGAAGAGGTACTTGCCGAGGCACTGGTGCGGGCCGCCGCCGAACGGGATGTACGCCCACCGGTGCCGGCCGTGCTCCTTGCCCGGGGCGAAGCGCTCGGGGTCGAACTCGAGCGGCCGCTCCCAGAACTCCTCGAGGCGGTGCGTGAGGTAGGGGCTGAGCACCACCGTGGAGCCGGCGGGGATGGTGACGCCGTCGATGACGTCCGTCTCCTTGGCCAGCCGCGGCAGGATCCACCCCGACGGGTAGAGCCGGAGCAGCTCGTGGAGGAACATCTCCGTGTACCGCAGGTCGGGAAGGTGCGACGGCTGCACCGGGCCCGCGCCCACGACCTCGTCGATCTCGGCGTAGACGCGCTCGGCGACGTGCGGGTACGCGTGCAGCGCCACCCACATCCAGGTCAGCGCCGTGGCCGACGTCTCGGTGGACGCGCCGTGCATGCCGACCACGTCGTCCCTGATCCGCCGGTCGCCCTCGGGCCCGATGTCGTCGCGCCGGGCGCGGCAGATCGCCGACACCACGTTCTTGCTCTCATCGAGCTCGGCGCGGGCGGCGTGGATGCGCGGGTAGATCACCTCGTCGATGGTCTTGACGCAGTTGCGGAAGGCCCGGTCCCCGGGGAGCGGGATGGACTGCGGCACGAAGGGCAGGACGATCCGGGGCGCGGTGGCGGTCACCCCGGTCTCGTACGCGGGGATGAGCCGTGCGATGTCCTCTTTGGAGATCTTGTCGCCGAAGAAGAGCCGGACCACGATGGTCTGGACGATCTCGGCGGTCTTCTTCGCGATGTCGAAGGGTTCGCCCGGTCGTATCCGGCTGTCGATCTGCTCGGATATAATCCGGGACATCTCATCGGTGAGTGAATCGACGTACTTGGCCGTGAACAACGGCTGAAGAAGGCGGCGGCTCTCGGCCCAGTTGGGCCCGTCCGAGAGGATGCCGTCCCCGATCATGGGCTTGATCGGATCCCAGAACATGCCCTCGCGGACGTAGTTCGGCTGGTTGAGGCGCAGCACGTGCTGCACGTGATCGGGGTAGGTCACTAAGAAGGGCTTGAAGGGCCCCATGTTCAGGCGGACCAGCTCGCCTTTTACTATGCGACCCACCTCTTCGAACGCGGCGATCGGATCGTGAGGGTTCTTCACAAGTAGTCGATAGAAGGGGATCGTTCGCACCTTCTTCGCCGGTTGCACGGCAGTCTCGACGGACATCGACTCACTCCTGCCACGCGATGATCACGACATTCGCGAAGTATCACATGATCCTTACCAATTGATCAATATTGGGCGTGGCAATACGTGGCAGGACTGGTCTGTGCAATTTCGCCCGAGTCAATTGCGCTGGTCAGAAGGCTTGACAGGCCACGAGGAGGCGGTTGTGCGCAATGGAAAGGGGCCGGACCGCAACGCGATCCGGCCCCGTTTCAGTCGCAGGTCATTACGCGGGCGCGGCGACCATAAGGGCGACCGCGACCAGGATGACCACGGGGATCATCCACAGGACAAGCTCGCCGAGGAACCCCTTCGGCATGGACGCACTCCTCCGGTGACGTGGGCAAAGGGTCTGCTCGCAGCATATTCGCTACCCAGGACCGGGGCATACGGGCGTCTCCCGTTCGGACCCTGGGATGACCGCGGGCATCCGCCCCGCTCCGCTCCCCGCGGCGGCCGCCGCACGCTTCCGGATATGGCGAAATTCACACGTCTCTTCCCGCGACCGCCGGCCGTGCGCTGAACGTCACACCCGTCCTCCCGAGCGCGCTCCCCGGCCGCTCTTCGGCCGGCTCGCCGCACCGTAGTGGGCGACGAGCGGCAGGAACAGTTCGTCCACGATCGCGGTGATCCGCTCATCCGGGACGGGTTCGAAGGTCATGAGCATGTCGTGCCGCACCAGGTCGAACGGCATGGCGAGCACGTGCTCCGGGATGCGCTCCGGGTCGAGCTCGCCGCGTTCGGCCGCCCGCTCGTACACGCGCCGGGACGAGGACCGGTTGCCCCTCATGATGAGCTCGCGGAGCTCGGCGGGGGTCGTCCCGGCCTCGGCGAACAGGCCGCCGAGCTGCGCACCGATCATGGCGGCCAGCTCGCCCCGCCGGCGGGTCATCGACCGCAGCAGCGCGATGAGGTCATCACGCAGGTTGCCGGTGTCCGGGACGGGGAGCGGGTTGGTCTCGACGTGGTGCCGGATGGCCGCGATGGCGAGATCGGCCTTCCCCGGCCAGCGGCGGTAGAGCACCGCGCGGCTGGTGCCCGCGCGCACGGCCACGCGCTCCATGGTCAGCGCGCCGTACCCGGCCTCGGACAGCTCCTCCCATGCGGCACTGAGCAGCGCGTCCTCAAGCGCCTTGCCGCGTCGGCGCCGATTCGGTCCCTCCGTCACGGACGACGCTCCATAAGGGTCATTTGTGTTTCTTATCGGCACAGCCTATCGTCTCCGTAAGAGACATTCGTGACTCTTATCGGGGAGCATTGCATGGCGGGCAGCGAACGACTCGATCCAAAGGTGCTCAAGACCGCGGGAGTCCTGATCTTCGGGATCCTCGCCGTCGTCTTCGACACCACCATCGTCGGCGTGGCACTGCACTCCCTGGCGGCCGACCTGCACACCACGGTCGCCACCGTGCAGTGGGTCACCACCGCCTACCTGCTCGCGCTCGGGATGACCGTGCCGCTGAGCACGTGGGCGACGGCCCGGTTCGGCGGCAAGCGCGTGTGGTTGTTCTCCCTGGTGGTCTTCCTGGCCGGATCGGTGGCCGCCAGCGCCGCCTGGAACGCGCCCGCGCTCATCGCCGGAAGGGTCGTCCAGGGCATCGGCGGCGGGCTGATGCTGCCGGTGATGACGACACTGATCGTCCACGCCGCGGGAGGCCGGCTGCTCGGCCGGGTGACGTCGATCATCTCGCTGCCCGCACTGCTCGGGCCGATCCTCGGCCCGCTCGCCGGCGGCCTGATCCTCACCCACCTGAGCTGGCGGTGGATGTTCTGGATCAACATTCCGTTCTGCGTCGCCGGGTTCGTGCTGGCCGCGCTGTTCCTCGAGCGGGACGAGCCGTCCTCGCGGCCGCGCCAGGACGTCGCCGGGCTCGCCCTGCTGGCGCCCGGTATCGCCGCGCTCCTCCTCGGCCTGTCCGAGGCCTCGGACGGAGGGGTCGGACACGCCCGGGTGCTCGTCCCGTTGATCTGCGGTGTGGTCCTCCTCGTCGCGTTCGGCCTGTACGCGGCCCGCCGTACCGACCCGCTGGTGGACCTCCGGCTCTTCACCCACCGCCCGACCTCGTCCGGTTCGGCGGTGCTCTTCTTCTCCGGCTTCGCCCTCTACGGGGCCCTCTTCCTGCTGCCGCTGTTCTACCAGCAGGTCCGCGCCACGTCGGCCCTCGACGCCGGAATCGCGCTCATCCCGCAGGGGATCGGGACCCTGCTGAGCCGCTCGCTCGCCGGACGGCTCACCGACCGGATCGGGGCCCGGATCGTCACCGTCACCGGGTTCCTCATCGTCGCCGCGGCCACGCTTCCCTTCGCGTACGCCGACGCCCACGCGAGCCCGTGGGTTCTCGCCGGCGTGCTCCTGCTACGGGGGATCGGTCTCGGCGCCGTCACCGTGCCGGTCATGGCCGTCGCCTATCTCGGCCTCGGCCGGGAGCAGGTCGCGCACGCCAGCGCGCTCGTCCGCATCGCCCAGCAGATCGGCGGCTCGTTCGGCACCGCCGTCACCGCCGTGATCCTGCAGTACGCCGTCACCGGATCCGGCGATCTCATGACGGCCTACCACCGAACCTTCTGGTGGTCCACCGCCTTCGCCGCGCTCGCCGCGCTGCTCTCCCTCACGCTTCCCGGACGGGACGCGGCCGCAGCGGACTCCGGTCAGGCCGCGCCCCGCGGCCCGTCCGAGGATGCCCGCGCGGGTTCGGACACCGGCGAGCCGATGCGGGACCGCGTCTGATCCCGGCCCCGTCCCCGCACCCGGCCGCTCCACGAGGAAGTGGCCGAGGGCCGGCCCCCACCTTGCAGACCCGGTACGGCCACCGGCCCGGGCGGTGCGCGGAGTCCCCGCCCGGCCGGTCCGGCTCAGGATGCGGCGGCCTCGGCGTCCGCCTTGGTGACGTGCACGGTGCCGTCCGGGTGCTCCGGCGGAGCGTACAGCGAGTAGAGCTTGAGCTCGCCGTCGCCGATGTTGACGACGTTGTGCCAGGTGCCGGCCGGGATGACCGCGGCCCAGTCCTCGTCCAGCTCGTGGGTCTCGTCCACGGTCTCCCGGGACTTGCCGAACGTGAGCCGCGCCTTCCCCTTCTCCACGCGGATGAACTGATCGGTGTGCTCGTGCACCTCGAGCCCGATCTCCTCGCCGGGCCGCAGGCTCATCACGGTGAGCTGGAGCCGCTCGCCGGTGAACAGCGCCGTCCGGAACGTCGTGTTCGCCACGGTGGTCTTCTCGATGTCGCCGACCCAACCGGTCACGTCGAGCCTCCTCGTCGCGCGGTCATCCGCCTGATCTCATTGGACCACGTGAGGGCGGCGGTCGGGCGGCGATCTCCGTCACCCGGCCGCATCCACCGCCGGCGGTGGAGGCCCTCGCCAGAGCCTGCCGTACGGCGAGGCGGGCCCGGGGAGAGTCCGGCACGCCGGGCGCGAACCGCGGGGCGGCGGCACCGGCGAGACGGCGCGCGCGACCGCCCGGCGGCGCGTCCCCGGCACCCGGCGACCGCCGGCGGCCCCGGCCGGGTGCGCCCCGGAACACCGCCGGGCCGGCCGATCCCCGCGCCGGGCCGCGCCCGGAGACGGACCCCGGGTACCGGAAAGCCTGTCCCCAGGGCAAGGTGGATCGAACGCCGGAGAGATATACGGTGGGGGTTAAGGGAACCCCCACCGTGGGCCGTTCCGTTCAGCATGGTGGAGGCGGACGGCAATGGACCTGTGGCTCGTGTGGCTCATCATCGCGGCGCTGCTCGGTATCGCGGAGATCTTCACCCTCACGGCGGCCCTGGGGATACTCGGCGCCGCCGCGCTGCTCACCGCAGGGATCGCGCTCCTCGGGCTGCCGCTGGGCGCCCAGCTCCTCGTGTTCGCCGCCGCCTCGACCGCCGGGATCGTGGTGGTGCGGCCCATCGCACGGCGGCTCCTCCGGCAGCCGGCGCCGCAGCGGTTCGGGGTGTCCGCCCTCATCGGCAAGCCCGCGTACGTGATCAAGGAGGTCACCGCCCACGACGGCAGGGTGCGGATCGGCGGCGAGGAGTGGTCCGCACGCGCGTACGACGAGAGCCTCGTCATCCCGGCCGGCACAACGGTCGACGTCATCCAGATCGAGGGGGCCACCGCCCTCGTCTACCCGCGGGAGTGAGCATGGACGGAGCTTTGATCGCCGGCATCGTCGTCGTCCTGATCGTGGTGTTCACGGTGCTGCGCGCGGTCCGCATCGTGCCCCAGGCGAGGGCGGCGAACGTCGAACGGCTGGGCCGGTACTACCGGACCCTCGGCCCCGGGCTGAACTTCGTCATCCCCTTCATCGACCGGGTCCGGCCGATGATCGACCTTCGTGAGCAGGTCGTCTCGTTCAAGCCGCAGCCGGTGATCACCGAGGACAACCTCGTCGTCGACATCGACACCGTCATCTACTTCCAGGTCATCGACCCGCGGGCGGCGGAGTACGAGATCGCCAACTTCATCCAGGGCGTTGAGCAGCTCACCGTGACGACGCTGCGGAACGTCGTCGGCGGCATGGACCTGGAGGAGACGCTCACCTCCCGGGACATCATCAACAGCCAGCTCCGCGGCGTGCTCGACGAGGCCACCGGCAAGTGGGGCATCCGGGTCAACCGCGTCGAGATCAAGGCCATCGACCCGCCGAAGTCCATCAAGGAGGCGATGGAGAAGCAGATGCGGGCCGAGCGGGACAAGCGCGCCGCGATCCTCACCGCGGAGGGCCAGCGCCAGGCGAAGATCCTCACGGCCGAGGGTGAGAAGCAGAGCGCGATCCTGCGCGCCGAGGGTGAGCGGACCGCGCTGATCCTCAAGGCGGAGGGCCAGTCGCAGGCGATCGACGAGGTGTTCCAGGCGATCCACCGCAACGACCCCGACCCCAAGCTCCTCGCCTACCAGTACCTCCAGGTGCTCCCCCAGCTCGCGCAGGGCGAGGGCAACACCGTGTGGGTGATCCCGAGCGAGGTGACGTCCGCGCTCAACACGCTCGCCAGGGCGTTCACGGAGCGGCTGCCCAGCTCGCCGGCCACCCGCGCGCCCGAGCGCGATGCCAAGAGCAGCGAGGCGGTCGCCGAGGCGGAGCGGGCGGCCGCGGACGCGAAGGCCGAGGCGGAGGACTCCGAGCGGGCGCCCCGCTCGCTCGAGGCCGGCCGGCCCGATCTCGGCGCCGCCGTGAGGGACACCGAGAAGACCCAGGTCGTCCCCCGGCCCGAGCAGTCCTGATCTCCCGGGCGCGCCACCGGGTCCCGCTCTCCCACGGACATTTCCGGGACGGCACCCCGTTCTTCTGGGCACGGAGTGCCGCTCCCAGCGGCCGGGGTGGCTCTCTTCACTTCCGGCGCACGCCACCGGGTGACGCGCTCGGCCGCGGGTCAGCGGGCCGCGGCGACCTCCACCTGCTCCAGGAACCGGCGGTAGCGCCGGAGCTCGGCCTCGATCGGCTCGACCACGAGCTCACCGGCGATCCGCTCCACCCCGGCGCGGAGCGCCCGCGCCGCCTTGCGCGCCCGGCGCCACCCGCCGAACCAGGAGGCGAGGCGGCAGAGCAGGGCGACGAGCACGCCGAGCACCGCCCCGCCGAGGAGCAGCACGGTCGGCCAGGGCAGCTCGCCGGCGGTGGGCGTCGGGGGCGGCGGCAGCCTGAGCCAGTCGAGGACGAAGAGCCCGAGCAGCCAGAGCGCGCCGAGCAGCATGGCACCGGCGAGCAGCCACTGCAGCGCCCCGGCGGCCCGCCACCACCGGGGCGCCCGCGTCTCGGCCGAGACCGCGACCATCCGGTCGAGGGCGTCGGCCAGCTCCCCCTCCCGGGAGCGGGCCGCGTGCCGCACCGCGGTGGCCCACGGCTCGGGCACGCCGTCCGCCGCTGCGGCGCCGAGCTCGCGCACCGCGGCGTCTACCGCCGCGACCTGCACGGACGTCGCGGGAGGCAGGGAGGTACGGCCCGCCGGGGAGCGGGTGAGGCCGAGGCGGCGCAGCGGGTCCGGGCGCAGCCGGCGCAGCCACCGGGTCACCGGCCAGCCGGTCGCGGTGGCGGAGCGGTGCCGGTGCGCCTTGGCGACCGCGTTCACCACCACGGGGACGGCCGCGGCCTGCTCGAGCGCCCGCACCAGCGCGCCCACCCGCGCCCGCGGCACCCCGGCCGCGCCGGATGCGGCGCCGGCCGGCGGCGCGTGACCGCGGAGCGCGAGGGCCGCCGTGGCCGCGTCGGCGGCGAGCCGCGCCGCCCACGCGGTCCGCCGGGTCACCCGCTCGTTGAGCAGGGCCTGAAGCTCGGCCATGCCTTCGCCGCTGCGCGCGGAGACGCCCAGCACCGGCACGTCGGTCAGGCCGTCGGCGGCGAGCAGCCGCCGCAGGTGGGCGAGGCACCGGGACACGGCGGGCCCGGGCAACCGGTCGATCTGGTTGAGCACGACGATCACCACGTCGCGGTGCCGGGCGAGCGGCCGCAGGTAGCGCTCGTGCACCGCGGCGTCCGCGTACTTCTGCGGGTCGAGCACCCAGATCAGCAGGTCCACCACGGCGACCAGCCGGTCGACCTCCAGCCGGTGGGAGAGCATGATCGAGTCGTGGTCCGGCAGGTCGAGGAGGATGAGCCCGCTCTGCTCCTCGGCGTCCGCCACGCTCGCGCCCACGGTGTGGCGGAGCGGCACGTCGAGCCAGTCGAGCAGCGGCCCGGAACCCTCGGGGCCCCAGACCACGGCCTGGGCCTTCGCCGTGGTGGGCCGGGTCACGCCCACCTCGACCAGCTCCGCCCCGGCCAGCGCGTTGACCAGGGAGGACTTGCCGCTCCCGGTCGCCCCGGCCACGGCGGCCACGGTGTGGCGCAGGGACAGGCCCCGCCGGGCGCCGGCCCGCGCGACCACCTCGCGGGCCCGGCCGACGAGCACGGGGTCGACCCGGCCCTCCGCGAGGTCGGCCGCCTGGGCGAGCGCGGTGATCCGGTCGTCGAGCGGTCTGCGCCGGCGCCTCACAGCGGCCCCCTCCCCCGTACGGCTCTCGCCGCCTCCCTGAGCCGGGCACCGGTGTCCGGAGGCGGCCCGACCCCGTCGAGCAGCGAGGTGAACCGCGCGCGCTCCGCGTCGAGCAGCCGCTGGACCCGGCGGCGCAGGTCCTCGCGGGCCTGCTGGGTGAGCGCGCGCACCGCCTGATCGCCGAAGATCGCCTCGAGGAGTTTCTGGCTCACCGCCCCGGTGCCGCCGGCGATGCCGACCTCGACCCCGGTGATGCCGCCGGTGGCGGAGAACGCGGCGAGCATGAGCAGCACGCCGAGGCTGTTGACCCCGAACGACGCGGCCCGGGCGAGCGTTCTCCGCTCGGCGCCCTCCGAGCGGACCAGGTCGAGCACGTGCCCCTGCCAGGCCCGCACGGCCTGGGCGGCACGGCTCGGCAGGTCGGCCGACGAGCGGCCGAGCCGGCCGGCGATGCTCACCCCGGCCCGTTCGAGCAGGTCACGGCCGGCCGGCATGGCGAGCCACGACTCCACGGCCCGTTCCGCGGCCTGGTCGGCGACCGAGAGCACCAGGGACTCGATCCCGCTCTCCAGGGCCGCGCTCAGCTCCCGGTCCGGCGGCGGCCGGCCGGTGAAGGCCGCGGTGATCCGATCCCGGAGCCGGCCGATCCGGGACTGCAGCGACCGCATCAGCTCGCCGGTGCCGACGAAGTCCTGCCAGCGGGTCATCACCTCGCCGCGGAGCAGCAGGCCGTCCCGCATGCCCTCGTCGAACGCGGCGAGCGCCGCCAGGTAGGCGTGCTCCACGACGGCACGCAGCTCGGTGATCCCGGCCCGCTGCCGGTCGACGGCGTCGGCGAGCGCGGGCAGCCGGGTGGCGAGGCTGTCCAGCGCGCCGTTCAGGGTCTTCCGCACCACGGCGGCCCGGCTGCCGGCGTCCGCGGCCAGCCCGGTGAGCCAGTCGGAGATCGGCTGTACGGCGTAGCCGGGCAGCCGCGCCCGCTCGGAGGGGAGCGCCAGCTCGGGCACGATGAACAGCGGGGTGCCGGCCAGGCCGTTCGCGGTGATCAGCCGGCGGAGGTCGGTGGTCACCGGCCCCTCGGCGTCGTACGGCACCCGCTGCAGGATGATCGCGCACGCGGTGCACCGGTCGCGGGCGGTGCGCAGGAAGCTCCACGGCACCTCGTCGGCGTACCTGGCCGCCGTGGTGACGAACAGCCACAGGTCGGCGGCGGCGAGCAGCTCGGCGGCGAGCTCCCGGTTGGCGGTGACGACCGAGTCGATGTCCGGCGCGTCGAGCAGGGCGAGCCCGGGCGGCAGGCGGTCCGCGGTGGCGATGCGGAGCGTGCCGGGCTCCGCCCGGCCGGGCCCGGTGACCCGGGGCAGCTTGGGCAGGATGTGCGGGGCGGTGAACCACTCGGCGTCGGCCGGGTTGGCGACCAGGGTCGGGGCGAGCGTGGTGGGCCGGAGCACGCCGGGCTCGGTGACGTCGGCGCCGGCGAGCGAGTTGACCAGGGTCGACTTCCCCGCCCCGGTCGATCCGCCGACCACGGCGAGCAGCGGCGCGTCGAGGGCGGCGAGCCGGGGCAGGAGGTAGTCGTCGATCTGCCCGCGCAGCTCCTGCTGCGCGCGGCGGTCCGCGGCGACGTCCCCGATCGCCAGCGGGAAGAGGTTCTGATCCAGGAGGTGGCGCAGGCTGCGCAGCACCGCGGCCAGCTCCTCACGAGCCCCCATACCCCCGCCTTTCCCAGCGGAAAGGGCTCGAATCAGGCGCCGCCCGACCGGCGCCGGCCGGCCGGGCGCGGAGGAGCACGGCGAGCGGGAGCGGGCCTGCGGGCCTCACTCCCGCGGCGGGCGGAGCACGTACCCCACGCCGCGGAGCGTGTGGATGAGCTTCGGCTCCGTCGTGTCGATCTTGCGCCTCAGGTAGGAGACGTACGACTCGACGATGTTGGCGTCGCCTCGGAAGTCGTAGTTCCAGACGTGGTCGAGGATCTGCGCCTTCGACAGCACCCGGCCCTGGTTGATCATGAAGTAGCGCAGGAGCCTGAACTCGGTGGGCGAGAGCCGGATCGGCCGGCCCGCCCGCCACACCTCCCGGGTCTCCTCATCCAGTTCGAGGTCGGCGACGGTGAGCCTGGGGCGGGGCGCGTCCCAGCCGCGGGAGCGGCGGAGCACCGCCTGGATCCGCGCGATCAGCTCCTCCATCCGGAAGGGCTTGGTCACGTAGTCGTCCCCCCGGGCCAGCCCGGCGACCTTGTCCGCGGTCGAGTCCCGGGCGGTGACGAACACCACGGGAACCGGCCCGATGGCGTGGACGAGCCGCTCGGCGAGGAGCAGGCCGTCGATGTCGGGGAGCATCACGTCGAGCAGCACGAGGTCGGGGCGGGACCGGTTGGCCTGCCACTCCGCCTCCCGGCCGGTCGCGGTGGCGATCACCTCGAACCCGGCGTGCCGCAGGCCCTCCCTGAGCAGCTCCCTGATGCCCGGGTCGTCCTCGACGACGAGCACGCGGCTCCTCGCGGTCATGATCCGGGCCTCCGGCCCATCATCGGGTTCTCGCTGATCGAGGTGGCGGTCACCGTGCCGTCGGCGCCGGCCGACCCGGAGACCACCACGGTGGTGCCGGCCTCGAGGTCGGTGACCTTGCCGGGCCTGCTCACCCGGATCCGGGTGCCCTCGCTCGTCCGCACCGTGACCTCGCGGCCGTCCATGGTGCGCACGTAGACCGTGTCGCCCTCGACCTTGGTGACCGTGCCGAAGGTCACCGGACCGGCTCCGCCGGGCCCGCCCCGCCGGCCGTACCAGCCGGCGCGGTCGTCCGCCCCGGCCTGGCCGCCGGGCTGCCCCATCCCGCCGGGGCCGGGCCCCGCCCCGCCCGGCGCGCCGAACCGGTTCACGGCCGCGCCCTGCAGCGGCCGCGCCGCGTCCTGCGGCCCGAAGGAGGCGTGGAGCCGGATCCCGATGAGCACGCCCGCCACGAGGAGGAGGCCCGCCGCGAGCGCCAGGGTGACCTTCGAGGGACGCCCGCGCGCCGCCCGCGCGGCGAGCGCGCTCTGGAAGTCCTCCTCGAACGGCGACGACGCCAGGATCTCCTCGTCCCTGTCCCTGCTCACATGCAACTCCCTGACACTCGTCACTCGAACCGGAGGGCCTCGATCGGGCGGAGCCGCGCGGCCCGGCCGGCGGGGTAGGCGCCGAAGAAGAGCCCGATCGCCACGGAGACGCCGAGCGCGAGGACGATCGAGCCCGGGACGATCACCGGCTTCACCCCCGCGATCGTGAACTGCGCGCCGATCACCGCGACCGCGACGCCGAGCAGGCCGCCGAGGAGGCTGAGCACGGTGGCCTCGGCGAGGAACTGGCCGAGGATCGCCCGGTTCGGCGCGCCGATCGCCTTCCGGATGCCGATCTCCCTGGTCCGCTCGGTGACCGTGACCAGCATGATGTTCGTGATCCCGATGCCGCCGACGATCAGGCTGATCGCGGCCACCGCGCCGAGGAGCACGGTGAAGGTGTTCGCCGCCTCGCTCACCGTCTCCTGCAGGGCCGCCTGGTTGAGGATCCGGTAGTCCGGGGTGGCGCCGTTCGTGATCCCGTGCCGCTCGTTGAGCACCTGCGCGATCTCCTGCTGTGCGGAGTCCACCGCGTCGGCGCTCTTGGCCTGCACCAGGATCTGCCCGAGCGGGCCGAACCCGGTGAGGCTCTGCTGCACCGCGGAGAGCGGGGCGATGGCCAGGTCGTCGGCGTCCTGGAACCCGGAGGACCCGGACTCCTTCAGCACCCCGACCACGGTGAACGGCACGCCGGACACGGTGATCTGCTTGCCGATCGGGTCGACCGTGCCGAACAGGTTCTCCGCCACGGTCCGCCCGAGCACGATCACCTTCCGCGCGGCGAGGACGTCGTCGTTGAAGAAGTACGTGCCCTTGGCCACGGGCTTGTTCGACGCCGCGAAGTAGCTGGGGTGGGTGCCGACGAGCTGGCCGATCGAGTGGGAGGCGCCCTCGTACGCCGCGGTCTGGCCCGGGGCGGTCACCACCGGGGAGACGCTCTTCACCGAGGGCGCCCGGGCGGGGTCGGCGAGCGCCTGGGCGTCCTCGAGGGTCAGGTCCCTCGCCTGGGCGCGCGGGCCGGCCCGCTCACCGCCGCGGTACCCCCCGGGCATCCGGCCGGGCCCGCCGCCGGTGGTGGACGGCAGCACGGTGAGCGTGTTGGCGCCGAGGCGCTGGATGTTCTCCCGGATGCGCTGCGACGACCCCTCACCGACCGCGACCAGCAGGATCACGGCGGCCACGCCGATCAGGATGCCGAGCGTGGTGAGCGCGCTGCGCAGCTTGTTCGCCGTCAGGCCCCGGAGGGCGAAGCGCACGATCTCCGCCGCGGTCACGAGGTCACCTCCGCGAGCCGGGGCGGTGGGCCGGAGACCGGCGAGCGGCGGATGTCCTCGACGATCCGGCCGTCCGTCAACCGGATCACCCGCTTGGCGTGCGCCGCGGTGTCCGGCTCGTGGGTGATGAGGACGATGGTGCGGCCGCTCGCGCTGAGCCGGTCGAAGATGCGCATCACCTCCCGGCCGGAGGCGGTGTCGAGCGAACCGGTCGGTTCGTCGGCGAGAAGCAGGGCCGGGGCGGTGACGATGGCGCGGGCCACGGCGACCCGCTGCTGCTGCCCGCCGGAGAGCTGGTTGGGCTGGTGGCCGACCCGGTCGGCGAGGCCGACCATCCTGAGCGCCGCGAGGGCGCGGCGGCGCCGCTCGGCCGCCTTGATCCCACCGTACGCCAGCGGCAGCTCGACGTTGGCGAGCGCGGTCATCCTGGGGATGAGGTTGAACGCCTGGAAGACGAATCCGACCTTGCGGTTCCGCACCAGGGCGAGCTGGTTCTCGTTGAGCGCGCGGACGTCGATGCCGTCGAGCAGGTAGGTGCCGGAGGTGGGGACGTCGAGGCAGCCGATGATGTTCATCAGGGTCGACTTGCCCGAGCCGGACGCCCCCATGATCGCGACGTAGTCGCCGCGTTCGACGGTGAGGGTGACGCCGCGCAGGGCGTGCACCGCGGTCTCGCCCGCGCCGTACACCTTGGTCACCTGCCGGAGGTCGAGGACCGGGGCGGGCGCGATCGGCGCGCTCATCTCAGCCCTCCGCCCAGCCGCCCGGCCGGGCCGCCGCCGCCCGGTCCGCCGCCCATCGGACCGCCCCCGAACCGGGGGAACGAGGAGTCGTTCGCCTGGTTCGCCGCCTGGAAGCGCACCACCAGCTCGCCCTCGAGCAGACCGGACCTGATCTCCGTGGTGGAGTCGCCGCGGAGGCCGACCTCCACCCGGCGCACCACGCGGGAGCCGTTCTCGATGACGGTCACCGTGCTCTGCCCGCCCGCCGTTCTGATCGCCGAGGTGGGCACGGTGAGCATGTTCTCCGCCTCGCCGACGACGACCTGGACGCTCGCCGTCTGGCCGAGCCGTACCTCGGAGGGGACGTCGGTGAGCGAGATCGTCACCGCGTACCGGACCACGTTGTTGCTGGTCTGGGGCTGGGGGTCGATGAGGGTCACCTTCCCGGTCGCGGTCACGCCGGGGAGCGCGGCGAAGGTGACCGTGGCCCGCTGACCCTTCTTGATCTTGGTGACGTCGGACTCGGTGAAGCTCCCCACGATCTGCAGCCGGTTCGGGTCGGCGAGCTCGATGAACCCGCCGCCGGACGACGCGCCTCCGGCCTGCTGGCCGCCGGAGCCGGTCGAGGCGCCCCCGGCGCCGGAGAGGCCACCGGACGCCGAACCGCCCTCGGATCCGTTGACCGCGGTCACGATCCCGGCGAACGGGGCCTTGATCACGGTTCCGGCGAGGGTCCGCTTGGCCGCCCGATAGGCGTTCCGCGCGCTGATGTACTGCGCATGGCCCTGGGCGGTGGACGTGTCGCCCGCCGCGGCCGCCTCCAGGCTCGCCTTCGCGGCCTCGAGGCTCTCCCGCGCCGCGGTGTCATCGAGCCGGGCGAGCACCTGCCCCTTGCGCACCCGGTCCCCGGCCTTCACATAGATCTTCTCGACCGTGCCCGTGGTGCCGAAGCCGAGCGAGCGCTCTCTGGCGCTGGCGACCGAACCCGAGGCGGAGACGGTCGCGGTCACGTTCCCGCGCGTGACCCGGGCGGTGGGCGGCGTGCTCTCGGCCGCGGAACCGCCGCGGAGCGAGATGACGACGCCGCCGATCCCGGCGATGAGGAGCACTGCCAGAACGCCGTTGACGATCAGCGTCCTGCGCTTCGTGGACGGCTTCACGCCGCTCAACCTTGGCAAGCCCCGCTCCAGGCAAGCTCCGCCGTTCCTGAACGTTTCCTGGCAGTCGCATCCACAGCGAACTTTCAGGTACGGCCCAGCCGGTGCTGATATCGCGCCAGAAGGATGGCCGCCATGAGACCGAGCATCTCGATCCGCGTGGGGGGACTCACCCTGGCGGCGGCCGTCGCCGTGAGCGCGGCCGCGCTCTATGCCGGACGAGCCGGCTCCTCGGCGGACGACCGGGTCTCGCTCGCCTCGGTGACGCGCGGCACCGTGTCGGCGTACGTCTCGGCCGCCGGCACCACGGTCGACAACGGGGTCTACGGCCTCGGCTTCGGCGCCGAGGGCACGGTCGAGAAGTCTACGTCAAGGTCGGCGACCGGGTGAGGCGGGGGACGTCCTCGCCCGCGTCGACGACACGATCGCCCGGGAGGAGTACGAGGCCGCCAAGGCGGCGCTCGCCGCGGCCGAGGAGACGCTCGAGCGGGTGACGAGCGGCGCGAGCGGCCGGGCCGCGCCGGCACGGGCCGCGGCGGCCCGCGCGGGGAGCGCCGGAGGCGTGCGCACCACGGGGAACCGGCCAGCCGGGCCGTCCGGGTCGTCCGCCTGTGCGCCGACCGCCACCCCGCGGCCGTCGCCGACCGGTGGCTCCGATGCGGGTGCCTCCCGCGGCGGGCCGAGGACGCCTCGGGAAGACGGGGTGCACGCACCGGCGCGGGCCGCCGGAGGGTCCGGTGGCCCGGGCGCGGCCGGGGTCTCCCTGGTGGCGTACGCCACGGGGAGGGCCGGGTCCGGGGGCGCCGGAGCGGAACCTCAGCGGAAGACCGGGAAGGCCGAGGAGACCCGCCGCGGCGACGCGGTGAGCCCGGCAGGCTCGGCGCGCCCCGCGCCCACCCCGGCACCCGGACCGGAGCCCACGGCGAGCGCGGGCCCGGCACCCGCGCCGACGGCGCATCCGAGCCCCGCGCCCACGAGGAGCGCGGCCCCCACCGGCGGCGCGGCGCCCGCGCCGGCCCGGACACCGCAGGCCGAGGTGAGCGTCGTCCCGGTGCCGGCCTCGCCGCCCGTCACCCCGTCCGCCTCCCCGTCGCCCGCCGTGGCGCGGCCGTCGCCGACGGCGGGCTGCACCCGCGGGACCGGGGCCGGGACACCGGGGACGAGGCCACCCGGCGCGGCGGTGACCGGCGCCGGAGCGGCGGCGGCCCCGCCGGGCGGCCGGGCGGCGGCGCTGGGGGCGGTTCGGCCGGCGGCATGGGCTCCGATCGGGCCCTGCTCACCGAGGCGCAGGCGAAGGCCCAGGTCAGCCAGGCGAAGAGCGCGCTCGCCAAGGCGAAGGAGGCGCTCGCGGGCGTGACCATCAAGGCTCCCGCCGACGGCACGGTCCTGTCCGTCGCCGGAACCGTCGGCACGCGCTACACCGGCGGGGCCTTCCTCACCCTCGGCGATCTCGGCGATCTCCAGGTGAAGGCGATGTTCACCGAGTCCGACATCCGCTTCCTCAAGGTGGGCCAGCGGGCGGAGGTCACCTTCCCCGCCCGCCCGGGCGCGACGTACTCCGGGACGGTCGCCCACATCGACCCCACCGCGACCACGAGCGACCGGCTCGTCCGCTACGGGGTGACGATCGCCCTCGACGACCGGCCGGACGGGCTGCTGCTGGGGCAGACCGCGACGGTACGGGTGACCACCGCGGAGGCGGAGAACGCCCTCTACCTCCCGTCACAGGCCGTGCGGAAGGTCACCGGCGACAGGGCGCAGGTGACCGTGGTGAACGGTGAGCACCGGGCCACCCGCACGGTCGTGATCGGCGTGCGCGGCGACCGGTACGTGCAGATCGTCTCCGGGCTCGCCGAGGGCGAGCGGGTGCTGCTATCGGAGGGGACGACGTCCGGCGGCTTCCCCGACGAGGGCTTCCCCGGGGCGGGCTGACCGGCGGTCACGCGCCGGGATCGCCGCCGTGTGAGGCAACCGGTGCGGGCTCGGCCGGGTCGGACGCGAGCGGGATGGTGAACCGGAACGCGGCCCCCTTCCCCGGCTCGGACCGCACGCTCACCGTCCCGCCGTGCGCCTTCACCAGGGATTCGACGATGGCGAGCCCGAGCCCGCTGCCGCCCTGGTTGTCCCGCGCGCGGGACGGGTCGGCGCGGTAGAAGCGCTCGAACACCCGCGCCGCCTGCTCCGGGGTGAGCCCCGGCCCCGCGTCCTCGACCTCGAAGTACACCGCCCCACCGGCGGTCCCCACCCGGACCGTGATCGGGGTGCCCTGAGGGGTGTGGGTGACCGCGTTGTTCATGAGGTTGCCGACGACCTGGCGGAGCCGCTGCTCGTCCCCCATGACGATCAGCGCCTCCTCCGCCTCGACCTCGAGCGAGACGTCCCGGTCCGGGCAGAGCGTCTTGGCGTCGCCCACCGCGTCCGCCGCGATGGCGAGCATGTCGACCGGCCGCTTGCTGAGCGGGCGCTGCTGGTCCAGGCGGGCGAGCAGCAGCAGGTCCTCGACCAGGAGGCTCATCCGGGTCGCCTCGCTCTCGATCCGCGCCATGAGCCGGTCCGGGTCGGAGCCGGGCACCCGGCGGTAGAACTCGGCGAACCCCCGGATCGAGGTGAGCGGGGTGCGCAGCTCGTGCGAGGCGTCGGCGACGAACCGCCGCATGCGGGCCTCGGACTCCCGGGCGGCCGCCTCGGAGGCCGCCTGTGCCCGCAGGGCCGCCTCGATCCGCGCGAGCATGCCGTTGAGCGACCGGGCGAGCCGGCCGACCTCGGTCCGCGGGTTCTCCTCCGGGACCCGGGTGCCGAACCTGCCCTGCGCGATCGCCTCGGCCACCGCCTCGATCTCGGCGAGCGGCCGGAGGCTGCGCCGTACGATGACCACCCCGGTCACCGCGAAGACCACCAGCACCGCGCCGCCGCACAGCAGCTCGATGCGGGTGAGCCGCGCGATGATCATCCGCACCTGGGTGAGGTCCTCGGCCACGACGATCACGCGGTCCTCGGCGATGGGGACGGCCATCGCCCGCCACCGCCCCGCCCCGGAGACCGCCCGTACGGTCCGCGGCTCGGCCGAGGTGACCCGCCCAGGGCCGGGCCGTCCCTCGACCGCGATCCCGATCTGGGCGAACACGATCGCGCCCGTGCCGTCGCGGATCTCGATCCGCCCGTCCGGCGGCACCCGGAACCGGGCGAGCCCGGGCGGCACGGCCCCCGGCTGCGGGACGCCGCGGACCGCGTTGAGCCGGATGACGGCGTCGCGGGCGGTCGCGGCCAGCCGGATGTCGACCCTGGAGATGAGGTAGTCGCCGAGCACGGACACGCTGGCGGCCCCGATGGCCACGAGCGCGACCGCGAGCAGCACGAGCATCGCCGCGCTGAGCTTGAACCGGAGCGAGAACCCGCCGCGCACGGTTCAGCCGCCGTCCGAGGGCAGCCGCATGACGTACCCGACGCCACGGATCGTGTGGATGAGCCGCGGGCGATCCTTGTCGATCTTGCGCCGGAGCGCGGAGACGTACGACTCGACGATCCCCTCGCCCCGGACGTGGTCCCAGACGTGATCGAGGATCTGGCCCTTGGACAGCACCCGGCCCGCGTTCAGCATGAGGAACCGGAGGAGCTTGAACTCGGTCGGCGAGAGCATGATCGGCTCGCCGCCGCGCCAGACCTCGTGCGACTCCTCGTCCAGTTCGATGTCGGCGAAGGTGAGCCGGGGCGGGGGCACGTAGGGGTCACCGGCGGTCCGGCGGAGCACCGCGCGGATCCGGGCGATCACCTCATCGAGGCTGAACGGCTTGGTCACGTAGTCGTCGCCGCCGAGCGTGAGGCCGCGCACCTTGTCCTCGGTGGCGTCCCTGGCGGTGAGGTAGACCACGGGCGTCTGGCTTCCGCAGCCGCGCAGCCGGCGGACGATCTCGAAGCCGTCCATGTCGGGCAGCATGACATCGAGCACGATCAGGTCGGGCCGGCGCCGCTGCGCGGCGGCCACCGCCTCGGTCCCGGTCGACGCCGTGGTGACCTCGAACCCCGCGTACCTGAGGCTGGCGGAGAGCAGCTCGAGGATGTTCGGCTCGTCCTCGACGACCAGCAGACGCGCTTCGGGAGGTTGGGTGACCATGGCGTCGGCGAATCTACGGGGTGTGAGGTAAGGGCACCGTTAAGCCGATATGCCGGGCGATGGCGAGGCTCGAGGTGGCGGCCGGGGAGGGCGCGTTCCGGACGAGCACCACCCTGCCCTGCACGTCGATGGCGAAGTCGTCGAGCAGCCGCCCGTCCCGGGTCACCGCCTGCGCCCGTACGCCGCCCTCGGTCTTGATCAGGTCGTCCAGGGTGAGCGAGGGCAGGTAGCGCTGGGCTGCGGCGAGGAACGCGCGCTTGGAGAGCGAGCCGTAGATCTCCTTGATCCCGGTCCGCCAGTGCCGGGCGGCCATGCGCCGCGTGCCCTCCCAGGCGATGATCCGCCGCAGGTCGGCGAGGGAGACGTCCCGCCAGGTGTAGCCCTCGAAGGCGAGGGCGGGGACCGCGTTGGGGCCGACGAGCACCTCACCGTCGATCCGCCGGGTGAGGTGGATGCCGAGGAAGGGGTAGCGCGGATCGGGCACCGGGTAGATGAGCCCGCGCACCCGGGCGTTGGCCGACGGGGCGAGCCGGTAGTACTCACCCCGGAACGGGACGATCCGCACCTCTCCCGGCGCCTTGGCCAGCGAGGCGATCCGGTCGGTGCCGAGCCCGGCGCAGACGATCAGGGTGTCGAACCGGAAGCGGGAGGGGCCGGCCAGCACCTCCACCCCGCGCGAGGTCTCCCGGACGCCGCGGACCGGGTGGGAGAGCAGGACGAGGCCGCCGGAGGCCGAGACGTCCTCCGCGAGGCGGCGGGCGATGGCGGCGAAGTCGGTGATCGCGGTGTGCGGCGAGTAGACCGCGGCCACCCCGGCGGCGTCCGGCTCGATCTCGCGCAGGCCGAGCGCGTCGAGCTCCACGATGCCCGGCACCCGGTTCTGCCGCGCCCGGTCGGCGAGGCGGCGGAGCAGGGGCAGCTCGGCGCGGGTGGCCGCGACGACGAGCTTGCCCACCTCCTGGTACGGCAGGCCGTGCTCGGCACAGTACTGGCGGAGCATCGCCGCCCCGTCACGGCAGAGCCGGGCCTTGAGCGAGCCGGGCGCGTAGTAGATCCCGGCGTGCACGACCCCGCTGTTGTGCCCGGTCTGGTGGGCGGCGACCTGGGCCTCCTTCTCCAGCACGATCACCTCGGCGCCGAACCGCGCCACCTCTCTGGCGACGGCGAGGCCGAGGATGCCGGCGCCGATCACCCCGACCTTCATGTCGGCAGGGCGGGCGAACGTCTCGAACTGACCATGCCGGATATTCTCCCGCAGATACCCTTTCGCAAAGATCGGATCTTATTCGCCGACCGGACCTCGGATCCGACGCGCCCCCGTGGAGCCGCATCCGCGCGGGACGGCACCGGCCGCTCCGGGGCGAACGAGGTGCCGCGAGCCGCCGGAATCGTGCCCGGGTGACCGGCCCCGGATTACTGATCTTGATTTCCCGGGGCATAAACCGGACGAAGACGACAATCGGGACAGAGGTTCACCATGGGCACAGGAAGCATGAGGAAGACGGCGCGCGACGTCATGCACCGCGGCGTGCAGTGCGTCGGCGAGCACGACAGCCTCCGCAGAGCCGCGCAGATGATGCGCGATCTCAACGTGGGCGCGCTGCCCATCTGCGGGGAGGACGACCGGCTCAAAGGCATCATCACCGACCGGGACATCGTCGTGAAGTGCTGCGCCGAGGGCGTGGACCTCGACCGGACCACGGTCGGCCAGTGCGCCCAGGGGAGCCTGATCTGGGTGGACGCGCAGTGCAGCGTCGAAGAGGCGCTCCAGAAGATGGAGCAGCACCAGATCAAGCGCCTGCCGGTGATCGAGAACAAGCGTCTGGTGGGCATGATCAGCGAGGCGGACCTGGCGAAGGAGCTGCCGGACGACATGCTCGCCGAGTTCGTCCACCGGGTCTACGCCACGACCTGATGGCACGGACGGTCCGGGGGCCGGGCGTCGCCGTGGGGAGCGCCCGGCCTTCGTCATGCTCTCCCCCCGTCCCGCGCACCGGGCATGGCATATCGGGATCATCGTCCGGCGGATGCTCATCTCCCCCGTCCCGCGTGATGTGGCATGTCTCCGCCCAGTGCGCGGCCCGGCGTCTTCGCACCCGCGCGTGCGGCTGCTGCGCCGCGTCGAGGACCTGCTCGACACCCCCATGCCGTACGGGACGTCGGCGACGAACGTCGGCTTGACGCCCTTGGAGGCGACCCCGTCGCCGTCGGGCGCCACCCGCTCCTCGGCCCGCTGGTACGCCGAGCTCATCCGGTGTGGTGGCCTGCCCCGAGTAGGGGGTCATCGCCGCCCACTCCCTGGCACGGCATGTCCTCGTCCGTCCGTGGCATGGCATGGCCTCGTCATCCCCGCGTGGCGCGCGTACTCATCCGGCGCTCCGGGCGGGGCGGCGCGCTCGCGAGCGGTGTGGCCCGCATGCCACGGCATCGGCGGCCGTCCCGGTCAGTGGCGGAGCCGGTACACGATGAGGCCGAGCAACCCGGCGGCCCCGGCCGCGAGGCCGCCCCATAACAGGAGCGCCCACCTGGGCGCGCCGCCACCCCCGCCCTGCCGGGCGCTCGCCGTGGGCCGCGCGGTCCGCCGGAGCGCCGAAGGGGTGGGCGAGGCGGTCGCTTTGGGGCGCGCGGACGCGGGCAGGGGCACCCGGTAGACCGGGCTGTGCGCGCCCTCCGACCCGGTGAGCAGGGCCTTGCCGTCCCTGGTGTAGGTGATCGACTCCGCCTGATCCAGCGGCGGCATGGTCAGCCGGGTGATGAGCCTGCCGGGCGCGCGGTAGAGGGACGCCGAGAAGTACGTCCGGATCACGAAGCTCGACCCGTCCGGGGCGTAGGCCGCGTCGGTGGCCATCATCGGGGCCGGGCCGACCCGGCGCAGCACGTTCACCCGGTCGGTCCGGAGCCTGGCGGGGGCCGCGTACACCGATCCGGAGAACTCCTTGCTCACGATGTACAGCCGGCCGGTTCGCGGGTGGACCATGAGGCCTTCGGCGTCGCGCGGCCTGTCCGGGTAGCGGAGGCGATACCGGGTGGCCCGGAGCGTCGCGTCGCGCAGCGACCGGGGCTCGGCGACCCGGTACACCGAGATGTCCGGCCACGTGCCGAGGTTGTCGCCGATGTCGCCGATCCAGAGCACCCCGCGCCCGGTGGCCGGGTCGACCGAGGCCGCTATGGCCTCCCAGTCGCGGGCGGTCGCACCGGCGATGGTGAAGGTCGCCCGGGTGCGCCCGTCCATGCCGACCGCGTAGACATGGGGGCCGTCGCCGCTGTCGTTGATCGTGTAGACGATGCCCTTGTGCGTCGGCGAGGCGGCCAGCCCGCTCGACTCCCGGATGCGCGGGTCCCGGAACCGGAACACCAGCCGCTCCCGGCCCTCCGCCGCCGCCGCGAGCGCAGGGGCATGCCGTTCCGCCGGCCGTACCGCCGGATGGGCCGCCGCCGAAGCCGGCGCCCCGGCCGCGAGGGCGCACACCGCCGCGAGCGCCGCCAGGAGGGCCACCGGCCTCCGGGACCGGCGCCGGCGGCCGGGCCGGGCACGCCGTGTCCACGCCGCTGCCGCACTCCGCATGCGGCCATCCTCCCCGATGCGCGGCTCGGCCGCGCAGCCCGGCGGCGCCCCTGTGGAGAACTCTGACGGAAGCCACGGGACCGCCGTACGGTCGGGTGCGAACGCCGGCCGTACGGAGGGGGAGGAGACGCGCCCGCCCGCCACGGCCGCCATCCCGGCGGGCGCGCCCCGGCAACAGCGAGAGCAGCGCCGCCCCGGGCACCCCTCGGCCGGCGTGCACCGGCCCGGCCGGTGGACCCTTGCCCGGCGCGACCAGGGCGAACGGCACCGGACGTTCGCGGGAGCGTCGCCCGCCACGGCGCTGACGGCTCGTACGGTCCACCGCCCCGGGCGGGTTCACCGCCGCGAGCCGTGCCGTACCGGTCCATTCCCACCAGATCGCCACCCGCGGCGAGCGGCGCCGCGCCGGACGAGCGCCGCCCACCCATGCGCAGGTACGGCTATGTAGGTTGCATTCCTACTTATCTGGCTTTAACTTATAGATGGCCACAAGACATAGATAGGAGGGGAAATGGTGGCGCTCGTACTCGCCGCCGCGCTCGTCGGCTACCTGACCGTGATCACGCCGTTGCTGGGCAAGCACACCTACGACCGCCTCGCGCGGACCCGGGACCGCGACCCGGACGCGCTGGGCCGCACGTACCGGCTGTGGATCACCGAGACCTGGGCGATCGCCGCCGTGGCCTTGATCACCGCGCACCTTGCCGGACTCGGCCCGGAGCAGATCGGCCTCTCACTCGGCTCCGACCCCGCCTACACCGCCGCCCTTCTCGGCGGGATGGTCCTCGCGGTGGCCGGGGTGGCCGTGGCGCAGCGGCGCGGCCTGCGGCTGCCCGCCCCGGCACCCGGGGCGTCGGCGCTGCTGCCCCGCACCGCGAAGGAGCGGCGCCAGGCCATCGCGCTGTCGATCACCGCGGGCGTGTGCGAGGAGCTCATCTTCCGCGGCGTGCTGATCGGGCTCGGCGCCCACGTGCTGGGGCTGCCGCTGCCCGTGGCCGCCGGGCTCTCCCTCGCCGTGTTCGTGTTCGGTCACCTCTACCAGGGCTGGAAGTCGATGCTCGTGGTGGCCCTGTTGGGGCTCGTCCTCACCTTCGCCTACCTGCGCACCGGGGGCCTGCTGCTGCCCATCGCGATGCACATCCTCATCGACGTGCGCGGCCTGGTGCTCAGCCCGGCCGACGGGCCGCGCGAGGCGGCGGCCGTGCGAGGATGAGCCCCATGACGGCCGATCGACGCGCGAGCTGGCTCAAAGGAGTGCTCGACCTGCTGGTCCTGGCCAGCCTGAGCGACGGCGAGAGCTACGGCTACCAGATCGCCAAGACCCTCGCCGACGCCGGGCTGGGGCAGATCAAGGGCGGCACCCTCTACCCCGTGCTCAACCGGCTCGAAGAGGCCGGGCTGCTGGCGACCGAGTTCCGCGCCGCCGAGCGCGGGCCCGGCCGCCGCTACTACCGGCTCACCGCTGAGGGCCGTCGCACGCTCGAGGAGGAAGGGGCCCGCTGGCTCGCCTTCGACGAGTCGGTGCGGGCCGTGCTGACCAAGGGACGGTCCCGATGAGCGGCACCTACTTCGATGAGCTGTACTTCGATGAGCTGGCCGTACGGCTGCGCGAGGCGGGGGTGCCGGCCGAGCGCATCGTCGCCACCGTGGACGACCTGCGCGCCTACCTCGCCGACAGCGGCGGCGACCCCGAGGAGGAGTTCGGCCCGGCCGCCGCCTTCGCCGAACACCTGGTCGCGACCACAGACCACGCGGACGGCGGCACCGCCACGGGTGAGCGGTGGACGTGGACCGCCGGCATCTTCACCGACCAGCAGCGGCTCAACGAGTTCGGCGAGCAGGGGTGGGAGGTGCAGGGCATCGACCGGCTCGGCCGGTTCGTCTGCACCCGCGACCCCGAACACCCCCAGCGCTGGGAGTACCGCCGCGAGGTGGTCACCCCGACCGGCCGGGACGCGCTCACCCAGCGGCTCGCCCCCGAAGGCTGGGAGCCCTGCGGCACCTGGTTCTGCTACGCCTACTACAAGCGCCCCCACGCCGCGCTCGTCGGCCCCGAGGCGAAGATCGGCGACCCGCCGCCGCGGCCCGGCCGGCGCCTGTTCTTCAGCCCGGCCCTGTACGGCTTCGCCGCCGTCGCCTTCACCGCCGCGGTGGCACTCGGGCTGTCGAGCCTCGCCGTGCTGGACCGGGCCGGCCTCGATGACGACGACGGCCCCTCCACGCTGCTCGGCATGGCCGTCGGCGCGCTCAGCGCGCTCGTGGTCATCGGCGCGATCGCCGCCATCGCCGAGCTCATCCACCGGCGACGCCGGCGACGCTGAGCCGTACCGGCGGGCATGGCGTCACGGCGGGGTGGCGAGGGCGCCCGCCGTGGAGACTCCTGACGGAGGCCACGGGACCGCCGTACGGTCGGGTGCGAACTCGGGTGCGAACGCGGGCCGTACGGGGAGAGAGGAGATGCGCGTGACCGGTCCGCTCGTGGCGGCCGGCCTGGTGGGCCTGGTGATCGTATGGGCGGAGCTCGTCCACTGGCGCTCGTCCCGCCGCCTGACCAACCCGGATCACGGCGGAACGGAGGCCGTGGTCGTCCTGGGCTACCGGAATCCGCGCGCTGACCGGGCGAACGCGCTCAACCGCTGGCGGGTCCGCGCCGGGCTGCGGTCGATCGATCCCGGGGCGCCGTCGACCCGCCTGATCCTCTCCGGAGGCCCGTACGAGGCGCTGGTGATGGCCCGCTACGCGACCGAGGTCCGCGGGTACGCGGGTGAGGTGGTCTGCGAGACGGAGTCCCGCGGCACCTGGGAGAACGTGCGGAACGTCATCCCGTACCTCGAGGACCGGGAGCGCATAAAGATCGTTTCCAACCCGCTCCACGCGGAGAAGGCGCGGCGGTACCTCTGGCGGCAGCGGCCGGACCTCGCCGCCCGGCTGGTCCCGGCGGCCGACTACCGGCCGGGCGAGTGGGCACCGCTCAAGCCGTTCTTCGCCGCGTACGGCCTGCTCGATCTGGCCCAGAGCGAGCGGAGACTCGCCGCCCGGAACCGGTAGGGCGCCGGCTGATCGCACCGGGCACGGCGGGTGATCACGCGGCGGGGACCACCCGCTCGTCCCAGTCGATCCGGTAGTCGTACATCCAGGCCAGGGAGTCGCGCTTGGCCATCTGCCGCATCACCACGGGCAGGATCAGGTCGCGGAAGAAGGCCCCGACGATGCCGGGCGCCTTGCCGTTGCCGTTGCGCTTGCCCTGGGCCACGATCCGCTCCACCCGGGACCGCCGCAACCGCTCGAACGCGGCGAACGCGTCCACCGGCCGGTCCGCGTCCCGCAGGCACTTGGCGAGCACCACCGCGTCCTCGATCGCCATCGAGGCGCCCTGGCCGGACGCGGGCGAGGTGGCGTGCGCGGCGTCGCCGATGATGATCATCCGCTCGGTGTACCACTTCGGCACGCTCGGGAAGTCGTACGTGATCCACGGGGCCGGGATGGTCTCCGTGGCCCGGATGATGTCCTGCATCGGGCCCTCATCGCCCTCGAACAGGTCGAGCAGGAGCGCGCGCCACCGCTGCGGGCTGATCTCGGCGAGCTCCTCCCGGGACGGCTCCCGCCGGCTCGGCGGGTTGGCGAACCACCACACCTGCCCGTCGTCCGGGTGGATGAGGTAGCCGAAGAAGCAGCGCCGGCCGAAGATGAAGTGGTTGACGCCGGGCCGTCCCGGCACGGTCACCCCGTCGGCGAACCCGCCCGTGTTGAGCAGGCCGACGTACCGGGCGCGCGGCGCCTCGGGGTCGATGAGCATCCGGGTCCGCGAGCGCAGCCCGTCCGCGCCGATCAGCAGGTCGCCCTCGGCCTGCGTGCCGTCCGCGAAGTACGCGCGCACGCCGTGCAGCGTGGGGGACGCGGAGGTGAGGCGCTTGCCGTAGTGGATGGGCACGCCCGCCCGGACCGCCTCGTCCCGCAGCACCCGGTACAGGTCTGCGCGCTTGATGGTCCGGCTGGGCTGCTCGAACACGGCCAGCCGCCTGCCCCGGCCGTTGGTGATCTCCATGATCGGGGTGTCCACGCCGAGGTCGCGGACGAGGTCGTAAAGGTTCAGGACCCGCAGCGCCTCGAGCCCGTTGACCGCGAGGGTGAGGAAGGCGCCGACGCCCTCGGCGCCCCGGTCGTACTCCTCGTAGATCTCGCTGTCGATCCCCGCGCGCCGGAGGGCCAGCGCGGCCACGGGACCGGCGATGCCCCCACCGATGATCAGTGCCTTCATAGTCATAGAGCGACTATACATTTCATGACTATTCACAGCAAGACCGATACGATGAGTGCCATGCCGACGCGACGATCCCCATTGGCCATGGCGCTGCTCTCGCTCGTGTGCGAGGAACCGATGCACGCGTACCGCATGCAGCAACTGATCAAGGAGCGGCACAAGGACGATGTGGTCAACGTCGCGCAGCGCAACAGCGTCTACCAGACCATCGACCGGCTCCTCCGGGACGGGCTGATCGCGGTACGGGAGACCACCCGCCAGGAGAACCGGCCGGAGCGCACCGTCTACGAACCCACCGAGCTCGGCCGCCAGACCCTGCGGCAGTGGATGCGCCAGATGCTCTCCACGCCGGCCCGGGAGTTCCCCGAGTTCCCCGCCGCGCTCGCGTTCCTGCCGGTGCTGCCGCCCGAGGAGGTGACGGCCGCGCTCCGCGAGCGGCTCACCCACTTGGAGGAGCGGCTGGCCGTGGTCGACGCCGAGCTCACCCAGAGCCGGGCGTTCCTCCCCCGCCTCTTCCTCGTGGAGACGGAGTACCAGCGGGCCGTGCTCCAGACCGAGCTGGACTTCGTCCGCGGGCTCGTCGCGGACCTGGAGGCGGGCCGCCTCGCCTGGGACCACCTGCTCTGAGCGATCCGGAGTGTCGCCCCGCCCACCGGCCCGCACCGGTTCCTAGGGTGGGTGCCATGGAGTACGCACGGCTCGGACGCACCGGACTGAAGGTCAGCAGGCTCTGCCTGGGCACGATGAACTTCGGCCCGCAGACCTCGGAAGAGGACGCCCACGCGATCATGGATCGCGCCCACGAGCTGGGGATCAACTTCTTCGACACGGCCGACGTCTACGGCTGGAAGAAGGGCGAGGGCGTCACCGAGCAGATCATCGGCCGGTGGTTCGCCAAGGGCGGCGGCCGCCGGGAGCGGACGGTCATCGCCACCAAGGTCTACGGCTCGATGGGCGACTGGCCGAACGAGGACCGCCTCTCGGCGCTGCACATCAAGCGGGCGGTCGAGGGGTCGCTGCGGCGTCTGCAGACCGACTACATCGACCTCTACCAGGCCCACCACATCGACCGGGACACCCCGTTCGAGGAGTTCTGGGAGGCCATGGAGGTCCTGCGCCAGCAGGGCAAGATCCTGTACGTCGGCTCGTCGAACTTCGCCGGCTGGCACCTGGCCAAGGCACAGGAGGCGGCGCGGCGGCGCAACACCCTCGGCCTGGTGAGCGAGCAGTGCCACTACAACCTGCTCAACCGCGCGGTCGAGCTGGAGGTCCTCCCCGCCGCCGAGGACTACGGCATCGGGGTGATCCCGTGGAGCCCGCTCGCGGGCGGCCTGCTCGCCGGCGTGCTGCGCAAGGCCGACAAGGGCCGGTCGGCGGCCGAGCACATGGTCGCCCAGCTCGAGAAGCACCGCGACAAGATCCAGCGGTTCGAGGCGCTCTGCGACGAGCTCGGCGAGCAGCCGGCGAACGTCGCGCTCGCCTGGCTCCTCCGGCGGCCCGCCGTCACCTCGCCGATCATCGGCCCGCGCACCGTGGAGCAGCTCGACGGCGCGATCCGGGCGGTGGAGATCACGCTGGACGACAAGGTGCTGGCGAGGCTCGACGAGATCTTCCCCGGCCCGGGCGGCCCGGCGCCCGAGGCCTACGCCTGGTGATCATCTCAGCAGCGAGCCGACGACCACGATGAGCACGAGCAACGTGAGCACCGTGGGCAGCAACCAGCGACGAGGACGGTCCACGCTTGGAGCCTAACGTGCGTTCCGGTGGGCTTCGCGCCAAGCCCCGCGCTCCGGTACGGCCGGCGCGGGGCGGGGTGCCGCCCGGACGCGGCGCCTGGACCGGGCGTCCGGGCGGTCAGCCGTCGTCACGGAGCGGGTAGGAGTCCACGGTCTCGTAGCGCACCCGCGCGCCGAGGTGGCTCTGCACCAGGTGCACGGCCTCGGCCCGCCAGCGCAGCCCGCGGAACGCGCGCAGCGCGTCGACCAGCGGCCGCAGGTCGCCGCCGTGGCGTGCCCGGGCCAGGGTGAGGTGGGGGTGGAACGGCTTCCGGTCCACCTGCGCCCCGGCCCGCAGCGCGCCGGCGGCGACCTCCCCGGCGAGCCGGGTCAGCGACGGGCCGGCGGTGAGGCCGACCCAGAAGACCCGGCCCCGGTCCGGGGAGGGGAACGCCCCAGCCCCGGTGAACGACAGGTCGAGCGGCCGGTGCCGGGCCGCCGCCCGGGCCAGCCGTACCCGAAGGTCCGGGAGGACGGCGTCGGGCACGTCGCCGAGGAAGGCGAGCGTCACGTGCCAGAGCTCCGGGTCCACCCAGCGCAGCAGCGGCCACTCGTCGCGCAACCGCCCGACCGCCGCGTCGATCTCATCCAGCGCCTTCTGCGGCGGTAGCAGGGCCACGAACAACCGGCTCACCCGCCGATTCCTTTCTCTCACCCTCGGTCTTGCCCGCGATGAGCCGGGTCAGCAGCAGGGCGAGGCCGACCCCGGCGACGCTCAGCGACCCCGCGGTGGCGACCGCGGCCCGGATGCCGATCAGCTCGGTCAGCCACCCGACCAGCGGCGCCCCGATCGGCGCTCCGCCGGTGAGCACGAGGACGTAGATCCCGGTGACCCGGCCGCGCATGTGGGGAGAGGCGCCGAGCTGCACCATCGTATTCGCCGTCGTGTTCACGCTGATCATCGCCATCCCGGCGGGGAGCAGCACCGCGAGGAAGGCGGGGTACGCCGGGGCGATCGCGGCCGCGATCTGGAAGGTCCCGAAGCAGATCGCCCCGATGAGCAGGAACCGGCGGCTCGGCGCCACCCGCCGTGCGGCGAGCAAGGCGCCGCCGAGGGCTCCGATCGCGAACGCGCTCGACGCGATGCCGAACGAGGACGCCCCCGCCTTGAAGACCTCGCGCGCCATCAGCGCGATGCTCGCCGAGAAGCTCTGCATGAAGATCGCCATGAAGCCGACCACGAGGATGGGCAGCAGCAGGGCGGGTCGGCGCCGGACGTACCGGAACCCCTCCCGGAGCTGGCCCTTGGCCCGCTTGACCGGCTCGGGGGTGTGCAGCTCGGCGGTGCGCATCATGGCGAGGCCGGCGATGACCGCGGCGAACGACACCGCGTTGAGCATGTAGATCGGCCCGGTGCCCAGCCAGTGGATGAGCAGGCCGGCGACGGCCGGTCCGACGACCCTGGCGAGGTTGAACGATGAGCTGTTGAGCGCGATCGCGTTCGGCAGGTCCTTCCGGCCGACCATCTCCACGACGAAGGACTGCCGGGTCGGCACCTCGACACAGGAGACGCAGCCGAGGAGGAAGGCCATCACGTAGACGTGCCAGACCTGCGCCGTGCCGCTGAGCACCAGCACGCCCATGACCAGCGCGAGCAGCCCCATGAGCGACTGGGCCACGATGAGCACCCGCCGCTTGGGGTAGCGGTCGGCGATCATCCCGCCCCAGAGCCCGAACAGCAGCACCGGGAGGAACTGCAGCGCCACGGTGATGCCGAGGGCGGAGCCGCTGCCGCGGGTGAGGTCGAGGACGAGCCAGTCCTGGGCGGTCCGCTGCATCCAGGTGCCGACGTTGGAGATCACTCCACCGGCGGCGAACAGCCGGAAGTTGTAGTTGCGCAGCGAGCGGAAGAGCCCGCCTACATTCTGGAGAGCTTCTCCAGAATCGGCGCGGCCGACCGGAGGATCTCCTTCTCCTCCGGCGTCAGCTCCGCCAGCCGCTGGGCCAGCCACGCCTCCTTCGCCCGCCGCTCCTCCTGGAGCAGCGCCGCCCCCTTCGGGGTCACGGTGATCGTCACCTGCCTGCGGTCGGTCGGATGGGGCCTGCGCTCCAGCAGGCCCCGCTCCTCCAGTTTGGCGATCACGCGCGTCATTGAGGGGGGCTGCACCTTCTCCAGCTCCGCGAGCTCGCCGGGGGTTACGGCAGGGCGCCGTTCCACGGCGGACAGCGTCGCGAG
Organism: Thermobispora bispora DSM 43833; assembly: GCF_000092645.1. Taxonomy (NCBI): domain Bacteria; kingdom Bacillati; phylum Actinomycetota; class Actinomycetes; order Streptosporangiales; family Streptosporangiaceae; genus Thermobispora; species Thermobispora bispora. Next base: position 3,842,222 of record NC_014165.1, read on the forward strand.
CTGGGTGGGTGTCAGCGCATGCTGGGAGGCCTGCCTGCGCAGGCGCCGGTTCAGCCGGGCGAGTGACACGCGGAGCGCGGATGCGAGTCCGGCGTCGGTACGGAGATTCTCGTCGTTCGTTAGCATGTCTCATTACCCTTGCTAACAATATGACCGGCGCCGGTATTCCCGCCCGTCACACGCCCAACAGGCTCCTGATCGGCTCCATGGCGAAGTAGATGACGAAGAGGCCCGCCACGAGCCAGAGCAGGAAGCTGATCTCCCGTGCCTTACCCCGGACCGCCTTGATGAACACGTAGCTGATGAAGCCCGCGCCGATGCCGACCGTGATGGAGTAGGTGAACGGCATCAGCACGATCGTCAGGAACGCCGGGATCGCGACCTCGAAGTTGGAGAAATCGATCTCCTTGACCTGGGTCATCATGAGGAACCCGACGATGACGAGCGCGGGCGTCGCCGCCTCGAACGGCACCACCTCGGTGAGCGGCGCGAGGAACATCGACAGCAGGAACAGCACGCCGGTGACCACGCTCGCCAGCCCGGTCCGCGCGCCCTCACCCACGCCGGCCGCGGACTCGACGTAGGTGGTGTTCGAAGAGACGCTGGCCGCACCGCCGGCCGCGGCGGCGAGCGAGTCGACCAGCAGGATCTCCCGGGTCCGCTCCAGGCTGCCGTCCGGCTTGACCAGGCCGGCCTGCCGGCCGACGCCGACGATCGTGCCCATAGTGTCGAAGAAGTCGGCGAGCATGAGCGTGAACACGAGCATCACGGCGGCGAGCCCGCCGACCTTGGCGAAGCCGCCGAAGAGGCTGAACTGGCCGAGCAGCGACAGGTCGGGGAGCTCGATCAGCGAGGAGGGCAGCGTCGGCACGTTCAGCGACCACGCGTCGGGGTTGACGGTCTTGCCGTCGACCACCTGCGGGCCGAGCTTGGCGATCGCCTCCACGATGATCGCCAGCACGGTCGAGCCGAGGATGCCGATGAGGATCGCGCCCTTGACCTTGCGCGCGACCAGGAACGCGGTGCCGAGCAGGCCGATGACGAAGACCAGGGTCGGCCAGCCGGTGAGCGAGCCGGTGCCGAGCGAGCCGAGCTGCACCGGGACCGTGGTGCCGGCCGCGTCGGGGACGCGCCGGACGAAGCCCGCGTCGACGAAGCCGATGAGCGCGATGAAGAGCCCGATGCCGACGCTGATCGCGGTCTTGAGCTCGGGCGGGATCGCGCGGAACACGGCGGCCCGGAAGCCGGTGAGGACGAGGATGGTGATGATGATGCCCTCGAGCACCACCAGGCCCATCGCGTCCTCCCAGGACATCTGGCTCGCCACCCCGAACGCCAGGAACGCGTTCAGGCCGAGGCCGGTCGCGATCGCGAAGGGCACGCGGCCGAACACGCCCATCGCGATCGTGAAGATGCCGGCCACGAAGGACGTGGCCGCGGCGATGAGCGGGAGGTTGGGCGAGGAGCCGTCACCGAGGTACTCCCCGGTGGCGTCCGCGACGGTGCCGATGATGAGCGGGTTCAGCACCACGATGTAGGCCATGGTGAAGAACGTGGCGAGCCCGCCACGGATCTCCTGGCCTATGGTCGAGCCACGGGCGGTGATGGAGAAGTAGCGATCAAGGAAGCCCGTCGGGGCGCTCTTGGCGGTGTTGGCGGAGTCCGTGCTAGTCACGCGCGAACTGTGACAGCCCATTACCACTTTCCAAAAGGGTTTTGCGGGGAGATTTTCCGGACTGTAACGTTTTCGTCATAAACGTTACGTTTCACCCGTGGGGCAGCACCCGGCCAGGGCAGGCCGACGGCCCGTACGCACCGCACGGCCGGAGGCCCGCGGTCCGCGCACCGCACGGCCACAGGCCGGCGGTGCGCACACACCACAAGGCCGGAAGGCCGGCGGCCCGCCGCCGCGCGCCCAGGGTCCGGCCGGAGCCGTCCGGCTCCGGAGGAGAACCGGCTGACCGGCCCCGCACCCCGTGACCTCACGCCGCGCCCCGGGTCCGCGTGCCACCGTATCCGAGCCCGGAGACTGCTCGGGCCGCACCCCGCCCTCTCGCACGGCCGGCCTGCGGTGACCGCGCCCCGCCACCCGGAACGGCGGCCCCCGGCCACCGCGGCCCCGAGCCTCCGGAAGGCGGCGGCCGGCGGGCGGCGTCTAAGCTTGCGCACGTGACCCAGCGGCGCCAAGAGGAACTCAAGCCCATCGAGACCCACGACACCGCGACCATCCTGGTCGGCACGGTCCTGTGGGTGATCGCCCTCCTGGCCATGGTGCTGGTGGTCAAGCCGGCCGACCCCCGCCCGGTCTGGACCTGCGTCGCCGGCATCGGGCTCGGCCTCTTCGGCCTCGGCTACGTCCGGATCCGCGACGCCCGCCGCAAGCGGCGCTCGACCGGCGCCTGATCGCTCACCACGGCCGGCCGGCGCCGGACGCTCACAGCGACGTCACCGGGTCGAGGTCGGCCTCGGCGAGCAGAATCGGGACCCGGGCCGGATCGCGGAGCAGGGCGGCGACGGCGAGCCGATCGCCCCATTGACCGGCCGCCCAGGCGAGGCCGCGGGCGAGCCCGTCCACGCCCGAGGCGTGCACGGTCCCCTCGTAGTACCGCCACGGCACCGGCCGCCCGTCGACGAGCAGGCGCTCGTGCTCCACGTAGGTGGCCGGGGCGTCCGGCAGCAGCGAGCGCACCTCGGCGGGCACCGGCCGCTCCACCCCGGTGGAGGTCACCTCGCCGGTGACCACCTCCCCGGCGATGGGCAGGTCGAGCACCTCGGCGAGCGACTCGGCGAGGTCGAACGGCGCGAGGATGAGCGGCCGGTCCTCGACCAGCGGCAGCAGGTCGGGCGCCTCCACCACGACCGGGCCGTCGGAGACGTCGGCGACGACCACCGAGCCCTTGCGGATCGCCCGCACCGCGTCCGGCGGGGTGACCCGCTGCGGGTCCACGCCGGCGAGCGCGATCCACAGCGCGCGGAGCTGGGCCCGGTCCACCTCGGCCTCCGGGTCGGCGAGCCGCTCGAGCAGCTCGTCCGGCCCGCCGTACGAGGCGAGCAGCTCGCCGAGCGACGACCGGACCCCGATGAGCTTGAGCGCCTCCTCGTCGATGACCGCCGGCGCCTCGCCGTACAGGCCGAACAGCAGGGGGTCGCCCGAGGCGAGCCGCAGCTCGGTGGGGCGCCTGCCGGCGAGCACCGGGTGCCGCGACAGCCACCACGCCGTGTACGACGGCACGTCCACCGTCTCCCCGCCGGCGAGCACGCGCAGCGGCTGGAGGGCCCGGCGCAGCGGCGGGCGGGCGAGCAGGGTGAGCGCCGCGGTCCAGTCGGCGATGTACTCCAGGTCGCGCACGGCCATGAACTCCGGGGCGACGGCCGGCACGTCGCTCTCGGGCAGCAGCTCGTAGATCGCCTCCAGCCACTCCTCCTCGCCGTCGAGGCCGTGGTCGCACTCGGCCGGGTCGAGCACCACGTCGTGGTCGTGCACCACGGCGAACCCGTCGAGCACCCCGGCCGCGGTGAGCACCCGGGGGCCGTAGCGCTCCACCAGGTCGGGCGCGGCCACCCCGAACCGCACCTCGGGGTCGATCATCTTGGCGAGGGCGCCGTCGGCGAGGAGGAGGTCGCCGGCCGCGTACCGCTCGCCGTCCGCGCTGCGGAGCGCGAGATCGGCGAGCCACGGCGCCTCCCCGGCGGTGAGCCCGGCCGCCTCCACCAGGGTGAGCACGGCCTGCGCCACGGGCTCGGGGTCGGGGCTGTCGAGCGACTCGGCGACCGCGGTCCGGGTGAGCGGGTCGTCGAGCACGGTGCGCGGGGTCGCCTCGGCCGCGCCGAGCCGGAGCAGCAGCGGGTGGACCGCGTCCGGATGGACGATCCGCAGCCCGAGCGGCGCGAGCAGCGCCGGGTCGAGCCGCTCCGGCCCCTCGGAGAGCACGAGCGTGCCGCGCGGCCCCCGCACCAGCCGCCCGTCGGCGAGCGGCACCGGGATGGCCGCGATCGCCTCCAGGTCGTCGGCCGGGAGCACCTCGTACAGCGACCGCCACCAGGCCGGGTCCTTGTCCCGGACCGCGTCGCCGGAGAGCATGTCCACCGCGTCGGCGAGGTCGATCCGCCGGACCCCGAGGGTGGTGAGCGCCGGGTGCCGCGACGGCCAGTCCGCGGGCAGCAGGCCGGGGACGATGCCGGCGATCTTCTCCAGGAACGCGGCCGGACCGGGCACGGCCTTCGCCTCCCGGCCCGGGACCGGCTCGGGCGCCACGGCCCCGCCCTCCCCGGAGAGCACCGGGAGCAGCGGGGTGTCCGGGAGCATCCGGATGATCTCGTGGCGGATGGCCGCGTCGAGCTCGCCCTTGCCGATCAGGGACGGCACGAGGTCGAGGAGCGCGGGGGTCTTCGGCAGCTCCCGCAAGAGCCGGACGTACGCCTTCGCCGCCTCGCGGGCGAGGAAGTCGGTGAGCGGGCCGGGGGCGACGTGCCGCCGGTCGGTGGTCATCGGGAAGGTGGCGATCAGCAGCGCCGGCAGGTCGATCGGCTCGTCGCTCGGGGTCGGCGCGTGCAGCACCCGGGGCACATCGCCCGTGCCGCCGCCCTCCCGCACGGCCCACCGCACCTCCCAGTACGGCCGGGCCCGCTCCTCGGTGGGGCGGTCGGCGAACAGCTCGGCCACCTGCTCGGGGGTGAACTCGCCCGAGGCGGTGACCACGCGCCAGCCCTCGGCGGTGATCGTCCGGCACCGCCCGTCGACCTCGATCTCGATGCGCTCGAGCGCGGGCAGGGCGATCGGCAGGGCCGGGCTCGCCTCGTCGAGCATGCGCCGTACCGCCTGCTCGGCCGCCTCATCGCGGAGGGGCAGCCGGACGACCGTGTCGAAGCCCTCGGGGACCTCCAGGTCCTCCACCGGGAACGGCAGGCGGAGCAGGGGGACGTGCCCGTCCCGGCGGGCCAGCTCCTCGGCGAGCTCGGGCCGGGCGGCCACGAGCTCGGCCGTCTCCGCCCGGGACCAGCGCACCCCGCCGGTGGCCCGCGACATGATCGCCGGGGTGTCGGTGACCGAGACCACGGCGGCGAAGCCGACGCCGAACCGGCCGGCCGCGCCGATGTCGTCCTTCTTCGCCGAGGCGCGGAGCGTGCACAGGCTCTCCACCCCGGCCGCGTCGAGCGGGGCGCCGACGTTGGCGGCGTAGAGGACGCCGTCCCGGAGCGTCAGCCGCAGGCGGCCGGGCACCCCGGCGCGGAGCGCGGCGTCCGCGGCGTTCTGGGCGAGCTCCACCACCAGCCGGTCGCGGTACCCGCCGAGGGCGAAGTCCTCCTCGGCGTTGGCGTCCTCCCGGAACCGGGCGGGCGAGGCCGTCCACGCGTCGAGAACGGTCTGGCGCAGTCGTTCGGTGTCGAACATGCTCAGGAATTGTTCACGGGTTCCGTCGCGGCCTCGGTCTCGCCCTCATCCTCGCCGAAGTCCACCGGCTCGAAGCCGGTGTCGTCGAGGATCGGCGGCGCCGGCTCCGGGACGGGCGAGGGCAGCTCCGCCTCCGAGTGGGCACCGCACCCGTGGTCGGCGGAGACGACCCGGCCGTCGTCCGGGGCGTACTCGTTCGCGCACACGCCGAAGAGCTGGCCGAGCGAGCCGGCGAGCGGCCAGTAGAACCCGCAGGTGCCGCACTGTCCCGGGGCCGCCTGGGCGATCGGGGCGTTCGGTCCCCCCTGACCGGAGTACCACCGGTCGGCGGCCCGATCCCGGCCGATGGCGGAGAGCACCCGGGCCCGGCCCAGGCCGAACTCGAAGACGGACTGCCGGTCGAGCTCCTCGCTCGTCGAGGTGTAGCCGGGGACCAGCCGCTCGTCGTCGGCCTGCGCGGGCAGCAGGTCGCCCACACCGAGATCACCGGGACGGAGCCGTTCGTGCCACGGCACCCAGCGCGGGGCGAGCAGCGCGCCCTCCCCCGGCAGCAGCACGGTCTCGCTCACCGTGACGTGCCGCGCCCGGGCCGCCCGGGCGACCGTGACCGCCCAGCGCCAGCCGCGGTAGGCACGGTTGAGACACTCGAAGTAGTGCGTGACGACGCGGTCGCCCTCGTTGTCGAAGCCGAGATGCGCACCCACCTCGCCGGGCCCAGCGATCTCCTCCGCGGCCTGGCGGGCCAGATCGGTCGCCGCCACGCACGCCGCGTCGGCTCGGGTGCTTCGGATTCGGGAACGACTCACACTCCATTCTCACCCACTTCACGAGCGGCCCGCACCGTGACCGGGCCGCTCGGAGGGGATCTCATGGAGAGGAGATCGGTGTCCGGGTGCGCCCGGGCCGGCCGGGGGCGCCGTGGCCCGTCGCCCCCGGTCAGCCGTCGAGATCGTCGGCGACCGCGCGCAGCACCACGGCCGCCTTCTTGGCGAGCGCGGCGTCCGGCTGCCTCCCCTTCTGGTAGAAGGACTGGAGTTCGTCGAGTAGCTTGATCAAGTCCTCGACGATCACCGCCATCTCATCCGGCTTCTTCCGCTTCAGCCTGCCTCTGGCTCCCCTCGCCAGGGTGGGTGGCTCGATGATCCTTACCGACAAGGCCTGCTGACCACGGCGGCTCTCCGCGATACCGAACTCGACTTTCTGTCCGGGTTTCAGCGCGGTCACGCCTTTGGGCAGCACAGAGGAATGCACGAAGACCTCACCGCCGTCATCGCGGGTGAGGAAGCCGAAACCCTTTTCGGCGTCGTACCACTTGACCTTGCCACTCGGCACAGGGTGACCTCGTTCAGACTGTCGTGAAGGTGATGGATGTAGGTTATGCCCACAGAGAGGCCACGTGGACCTACTCCGTGGTAGTAAGAGCCTCACATAGTTGAGATCTATTCGCGACTCGGAATCGTTCCCGGAAACGACCATACGATGGACGGGTGACGGGCACGGACACGGCCCGCCACTCCGACGGTGCGCGGGAATTCCGGGAATGGCTCCGCAGCGCATCCGATGAGCGGCTGCGCGAGCTCGTCACCGCGCGCCCCGAACTGATCAGCCCGGTCCCCGCCCATCTCGACGCCCTCGCCGACCGCGCGTGCACCCCGTCCGCGCTCGCCCGCGCCCTGGACCGGCTCGACCGCTTCACCCTGGCGGTGCTGGAGACGCTCGTGCTCCTGGGCGGCCGCGCCACCCGGGACGCTCTGCTCACCCCGCTGGCCCGCGCCGCCGGCGGCCTCGCCGGCGCGGAGACGGTGGGCGCCGCCCTGGACGAGGCCCTGGACCGGCTCCGCGCCCGTGCCCTGCTCTACGACGGCCCTGCGGGCACCGTGCTCGCCGCGCCGGGGATGGCCGAGGCGGTGGAGCCGCCCGCGGGCCTCGGCCCGCCCGCCGCCGAGGTGGTGCGGCTGCTCCATCCGGAGCAGGTCACCGCGATCCTGCGCGCGATCGGCCCCGGCGCGGGCGGTGGGGACGCACCCGGGGACACGGCCGGGGGCGCGGGCCCTCCCGGGGACGCGATTCCCGGTGACGCGGACGTTCCCGGCGGCGCGGTACGGCCCGGCGGCACCGCGGGCTCCGGGGCCGGGCGATCCGGCGCTCCGGGAGCCGGCGGCGCGGGACCGGGCGAGCCGCGGGACCGGCTCGTGGCGCTGCTCACCGACCCGGCGACGGTCCGCCGGCTGGCCGGTGAGGTCTCGGCGCAGGCCCGGGCCGTGCTCGCCGACCTCGCCTGGGGGCCCGCCATGCGGCGGCTGCCGGACGCCCGGCGCGCGCTCGGCACCGCGGCGGCCCGCTCGCCTGTGGAGGAGCTGCTCGCCCGCGGCCTGCTCGCCGCGGTGAGCGACGACACCGTGGTGGTGCCGCGCGAGGTCGCCCTGGTGGTCCGCGGCGACCGGTACCACCGCGACCTGCCCTGCCGCCCGCCCGAGCCGGCCGGCCGGAGGCGGGACCCGGCCCTCGTCGACCGGACCGCCGCCGGGCAGGCGTTCGCCTTCACCCGCGCGGTGGAGGAGCTGTGCGAGCTCTGGGGCGCCGACCCGCCCCGGGTGCTGCGCACGGGCGGCCTCGCCGTACGGGATCTGCGGCGGACCGCGCACCTGCTCGACCTGCCCGAGCGGCTCACCACCCTGGTCGTCGAGGTCGCCTACGCCGCCGGGCTGATCGCGGCCGGGGAGGGCGAGTGGCTGCCGACCGGGTCCTACGACGGATGGCGGGCCGGGGCGGCCGAGCACCGGTGGGCGGTGCTCGCCACCGCCTGGCTCGGCACGGACCGGGTGCCCGGGCTGGCCGGCGAGCGGGACGAGCGGGACCGCGCGCTCGGCGCCCTCCACCCCGAGCTGCGCCGGCCCGCGGCCGCCTGGGTGCGGGAGCAGGTGCTCGGCGTGCTCGCCTCGGCCGCCCCGGGGCTCGCCCCCGAGAAGCAGTCCGTGCTCGCCCGGCTCGCCTGGGAGCGGCCGCGGTTCCGGCCGGCGCTGCGGGAGCGGTACGCCGGGTTCGCCCTGTGGGAGGCCGAGCAGCTCGGGATCACCGGGCTCGGCGCGCTCTCCGCCCACGGCCGGGCGCTCGCCGGGTCGCCGGCCGACACCGGGCCGGCGGAGCGGCTGCTCGCCCCGCTGCTCCCCGAGCCGGTCGACCACGTGCTCCTCCAGGCGGACCTCACCGCGGTGGCGCCCGGGCCGCTCACCACCGAGCCGGCGCGCCTGCTCGCCCTCGCCGCCGACGTGGAGTCCAAGGGCGGCGCCACCGTCTACCGCTTCAGCGAGAAGTCCGTGCTCCGCGCGCTCGACGCCGGCCTGTCCGCCGACGAGCTCACCGCGGCGCTGGAGCGGCACTCGGCCACCCCCGTCCCCCAGCCGCTGCGCTACCTCGTGGCCGACGTCGCCCGCAGGCACGGGAGGGTCCGGGTGGGCGCGGCCGCCGCGTACATCAGGTGCGACGACCCGGCCGTGCTCGACGAGGTGCTCGCCGACAAACGGGCCGAGGGCCTGCGGCTGCTCCGGCTCGCCCCGACCGTGCTCGTCTCCGCGACACCCCGGGCCGAGCTGGTCGACGCGCTCCGGGCGATGGGGTGCGCGCCGGTCGCCGAGTCCCTCGAGGGTGACGTGCTCGTGGCGCGGACCGGCGGCCGGCGGACCTGGAGCCGGCCGGCTCCCCGGGCGGCCGGCTCGGGGCTCGAGCCCGAGGCGGTCGACCCCGGCGTGATCGACGCGGCGGTCCGGGCGCTCCGGGCGGGCGATGAGGCGCACCGGGCCCGCCGTACCGCGGTGGCCTCGCCGGACGGGGAGCCGCCGCGCTCCCCGGCGGGCGTCACCCTCGGCGTGCTCCGGGAGGCGATCCGGCGCGGGACGCGGGTGTGGATCGGCTACCTCGACTCCCAGGGCCGGCTCACCAGCCGCATCGTGGTCCCGGCCCGGATCGAGGGCGGGTACCTCACCGCCTACGACGAGACCCGGGCCGCCGTGGGCCGGTTCGCGCTGCACCGGATCACCGGGGCCGCCGAGCACGGTGGGTGACCCGGCCGGTACGGGAGTGATTCCGGCCGCCCTCGTGTTGGACTCGTGTTGGATGGCCGGAGGAAAGGGGGGACGGTGAACGACGGGCCGCTGATCGTGCAGTCCGACAAGACGCTGCTGCTGGAGGTCGGGCACCCGCTGGCCGACGAGTGCCGCAAGGCGATCGCGCCGTTCGCCGAGCTGGAGCGCGCCCCCGAGCACGTGCACACCTACCGGGTGACCCCGCTCGCCCTGTGGAACGCCCGGGCGGCGGGGCACGACGCCGAGCAGGTCGTGGACGCGCTCCTCCGGTACAGCCGGTACCCGGTGCCGCACGCGCTGCTCATCGACGTCGCCGAGACCATGGCGCGGTACGGCCGGCTCCGGCTGGAGAAGCACCCGATCCACGGGCTGGTCCTCACCGCCTCCGACCGGGCGGTGCTCGAGGAGGTGCTGCGGTCGCGGAAGATCCGGCCGATGCTCGGCGAGCGGCTGGACGAGGACACCGTGGCCGTCCACCCCTCCGAGCGGGGCAACATCAAGCAGGCGCTGCTCAAGCTCGGCTGGCCGGCCGAGGACCTCGCCGGGTACGTGGACGGCGAGTTCCACCCGATCGAGCTGCGCGAGGAGGGCTGGTCGCTCCGGCCGTACCAGCGGGAGGCGGCGGAGGCGTTCTGGCACGGCGGCTCCGGGGTGGTCGTGCTGCCGTGCGGCGCGGGCAAGACGATCGTGGGCATCGCGGCGATGGCGCTCGCCCGGGCGACCACGCTGATCCTCGTCACCAACGCGGTCTCGGCGCACCAGTGGAAGCGCGAGCTGCTCCGGCGGACGGCGCTCACCGCGGACGAGATCGGCGAGTACACGGGCGCGAAGAAGGAGATCCGGCCGGTCACCATCGCCACCTACCAGGTGATGACGACCAAGCGGAACGGGGTCTACCGGCACCTGGAGGTGTTCGACGCCCGCGACTGGGGGCTGATCGTCTACGACGAGGTCCACCTGCTGCCGGCGCCGATCTTCCGGATGACGGCCGAGCTGCAGGCCCGGCGGCGGCTGGGGCTGACCGCGACGCTGGTGCGGGAGGACGGCCGGGAGGGGGACGTCTTCTCGCTCATCGGGCCGAAGCGGTACGACGCGCCCTGGAAGGAGATGGAGAGCCAGGGGTGGATCGCACCGGCCGAGTGCATCGAGGTGCGGGTGACGCTCACCGAACGGGAGCGGCTCGCCTACGCGATGGCCGACCCGGACCAGCGGTACCGCTTCTGCTCGACCACGCCGGCGAAGACGCGGGTGGCCGAGGCCCTGGTCCGCCGGCACGCGGGCGAGCAGATTCTGATCATCGGCCAGTACGTGGATCAGCTCGACGAGCTCGGCGCGCACCTGAACGCGCCCGTGATCAAAGGGGAGACCCGGGTGCGGGAGCGGGAGCGCCTGTTCCAGGCGTTCCGCGACGGGGAGATCCCGGTGCTCGTGGTCTCGAAGGTGGCGAACTTCTCCATTGACCTGCCGGAGGCCACGGTCGCGATCCAGGTCTCCGGAACCTTCGGGTCACGCCAGGAGGAGGCGCAGCGGCTCGGCCGGGTGCTCCGCCCCAAGCCGGGCGGCGGGGGCGCCCGGTTCTACTCGATCGTGAGCCGCGACACCGTCGATCAGGAGTTCGCCGCGCACCGCCAGCGCTTCCTCGCCGAGCAGGGGTACGCGTACCGCATCATCGACGCCGGCGACGTGGGCGAGGAGGACCCGGCGAGATGACCTCGCCGGGGATGGCTCCGACGGGAATCACGTCCAGGAGATCCCGCGGGACCGTGGCAACCGGATCACCCCCTCGCGATCTGCCCCTCGCATCGATCAACCGAGATGCGGAATACCCTACTGCTACCGACAAATCACTCCAAATACTCCCATATTTACGGACATCCACAACGGATCGTGATATTCAGTTGATCTGCCGCCCGCACGTCGGATAAGCTCCTCGTTTTTGCGGCGCCGCTCAGCTCTTCGGCATTGTTTCCGTCGGTTAAGGAGCTTTTCCGTATGTCCGATACCGTGCTCGAGGCGGAGCGCGCCCATCTCGCAGCGTCACGGGCCGCGCTGCGCGCCATGCGCGAACACGCCGAATCCCTCTCCGCGGACGCGGCGGGCGACTGGGTCTCCCGGGAGGTGCTCCGGGGCCTCCTCGATCAGCGGATCGCCGCGCTCGCCGACCACCCGGACACCCCGCTCTTCTTCGGCCGGCTCGACCGCGCGGCCGGCGACGACCTCCCGCACACGATCTACGTCGGCCGCAGGCACGTCCACGACCCGGACGGCCGGCCCATGGTGATCGACTGGCGGGCCCCGGTCGCCCGGGCGTTCTACCAGGCGAGCCCGGCGGACCCGATGGGCGTCGCGCTCCGCCGCCGGTTCGGCTACCGGGGCGGCGAGCTCACCGCGTACGAGGACGAGCCGCTCGACGGCCGGCCCCTCGAGCAGAGCCGGATCCTCCTGGAGGAGATCGAGCGGCCCCGCACCGGCCCGATGCGGGACATCGTCGCCACCATCCAGCCGGACCAGGATGAGATCGTCCGCCGGGACCTGGCCACCACGGTCTGCGTGCAGGGGGCGCCGGGCACCGGCAAGACGGCCGTGGGGCTGCACCGCGCCGCCTACCTGCTGTTCACCCACCGGGAGCGGCTGACCCGGTCGGGCGTGACCATCGTGGGCCCGAACCGCGCGTTCCTCTCCTACATCTCCTCGGTGCTCCCCGCCCTCGGCGAGGTGACGGTCGACCAGACGACCGTGACCGAGCTGCTCGGCGGCCCCGCGCACCCGGAGGATCCCGCGGTCGCCGCGGTCAAGGGCGACGCCCGGATGGCCGAGGTGCTCAGGCGGGCGCTCTGGCTGCACGTGCGCCGGCCGGAGGAGGGCCTGCTCGTCACCCGGGGCATCGACCGCTTCCGGGTGCCCGAGTACGAGATCAGCGAGATCGTGGCCGCGCTGCGCGGCACGACCCGGTACGGCCCGGGCCGCGCCATGCTCGCCCAGCGGCTCGCCCACGCCGTGCTCGTCCAGATGGAACGGCGCGGCCAGGCGCCGGACGACCGGGTGCAGGACGCGGTGGCCAGATCCCGGCCGGTCAAGGCACTGGTCGACGCGGTGTGGCCGAAGCTCACCCCCGAGCAGGTGCTCCACCGGCTGCTCTCCGACCCGGAGTTCCTCGCCCAGGCCGCCGGGCCGCACCTGTCCCCCGCCGAGCAGGAGCTGATCCTCTGGCGGAAGCCGTACCGCTCACCCCGGTCGGCGAAGTGGTCGGCCGCGGACGCCGCCCTCCTCGACGAGCTAGCCGACCTGATCGAACGGACCCCCTCCCAGGGCCACCTCGTCATCGACGAGGCCCAGGACCTCTCCCCCATGCAGCTCCGCGCGCTGGGGCGGCGCTGCCGCACCGGGTCGGCGACCGTGCTCGGCGACCTGGCGCAGGGGACGACCCCGTGGGCGGCGCGGTCGTGGAAGGAGGTGCTCGAGCACCTCGGCCAGCCCGGCGGCGAGATCGTCGAGCTCACCGTCGGCTTCCGCGTGCCCCGGGAGATCCTCGGCTTCGCCGCCCGGCTGCTCCCCGCGATCGCCCCCGGCCTCGCCGAGCCCCGCTCGCTCCGCCCGGGGACCGGGTCCCTCACCGTCCGGCGAGTGCCCGACGTGCTCGAGGCCGTCGCCGGCACGGTGCGGGAGCTGCTCGAGCGCGAGGGCTCGATCGGCGTGATCGCCGCGGACGCGGCCGTGCCCGCGATCGCGTCCGCGCTCGGCGGGGCGGCCGCGGTGCTCGGCCCGGAGGCTCCCGACGACGCGCGGGTGCTGATCGTCCCCGCCACCGTCGCGAAGGGCCTCGAGTACGACCACGTGGTCCTGGTGGAGCCCGCCGACATCGCCGACGCCGAGGAGCGCGGCCTCGCCCGCCTCTACGTGGTGCTCACCCGGGCGGTGACCTCGCTCACCGTCCTCCACCGGCGGGACCTCCCGGGCCCGCTCGCCGGCTGAGCGCGTCCTCGCCGGCTGGAGCCCTCGCGACGGGGAGAACTTCCTCGCCGGCCGCCGTGGCCCCGTACGGCGGGGCGGCGCCAGGGCGAACCCCGCGACCACGACGCGGGAAGGTCGGCATCGGGCGGCGGATGGCATGGGTGGCCCGCGCGCACGCGGACGGGCTACTCCTATCGAGCGTTCGTCGTTCGGTAGGGGCGGATGGCCCGCGCGCACGCGGACGGGCTGCGCGGTGGGCGACGGACATCGGGGCCGCGGCGGGAGAACGGCCGGCCACCGGCGGAACAGAGTGGTGCGGGCGGGCCCCGGTCGCGGGCGGCCTCGGCAACGGAAAAGGGCGGTCCCCGGTGGGAACCGCCCCTGGACGCCCGTTATCGATCAGGCTCAGAAGTCCATGTCGCCACCGGGCGTGGCGTTGGCCTTCTCCTTCTCGGGCTTCTCGGCGATGACGGCCTCGGTGGTGAGGAACAGCCCGGCGATCGACGCGGCGTTCTGCAGCGCCGACCGGGTCACCTTGGCCGGGTCGATGATGCCCGCCTCGAACATGTCGACGTACTCACCGGTCGCCGCGTTGAGGCCGTGGCCCGGCGGAAGGCTGCGCACCTTCTCGACCACGACGCCGCCCTCGAGACCGGCGTTGATGGCGATCTGCTTGAGCGGCTCCTCCAGGGCCTTGCGGACGATGGCGGCACCGGTCGCCTCGTCGCCGCTCAGCTCCAGCTTGTCGAAGGCCTTGGCACCGGCCTGGAGCAGGGCCACGCCACCACCGGGGACGATGCCCTCCTCGACCGCGGCCTTGGCGTTCCGGACCGCGTCCTCGATGCGGTGCTTGCGCTCCTTGAGCTCGACCTCGGTCGCGGCACCGGCCTTGATGACCGCGACACCGCCGGCCAGCTTGGCGAGACGCTCCTGCAGCTTCTCGCGGTCGTAGTCGGAGTCGGTCCGCTCGATCTCGGCGCGGATCTCGTTGACCCGGCCGGCGATCGCCTCGGGGTCACCGGCACCGTCGACGATCGTGGTCTCGTCCTTGGTGACGACGACCTTGCGGGCGCGGCCGAGCAGGTCGAGGGTGGCGTTCTCGAGCTTGAGGCCGACCTCCTCGGAGATGACCTGGCCGCCGGTGAGGATGGCGATGTCCTGGAGCATCGCCTTGCGGCGGTCGCCGAAGCCGGGGGCCTTGACGGCCACGGACTTGAACAGACCGCGGATCTTGTTGACGACGAGGGTGGCGAGAGCCTCGCCCTCGACGTCCTCGGCGATGATGACCAGCGGCTTACCGGCCTGCACGACCTTGTCGAGCAGCGGCAGCAGGTCCTTGTTGGCGGAGACCTTCGCGTTGACGATGAGGATGTAGGGGTCCTCGAAGACCGCCTCCATGCGCTCCGGGTCGGTCACGAAGTAACCGGAGACGTAACCCTTGTCGAAGCGCATACCCTCGGTGAGCTCGAGCTCGAGCCCGAAGGTGTTGCTCTCCTCGACGGTGATGACGCCTTCCTTGCCGACCTTGTCCATCGCCTCGGCGATGAGCTGGCCGATCTCGGCGTCACCGGCGGAGATCGAGGCGGTGGAGGCGATCTGCTCCTTGGTCTCCACCTCCTTGGCCAGCTTGGAGAGCTCCTCGCTGACGCGCTCGACGGCGGCCTCGATGCCCCGCTTCAGGGCCATCGGGTTGGCACCGGCGGCGACGTTGCGCAGGCCCTCACGTACCAGCGCCTGAGCGAGGACGGTGGCCGTGGTGGTGCCGTCACCGGCCACGTCGTCGGTCTTCTTGGCGACTTCCTTGACCAGCTCGGCGCCGATCTTCTCCCAGGGGTCCTCGAGCTCGATCTCCTTGGCGATGGAGACACCGTCGTTGGTGATCGTGGGAGCGCCCCACTTCTTCTCCAGGACGACGTTCCGGCCCTTGGGGCCGAGCGTCACCTTCACGGCGTCGGCGAGCTGGTTCATCCCGCGCTCGAGACCGCGCCGGGCGTCCTCGTCAAACGCGATCATCTTCGCTGCCATAGGGCTAACCTCCCTGTCAGGGTGGCTTCAGCGGACCGAGCCGACGCCCGCGACGGCTTGGGTCCGGCTCCTTCGCGGACCCCATCGCCTCGATCCCGGTGATTGTCACTCTCGACCTTAGAGTGCCAATGCATGTATCTAGCACTCTACCCATTCGAGTGCAAGCGGAAGCCACTCTGACCAGCCGGTACGGCTCCGCGGAAAGAGAAAAGAGGCCTGGTCCGCACCGCGCGGTCCAGACCTCGTGTTCACCTCGGACGGGGGATCAAATGGTCCTCACGGCCTCCGCCTGCGGGCCCTTCCGGCCCTCGGTGATGTCGAACTCCACCCGCTGGCCCTGCTCGAGGGACTTGAAGCCGTCCATCAGGATCGCGGTGTAGTGCACGAACACGTCCTTACCACCGTCTACCGCGATGAAGCCGTAGCCCTTCTCCGCGTCGAACCATTTGACGGTGCCCTGCGCCACGTTATTACTCCTCTTGCCGTGCTGGAGACCATGACCATGACCATCGCCCCCAGTTTTTCGTCGATCACGACGACCCTACCGGGAGAATGCGCAGGGCGACAGCATTCAATGGGCTGATTTCCGCAAGAAGTTCATCGGGCGCGGGATCCGGTGATTATCCATCCGCGCCCTAACGAGAATGATTTCTGGAACGCACCGTTTCCGGCCGCCGCCCCGGGGGAAACGAGGAAGGCCCGGCCGCCGGGACGGTGAGCGGCCGGGCCGTACGGCTCAGGTTCAGCAGCCCCCGGCGACGGCGGGGATCACCGACACCTGGACCCCGTCCGGCGTCGGGGTGTCGAGACCCTGCGCGAACCGGACGTCCTCCTCGCCCACGTAGACGTTGACGAACCGGCGGATCTTGCCGTTCTCATCCAGAATCCGGGCGCCGATCCCGGGGTAGTCGGCGTCGAGCTTCTGCAGCACCTCACGGAGCGTCGCGCCTTCGCCCTGCACCTCGGCCGCCCCACCGGTGTACGACCGCAGAATGGTGGGAATCCGCACGGAAACGCTCATCTCAACTCGCTTTCGTGTCCGATGTCCAACAGGCCGATCAGTTGGCGAATGCCGTACGGAGCGCGTCGAGGGACGGGCGGATGACCGCCGTCGGGCGCGCCTGGCCGGCGACCACGTCGAGGGTCTTCAGCCCATCGCCCGTGTTCAGCACCACGGTCTCGGCGTCGGGGTCGAGCCGGCCGTCCCGGAGCAGCTTGCGCAGGACGCCGACGGTCACCCCGCCCGCCGTCTCGGCGAAGATGCCCTCGGTGCGCGCGAGCAGGCGGATCGCCTCGACCACCTCGTGATCATCGACGTCCTCCACCGCGCCCGAGGTGCGCCGGACCACGTCGAGCACGTACGGGCCGTCCGCCGGGTTCCCGATCGCGAGCGACTTGACGATCGTGTCCGGCTTGACCGGCTGCACCACGTCGTGGCCCGCCTTGAACGCGCGGGCGACCGGCGCGCAGCCGGTGGCCTGGGCGCCGAAGACGCGGTACGGCTTGTCCTCGACCAGCCCGAGCTTGATGAGCTCGCGGAACCCCTTGTCGATCTTGGTGAGCTGCGACCCGGACGCCACCGGGATCACGATCTGGTCGGGCAGCCGCCAGCCGAGCTGTTCGGCGATCTCATAGGCGAGCGTCTTCGACCCCTCGGCGTAGTAGGGCCGCAGGTTGACGTTGACGAAGCCCCACTTCTCCCCGAGCGGGTCGCCGAGCAGCTCCGAGCAGAGGCGGTTGACGTCGTCGTACGAGCCCTCGACCCCGACGATGCGGCCGCCGTACACCGCGGCCATGACGATCTTCGCGGCCTCGAGGTCCGCCGGGATGAACACGCAGGAGTCCAGGCCGGCGCGGGTGGCCGCCGCCGCGACCGCACCGGCGAGGTTCCCGGTGGACGAGCAGGAGAGCGTGCGGAAGCCGAAGGCGCGCGCCGCCTCGACCGCGATCGCCACCACCCGGTCCTTGAACGAATGGGTGGGGTTGCCGGAGTCGTCCTTCACATACAGCGAGCGGAGCCCGAGTTCGGCGGCGAGCCTGTCCGCCTTGACCAGCTTCGTCCAGCCAGGAGCGAGATTGGGCTTCTCAGCGACGTCCGGCGGCACCGGGAGGAGCGCGCGATACCGCCAGATGTTCGGAGGCCCGGAGACGATCTCCTCGCGGCTGATCTCACCGAAGTCATAGGCGACCTCGAGCGGCCCGAAACACTGCGAGCAGGCGAAGATCGGTCCTAGCTTCTCGAGGGCACCGCATTCACGACACGACAGGCCGATGGCACGGCCGAACTCACGGGTTTCGACATGCACCATGAAGGCGAGGCCTTTCCCTCATCTTCACTCCCGACCACCTTGGCCGGGAGCCGGAATTGGCACCTGTCCCGGCCGGCCTCGCGGATACGAGCACAGTCACCGGGAGGGTTGCCGGGGCTTCACAGGGCCGGTCCCTCCACCCCTCTTGATGAGCGATGTTCAATTGTCGATCACATGTCCGCCCGGCGGACGGCCTGCGGCGCCAGGCCGCGATCGCGCCGCGGAAAATCCCGCCCGGGCGGTGTGCCACACGGCGAAATCCGTGTCACACCTCAAGCACTGTACCCTTTCATCCCGCGATTTCGAGATGGCGTCTCATGATGTGAGAAATGCCGTCTCAGCGGTAGGCCTCCCCGAGCACGCTCTGCACGTACTTGCGGGCCTGATGGATGCGGGATTTGGCCGTGCCGATCGGGATGCCGAGCTGCTCGGCCACCTCCGCGTAGTCGAGCTCGCAGATGTCCCGCAGCACCAGCGCCTGGGCGAGCTCCGGCTTCTCCGCCTCGAGCGCCTCCATCGCGTCGAGCAGGTCGAGCCGGGAGCCGGCGATCACGCTCACCCGCCGCGGGTCCGGGCGCTGCTCGGGCAGCTCCTCGGCCTGCTCGGAGGAGCGCCGCTTCAAATTCCGGTAAGTCGTCCGCGCGCAGTTCGCGGTCACGATGTGCAGCCAGGTGCTGAACTTCGCCCGGCCCTCGAACCGCGAGATGTTCCGGGCGACGGCGAGCAGCGTGTCCTGCGCCGCCTCCTCCGCGTCCTGCCGGTACGGCAGCAGCCGCTCGCAGTGCCGTAGCACGTCGGGCTCGATCCGGCGGAGCAGCTCTCCGAGCGCCCGATGGTCGCCTTGAGCGGCCGAGCGCGCCAGAGCCTCGGTCGTCTCGTCCAGTGACATGCCGAATCAAGCCCTTTCAGATCACTTGACATGCTATTGGTGGCGTCTGGATTAATCTTCCGACATGCGCGCCCGAAGAGTCCCGGGGAGGCGTAGATGAGCAGCTCGGTGCTGATCGCTTCCAATAGGGGCCCCGTCTCATTCGCCATCGCGGAAGACGGTTCGCTGACCATGGCCAGGGGCGCCGGCGGACTGGTGTCCGGCCTGACGGAGGCGGTCAAGGGCACCGACGCGCTGTGGATCTGCGCCGCGATATCCGAAGGCGACCGGTACGCGGCGCGGAAGGCGCCCAACGGACGGATCGACAAGGGCGGCTACGACATCACCCCGGTGCGGATGCTCGACATCCCGCCCGCGACCTTCGACCGCGCCTACAACTCCGTGGCGAACTCCACGCTCTGGTACGTCAACCACCTGCTGTACAACACCTCGCTCGCCCCGCAGTTCGACACCACGTTCCGGCGGGAGTGGCAGGCGTACCGGGACTACAACGACGCCTTCGCCACGGCGCTGGCCGAGGAGGCGGCCCCGTGGGCCCGGGTGATGGTGCAGGACTACCACCTCGCACTGACCCCGCTGATGCTCCGGGAGCAGCGGCCCGACCTGCGGATCGCGCACTTCTCGCACACCCCGTGGGCCCCGCCCGAGTACTTCTCGCTCCTCCCCGACGACGTGGCCGCCGAGGTGCTCACCGGCATCCTGGGCGCCGACCACGCCGGCTTCCTCACCGGCCGCTGGGCGTCGGCGTTCATGGACTGCTGCGAGGTCATCCTCGGCGCGACCGTGGACCGCGAGCGCCGCACGGTCCGGTACGACAAGCGGACCACGCAGATCGGCGTCCATCCGCTCGGCGTGGACGGGGAGGCGCTCCTGGCGCGCGCCACCGCCCCCGACGTCGAGTCCCACATGGCGGCGCTCAAGGACCTCATCGGGGACCGCAAGCTGATCGTCCGGGTGGACCGGACCGAGCTGTCCAAGAACATCCTCCGCGGGCTCACCGCCTACCGGGAGTTCCTGGAGAAGCACCCCGAGTGGCACGGCCGGGTGGTCCACCTCGCCTTCGCGTACCCGTCCCGGCACGACCTGCCCGAGTACCGCGAGTACACGGCCGCGGTGCAGCGGTGCGCCAAGGAGATCGAGGACGAGTACGCCACCGACGACTGGGACCCGATCATCCTCCACGTGCGCGACGACTACGCCCGGTCGCTCGCCGCCTACCGGCTCGCCGACGTGCTCCTGGTCAACCCGATCCGGGACGGCATGAACCTCGTTGCCAAGGAGGGCCCGATCCTCTCCGAGCGGTGCGCGCTCGTGCTCTCCCGGGAGGCCGGCGCCGCCGCCGAGCTGGGCCAGGACTCCCTGCTCGTGAACCCGTTCGACATCTCGGGCACCGCGGCCGCCCTCCACGAGGCGCTGCTGCTGCCGGAGACCGAGCGCATCCGGCGGATCGCCCGGCTGCGGAAGGCGTCCACCGCCATGCCGCCCCGCCGCTGGTTCGAGGAGCAGCTCGCCGCCCTCGCCGCCCGCTGACGCCGCGGCGGCTGCCCGCTCCCCCGCCCCGCCACGGGCCCGATCGGCGGTACGGCACGGCCGCGCGGGCGCCGCTCACCGGTCCGGGCGCAGCGCGGCGACGATGGCCCGCAGCAGCCCGACGACCCCGTCCGGCCCGTCCACCACGATGTCGGCCTCGGCGGCGAGCTTCGCCACCTCGGCAGACCCGCTGCACACCCGGACCCCGGGGATGCCCGCCTCGGCGACCGCCCGGAAGGCGGCGAGGTCGCCGAGGTCGTCCCCGGCGAAGAGCACCGAGCGGGCCCGCCGTTCGGCGAGGAACGCGGTCAGGGCCTGCCCCTTGTCCATCCCGGGCGCGCGCAGCTCGAGCACGAACCGGCCCGGTTCGACGATGAGCCCGGTCCGCGCGGCGAGCGCGGTGACCGGCTCGGTGAGCGCGGCGAGGGCCGCCGCGGGATCGGGGCACCGGCGGGTGTGCACCGCCACGGCCCGGCCCTTGTCCTCGATGTGCACGCCGGCGTAGGGCGCGGTGATGGCCGGGAGCTCCGCGCGGACCGCGTCCAGCCCGGGCGGCGGGGGCGGCGCGGTGATCCGGCCGTTCTCCCACCGTTCCATGCCGTAGTGACCGAGGATGACCAGCCCGGGGACGTCGGCGAGCGACCGGCCGTCCGGGGCCGCGCCGAGCGCGAGCGCGGTGGCCGGCGGGCGCCCGGTGATGATCACGACGGCGTTGACGAGCGGGGCGAGATCGGCGAGGACCTCGGGGGCCTCGGGGTGGATCCGGGCGGCGTCCGGGTCGGGGACGATCGGGGAGAGGGTGCCGTCGAAGTCCAGCCCGATCACGGCGCCGGAGGGGTCGCCGAGCAGGGATCGCAGCCCGGGGTGGTCGGGGAGTCTCATGCGTTCGTTCCGTACCGGCGGATCTCCCGGCTCCTCCTGCGGGCGGCGCGCTGCCGCCGGAGCCGCTTCACCAGCATGGGGTCGAAGGCTAAGCTCTCCGGCCGGTCGATCAGCTCACCGAGTAACTGGTAGTAACGGGTGGCCGGGATCCCGAAGGTCTCCCTGATCGCCTGCTCCTTGGAGCCGGCGTGCCGCCACCACTGCCGTTCGAAGGCGAGGATCCGGCGGTCCCGTTCCGAGAGGGCGCAACCGTCATCGGCGGCCGGCTCGACGTCCATCCGCTCCTCCTCGCCGTCGTCGCTCGCCCGTCTTCATCGTAATGGGCGTGCCGGGGCTGTTCACTCCGCGGCCGGAGACGTAATGTCACCGGTGTGACCTCGATAATCACGCTGCTCACCGACTACGGACTGGAAGACGGCTACGTGGCGGCCTGCCACGGAGTGATCCTCGGTATCGCCCCGCAGGCCCGGATCATCGACGTGGGCCACCTCATCCCCGCGGGGGACGTGCGGCGGGGCGCGGCGATCCTCGCCCAGACCATCCCGTACCTCCCGGCCGGGATCCACGTCGCCATCGTGGACCCGTCCGCCGGGACCCGCCGGGCGGTCGTGATCGAGGCGGGAGATCGGATCTTCGTCGGCCCGGACAACGGCGTGCTCTCGTGGGCGGTCACCGCCGCCGGCGGCGCCCGCGCCGCCTACGAGATCACCAACCGGGAGCTGTTCCTCGAGAAGGTCTCGCCGACGTTCCTCGGCCGGGACCTGTTCGCCCCGGTCGCCGCCCACCTCTGCGCCGGGCGGCCGCCGGCCGACGTGGGGCCGCAGCTGCCGATCGACGACCTGGTGGTGCTGCCCGCGCCCACGTCGCGGATGCGGGACGGGAGCGTCGAGGGCGAGGTCCTCTCGGTGGACCACAACGGCAACGTGCAGACGTCGATCACGGCCGCCGATCTGGAGGCGCTCGGCATCCGGGTGGGCGACACCATGGTCGTCGGGCTCGGCCGCCGGCAGTTCACCGTGCAGCTCCGGGAGACGTTCACCACGGTCCCGCCGGGCGAGCTCGTGGCCTTCACCGACTCGGCCGGCCTGGTCGCGATGGCCGTCAACGCCGGCGACGCCTCGGAGCGCCTCGGGCTGCCGCCGGGCGCCCACGTACGGCTCTCGCCCGGCCGCTGACCGCCGGCGGGCCCGAAGGGCCGCGCTGGACCCACCGGCGGTGTGCGCTCACTGGGCCGGGGCGGGGACCTCCGGCCCGGCCTCGCCGGCGCCGACCACGTCGTGCGCCTCGGCGAAGTGGCAGGCCGCCGGGTGGTCGACGCCCGGCCGTACCTCGAGCGCGGGCACCTGCGACGCGCAGATGTCCTGGGCCTTCCAGCACCGGGTGCGGAACCGGCAGCCCGAGGGCGGGTTCGCCGGGGAGGGCGGGTCGCCCTGCAGGATGATCCGCCTGCGGTGCTCCCGGCCCTCCGGGTTCGGGACCGGCACCGCGGAGAGCAGGGCCTGCGTGTAGGGGTGGCTCGGGCGCTCGTAGATCTGGGCGTCCGTGCCCATCTCCACGAACTTGCCGAGGTACATCACCGCGACCCGGTCGGAGATGTGCCGCACCACCGACAGGTCGTGGGCGATGAAGATGTAGGAGAGCTTGAACTCGTCCTGCAGCCGCTTCAGCAGGTTGATGACCTGCGCCTGGATCGACACGTCGAGCGCGGAGACCGGCTCGTCGCAGATGATGATCTTCGGCTGGAGGGCGAGCCCGCGGGCGATCCCGATGCGCTGGCGCTGCCCGCCGGAGAACTGGTGCGGGTAGCGGTTGATGTGGTCGGGGTTGAGGCCGACGACCTCGAGCAGCTCCTGCACCCGCTTGCGGCGCTGGCTCTTGGGCACGACGTCCGGGTGGATCTCGAACGGCTCGCCCACGATGTCGCCGACGGTCATCCGCGGGTTGAGCGAGGTGTACGGGTCCTGCATCACCATCTGGATGTCGCGCCGCAGCCGCTTGAGCTCGGCGCCCTTCGCCTTGGTGATGTCCTTCCCGTCGACCTTGACGGTGCCCGAGGTCGGCCGCTCCAGGGCCATGAGCAGCTTGGCGAGGGTGGACTTGCCGCACCCCGACTCGCCCACGATGCCGAGCGTCTCGCCCCGGTGCAGGTCGAAGGAGACCCCGTCGACGGCCTTGATCGCGCCGACCTGGCGCTTGAAGACGATGCCCTGGGTCAGCGGGAAGTGCTTGACCAGGTCACGGACTTCCAGGATCGGCTCACCGGGTGCCGCCATCGAGGACCTCCCTCCAGTAGTGGCAGGCGCTCTTGCGGGTGCCGCCCACCGGCTGCAGCGGGGGCACCTCGGTCTCGCACCTGTCCCGGCGGTACGGGCAGCGGGGGTGGAACGCGCAGCCGGTCGGCATCTGGAGCAGGTTCGGCGGCGTCCCCTTGATCGCGTGCAGCTCCCTGCCCTTGAGGTCCACCCGCGGGATGGACTCGAGCAGCCCCTTGGAGTACGGGTGGGCGGGGTTGCGGAACAGGTCGTACACCGAGGCCTGCTCGACGATGCGGCCGCCGTACATCACGGCGATCTTGTCGGCGACGTCGGCGACCACGCCGAGATCGTGGGTGATGAGGATCAGGCCCATGTTGCTCTCGCGCTGCAGCTCGGCGAGCAGCTCCATGATCTGGGCCTGCACGGTCACGTCGAGCGCCGTGGTGGGCTCGTCGGCGATGAGGATCTCGGGGTCGAGCGCGATCGCCATGGCGATCATGATCCGCTGGCGCATCCCGCCGGAGAACTGGTGCGGGTAGTCGTTCACCCGGTCCTTGGCCGCGGGGATGCGCACCCGGTCCATGAGCTCGATCGCCTTCTTCTTCGCCTCCGAGCGGGAGGTGCCGCGGTGCACGCGGTACATCTCGGCGATCTGCCAGCCGACGGGGAAGACCGGGTTCAGCGCGGAGAGCGCGTCCTGGAAGATCATGGAGATGCCCTCGCCGCGGATCTTCCGGCGCTCTTCCTCGGGCAGCTTGAGGAGGTCGACCCCGCGGAACCGGATCTGCCCGGCGGTCACCCGTCCCGGCGGCATGTCGAGGATGCCCATGATCGTCTGGGCGGTGACGCTCTTCCCCGAGCCCGACTCGCCGAGCACGGCGAGCGTCTCCCCGGCGTTCACGCTGTAGCTGACGCCGTTGACCGCCTTGGCGACGCCCGACCGGGTGTGGAATTCGACGTGGAGGTTCTCCACCTCGAGCAGGGCTCCCGTGCCGTTCGCGCCGGAGCCGCTGCGCAGAGGCTCGGAGAGCATTTCCACCATGCTGTGCCTCCTCAGCGAAGCTTCGGATCGAGGGCGTCGCGTACGGCTTCGCCCAGCATGACGAAGGTGAGCACGCACAGGGAGAGGAACCCGGCGGGGAAGAGCAGCGCGTGCGCACCCGAGCGGATGTACTGGGCGTGATCGGCGATCGCGATACCCCACGAGATGACCGGCGAGCGCAGCCCGATGCCGAGCAGCGAGAGGGTGGCCTCGGCCCCGATGTAGCTGCCGATGGTGATCGTCGCGTAGACGAGGATCGGCGCGAGCGAGTTCGGCAGCAGGTGCTTGACGATGATGCGCATCGGGCCGGCCCCGAGCGCGCGGGCGGCCACCAC
This sequence comes from Thermobispora bispora DSM 43833, assembly GCF_000092645.1. NCBI lineage: Bacteria > Bacillati > Actinomycetota > Actinomycetes > Streptosporangiales > Streptosporangiaceae > Thermobispora > Thermobispora bispora. The sequence goes on from NC_014165.1 coordinate 3,866,914, forward strand.
GTAGTCCTGGTGCTTGGCCTGGATGATCGCGGACCGGGCGATCCGCATGAGGATCGGCCAGCCGAGCAGGGCGAGGGTGATGATCACCACCGTCATGATCATCGCCCGGCTCGGGTTGGACTGCACCGGGGCGATGGTGCCGAGGATGATGATCGCGCCCAGCACGTACGGCACGCCGAGGAAGATCTCCCCCACCCGGGAGATGATCGAGTCCACCCAGCGGGAGTAGTACGCGGCGATGATGCCGGCCACCCCGCCGAGCACGACGGTCGCGAGGGTGGCGAGCACGCCCACGACGATCGAGGTCCGCGCCCCGTAGATCGTGCGCGCGTAGACGTCCCGGCCCTGCAGGTCGTACCCGAACCAGGCCTCCGCGCTCGGCCCTTCCAGGCTCTTGGCGAGTTCGGCGTAGTCGGGGTTCTTCTGCGTGAAGAGCTGCGGGAACGCCGCCATCAGCAGGAAGAGGATGAGCAGCGCCAGCGAGAACCAGAAGAGCTTCCGCCGCTTGAGATCGTCCCAGCTGTCCCGCCAGAGGCTGCGCGGCTTCTCCGCCGAGAGGCCGTCGCCCCGCGGCTGCTGTGCGAGGTCCATCAGGTCGGGCGCCGCGGTCGGTTCACTCATAGCGGATCCTCGGGTCGAGCATGCCGTAGAGGAGGTCGACGATCAGGTTGGTGAACAGGTACACGAGGACGAGCAGCGAGGCGACCGGCACGACGATCGTGTAGTCCTGGCCGAGGATCGCCCGCCAGAGCAGGCCCCCGATGCCGTGGATGTTGAAGATGCCCTCGGTGATGATGGCGCCCGACATGAGCGAGCCCACCTCGGTGCCGAGGAAGGTCAGCGCCGGGATCAGCGAGTTGCGCAGCAGGTGCACGCCGACGACCCGGCGGCGGGGGAGACCCTTGGCGATCGCGGTGCGGACGTAGTCGGCGCGGAGGTTCTCCACGATGCTCGTCCGGGTGAGCCGCGCGGTGAAGGCCATGTTGAGGCTGGCCAGCACGAACGCGGGGACGATCAGCTCGGAGAGGCGCGCCTCGGGCGACACCGTGGGCTCGACCACGTGGAGCTGCACCCCGAGCAGCCACTGGAGCACGTAGCCGGTGACGAACACGGGGAGGGAGAGGAGGAACAGCGTGGAGGCGGCCACCGCGTTGTCGACGAAACCGCCGCGCCGGAGCCCGGAGAGCACGCCTGCGCCGATGCCGATCAGCGCCTCGATGGCGACGGCGAGCAGCGCGAGCCTGATGGTGACCGGCCAGGCGCTGGCGAGCTGATCGATGACCGGCACCTGGTTGAAGTCGACCCCGAGGTTGCCGGTGAGGAGGTTCTTGAGGAAGTTGAAGTACTGGACCAGCAGCGGCTGGTCGAGGCCGAACTGCTCCCGCATCGCGTTGACGTAGTGGTCGGGGCAGGGCCGCTGCCCGCACCGCGCGGCGAAGGGATCTCCCGGCAGCTGCCAGACCATGTAGTTGATCAGGAACGTCGCGCCGAGCAGCACGGGGATGAGTTGCAACAGGCGCCGAATCGTGTATCGGCCCATGCGCACCTCCAGTCGGACACGGACGGTCTGATGCCCACCCCGGATCGGTGACGGGGTAAGCGTTACGGACAGTCACCGAGGCCGGCTCCGGTCGGGAACCGGCCTCGGGACATGGGCGAACTGGAGGCTTACGCTTCCTTGATCGCGATGGACAGCGGATCGAGGACGCCGAACGGAGTGACCTTGACCCCCGTCACCCACTTCGAGGTGCCGGCCTGCAGCCCGTAGGACCACAGCGGGATGGCGGGCATGTCCTCGGCCAGCATAGCCTCGGCCTCCTGGTAGAGGGCCAGGGACTTGGCCGGGTCGGTCTCGCGGTCGGCCTCGCTCAGCTTGGCGTCGAGCGCCTTGTTGCTGTAGTCACCGTCGTTCGACGAGGCGCCGGTCTTGTACAGCGGGTTCAGGAAGTTCTCGATGTGCGGGTAGTCCATCTGCCACCCGGTACGGAACATTCCCTTGATCTTCCGCTGCGTGACGAGGTCCCGGAGCTCGGCGAAGGTCGGGGTGGCCTTGCCGACGACGGTGAAGCCGGCGTCCGGGCCGAGGGCCTGGTTGATGCTGTTGGCGACGGCGTCCACCCACTCCTTGTGCGCGGAGTCACCGTTGTACCAGAGCGGGAACTCCTTCGGCGGGGTGTAGCCGGCGGCCTTCGCCTTGGCGAGGTACTCCCGGGCCTTGGCCGGGTCGTAGGTGCAGAACTCGCCGCAGGCGCCCGGCTTGTAGCCCTCCACGATCGGGGAGACCCAGCCGTCGATCGGGGTACAGCCGTTGTTGAAGATCTTCTCGGTGATGGTCTTCCGGTCGATCGCGAGCGAGAGCGCCTTCCGGAAGTCCGCGTTACCGCCGTACTCCTTGTCGTACAGCGGGAAGGTGATCGTCTGGACGACGCCCTGCTGGCCCTCGATCGCGCGGTCGCCGAGGTCGCTCTTCCACTTGTCGCCGGCGAGCGCGGACGGCGGGACGAGCTCGGTGAAGTCGAGGTTGTTGGAGAGCAGGTCGGCGTAGGCGGCGTCGTCGTTCTGGTACATGCGGTAGACGATCCGCTTGACCTTCGGCTTCTCCGCCCCGTGGTAGTCGGGGTTCGCCTCGACCACGATCTCCTTGTTGTGGTCCCACTTCACGAACTTGAAGGGGCCGTTGCTGATCGGGTTCTGGGCGAAGCCCTTGGGGTCCTTGAAGAACGCCTCGGGGAGCGGCGCGAAGGTCGAGTACCCGAGCTTGGTGCGGAACACCGCCTGCGGCGCCTTGAGCGTGACCTTGAAGGTGAGCTCGTCGATCACCTCAAGGCCGGACATCTTGTCGCTCTTCGGGGTGGGCGCCTCCTTCGGGCCGTCCGGACCGTCCGGGTCCTCGGTGTAGACGTCCTCGAAGCCCTCGATGTCGGCGAACCAGGGAGCACCGATCTGCTGGTTCGGGGAGTACGCGGTGTAGTTCCACGCGTCGACGTAGTTCTTGGCCGTGACCGGGGTGCCGTCGCTCCACTTGAGGCCCGGCTTGAGCTTGATCGTCCAGACCCGGTTGTCGCTCGTCTCGATGGACTCGGCCTGGTCGAGCTCGGGAGCCGCGGTGTCCGAGTTGTACTTCACCAGCTTGCTGTAGATGAAGTCGGCGATCGTACCACCGCAGGTCTCGTTGATGTTGCCCGGCACGAGTCCGGTCTGGGGCTCGCAGCCGCGAATATAGACGGTGCCGTCGGCAGCGCGCGGGTTCGTCTCGCTGCCGGAGCCGCCACCGCCACCGCCGCACGCGGCGACGCCGAGGGCGAGCAGCGCGGATCCGGCAGCGATCTTCGCGCCCTTAGTCACGCGCATAGTGGACTGATCCTCCCTCTAAGGTTGGGCGTTGGCACTGGCCTGGTCCCGACTTCGATGGGCAGGTCAAAACCGCATACGCCCTGCCAGTTGATGGCGAGCATCTCTCAGGAGTGCCGATGGTGGCGTCTCCGACACGTTGCAGTTCAGAGACACGTTCGCCGCCGGGCTGACACGGCCGGGCGCTCACGGGACCCGCGATCGTCGGCGACAGGGCCCGGCACCTTGAGGGCCGAGCACCTATTCTTGACCGGGTGAGCCTGCGAGACCCGTGCCGTTGTCCCCCCGCCACCATGTCCTGGGCTGCCGTTGACCGGACCTCCGCCGCGGCCACAGTACCCGAGGACGCCGGCGAGCCGGGGGACCAGCATCGCGAGCTCCTCACCGACCACCATCCAGTAGGGCATTCACTAGGGTCCATGCCATGAGCCAGCCGGAATCCGCGCTCGCGGACGCCCAGGGGGACGGCCGAGCTTCGGAAGATCTGGCCGCGCTCGCCAGGCGTTACGGTCTGCGACGCGCCATCGCGCGCCCCAGCATGCCCGCCTACCTGCGCCAACTGTGGGACCGGCGGCACTTTATCGTCACCTACGCGACGTCGAGGAACGTTTCGAAATACTCCGAGTCGGCCCTGGGACAGCTGTGGCAGGTCCTCACGCCCCTGCTCAACGCGGCGGTCTACTGGCTGATGTTCGGGGTCATCCTCGACCAGCGCAAGAACATCGACAACTACCCCGCCTTCCTCATCACCGGGGTGATGGTCTTCACCTTCACCCAGCGCACGGTCATCGGCGGCGCGAAGTCGGTCTCCTCCAACCTCTCGCTGATCCGGGCGCTCCACTTCCCCCGCGCCGCGCTCCCGCTCGCGTACGCGTTCCAGGAGCTGCAGCAGCTCTTCTACTCGATGGCCGTGCTGCTGGTGCTCGTGCTGGTCACGGGCGAGCCGGTGACCTGGCTGTGGCTGCTCATCCCGGTCCCGCTCGCCATGCAGCTCGTCTTCAACATCGGGACGAGCCTGTTCATGGCCCGGGTCGGCGCCTTCGTCCGGGACGTCAACCAGCTGCTGCCGTTCATCACCCGGACCTGGCTCTACGCCTCCGGCGTCTTCTACAGCATCGCCGAGCGGACCAAGGATCTTCCGGACTTCATCCGCTGGGTCCTGGAGTTCAATCCGGCGGCCGCGTATATCGAGTTCATGCGCCATCTCCTGATATATGAGCGCATGCCCGAACGCTGGGCGTGGACGACCTGTCTATTCTGGGCGGTGTTCGCGCTGATCGTCGGCTTCTGGTACTTCTGGCGGGCCGAGGAGAGGTACGGCCGTGGCTGAGCTCACCGAGAACGTTTCCGAGAAGGCCCCTGAGACGGCCGCCAAGGCGTCTCAGGCCGCCGAGGCCGCCGCCCCGGCCTCCGGGACCGCCGCCAAGGGCGCCGCCACCACGCCCGGGGAGCGGGTCCCGACCGTGATCGTGGACAACCTCCACATCGTCTACAAGGTGTACGGCAAGCCGTCCGACGCGCAGAAGGGCAACGCGGCGAACGCGCTCCTGCGCATCCTGCGGCGGCAGGGCCGGCCGGAGATGAAGGAGGTCCACGCCGTCCGCGGGGTGACCTTCGTCGCCTACCACGGCGACGCGATCGGGATCATCGGCCGGAACGGCTCGGGCAAGTCGACCCTGCTGCGCGCCATCGCCGGGCTCCTCCCCCCGCACAAGGGCGCGGTGTACACCCGCGGCCAGCCCTCTCTGCTCGGCGTCAACGCCGCGCTGATGAAGGAGCTCACCGGCGAGCGGAACATCGTGCTCGGCTGCTACGCCATGGGCATGACGCCCGCCGAGGTGCGCGCCAAGTACGACGAGATCGTCGACTTCTCCGGCATCGGGGAGTTCGTCAACTTCCCCATGTCCACGTACTCCTCCGGCATGGGGGCACGGCTGCGGTTCGCCATCTCCTCGGCCAAGACCCACGAGGTGCTCCTCATCGACGAGGCCCTCGCCACCGGTGACCGCGAGTTCCGGCGCAAGAGCCAGGAGCGCATCCGCCAGATGCGCGAGGCGGCGGGCACCGTCTTCCTGGTCGCCCACAACCTCGACGTGATCGAGGAGACCTGCAACCGGGTGATCTGGTTGCACAAAGGGAAGATCAGGATGGAGGGTGATCCCAAGGAGGTCATCAAGGCCTACAACAAGGCCTGACGATCGCACGATCGCATTGGAGGGGTGAAGTGCAGACACCGCCGCCGATCCCATATGAGTATCTCCCCGCCGTGCCGTCGCTGACCGTGGAGAGCGCCGACGTCCGCGACGGCGAGCGGCTGGCCGAGGCCCACGTCTTCAACGGCTGGGGGATGTCGGGGCAGAACCTCTCCCCGCACCTGCGCTGGTCGGGTGCGCCGGAGGGCACGAAGAGCTTCGCGGTGACCTGCTTCGACCCGGACGCCCCCACCGGGAGCGGGTTCTGGCACTGGCTGCTGTACGACATTCCGGCCACCGTCACCGAGCTGCCGACCGGGGCCGGCACCGGCCCGGAGTTCAAGGGCCTGCCCGCCGGGGCCAAGCACGGCCGTAACGACTTCGGGGCCAACGAGTACGGCGGCGCCGCCCCGCCGCCGGGCTGGCCGCACCGGTACGTGTTCGCCGTGCACGCCCTCAAGGTCGAGAAGCTCGACGTGCCCGCGGACGCCACCGCGGCCGTGATCGGCTTCAACATCACGGCGAACACGCTCGCCCGCGGCTACATCGCACCTGTGTACGAAACGAAATAGCCTGCGCCCTCCCCATCGGCTATCATTCGAACACGAGTTCGATGGAGGAGGGTGGCATGAGCGACCTGGCGAGGGCGATCGACAAGCTGGCCGCCGAAGATCCCTCGGAGCTGCCGGTCGGCGTGCTCACCGAGCAGCTCATCGACCTGCACTGGCAGATGGCCCGGCTGCAGGCCCAGATCGCTCGGCGCACTCACCTGCGCGCCTGGCTCAACTGAAAGCCCCGGGCGGGTGGCCCACGGCCCGGGGCAGGACACACGAAGAAACGGTCGGCGCCTGTCACCAGGCGTCGACCGTTTCAGCGTTCGGTGCGGGGTGCGCCGCTAGCAAGCGCTGGCGGTGGAGGCCGCCGACAGGTTCTGCTGCGTCGTCGAGGTGACGACCGGGCGGCGGGCGGCGGTGGTGGCCGCGGCGTCGCCGGAGCCGTTGCCCTTGCACTTCCGGCGCGCGAGCGTGGCCGAGGCCTTCGCGTTCACGTCCGCCACCACGGTGGCGGTGACGTCGGCGGTCTGCTGAAGCGTGGTACCGGTCGCGGCGGCCGGGGCCTGCACGGTCTGCTGGACGGCACCGGCGGTGCCGGCGACCTGGTTGGTGACGCGCTTCGTGGTCTGCTGCGCGGCCGTGCTCGCGGTCTGCACCGCCTCCGGAGCGGGCGTCTCGCAGGGGACGATCGCGAGCAGCCCGCTGGCGGTGCCGGCGGTGGCGGCGACGGTGCCGCTGAGGTCGAGGAGCGCGGTGAGCTGGGCGTTCAGGTCGAGCCCGGCGCTCACCACGGCGCCGGCCGCGGCCGCGGCCGACAGGGTGGCCTGGGCGGCGTTGGCGGTCTCCGCCACGACGGTGGCCGCGGGCCGGCCGACCTCGGCGGCCGCATTGAGCGCGGCGTCGACCTTGGCCGCCACGGTGGCGTCCACGTTGGCCTTCGCGTTGGCGACGGCGTTCACCACGGCGGCGAGGTGGGCCTCGATCGTGGCCAGCACGTTCGCGCTGACCTCTGCCGTGGCGTCGGCGAGGACGTCGGCCGCGAGGCTGGCGGCGGCGTCCAGGTGGCCGTTGGCCTCCGCCGAGAGGCCGGTGAGGGTCCCGCTGGCCAGGGAGACGATCGCCTCGAGGTCGGCACGGAGCCGCGCGGTCAGCCGCACCGTGAGGTCGGCGGCCGCCGCGGCCTGGGCGTTGACCCCAGCGGTCGCCCGGGCGACCGCGTCGCTGGAGAGGTGGCCCAGGATCTTGGCCAGGGAGTTGACGCGAGACTGGGTGCACACCTCGTTGCAGACCTCGGCCTGGGCGGGCGCGGCGACCATGCCGGCGATGCCGACCGCTACGGCGACGACGGCTGTTCTGACCACTCGTTTCATTAACTTGCCCCCGGTTCAATTCCGTTTCACGAGAGTGGGAATGTCGAACCCAAGAACCCCCGTGCGTCGGCGCGCGCCGACAAAGAACGACGGATTTTCTATCACTTCCGCCACGGTCCCGATCCCGGCCTTTACCTGGGGTTACGCCGCGGCCGACCGGGGGAAAATCCGGATATCGACCGACCGAGGAAACCGGGGTGGTCAGCCGATCTCCCAGCGGGGAGAAAGGCACGGTAAACGACTCGCAGCGGCTCGGGAAACGAAGTTTTCCATCGGCTTTTAGCGCTGGCGCGCGTCGCCGCCGCGGCGTGCCGTACGGACGCGCTCACCCGCGCGGGTATTCACGACATATCTCGAAAAGCGCTAGCCTGCCGGTGTGACCAGTCTGACGCCGTACGCCGGTGATGACCCCACGATGCGCGCCTCCGACGCGGACCGCGACCGCGTCGCCGCGATCCTCGGCGAGGCGCTCGCCGCGGGACGCCTCACCAGCACCGAACACGCCGACCGGCTCGACGCCGCGTACGCCGCGGTGACCATCGGCGACCTCATCCCGCTGATCAAGGACCTGCCCGCGACCGCCGGCACCGGGGCACCGGCCGTACCGGAGAGCCACGAGATCTCAGCGGTGCTCAGCAAGATCATCAGAGGCGGCCGGTGGGTCACCGGGCGGCGCACCGTGCTCCGGGCCGTGTTCGGGGCGCTGATCGTTGACCTGAGCGACGCGGTCATCCCGGGCCGCGAGCTGACCCTCGAGCTGAACGCCTTCTGCGGGAAGATCATCCTGACCGTCCCGCCGCACGCACGGGTGATCGACGAGGGCGGCGCGTTCTGCTCCAAACGCACGGTGATCGCGGACGCCGGCGGCGACGGCCCGCTCATCCGGGTCACCGGCGTCCCCCGGTTCAGCAAGGTGATCGTCCACCGCGCCTCCGGCCGGTGAACCCGGACCACGGGGCGCAGACCCACGAGGCCTACCATTTCGCCATGAGTCCTGGAGCGCGGGTGTCGCCGATCGCCGTGGACGCCATGGGCGGCGACAACGCGCCGGGCGAGATCGTCGCCGGGGCCGTCCAGGCGGTCCGGGAGCGGAACGTCCCGGTCGTCCTCGTCGGCCTGCCCCAGCAGCTCGAGGAGGCGCTCGCCGAGCACGACGCGGTCGGGGAGATCCCCATCATCCGCGCCGAGGAGGCGCTCGGCATGGACGAGGGCGCGCTCGCCAGCCTGCGCCGCCCCCGGTCGAGCATCGCCGTCGCCTGCCACCTGGTCCGGCGCGGCGAGGCCGCGGCCGTGGTCTCCGCGGGCTCGACCGCCGGTGTGGTCGCCACCGGCCGGCTGCGGCTCCGCGCCCAGCCCGGCGTGATCCGGCCGGCCATCGCCGTCACCCTGCCGACCCTCCCCCAGCCCACCGTGCTCATCGACGCGGGCGCCACCGCCGACGCCAAGCCCGAGATGCTCGTGCAGTTCGCCCACCTCGGCACGGCGTACGCCGAGGTCGCCCTCGGGCTGCGCCGCCCCCGGGTCGGCCTGCTCACCATCGGCACCGAGGCCGAGAAGGGCAACAAGCTCGCGCGGCGGGCCCACGAGCTGCTCAGCACCGCACCGGGGATCCACTTCGCCGGCAACGTCGAGGGCCACGACCTGCTCACCAGGGTCGTGGACGTGATCATCACCGACGGTTTCACCGGCAACATCGCGCTCAAGGCGCTGGAGGGCAGCGTGCGCTACGCGTTCGACCAGCTCCGCGAGGCCATCGCCGGGAGCCGGATGGCGCGGTTCGGCGCGCTGCTCCAGCGCTCCCGGCTCCGCGAGCTCCAGCGCAGGCTCGACCCCGAGACGCAGGGCGGTGCCGTACTCCTCGGCCTGAACGGGACCGTGGTGATCGCGCACGGCGCCTCCCGGGCGGGGAGCATCGCCTCCGCGTGCGAGCTCGCGGCGCGGCTCGCCGCCCAGCGGATCGTCCAGCGGATCGGGGAACGGATCGCCGCCGCGCCCAAACCGCACCGCCTCTGGTGACCGGCCGGGGCCTCTGGTGACCGGCCTTGGCCCGCGCCGGCGACCGGCCCCGATCCCGGGCGCCCCTCGCGACCCGGCCGGAGCCCTTCCGGCCGCCGATAAGCTTGATGTCCATGACCGACCCGCAGCTCCTGCTCACCGAGCGGGTCCAGCAGGCACTGGGCACCGCGTTCGGCCCGGAGTACGCCGAGGAAGACCCGCTGATCAGGTCCTCCCAGTTCGCCGACTACCAGGCGAACATCGCGCTCAGCCTGGCCAAGCGGCTCCGGCGTGCGCCCAGGGACGTCGCCCAGGACCTGCTCGGCGCGCTCGACCAGACCGGCATCACGGCCGAGGTGAGCGGGCCGGGCTTCATCAACATCACCCTGAGCGACGAGTGGATCGCCGAGCAGGCCGAGCGGCTCCTCCAGGACGAGCGGCTCGGCGTGCCGAAGGTCACGCCGCAGACCGTCGTGATCGACTACTCGGCCCCCAACGCCGCCAAGGAGATGCACGTCGGCCACCTGCGGACGACGATCGTCGGCGACACCCTCGCCCGGACCCACGAGCACCTCGGCAACCGGGTGATCCGGCAGAACCACCTCGGCGACTGGGGCACGCCGTTCGGCATGCTCATCGAGCACCTGCTCGACGTGGGCGAGGAGGAGGCGCTGCGGAGGCTCGCCGCGGGTGAGGGCAACGCCTTCTACCAGGAGGCCCGGAAGAAGTTCGACACCGACCCCGAGTTCGAGGAGCGGTCCCGCCGCCGGGTGCCGCTGCTCCAGGGCGGCGACCCGGAGAGCCTGCGGCTGTGGGGCGAGTTCATCGAGTACACCAAGCGCTACTTCAACAAGGTGTACGCGATGCTCGGCGTCACCCTCACCGACGAGCACATCGCCGGCGAGAGCATGTACAACCCCATGCTCGCCGACGTGTGCGACGAGCTGGAGAAGGCGGGGATCGCCAAGATCAGCGACGGGGCGCTCTGCGTGTTCCCGCCCGGGTTCACCGGCCGGGACGGCGCACCTCTCCCGCTCATCATCCGCAAGCGGGACGGCGGGTACGGCTACGCCACCACCGACCTGGCCGCGATCCGCTACCGGATCCGCGACCTCAAGGCGGACCGGATCCTCTACGTCGTCGGCGCCACCCAGTCCCTCCACTTCCAGATGGTCTTCGCCACCGCGCGGATGGCCGGCTGGCTGACCGACGACATCCGCGCCGAGCACGTGCAGATCGGCAGCGTCCTCGGCAGCGACGGCAAGATGTTCCGGACCCGGAGCGGTGAATCGGTCAAGCTCACCGACCTGCTGAACGAGGCGATCGTCCGGGCCGACGCGGTCATCGCCGACCGCGGCTACGAGCCGGAGGTGCGCGAGCAGATCGCCCGCAAGGTCGGCATGGGCGCGGTCAAGTACGCCGACCTGTCGGTCAGCCACGACAGCGAGTACGTCTTCGACTTCGACCGCATGCTCGCGCTGACCGGCAACACCGGGCCGTACCTGCAGTACGCGACCGCCCGGATCCGCTCGATCTTCCGCACCGGCTCGATCGACCCCGGTTCGGTCACCGGGCCGATCCGGCTGGGCCACCCCACCGAGCGGGCGCTCGCGCTGCAGCTCCTCAAGTTCGGCTCGGTCGTCCAGGCGGTGGCCGACCTGTCCGAGCCGCACCGGCTGTGCGGTTACCTGTTCGAGCTCGCCCAGGCGTTCACCGCGTTCTACGAGAACTGCCCGGTGCTGAAGGCCGAGGACGAGGAGGTCCGGCGGTCGCGGCTCGCCCTGTCCGCGCTCACGCTCCGCATCCTGCTCCAAGGGCTCGACCTGCTCGGTATCGACGTTCCTGAGCGCATGTGACCCGGCTTCCGGGAAGATGTGAAGCGCGTCGTTCGGCGCGCCTCATCCGCCCTTGCCCCGCCGAGGGTCTACTCTGACCCGGGCAAGGGAGTGCCTGCCGATCCCTCGGGAGCGTTTTCCGCGTGAGCATGACCAACTCAGACTCGCAACCGGGCAACGAAGCGGAGCCTCCGGGCCGAACAGGTGATTCCCGAGCAGCGGGAGCACCCGGCATGCCGCCCGGGCAGGCGGCGCCGGCGAACGTGACCGAGCTGCACCGGTACGCCCAGGCGCTGATCGTCCAGCTCACCGCCGACGGCACCGCCCCGGAGCCGCCGCCCGGCGTCACCGACGTACCGGACCACTGGCTGGCCCCCGCCGTGGCCGCCCTGGTGCGGATCATGGCCGGCGAGGACGCGCACGAGGCCGTGGAGCGGGCCAGCCGGCTCGATGCGGAGCGCACCGCCCTGTTCCTCTGCCTCGCCCTGGCGGTCTGCGGCCTGGGCGACCGCGTGCACGCCTCCTGGCTCGGCACCGCCTTCGGCGAGCTCGCCGCGGACCGGCCGGTCACCCCCGGCCAGCGCGCCCTCTGGCTCGCGGCCGCACGGGGCGCCTACGGCCCGGTCGGCAAGATCTTCGTGCTGCGCAAACTCGACGCCACGGCCGTACCGGCCGAGGACGAACGCTGGCTCAAGGCGCTCGTCCCCGCCGAGCCGGAGGTCACGGCTCCCCCCTCGCTCGACGGCTTCTCCGAGCTGGCCGACCTGCCGGAGATCGCGCGGTCGCTCAAGGCCGCCGCCACGCTCCGCCGCCTGCGGGAGCGGTGCGCCGAGATCGTGGCCACCCCGGCGACGGGTGAGGTCACCAAGGTCGTCCAGGGGACCATCTGGGCGGAGGACGAACCCCTCGCCGTGCTCCGCTCGCTCATCGGGCAAGAGGACCGGGAGCCACCCCTGGGCTCGCTCACCGAGCTCCTGCTCCGCGACATCCGCCCCGGCGGCGACCCGCACCTCGCCGCGCTCGCCCTGCACGTCGGCGCGCCCGCGGTGAAGGCGTCGGCCGAAGCGCTGCTCGAGGTGGTCCGCCGGCCACCGCCGGACTCCGTCACCGTGTCGCTCCTCGGCCATCCGGTCACGCTCCGGCCGGAGGGCCCGGACCAGGAGTCGCTCGCCGCGGCCGAGCAGCGGATCGCGGCCGAACGGCTCTCCGGCCGGCCGCGCCCGTGGGGCGCCTACGCGCTCTTCGGCGTGGCGGCCGTGCTGGTCGTCCTCGGGTTGCTGCTCTTCCCGCCGCTGGCCGTCGCCGGCCTCGGCGCCGCCGGAGGGGCCGGGTACCTGCTCTGGCGGCACCGGGTGGCCGAAGGGCAGGAGATGCGGCAGGTGCAGAAGCGGATCAGCGAGCTCTCCGACCTCGCCGACAAGGCGGTGTGGGCGCTGCACGAGTACGCCCGGGAGCTGGAGGCGCGCGCCGAGGCGGCGGCCGAGGACGTGGCCGAGCTGACCCGGATGCTCCGCCGGGGTCCCCGCGCCGCGTGACCGGCGCCGCAGGCTCTGCGGCACCGCGGGCTCTGACAGGGCGGCCGGGCCGAGCCGTCGGCTGCCGGTACGGGTACGGCCCGGCCGGTGGGCGAAGGATCGCCGCATCTACGGCGGTAGGCGCCCCGGGGGCGCCCGCTCGGTGGGCGCTGCCGGCCGGTATGGACGCCTGGCCGGCGCAGCCGTGCGGCGAGGTGGACGCCTGACCCGGCGCGGATGTGTGGCCGGACGGACCGCGGCCGGACGGACATGCGGCCAGGGCACATTCCCTCGTCCATCACCACCAGCGCGCTAGGCGGGCAGGACAGGCCTTCGCGGCCGCCGACCCGATCGCGCCCAGATGGCGGTACGGCCCGGGTGGCCCTGAATCGGCGCGTGACCGGCCGGTGTGGAAGGCCGACCGGCGGAAACGCCCGGGCGTTCACATCCGGGGATCGCGAGGATAAGTGGCCTGTGTTTGGGGCGCCCTGGACGGGCTCGGGACCTCGGCCGTGCGGTGCCGTACGGACACCGGCCCGGACCGCGCGGCGGTATGCCGGCCCATCGCGGCGACCCGCTCCATGCCGGACGTGGCCGGGCAGGCCGCGGTCCGGCACCGGGTCACGTCATGCGGTGGAGACCTCGACGTTGGCCGGAGTGATCAGGAAGACCTTGTCCGCGATACGCTCGATCCTGCCCTCGCAGCCGTAGGCGAGCCCGGCGGCGAAGTCCACCATCCGAGTCGCCTCGGCCGTGGACATGCCCGCCACGTCCATCACCACGGTGTGCCCTTCGCGGAAGTGGCGGCCTACCGTCAGCGCGTCGTCGTACTTCTTGGGGCGAACCATCACGATGCGAGCAGGCTCGGCGACCGGCTGCCAGCGCTTCGCAGCACGCTCAGCGGCAGGCATCCACTCGTCGTCGTACTCTTCCTCGTCGTAGGCCTCGTCGTACTGCTCCACACCACCCAGGCCAAGGTAGCTCGCCACCTTGCGCACTGCCCCCATCGGCTCGTCCTTTTCCGGCTCGTCCTTTCCGGGCTTGCCCCGACACGAGGGACCGTAATCGCGCGGTTCAGCCCGCACCCGGCGACACGCCCGGTGATTTGAATTTTTTTGGCTGGACAATGTGGAGGGCCAGGAGCTGGGTCTCCACGAGGATTCGCGCTATGCGTCCAGCCTAACCAGCCGAACCTGCTACCAGCCGGGAACCCCTGCTGCCTACGCGTTCGCCCGTACGCGGTGAGTTCCCTCTCAGAGCCCGGGTAGTGCCCCGCCTCGCACCGCATGACCTCCTCAAGCACCGAAGATGACCCCGCCGCATCGCCTTATGCGTCCCTTGGCCGCTCTAATGATCAAGACGCACGACCGCCGGATCGAGTTCGGCGAATAGGCAGTGACCTAGCTCACAAAATAGGCAACATAACGAGCGATGTCGACGATATTTCTCGCCGTGTCTTCGGCGTGTCTCCGCGAGTTGTGATCACATCTGCACAGGATGCGCAATCCGGGTACGGCATTTCGCCACTGATTGCGCTGGTCAGCACGGGCGCGTCCGGAATGCGCCTCCGCTCGGGTGCGCGGTGGACCGAGATCCGGCCCGGGCTCTAAGGACGCGCCTCGCCGGCCCTCAAGCGGCAGGGATGCTTCTGACGGCCATCCGATCGGCGCGTCGCCGCGGAGGACGGGAACGGGCGGTTGCGGACGCGGCCCGGCCGCGGTGCGGGACGCTCGTGAGAGGGATCGCCACACGGCTGGGAGATTGCGCACCGGCCGCTCGGGCGAGAGCGAACTGCGCTGAGCCACGCTCCCACGCAGCGGAGATCGCTCCGGTGAGGCCGAGGGGTGCTCGGTGAGCCGGACAGCGCAGGAGCGGAATTCGTCGGGAAACTCCGCGATCTGAGGCTAGGGGTTGGGCCGGCGCACGGCGTCCCTCCGCCGCCGGGCCCACCGGTGCGGGACGCCCAGCGCCCCGCGGAGCGCTTCTCGATCTCCATGCCGAGGCGGGCGAGCTCCCGGAACCGTTCGTCGGTGAGGTCCAGGGCGGCCCCTTGGCTGAATGTGTGCGCGGAAGGGCAGCGGCCGAGCGCCCCCTATTGCCCGGGCCGATTGCCTCTCGGCGACCCGTGGAACGGTTGGCGACGCCACGGCGCCGGGGAAGGCGAGGACGGGAAGCCACCCCACGTATGCGAGCCTCATCCCTTCGATTCCAGTGATCCGTACGGCCCGCATACGTGGCGATCCTCGCGACCCGCACGCCCGGTGGCCCGCGCAATCCGCATACCCAGCGATCCGCGCAGCCCACAGGCCTGACGCCCGTCTCCCCAGCGATCCGCGCGGCCCGTATGCCTGGCTCCGCCCTGCCCCATGCCTGGCGAGCCGGCGCACCTCGCCGCGCGAAAACCTGGTGGTGAGCCCCACTCGGGGGTTGGCAGGTCCCTTGGCCGGGCAGGCTGCAGCTGACCAACGGTCCGGGAGCCGGCGTGCCTGGTCTCGGCTGGCACGGACGCCGGCGGTAATGCTCTCGAATACCGCAACTCCTGCATACCGGAGCGGAGCCTCTCACATCCCAGGCCGACAGCTCGCCGCCTCTCTTGATCCCACCGCATCCGGGCTCGGCAGCGCGATCACTACCTGACTCGCTGATGGCCGATGCGGATGCCGGCGGGCGTCAGGACGTGAGGGTGGTGTCAGGGCGCGCGGATCGTGGGCCGCTGCTCGCGTCGGGCCGCCTCGCCATCACCGATGGTGCGCTCGAGGCCCGGGCGGCCGTTCACCGCGCCAGCGGCTCTTGACCGACACGTGCCGAGGCCGCTCACGTGGTGGCCGAACCCGTCCGCGCGATTCTCCCCTGGTTCCCCGGGCGGAACGATCGGGCGTGGTGACGGGCACTACAGAGCTACGGAGCGGCTGCGAGCGCCCCAGTGCACTGACTGACGATCGCCGGCGCGCCGACGTGTCAGCCCGCTTCCGGGAGCACCCGGAAGGAAGTCATCAATGATCACGGCATGGTGATGACCGCTCCGACCCGCGATTCCGGATTGAGATGCGTCACCACGTCGGTGGGCTGACCGCCATTTGCGAAACCACGGCGCTTCGGCACAGGCGCTCGCATGGCCGCACCGGTACGGGAATCGCCGGCACTATGAGCGTGCCGGACAATGACGGATGGTGGAGCCGGCGCGGGTTTTGACGATCTGGCAGCCGTAGCTTCGCCCTCGCTCAGGCGAGGACGAGCACGTCGAGCACTCCGTTGAGCCGGCTCGCGCGTCGCCGATTGCGCGAATCGCCGAGAAATGAGTGAGCCGCCCGATAAGGGCGGCTCACCGAGATCTGTGTTGCGGCGACGACCTACTCTCCCACACCCTCCCGGGTACAGTACCATCGGCGCTGGAAGGCTTAACTTCCGGGTTCGGAATGTGACCGGGTGTTTCCCTTCCGCTATGGCCACCGCAACGTCTTGTGTCAGTCAACCGGTCACCCCGGTCATCCGGCGCCGACGGCGTGATACGACATCGCCGGATCACGCTCGTTGGTCGCCGACCGGAGTGCGACGGCCTCCCGATCAGGGATCCGCTCGGTTGCTGATCGAGAATCGCATAGTGGGTGCGTGCATGTGAAGTCAAGCCTCTCGGCTTATTAGTACCGGTCGGCTCCACACGTTACCGCGCTTCCACCACCGGCCTATCAACCCAGTCATCTACTGGGAGCCTTACCCGGTTAACCCGGAGGGAGACCTCATCTCGGGGCGGGCTTCCCGCTTAGATGCTTTCAGCGGTTATCCCAACCGAACGTAGCCAACCAGCCGTGCACCTGGCGGCACAACTGGCACACCAGAGGTTCGTCCGTTCCGGTCCTCTCGTACTAGGAACAGCCCCCCTCAAGTCTCCTACGCGCGCAGCGGATAGGGACCGAACTGTCTCGCGACGTTCTAAACCCAGCTCGCGTACCGCTTTAATGGGCGAACAGCCCAACCCTTGGGACCTACTCCAGCCCCAGGATGCGACGAGCCGACATCGAGGTGCCAAACCATCCCGTCGATATGGACTCTTGGGGATGATCAGCCTGTTATCCCCGGGGTACCTTTTAGCCGTTGAGCGACGGCGCTTCCACTCGCCACCGCCGGATCACTAGGCCCTGCTTTCGCATCTGCTCGACCCGTCGGTCTCACAGTTAAGCCCCCTTGTGCCCTTACACTCAACGCCTGATTTCCAACCAGGCTGAGGGGACCTTTGGGCGCCTCCGTTACCCTTTAGGAGGCAACCGCCCCAGTCAAACTACCCACCAGGCACTGTCCCCGATCCCGATAAGGGACCCGGGTTAGACGTCCGAAACAGCCAGAGTGGTATTTCAACGGCGACTCCACGGACACTGGCGTGCCCGCTTCACAGTCTCCCACCTATCCTACACAAGCCATTCCAAACGCCAATGCCAAGCTGCAGTGAAGGTCCCGGGGTCTTTCCGTCCTGCTGCGCGTAACGAGCATCTTTACTCGTAGTGCAATTTCGCCGGGTCCGCGGTTGAGACAGTGCCCAGACCGTTACGCCATTCGTGCAGGTCGGAACTTACCCGACAAGGAATTTCGCTACCTTAGGATGGTTATAGTTACCACCGCCGTTTACCGGCGCTTAGGTTCCGAGCTTCGCAACCCCGAAAGGCCGCTAACCCGTCCCCTTAACGTTCCGGCACCGGGCAGGCGTCAGTCCGTATACTTCGTCTTACGACTTCGCACGGACCTGTGTTTTTAGTAAACAGTCGCCTGGGCCTATTCTCTGCGGCCCCCACCAGCTTCGGCAGCACGTGCCTACACCAGCAGAGGCCCCCCTTCTCCCGAAGTTACGGGGGCAATTTGCCTAGTTCCTTAACCGCGGTTCGCCCGAACGCCTCGGTATTCTCTACCTGACCACCAGAGTCGGTTTAGGGTACGGGCCGCCATAGCGCTCGCTAGAGGCTTTTCTCGGCAGTAGAGGATCACCCACTTCGCCACAATCGGCTCGGCATCGCATCTCGGGCTTAACACGGGGCGGATTTGCCTACCCCGCACCCTACATGCTTACCCCAGGACAACCACCGCCTGGGATGGGCTACCTTCCTGCGTCCCCCCATCGCTTACCTGCCACCGAAGCGGCAGAACGCGCCACGGCGGGTACGGGAATATCAACCCGTTGCCCATCGACTACGCCTATCGGCCTCGCCTTAGGTCCCGACTTACCCTGGGCGGATCAACCTGCCCCAGGAACCCTTGGTCATCCGGCGCAGAAGTTTCTCACTTCTGAAACGCTACTCATGCCTGCATTCTCACTCGCACGGCGTCCACGGCTGGGTCACCCCGCCGCTTCACCCGCCGCACGACGCTCCCCTACCCGTCCCCCGCACACGCGGAAGACGCCACGGCTTCGGCGGTGTGCTTGAGCCCCGCTACATTGTCGGCGCAAAACCACTAGACCAGTGAGCTATTACGCACTCCTTAGAGGATGGCTGCTTCTAAGCCAACCTCCTGGCTGTCACAGCGGCTTCACATCCTTTCCCACTCAGCACACGCTTCGGGGCCTTAGCCGGTGATCTGGGCTGTTTCCCTCTCGACCACGAAGCTTATCCCCCGCGGTCTCACTGCCACGCTCACACTTACCGGCATTCGGAGTTTGGCTGACCTCAGTAACCTGTGAGGGCCCATCGGCCAACCAGTGCTCTACCTCCGGCAAGGACCACGTGACGCTGCACCTAAATGCATTTCGGGGAGAACCAGCTATCACCGAGTTCGATTGGCTTTTCACCGCTACCCGCAGGTCATCCCCCAGGTTTGCAACCCTGGTGGGTTCGGGCCTCCACCCAGTCTTACCTGAGCTTCACCCTGCCCACGGGTAGATCACCCGGCTTCGGGTCTGACGCACGCGACTCAACGCCCTATTCAGACTCGCTTTCGCTACGGCTCCCCCACACGGGTTAACCTCGCCACGCACGTCAACTCGCAGGCTCATTCTTCAAAAGGCACGCGGTCACATCACGACAACACCCAAAGGGCGCTGCCAAGCTCCCACGGCTTGTAGGCACACGGTTTCAGGTACTATTTCACAACCCCTCACCGGGGCGCTTTTCACCTTTCCCTCACGGTACTCGTCCACTATCGGTCACCAGGGAGTATTTAGGCTTACCAGGTGGTCCTGGCAGATTCGCACAGGATTCCTCGGGCCCCGTGCTACTCGGGAACACCCCCAGGCAGTCGGCAAGATTTCGCCTACCCGGCTCTCACGGTCTACGGCCGCCCATTCCAGAGCGTTCGGCTATCCCACCGATTTCTCACTGCCCGCAGCCCCGGCAGAGACTGCAAAGGAGCGTCCCACAACCCCGGTAACGCAACGCCTGCCGGCTTTAACACGCCACCGGTTTAGCCTCTTCCCCTTTCGCTCACCACTACTCAGGGAATCGCTGTTGCTTTCTCTTCCTGCGGGTACTGAGATGTTTCACTTCCCCGCGTTCCCACCAACCGTCCTATGCGTTCAGACGGCGGCGACCCGACACAACTCGGGCCAGGTTCCCCCATTCGGAAATCCCCGGATCAACGCCTGGTAGCCGGCTCCCCGAGGCTTATCGCAGGCTCCCACGTCCTTCATCGGCTCCTGGTGCCAAGGCATCCACCGTGTGCCCTTAGTAACTTGACTACACGATGCTCGCACCCACTATGCAATTCACAATCAGCAACCAGGTCACGGACCTGGCGGATTCCGGTCACTCACTTTACCGTTAAGTGAGCCCACCGGCAAACCGGCCCGTTCCCTCAAAACCCGACAGTGTGCCCGACCAGACCACAAACCCCGAAACCGGCTTCCCCACCAGCGGCGGCCGCATAACGACCGCCACAGAAAGTGGTCATCACCAGCCCAGGCTCGTGTGCCCGGCCGACTAACCAGCGCTCCACATTCACCCACAAACTCAGCCCCAAGGAACTTTTCCAAACCAGGGGCTTAAGGGGTGCACCTTAGAAAGGAGGTGATCCAGCCGCACCTTCCGGTACGGCTACCTTGTTACGACTTCGTCCCAATCACCGACCCCACCTTCGACGGCTCCCTCCCCAAGGGGTTGGGCCACCGGCTTCGGGTGTTGCCGACTTTCAGGACGTGACGGGCGGTGTGTACAAGGCCCGGGAACGTATTCACCGCGGCATTGCTGATCCGCGATTACTAGCGACTCCGACTTCATGGGGTCGAGTTGCAGACCCCAATCCGAACTGAGATCGGCTTTCTAAGGATTGGCTCACCCTCACGGGATCGCGACCCGTTGTACCGACCATTGTAGCATGTTTGCAGCCCAAGGCATAAGGGGCATGATGACTTGACGTCATCCCCGCCTTCCTCCGGGTTGACCCCGGCAGTCTCCCATGAGTCCCCACCACCCACAAGGGGCGTGCTGGCAACACAGGATGGGGGTTACGCTCGTTGCGGGACTTAACCCAACATCTCACGACACGAGCTGACGACAGCCATGCACCACCTGTGCCAGGCGCCCGAAGGCACCCCGCATCTCTGCGGGATTTCCCGGCATGTCAAACCTTGGTAAGGTTCTTCGCGTTGCATCGAATTAAGCAACATGCTCCGCCGCTTGTGCGGGCCCCCGTCAATTCCTTTGAGTTTTAGCCTTGCGGCCGTACTCCCCAGGCGGGGCGCTTAACGCGTTAGCTACGGCACGGGAACCGTGGAAAGCCCCCACACCCAGCGCCCAACGTTTACGGCGTGGACTACCAGGGTATCTAATCCTGTTCGCTCCCCACGCTTTCGCTCCTCAGCGTCAGGACTGGCCCAGCAAGCCGCCTTCGCCACCGGTGTTCCTCCTGATATCTGCGCATTTCACCGCTACACCAGGAATTCCGCTTGCCCCTACCAGCCTCAAGCCCGCCCGTATCCGCCGCAGACCCACGGTTGAGCCGTGGGCTTTCACGGCAGACGCGGCAGGCCGCCTACGAGCTCTTTACGCCCAATGAATCCGGACAACGCTCGCGCCCTACGTATTACCGCGGCTGCTGGCACGTAGTTGGCCGGCGCTTCTTCTGCAGGTACACGTCAACTTCGTCCCTGCTGAAAGAGGTTTACAACCCGAAGGCCTTCATCCCCCACGCGGCGTCGCTGCGTCAGGCTTCCGCCCATTGCGCAATATTCCCCACTGCTGCCTCCCGTAGGAGTCTGGGCCGTGTCTCAGTCCCAGTGTGGCCGACCACCCTCTCAGGCCGGCTACCCGTCATCGCCTTGGTAGGCCGTCACCCCACCAACAAGCTGATAGGCCGCGAGCCCATCCCCGGCCGGAACCCCACAAGGGGGAACCTTTCCACCACCACCCATGCGAGCAGCGGTCATATCCGGTATTAATCCCGGTTTCCCAGGGCTATCCCAGAGCCAGGGGCAGGTTGCTCACGTGTTACTCACCCGTTCGCCGCTCGGCTCCACACCCAAAAGAGTGCGGTCCTCGCTCGACTTGCATGTGTTAAGCACGCCGCCAGCGTTCGTCCTGAGCCAGGATCAAACTCTCCACCGATAAACCTCAAACACACGGGAAGAAAATCCCGGCGACACCACCACGGCACCGCCCACCAACACAGCGAGCCGCACCATGGCAGCCACAATCACCCACCACGACAACACCAGATCACGGCGTCATCGCGACAGCGCCCAATGCACTGGCTTTTGACACACTGTCGAGTTCTCAAGAAACGGGCCCCGGCACCACGACCCGAAACCCCGAAGCCCCGAACCTGGAACCCACCGGGATTTCACGCCCTGGCCCGAAACAGCCCTCCGATTCTCACCAGACCCGAAACCGGTGTCAAACCGACCCAACCGCGGCGGCACTTGACACCAACCCCGACACCGGCAGGAATCAAACGGCCGAACCTTGCCCGAGGCAACCCCTCGACTATAACCACTGGGTGCCGGTCATGCAAACCGATCTTCAGCGGACCTCGAGGGATCATCGGCGGTCGCGTCTCACTGCGGTGATCCGCGCACACCGACCGGCACAGCGTAGCAGAATCCTGAGGTTCCGCCGCGCTCACATGGAGCCTTACCCCCTTATGCACAGCCCATACCTGCGGAAACCCCCGAATTTTTCCCTGTTCGCGTGATCGCGTATGCCGCCGCACCGGCATTGATCTTCGATCATCCACACCGCCCGCTGGAAAAGACAGCGCCGAAGATTGCCGCCATAGACTCGTGCGCGTGAGCGAGAAGCCGCCTGTGGCGAAGAAGGTTCCCGTCGAGCGCACCCACCACGGCGACACCGTCATCGACGAGTACGCCTGGCTGCGCGACAAGAACGATCCGGACACGATCGCGTACCTGGAGGCGGAGAACGCCTACACCGAGAAGATGACGGCCCACCTGGGCGGTCTGCAGGAGACCATCTTCCAGGAGATCAAGGGCCGCACGCTCGAGACGGATCTGTCGGTGCCGGTTCGCAAGGGCGCCTGGTGGTACTACAACCGGACCGAGGAAGGCAAGCAGTACGGCATCCAGTGCCGGGTCGCCGCCGACGGTGACAACCCGCCGGAGCTCCGCCCGGGCGAACCGCTCCCTGGGGAGCAGATCCTGCTCGACGGGAACGAGCTCGCCGGCGACAGCCCGTACTTCTCCATCGGGACGAGCATCGTCAGCCCGGATGGCACGAAGCTCGCCTACTCCACCGACTACACGGGAGACGAGCGCTTCACCCTCCGCTTCAAGGACCTCACCACGGGCGAACTGCTGCCGGACGAGATCCCCGGTGTCTTCTACGGCGGCGCCTGGTCGGCGGACGGCTCGACGTTCTTCTACACGGTCGTGGACGACGCCTGGCGGCCCTACCGCGTCTACCGCCACACCCTCGGCTCAACAGATGAGGACGTTCTCGTCTACGAAGAGGAAGACGAGCGGTTCTGGGTCGGCATCGGGCTCACCCGGAGCCAGCGCTATCTCGTGCTCAGCGCCGGCAGCAAGATCACCAGCGAGATCCGGATCCTGGACGCGGCCGATCCCACCGGTGAGTTCACCGTGGTACGGCCGCGGGAGACGGGCGTCGAGTACTCCCTCGAGCACGCCGGGGACCATTTCCTCATTCTCCACAACGCCAGCGCGCTGAACTTCGCACTCGCCCGGGCACCGCTCGACGATCCGTCCGATTGGACCCCGGTAATCGAGCACCGGGAGGACACCAGGCTCCTCGACGTCGATGCCTTCAAGGACCACATCGCCGTCTACTTCCGCCGCGATGGCCTCACCGGCATCCGCATCCTGCCCCGGGACGGGCGGGAGCCGTACGACATCGAGTTCCCCGAGCCGCTCTACGACGTCGCGCTCTCGGCCAACCCGGAGTACGAGACGAACCGTCTCCGGATCAGCTACACCTCCATGATCACCCCACCGTCCGTCTACGACTACGACCTGCGGACCGGTGAGCTGATCCTGCTCAAGCAGAAGCCCGTTCTCGGCGGGTACGATCCGGCCGACTACGAGCAGTTCCGCGAGTGGGCCACGGCCGACGACGGCACCAGGGTGCCGATCTCCATCGTGGTCAAAAAGGGCACGAAGCGGCCCGCCCCGACCCTGCTGTACGGCTACGGCAGCTACGAGTCCTCCATCGACCCCTACTTCTCGGTCTCCCGCCTTTCCCTGCTGGACCGGGGCGTCGTCTTCGCGATCGCGCACGTCAGAGGCGGTGGCGAGCTGGGCCGCAGGTGGTACGAGGACGGCAAGCTGCTGAAGAAGAAGAACACCTTCACCGACTTCATCGCCTGTGCGCGGCATCTCAAGGCGACCGGCTGGTCGAGCCGGATCGTCGCGCGCGGGGGATCGGCGGGCGGGTTGCTGATGGGAGCGGTCGCGAACCTCGCCCCCGAGGAGTTCGCCGGCATCGTCGCCGAAGTGCCCTTCGTGGACGCGCTGAACACCATCCTCGACCCGTCGCTGCCGCTCACCGTGATCGAGTGGGACGAGTGGGGCGATCCGCTCCACGACCGCGAGGTCTACGCCTACATGAAGTCCTACTCGCCTTACGAGAACATCGGCCCGGGCCCGTATCCGCCGATCCTCGCGATCACCAGCCTGAACGACACCCGCGTGCTCTTCCACGAGCCGGCCAAGTGGATCGCGCGCCTGCGCGATAAGGCCGGTGGCGGCCCCTTCCTGCTGAAGACCGAGATGGGCGCCGGCCATGGCGGGCGGAGCGGGCGCTATGACGCCTGGCGGGAGGAGGCGTTCGCGCTCTCCTGGATCCTCGACCAGCTCGGCTGCGGCACCGTCTGATCGGACCCACCCCGACGTACCCGGGTCTACCGGATCGGCGAGTCCAGCCGCCGATCCGGTAGACCAACCGTCCCCCCCCCCCCCCCGGCGGTCATCCCGCTGCCGGTCAACCCGGCACCGGAGTTCGATCCACGCGCCCCTGCCCAAGTGCGGTCGGCTCGCCCGAAACCGGCGGACACGCCGGGCCGGCCTTCCGCACAGGAGCACCGGCGATCGGGCCCACCGGCCCTGCAAGGGCGTCCACCGATCGAGTCCGGCTGCCGCACGGGAGCCATCCACCGATTAACTCCACCCACCGCATGGGAGCACCCGGCGACGGGTTCGCCTCGCCTGCCGTACCGGGGCGTTGACCGATCGAGTCCACCTGCTCACGGGAGCCAGCCAGCGATCGGGTCCGCCTTGCCGCACAGGGGAGTCCACCGATCGAGTCCACCCGCCGTACAGGGCGGCCATCGATCCACTTGCCGCACGGGAGCGACCCCGATCGGACCGGGCCCGGAGGGCTCAGAGGTCGTTGTGGCGCTGGAGATAGGTCAACGAGGCCCAACCAGGCAGCGCCGGCAGCCAGAAGGTCATCACCCGGAAGAGCAGGACGGCCGAGGTCGCGATCGTGCCGGGAAGACCGGCCACGGTGAGCCCGAGCGAGAGCGACGCCTCGACCGCGCCGAGACCACCGGGGGTGGGCGCGGCCGAGCCGATCGCATTGCCGGCGAGGAACACCACGGCGACGGCGGCGAAGCCCACGTCCCCGCCGAAGGCGCGCACACAGGAGTACAGGCAGACCACGAAGGCCAGGGTGAGCAGCAGGGTTCCGCTCACCCCCTCGATGATCTTCCGCGGCGACTGCAGCACATCGAGCAGGCGCGGGATCACCCCGGCGAACATCTCGCGCACCCGCGTGGAGACGAACCGGCGCACCGGCGGCACGGCGAGCACCACCAGAAGCAGCACCGCGATGCTGAGCAGGGTGACGAGCAACCCGCGCGAAGGGTAGAGCGACGGCGCCGCCTGGGTTCCGGTGAGGTAGCCGAAGAGCAGCAGCAACATGATGTGCGAGCCGAGCCCGATGAGCTGCGACGCCCCGACGCACGCCACCGCCACCCCGGGCGGGATGCCCCGCTTCTGCAGGAAACGGGTGTTGATCGCGACCGCGCCGACCGCCGTCGGCGCGACCAGCTTCACGAACGACCCGGCGAACTGCGCCATCACGGTACGGGTCAGCGGCAGGTGCTCCGGCACGAACCCCCGCAGCATGATCGCAGCGGCGACGTAGCTGAAGAACGCGGCGACCGCGGCCACCCCGCCCCACGCCCAGTTGGCGTGGGTCAGGATCGAGGCCAGGTTGACCTGGCTGAGCTGGGTGAGCAGCAGGTACGCCGCGAGCGCGCTCACGATCACCGTGATCAGCGTCTGCGGGCGGAACCGCTCGAGCCGTACCTCCTCGACCTCCACCTGCGGCTTGAGCGCGACGATCTGCTCGCGGATCGCGGAAAGCAGGTCCTTGCGCTTCTTCAGCGCCGTCCTGATCTCCCGGCTGAGCGCGATCGGCTGGAGCATGGGCAGCGCCTGCGCCAACCGATCGGCCCCCAGCACGGCCTCGGCCGACCTGACCGCGCGCTCCGCCCCGACCCGGGTCGCGAGGTACGCGAGCAGCTGGGCGACGTCGAGCATGAGCAGCAGATCACCGGCGGCGATCTCACCGCTGCGGGCGTCGACCAGAACCACCCGGCCCTCCCGGTCGACGTGGATGCTCTCGCCGGTGAGATGCCGGTGCGCGAGCCGGTGCCGGTGGAGCAGCAGCACCTGCTCCCACATCTGCCGCAGCAGCTCGTCGGTGATCTCCGAATCGTCCAGCTTGTCCACCGGCCGGGTGTCGATGTGCTCGTACGCGAGCAGGGCCGCCTCGGTGCCGATCTCACTGGTGCCGAGCAGCCGGGGCAGCCGGGCACCGGCCGCCTGGGCCGCGTAGGCCATCAGCGCCTCACGCTCCAGCTCCGCCCGGAGCGACCGGATCGCCCGCCGCCTGGTCTCGGAGTTGAGCCTGATGCCCCGCCAGAGCCGGTAGAGGATGCCGGCCGCCTGCCGGTCCCGGTCGAGCACGGCCACGTCGAGCCAGCGGCCGTCGGCGAGCCCGACCAGGTAGCGGCGGCTGCCGGAGCTGTCGTCGTCCATCCGCCGGGCGCTCACCGGGACGAACCCCAGCTTGCGCAGCGCGGCGAGCACCGCGGTCCCCGGTGGCCGGGTGTTGGCGCTGCCGATGCCGTACAGCGTGCCGAACCCCACGGCCTGGCCGACCAGGTACGTCAGGATCACGCCGAGGGCGGTCGCCTTGGACGCGGTGAACAGCGCCAGCACGTCCAACCCGAGCGCGGCCCACATCAGCGCCCGCCACCGCGGCCGCCGCCACATCCGCACCGCGGTCGCGTACGCGATCGCCGCGGTCAGCACGGTGTTGAGCGGCTCGATCTCCCGCCCGACGGTGAGGAGCCGCCGCAGCTCATCCGGCCCGGAGGACGAGAGCAGCCACTCGTCGAGGGAGTAGGAGATGACCAGCGCGAGAATCGCGGCGAGCAGCCCCTGGGTCACCCGCATCCCATCGCGGTGGAAGACCCGCTCGACCGCGAACGCCACCGGCACGACGAGCACCGCGGCGTCGCCGACCAGCCCGGCGAGCACCGACAGCACGTCCGGGGTCCGGCCGGTGCCGGCCCGCACGTCGATCTCCAGGCCGGTGAGCGTGCTCTGCATGGCCATGGCCAGCAGCACGACCGCGCCGAGGATCACCAGGGTGAGCAGGAAACGGAGCGCGTCGGCGGGACGGCGGATGCGCTGTGGCAGCAGAGGCTCGGCGACGAGCACGACGTCTTGGCCCGAGGCGGCGGCGTCCCGGCCGGTGACGTCGACTGTCAAGTCCTGCTCCTTGATGCGCTCTCACCACCAGGGGGTTTCCGCGGCGCCGGCCCGCCGCGTCAGTGCCTCATATCGGCCGCATACCGGCGCCGGGCCGCGAACAGCCGCCGCCGAGGACCAGCCGTGGCTTGATGACCACTCTACGGAGCGTCCCCGGCCGGTGAGCGGGCCCAATTTTCCCGCCCGCTGTCACGGGCGAAAGATACCGTGACGGCCCGGCCGGTGACTCGCCGTTTCGCGGAGCCGATGGCCCGGGGCCGCGACCGGGGAACGAGGACCCGACGGTCATGACCGCCCAAGGCGGAGATTTGGAGGATATCGTCGGCCCATGACCTCGACCACTTTCGGCGCGTGCCCGCTCGACTGCCCGGACACCTGCTCCTGGGTGGTGACGGTGCAGGACGGCAAGGCCGTGAGCCTGCGCGGGAACCGTGAGCACCCGTTCACGCGCGGGGCGCTCTGTGTGAAGGTCAACCGGTACCTGGAGCACGCCAGGGCCGCCGACCGGATCCTGTACCCGATGAGGCGGGTCGGGCCGAAGGGTTCCGGGCGGTTCGAGCGGATCAGCTGGGATGAAGCGCTCTCCGAGATCGCCACCAGGCTGCACTCGATCATCGACGAGTACGGCGGGGAGGCGATCTGGCCGTACCAGGGCACCGGCACGCTCGGCTACATCCAAGGGGAGTCCGGCAAGGCCGGGCGGCGGTTCTGGAACGTCCTCGGGGCGTCCAAGCACGACATGAACATCTGCTCCCGGGCCGGCAACGTGGGCCTGCGGTACGTGAACGGCACCCCGGGCGGCATGGATCCGGAGACGTTCGCCCTCTCCAAACTGATCCTCCTCTGGGGGACGAACCCGCTCACCAGCGGCCACCACGTGTGGAAGTTCATCCAGGAGGCGAGGGCCGCCGGGGCGTACGTCGTGGCGATCGACCCGATCCGCACCCGCACCGCCGACCAGGCGGACGAGCACCTGCCGATCCGGCCGGGCACCGACGCCGCGCTCGCCCTCGGCCTGCTCCATGTCGTGCTCGAGGAGGGCGCCGAGGACCGCGACTTCATCGAGCGGTACACGCTCGGCTGGGAGGAGTTCCAGGCCGAGATCAGGAAGTACCCGGTGGACCGGGTCGCGGAGATCACCGGGCTGCCCGCCGAGCGGATCAGGTCCCTCGGGGTACGGCTCGCGCACACCCGGCCCACCGGGATCCGGGTGACGATGGGCATTCAGCGCCACGCCGGGGGCGGTGCGGCGCTCCGGGCGATCGCCTGCATCCCGGGGGTGACCGGTGACTGGCGCTATCCCGGCGGTGGCCTGGTCTACTCGACCAGCGCGCACGCGCGGCTGAACGTGGACGTCCGCGAGGACCTGCTGCCCAAGCCGGTGCGCACCCTCACGATGACCCGGCTCGCCTCGAGCCTCGACGAGACGGTGAAGTGCCTGTGGGTGTACGGCGCAAACCCGGTCGGCTCGTCCCCGGACCAGAACCGGATCCGGGCCGCGCTGCAGCGGGAGGACCTGTTCACGGTGGTGATGGAGCACTTCCCCACGGACACCGTGGACTACGCGGACATCGTGCTGCCCGCCACGATGCAGATCGAGCACATGGACCTGCACGCGGGCTACGGGCACATGTACCTGATCTGGAACGAGCCCGCGGTGGAGCCGCCCGGCGAGTGCCTCTCCACGACCGAGACGTTCCGCAGGCTCGCCCGGCACATGGGGCTCACCGAGCCGTGCCTGTACGACAGCGATCTGGAGATCGCCGAGCAGCTGCTGAGCACGACCGGGATCTCGCTCGAGGAGCTGCGCAAGAAGGGGTGGGCTCGGCTCGACGTGCCGGACCCGTTCCTGCCGTTCGCCGACGGTTTCCCCACGCCGAGCGGCCGGCTGGAGTTCGTCTCCGCCCGGGCCGAGGCGGACGGGCAGCCCCGGGTGCCGGGGTACACCCCGTCGCTCACCGCGGGTACGGCTCCCGCCGACCGCGCCTACCCGCTGACGCTCATCACGCCGGCGCAGCACATGTTCCTCAACACCACGTTCGGCAACAATCCCGAGCTGCTCCGGCGGTCGAAAGGGCCGAAGGTGCTGGTCAACGAGGCCGATGCCAAGCCGCGCGGGCTGGTGGACGGGCAGCTCGCCCGGGTGTTCAACCGCAACGGGGAGTTCACCGCCTACGTGGAGATCACCGACCGGGTGCGGCCGGGGGTGGTGGCCGCGCCCAAGGGCCACTGGCCGAAGCTCAGCCCGGGCGGCGCCAACCCGAACGCCGTGGTGGACGAGCGCGACGCGGACATGGGCAAGGGCGCGGTGTTCCACGACAACTTCGTCGACATCGCACCGGCCGGGTAGCACGGCCGGCCGCCCCGGGGCTCCCCGGCCGGCCGAGCCCCCACGGTCCCCGATGGAACCGGCCGGGTGTACGGCACCGGTACGGCTGGCCGGGTGTTGCGGCCCGCGGTGTCGGGGTGCGCCTCGCTAGGCCCGGTGCCGGGGACGTGTCTCGCCAGGCCGGAGTGCCGGGGATGTGCCGCACCGAGGCCACGGCACGCCGGCCTCACCAGGGGCGGGCCGTACCGGATGGGCTCCGGGGTGGTTCAGGGGCCGGTCAGGGAGTTCCCCGATGGTCCGGTGAGCCGCCGCGGGGCAGCCTGGGAGCATGAAGGAACTGACCCGTGTCGACGAGATGTCCTTGGCCGGGGCGGCCTTGCACGGCGCGCCCTGGCGTACCGCGATCGTCTCCGGCGGGGCGGTCGGAGCGGCGAGCCTGCTCCTCGGCTGGATCCTCCCGGGCCCGGCCGACCTCACTTGGGCGCTCTGCGTGGGCATCGCGGTGTTCGCGCTGGTGGCGGCGATCGGCGCGATCTCCCGGCCCGATGAGGGCGACCGGGTCACCCGGCAGTCCCGGCGCTGGGCGCTGCGGCATCCCTGGAAGTTCGCCCTCTACCCCGGGATGATCTCCGCCGCGCTGATGCTCCCGGTCCAGCTCGTGGTCGACCGCGAAGGGCTGTTCGGCGCGGTCTGGGACGCCGGCTGGGGGGCCGTGTGGGTGTCCCTGCTCACCGCGCTCATCACCCGCGCCATGCGCTACCGGGCCGGTGTCTCCTGAGCGGGCGCGCCGGGACTCCGGCGGAGCACCGCCGGCGGCGCCGCGATCGAACTCCCGCCCCCTGCGCCACCGGTGCGACGTTCCCGGTGGTCAGCTGATCGGCCGCCGGGAACGAGGCGAACAGGGCGCATGCCGAGCGCGCGGACCGGTTGCCGCATGACCGAACCTTTGCCGCGTGGCCAAACCGTTTGCCGCATGACCGGACCGGTCGCCCCCTGAGGTACGGCCGGGCGGGACGAGCCGTCCGGGGAGCGTCCGGCGGGACGCCGTGCACTCACCCGATGGAGTGACGCGGTGCTCGGCTCAGCTCGGCCCCGCGGCCCGTTCGGCATCGCTGCGACAGACGCAGAACTCGTTGCCGTCCGGGTCCAGCAGGACGACCCAGCCGGTGCCGTCGGAGAACCGGTGATCCTCATGGAGTGTGGCGCCGAGCGCGATCAGCCGCTCCACCTCCTCGTCGCGGGTCCGATCGGCCGGGCGCAGATCAAGGTGGAGCCGGTTCTTGACGCTCTTCCCTTCGGGGACTCGCTGAAAGAGCAGATGGGGGCGGCCACCCGGACGTTCGACCAGGATCTCGTCATCCTCCGGCCCGCCCTCGCCCATGGGCCAGCCGAGGGCATCGCTCCACCATCGGGCGATGCGGTACGGATCGTGGCTGTCGAAGGTGACCGTGTGGACCTCAATCATGGGCCAAGACAACCACGGCCCTGAGACGTCCGCACCTGAATTTCCGCGCGCTGTGGATGGCCGGCTCCCCGGTAAGAGGCCCAGGCGCTCCAGCCCGAGCAGACTCGGGCGTACCGGGCCAGGCCGCCAGGAAGGAACGGCACCGCACGGACCCGAATCGCGCCGCTTGAGAGGGCCATCGAGGCCGGCACGCCGGAGACCGGCCCTGGCGACGCCACGCTGCCCCGCGGGCCGCTCGCCCTCGGCGAGGTCGGCCTCGCCGGTGAGCTCCGCCCGGCGCGCGACGTCCGGCGGCGGCTCGCACGCGCCGCCACCGGTCAGGCTCACGTGATCCGTACTGCGCCCCGCGGCCGATCCCGCAGGTGAGCCCATCCGAGCGCCCGGCCGTCCCCGTGCGTGACCGGCGGCGGCCCGCCTCCGCGGAAAGTCCATGACCCCGCCCGTGACCCCGCCCGTCACCCCGGCAGAAGGGGCGGTACCGGCATATCTCCCCGGAGGGGGTGTCCGGCATGGTTACTGGCGGGTAGCATTCCGACTTGAAGGTTACTGGTCAGTACTTTGCCGGGCCTAGGAGCGGTCACACGATGGGTCACTACAAGAGCAACATCCGCGACCTGGAGTTCAACCTCTTCGAGGTGTTCGGGCGCCGGGAGATCCTCGGCACCGGCCCCTTCGCCGACATCGACGAGGAGACGGCGCGCAACATCCTCGACGAGGTGAACCGGCTCGCGACCGGGCCACTCGCCGAATCGTTCGAGGACGCGGACCGGAACCCGCCGGTCTTCGACCCGGCGACGCACAGCGTCAAGATGCCGGAGAGCTTCAAGAAGTCGTTCCAGGCGTGGATGGACGCCGAGTGGTGGCGCCTGGAGCTTCCGCCGGAGCTCGGCGGCACGCCGGCGCCGCGCAGCCTCGTGTGGTCGGTCGCCGAGCTGGTGCTCGGTTCCAACCCCGCGATCTGGATGTACGCGAGCGGCCCGGCCTTCGCACGCCTGCTCTACATGCTCGGCACCCCTGAGCAGAAGCGGTTCGCCGAGCTCGCCGTGGAGCGGCGCTGGGGCTCGACCATGGTGCTGACCGAGCCGGACGCCGGGTCGGACGTCGGCGCCGGGCGGACCAAGGCGATCCCGCAGCCGGACGGCACCTGGCACATCGAGGGCGTCAAGCGCTTCATCACCAGCGCCGAGCACGACATGGCGGAGAACATCTTCCACCTCGTGCTCGCCCGCCCCGAGGGCGCCGGCCCCGGCACCAAGGGCCTGTCGATGTTCCTCGTGCCCAAGTACCTGGTCGACCTGGAGACCGGCGAGCTGCGCGAGCGCAACGGCGTCTACGTCACGAACGTCGAGAAGAAGATGGGGCTCAAGGTCTCCACGACCTGTGAGCTCCGGTTCGGTGAGAAGCACCCGGCGATCGGCTACCTCGTCGGCAACGTGCACGACGGCATCCGGCAGATGTTCCTCGTCATCGAGCACGCCCGGATGATGGTCGGCACCAAGGCCATCGCCACCCTCTCGACGGGCTACCTGAACGCGCTCGAGTTCGCCAAGAACCGGGTGCAGGGCGCGGACATGACCCAGATGGCCGACAAGACCGCGCCGCGGGTCACCATCACCCACCACCCGGACGTGCGCCGTGAGCTGATGCTCCAGAAGGCGTACGCGGAGGGCATGCGGGCGCTGGTGATCTACACGTCCACCTTCCAGGACGCGGTGCAGATCGCCGAGGCCGAGGGCCGGGACGACGCCGACGCCAAGGCCATGAACGACCTGCTCCTCCCGATCGTGAAGGGCATGGGGTCGGAGCGGTCCTACGAGATGCTCGCCCGGTCGCTGCAGACCCTGGGCGGCTCCGGCTTCCTGCAGGACTACCCGATCGAGCAGTACATCCGCGACTCGAAGATCGACTCGCTCTACGAGGGCACCACGGCGATCCAGGGCATGGACCTGTTCTTCCGCAAGATCGTGCGGAACCAGGGCAAGGCGCTGGGTCAGCTCTACTCGGAGATCAAGGCCTTCGCCGCGTCCGACGCCGGGAACGGCCGGCTGAAGGAGGAGCGGAAGCTGCTCGACGAGGCGGCCGACGAGGTCAAGGCGATGGTGGACAAGATGGTCGGCTGGGCCATCGCCTCGGCCGAGACCCCGAAGGAGATCTACAAGGTCGGCCTCAACACCACCCGCCTGCTCATGGCCCTCGGCGACCTGGTCGTGGGCTGGCTGCTGCTGCGCCAGGCCGAGGTCGCGCTGCGGGCGCTGGGCTCGCCGGACGTCTCCGCCGAGGACCGGGCCTTCTACACCGGCAAGGTGGCCGCGGCCCAGTTCTTCGCCCAGACCGTGCTGCCGCGCCTGGCGAGCGAGCGTCGCGTGGTGGAGTCCACCGGCCTCGACCTGATGGAGATGCCCGAGGAGGCCTTCTGACCCGGCCTGCCGTACGGCACGGCCGTCATCGGACGACCGGGTAGGCCACCGGGGCGGTGTGGCCGTCGTCCCGCCCCGGTGGCCCAACCGGCTCCCCGGGCGTACAGGCGATCGGGTGAGCCGGACGGGATGCCCTTCTCGGCGACCGGCTCCCCGGGCGCACCCGGGCGGCCGCGCACGGTTCGGCCGATGATCACGAATTCGGCCGGGCCGCGGGGTCGCCGTCCGGCGGGAGGGCGAACTGCACCGCCGCCCGCTCCGCGAGGATCGGGGCGATGCATTCGTCGATCACCGCTCGGTGGGCGGGGTGGTCCCGGTAGACGAGGTAGTCCTCGGGTGAGTCGAAGTCGGCGACGAGCCCGAAGGAGAAGTTCCCCGGATTGATGCCGGCGTCCGGCCCGAACCGGTAGCTCTTCAGCTCCGGGATGAGCCGGGGCAGCTCACCCAGCCGCCGGGCCACCTCCGCCTTCTGCTCTTCGGTGGCGTCCTCGGTCCAGCGCAACAGCACGACGTGGCGGAACATGCTCTTCCTTCCCGGGCGATCGAGACGATCACGGCTGACGCCGAGGACGCATGCTAGCCAGCGCCGCTGCCCCGGCCGTGCGCCCGGTGCCCGGGCCGCCGATGTGATCGGTTGACCTTTCCTTCTGCATCCTCACACCATGGCCCCCGCTCCGGCGGGGGCCTTTCTCATTCAAGAGAGCCGGCCCGTTCTCACTCACCGGCCCGTTCTCACTCAAGGGAACTCGGCCCGATCCGTGCCGATCTGCGTGTTCTTCGCCCGACGCGCGCCGGTGACCGGATCGATCCCGGCGGCAGTGCGTCTCGAGAGACCGGCCGGCAACGGCCTGCGACGGCAACGCGCCCGCCAGCCGAGAGGCCGCGGGCTGCGGCAACGCGGATCTTCTTACGGGACGCCGCACCGAAGCCGAATCGCCTTGCCCAGGCAAGCCGCTCGAGGCCTGGAGCCGATGCGAGACGGCCGGACGCCCGAGCGGCGGTCGACCGCTGCCACGACCGGCGCGACCGACATCTGAACACGTGCCAACGATCTACATACTATTGATCCGTGTATTGAGTTCACGTAAAAATAGGTGCTCCAAAACCCGGTTGGAGCACTCGATGAAATACCTCTGCTGCATCCTGCTCGCCATGCTCACCGCTGCCTGCGGTACCCAGACGGCAGGCACCGCGGGGCTGATGGCCGGCGGCTCGCCCACGCCGACCAGAACCACGGTGTGCACCAGCCCGAAGGTGCACCAGTTCGTGAGGGCGATGGAGGACTACGCCCTGGAGGGCTACTTCGACCCCAATCCGCTCCGCGCCATCCCCATGGACGAACTCACCGCCTGGCGCGACACGCTGGATCCGCTCGTGCCCTACAGCGAGAACGAGCATGTGGAGCGGGCCCTCAATCTCGTCCTCGGCGGGCTCGACCGCTTGATCAAGTACTACTACCTGTACCGGCCGATCATCGACTCGGCGGGGCGCGCGATCATCCAGGGCATCACCAGCCTGCGCTTGAGGTGCGAGCGGGAAGGCGTCGAGTTCTGACCCCGGGCATGGCGGAGGCCCGCCGAAGCAGGGACCGCGCATTCTCCTGGTTCAGGTGCGGCAGACCTTCAGACCAGCGCCGTGGACGCCGACCGGATGCGGCTCACCACGGCCGCCGCTCCGTAGATCCCGGTATGGGCGGATGCCACGGTCGTGCCGGGCTGGTGATCGGTGGCCCTGGACATGGGTGGAGGGCGGCGCGCGGCCGCCCTCCACGAACGTCCTCGCATCGAGCCGGTGCCTTCCGCACCCGGCGGCGCGGACGGTCCCGGTTCCGGCGCCGCCGGTCACCCGGGTTCCGCGCCGGTGGCGCCGGTACGGCTCGGCCTCGCGGCGAGCGCAGGGCTCAAGGCCGCGAGCACGGAGCTCAGCCGTCCCGGGAGAGGCGGCGGCTCATCCTCGGCGGGCTCGACGCACGGGCTCGGCCCACGGCGGGCACGCGGCCCAGCCGGTGAGCAAAGGGCTCAGCCCCAGGCGAGCATGCGGATGGGGTCCTCCAGCATGGCCCCCACGTCCCGCAGCACCTTCGAGCCGAGCTCGCCGTCGACCACGCGGTGGTCGAACGAGAGCGCGAGCGTGGTGACCTTCCGGACGGCGAGCTGCCCGTCCACCACCCACGGCATGTCCCGGATCTGCCCGAGGGCGAGGATCGCGACCTCGCCGGGGTTGAGGATCGGCGTGCCGGCGTCGACCCCGAACACCCCGACGTTCGTGATCGTGATCGTGCCGCCGGTGAGCTCGGCCGGGGTGCACCGGCCCGCCCGGGCGCGCTCGACCAGCCGGTTGAGCTCGCGGGCGAGCTCGGGGAGCGAGAGCCGGTCGGCGTCCTTGATGTTGGGGACGATGAGCCCGCGCTCGGTGGCCGCGGCGATCCCGAGGTTCACGTAGTGCTTGACGATGATCTCCTCGTCGGTCCACGTCGAGTTGATCATCGGATGGCGCTTCACCGCCGTGATCAGCGCCTTCGCCACCAGCAGCAGGGGCGAGACCCTCACCTCGGCGAACTCGGGGAGCCGGCGCAGCCGCTCCACGGCCGCCATGGTCTCGGTCACGTCGACCTGGAGGAACTCGGTGACGTGCGGGGCGGTGAAGGCGCTCGCGACCATGGCCTGGGCCGTGGCCTTGCGCACCCCCCGGACCGGGATGCGCTCCTCGCGCTCGGGGTGTCCGGCACCGGCGGGCGCGGCCTGGCCGGTGCGGAGCCGCGCGGCGGCCGCCTCCACATCGGCCCGGGTGATGGAGCCGTGCGGGCCCGTGCCGGTGAGCGTCGACAGGTCGATGCCGAGGTCCTTGGCGAGCTTGCGCACCGGCGGCTTGGCGAGCACGCCGGACCGGCCCGGCCGGGACGGCGCGGGCGCGGCCGGGGTGGGCGCGGCCGGGGTGGGTGCCGTGGCCGCGGCGGTGCTCCGGCGGCGGCGCCGGGTCGCGCCCGGCTTGACCCCGTACCCGACGAGCACCGGCTCCCGCTTCTCCGCCGTGCCGTCCTGCTCGGCCTTGACGGCCTGCCCGTTCTGCTCGGCCGGGGCCGCGGGCTCGGGAGCGGCGGGCGCGTCGCCGGTCCGGACCGAGATGATCGGCGTGCCGACCTCGACGGTCTGGCCCTCGGCGACGAGCAGCTCGGCGACCTTGCCCTCGAACGGGCAGGGCAGCTCGACCACGGCCTTGGCGGTCTCGATCTCGACGATCGTCTGGTTGACGGTGACGGTGTCGCCCGGGGCGACGTGCCACTTGACGATCTCGGCCTCGGTGAGGCCCTCACCCACGTCGGGGAGCTTGAACTCACGCAGCATGTGATCCTCCCTCCCCGGTCAGTAGGTGAACGCCCGGTCGACCGCGTCGAGCACCCGGTCCAGGTCGGGGAGGTAGTGCTCCTCGAGCCGGGAGGGCGGGTACGGCGTGGCGAACCCGCCGACCCGCAGCACCGGGGCCTCCAGGTGGTAGAAGCACTGCTCGGTGATCCGTGCGGCGATCTCGGCGCCGAAGCCGCTGAAGACCGGGGCCTCGTGGACGACCACGCACCGGCCGGTCCGCCGGACGGACTCGGTGAGCACACCCATGTCGAGCGGGCTGAGCGAGCGCAGGTCGATGACCTCCAGGTCCCGCCCCTCCTCGGCGGCGGCCGTCGCCGCCTCCAGGCAGGTCTTCACCATCGGCCCGTAGGCGAGGAGCGTCAGGTCGCGGCCGGGCCGTACCACCCGGGCCCGGTCTATCGGCAGGCCCGGCGCGGAGAGGTCGACCTCGGCCTTGTCCCAGTACCGGCGCTTCGGCTCGAAGAAGATCACCGGGTCATCGCACCGGATCGCGTCCTGGATCATCGTGTACGCGTCGGCCGGGTTGGAGCAGGCGACCACGCGGAGCCCGGCGGTGTGGGTGAAGAACACCTCGGGCGACTCCGAGTGGTGCTCGACCGCGCCGATGCCGCCGCCGCACGGGATGCGGATGACGACCGGCAGCTTGATCGCGCCGAGCGACCGGTACCGCATCTTGGCGAGCTGGGTGATGATCTGGTCGGCCGCCGGGAAGACGAAGCCGTCGAACTGGATCTCGCACACCGGGCGGTAACCGCGCAGGGCGAGCCCGATCGCGGTGCCGACGATGCCCGACTCGGCGAGCGGGGTGTCGATGACGCGGTCCTCGCCGAAGTCCTTCTGCAGGCCGTCGGTCACCCGGAAGACGCCGCCGAGCTTGCCGACGTCCTCCCCCATGATGAGGACCTTGGGGTCGTTCTCCATCGCGCGGCGCAGGCCCTCGTTGAGCGCCTTGACCATGGTCAGCGTGCTCATCGCTCGAACCCCCCGAGGTAGGCCATGAACTGCTCGCGCTCCTCCTCGGGCAGGCCATGCCGGGTCGCGTACACGTGCTCGAAGATCGCCTCCGGCCGTGGGTCGGGCATGGCGAGGCACCGCTGGCGCAGGTCCTTGGCGAGGGCGTCGGCCTCAGCGTCGATCGCGGCGAAGAAGTCCTGGTCCGCGAGCCGGTTCTTGTGGAGGTACGCCTTGACCCGCTCGATCGGGTCCTTCAGCTTCCAGGCCTCGAGCTCCGAGGCGAGCCGGTACCGGGTCGGGTCGTCCGAGGTGGTGTGGGCGCCCATCCGGTAGGTGAACGCCTCGATCAGCGTGGGCCCCTGCCCTTCCCGGGCGTGCTGCAGGGCCTTCCTGGTCACGGCGAGGCAGGCGAAGACGTCGTTGCCGTCGACCCGGATGCCGGGGAACCCGAATCCGGACGCCCGCTTGTAGAGGGGGATCCTCGACTGGCGCTCGATGGGCTCGGAGATCGCCCACTGGTTGTTCTGGCAGAAGAACACCACGGGGGCGTTGAAGACCGAGGCCCAGATGAAGGACTCGTTGACGTCGCCCTGCGAGGTGGCGCCATCGCCGAAGTAGACGATGGCCGCGCCCTCGACGCCGTCACGCTGGATCCCCATGGCGTACCCGACCGCGTGCAGGGTCTGGGAGCCGATGACGATCGTGTACAGGTGGAAGTTGTGCTCCTTGGGGTCCCAGCCGCCATGGCTCACGCCGCGGAACAGGCCGAGCAGGGTCACCGGATCGACCCCGCGGCACCAGGCGACGCCGTGCTCCCGGTAGGTGGGGAAGGCCATGTCGGCATCGGTGAGCGCGCGCCCGGACCCGACCTGTGCGGCCTCCTGTCCGAGCAGCGATGCCCACAGACCGAGCTCGCCCTGCCGCTGCAGGGCGACGGCCTCCTTGTCGATGCGGCGGACCAGGACCAGGTCCCGGTAGAGGGACCGGACCTCCTCCGCGGTCAGCTCGATGTCGTAGTCGGGGTGCTCGACCCGCTCCCCCTCGGGGGTGAGCAGCTGGACGAGCTCAGGGGGGGTGTCATGAGGGGCGTCGGCTGTCACGTGCCTCTCCTGTGCGTCTCGGGCCGGTTACGGGTGGGGTCGCCACCGGTACACCGGTCGGTCAGCCGCGGGCCCCTGGGTCCCGGGGCCACGCGCATTCGCGGAACATCGTGACAGAGGCCATACCCCACTTCCAAGACCCTCCTCGATGTCACCACCCGCGGAGGATCCTCCGGACCTCGTGTCCGGGGACGGGCGATCGATCATCCCGCACGGTACACCACGCGGCCGTCCAGCATGGTGAGCCAAGCGCTGGCCCGCGCCAGGTCGTCCGGATCCGCCGCCTCGATGTCCCGGTCGAGCACCACCAGGTCGGCGAGCTTGCCCGGGGTGAGCGAGCCGATTCGGTCCTCCATGCGGAGCGCGTACGCGGCGTCGATGGTGTGGGCGCGCAGCGCCTCGTCGAGGGTGATGGCCTGGTCGGCCCCGATGGGCCCGCCTTCGCGGGTGCGCCGCCGGATCGCGTTGGCGATGGTCTCCATCGGGCGGAGCGAGGAGACGAACGAGTCGCTGGAGAGCACCGGCCGCAGGCCCGCGTCGATCTCCTCCCGCATCGGCTGCAGGCGGTGCGCCCGCTCGGGCCCGAGCCGGCGGATGAGGTCGGTGCCGCTGTCGTAGAGGAAGTTGGGCTGGTTGACCGGGATCACGCCGAGCGCGGTGAACTCGCGGATCTGCTCCTGGGTCGGGTAGCCGCAGTGCTCGATGCGGGGCCGGGCGTCGTCCCCGCTGACCGCGACCGCGGCCTTGATCGCGTCCAGGGCGTAGGACATGGCGAGGTCGCCCTGGGTGTGGATGCCGACCTGCCAGCCGGCCCGGGCGGCCCGCCGGACCAGCTCGGTCAGCCGCTCGGGCGCGTGGTAGGTGTACCCGGTGAACTGCCCGTGCTCGCCGTACGGCTCGCGGAACAGGGCG
Source organism: Thermobispora bispora DSM 43833 (assembly GCF_000092645.1). Classification (NCBI taxonomy): domain Bacteria; kingdom Bacillati; phylum Actinomycetota; class Actinomycetes; order Streptosporangiales; family Streptosporangiaceae; genus Thermobispora; species Thermobispora bispora. Next base: position 3,906,440 of record NC_014165.1, read on the forward strand.
GTGCCGCCGAGCAGGGTGCCGTCGGCGTAGAACTTCATCGCCCCGAAGCGGAGCCGGTCGTCGCCGAACGGCCCGGCGAGGCCGATCGCGGCGAGGTCGTCGAGCATGTGGGAGAGCGGCATGCAGACCGTGCGCACCGGGAGCGTGCCGGCCGCGTGCGCGGCCCGGTAGATGGTGAGCTCGCGCCGGGAGACCTGCGGGTCGCAGACCGTGGTCACCCCGGCGGACAGGTAGGTCTCCCCGGCCGCGGCGAGCCAGGCGAGGAGCTGCTCGGCCGGGAGGTCGGTGTGGAAGTTCGGGCCATGGCAGCCGATGTCCACCGCGAGCGGCAGCAGCAGCTCCATGGCCGAGTCGAGCACCATGCCGGTGAGCCGCCCGCCCTCGTCGCGGACGAACTTCCCACCGGGCGGGTCGATGACGTCGTCGGTGATGCCCCGCAGGGCGAACGCGGCGGAGTTGACCACCGCCTGGTGGCCGGAGACGTGGTACACGATCACCGGGTGGTCGGTGGTCGCCTCGTCGAGCCGCCGCATGGTCGGGCGGCCCTCGGGATACTTGGCGTCGTCCATGCCGAACGCCCGGATCCACTGGCCGGGCGGGGTGACCGCGGCCTCGGCCGCGATCACCTCGACGAGGTCGGCGACGCTCGCGACCCGGGGGTAACGGGCGTCGACCGAGGCCAGGGACTCGGCGGTGGACAGCAGGTGGTTGTGCGGGTCGATGAATCCGGGGACCACGGTGCGCCCGCCGGCATCGATCACCTCGGCGTCCGGGCCGGCCGCGGCCCGGACCTCGTCGGCGCGGCCCACGGCGAGCACCCGCCCGTCCCGTACGGCGACGGCCTCCGCGGTGGGCGTGGCGGGGTCCATGGTGCGGACCCGGGCGTTGGTGACGACGATCGACGGCAAGGTCTCCTCCTCGGAACGGTCGCGTGCCAAAGGCGGTCGAGGGCGGGCGGGCAGGCCGGTGCGGGCCTGGTGCCGGTCAGGACAGGGCGTGCCCGGGCACCGCCGGTTGCGGTACGGCGTCGCGGTGGCGCGGCGCGAAGGCCAGGCAGACCAGGCTCAGCACGCACATGGCGATGAGCAGCAGGATCGCGGGGACCGGTCCGCCGCCTCCGGCCTTGACCAGCGCGGTGGCCGCGAGCGGGGAGAGCCCGCCGAAGACCGCTCCGGCGACCTGGTAGGCGAGGGACATCGCCGTGTACCGCACCTTCGGGGCGTACATCTCCGCCAGCAGGGTGGCGATCGGGCCGTAGGTCGCGGACATGGCGAGCCGCATCGCGCCGAGCATCAGGAAGATGAGGAACGCGTTGCCCGATCCCATGACCATGAACTGCGGGAACGCGAGCAGCGCCACGGCGGCGAGGCCGATCGCCACGACCCGGCGGGTGCCGAACCGGTCGCCCAGCCAGGAGACGCCCAGGGTGGCGACGAGCTCGACGAACGAGGCGAAGCTGAGGCCGTTGAGCACGAGCTGCTCGGACGCGCCGACCTCGGGGCCGGTGGAGTAGGCGAGCAGGAACGTGGTGGCGATGTAGTAGCCGCCGATGGCCACGGGGAGCGTGCCGATGCCGAGGAGGATGGTCCGCCACGAGGTGCGGAGCGCCTCCTTGATCGGCAGGGCGACGGGCTTCTCGGCGAGCACCTGCCGGAAGACGGGCGACTCCTCGACGCGGAGCCGGATGAACAGGCCGACGAGCACGAGCACGGCCGAGGCGAGGAACGGGATCCGCCAGCCCCAGGTACGGAGCACGTCGTCCCCGGCGGCGGTGACGAGGCTGAACGCCCCGGTGGCGAGGAGGGCTCCGGCGGGGTTGCCGAGCTGGGCGAAGCCGCCGAAGAAGGTCCGGTTCTTCTCCGGGGCGTGCTCGACCGCCATGAGCACGGCGCCGCCCCACTCGCCGCCCACGGCGAGCCCTTGCACGACGCGGAGGGTCACCAGGGCGATGGGCGCGAGCACGCCGATCGTCTCGTAGGTGGGGAGCAGCCCGACGAGGAACGTCGCCACGCCCATCATGAGCAGGGTGACCACGAGCGCCGACTTGCGGCCCACCCGGTCGCCGAAGTGGCCGAAGACGATCCCGCCGAGGGGGCGGGCGAAGAACCCGACGGCGTAGGTGGCGAACGACGCCATGAGGGCGACCAGCGGGTCCGTGGACTCGGGGAAGAACAGGTCGCCGAAGATCAGCGCGGCCGCGGTCGCGTAGACGTAGAAGTCGTACCACTCGATCGTGGTGCCGACGAACGCTGCGATGGCGGCGCGTCTGGGCGCGCCGGCGGAGTGGGGGGTGCGTCCGTCCATATGGTCCGTCCTCCGGTCAGCTTGGTTGCTGCGACCTTAAGACGGAACAAACCACCGTTATCATGTACAAATCGCCCTGCCGTTCTGTTATCAAAGTGCGGTTTGCACCGGGCGCGCCACCCCCGGGGAACGCCATGCCGCTGACCGTCGCCGACGTGCTCGCCATGCCGAACCTGGAGCTCCGGCTGCTCGCGGGACGGGACGGCCTCACCAACCAGGTGCGGTGGGCGCACGTGACCGAGCTGGCCGACCCGGTCCCCTGGCTGCGCGGCGGTGAGCTGGTGATGACCGTCGGCCTCGGCCTCTCCGCGGACCCCGGGGAACAGGTCGCGTACGTCGGCCGGCTGGCCCAGGCCGGGTGCGCCGGCCTCGCCTTCGCCCTGGACGAGCGGCTCTCGGCCGTACCCCCGGCGGTGCTGGAGGAGGCGGACCGCCGCGCCTTCCCGGTGCTGGAGGTCACCGGAACCACCCCGTTCATCGCGGTGGCGGAGGCCGTGGCCCAGTGGCACGCGGACGAGCGGATCCGCGGCGAGCGGCGCACGGTCGCCGCGCAGGAGGCGATGGCCCGCGCCGCGGTCCGGGGCGGGGCGCCCGGCATCCTCGGCGCGCTCGCCGCGCACACCGGCGGCGAGACCCTCCTCCTCGATCCCCGCGGCCGGATGCGCGCCGCCCGCCCCGACCTGGACCGGGACTGGCACGCCACCGCGATCGCGGCCGTGGCCGGCGGTACGGCCGACCGGCGGCGGGCCATCGCGATCGACCAAGGCGAATGGGTGCTGTCGCTGCAGAGTCTCGGCTTCTCCGGCCCGCCGCGCGGCTGGCTGGCGCTGTGGTGCCGGGGCCCGCTCGAGTGGCACGTGCGCATGCTCGCCAACCAGGCGGCCTGCCTGCTCGCGATCGAGCTGATCGGCGCGCACCGCACCCGCGCCCGGGCCCACGCGCAGCGGGCCGCGCTGCTCGCCAGCGTGCTCGACGCCGATCCCGCGTCCCGGGCCTCGGCCGCCGAGCGGCTGGCCGCGGTCTGCCCGGTGGTGGCGCCGCCGTACGAGGTGATGGTGGTCCGGGCCCGGGACGGCGCGCACGCCGCGCTGGCGGACGCGGCGCTCGACGCGCTCGCCGACGTGCTCGGCGACCCGGCCACCGAGGAGCTGACCTTCGTCTGCCCGCGCCCGGACGGGCTGGTGCTCGTGGTCCCCGAGTCGTCGCCCCGCCACGGCCCCGCCCTCTACGACCGGATCGCGGCGGTGGCCGGCCGGGAGGTCGCCGCGGGGGCGTGCCGGGCGAGCGGGCTGGCCGAGATCGCCACCGCGGTCACTCACGCGGCCGCGATCGCGGCCCGCGGCCGGGGGTACGGCCACGTGGACGACCTCGAGCCGTGGGCGCTGCTGCGCGACGCGCTCGACCCCGCGGGCGCGAGCCGGTTCGCCGAGGCGGTGCTCCAGCCGCTGCGCGAGCACGACGCCCAGCACGGCACCGCCCTGGTCTCCACGGTGCACACGTTCCTCGACTGCGGCCAGAACCTGGAGCGCGCGGCCCGGCGGCTGCGGATCCACCGCAACACGCTCCGCGGCCGGCTGCGGACCGCGGAGCGGGTCTCCGGCAGGTCCCTCGACGACCCGCGGCACCGGCTGGAGCTGTGGCTCGCGCTGTCTCTGGGCGAGCTGGTCCCACCGGGGCGGCAAGGCTGACCCGGGCGGCCGGATACCCTGGCTGCGACACCGGAAACCGCTACGGGAGGACCACAGTGGCGCGCGTCATCGTGGACGTCATGCTGAAGCCCGAGATCCTGGACCCGCAGGGCCAGGCGATCGCCCGGGCGCTGCCCCGGCTCGGCTTCACCGGCGTCACCGACGTACGGCAGGGCAAGCGGTTCGAGCTCCAGCTCGACGGCCCGGCGGACGAGGCCGCCCTCGCGCAGGTCCGGAAGATGGCGGAGACCCTGCTCGCCAACACCGTGATCGAGGACTTCGCGATCCGCGTCGAAGACTGACTCCCGGCCCACCTGCCCCGGCATTTCCCTATATATGGATCTATCGCCCGTAACCGGGGTGATTCCGTGTGCAGGGCGAATCCTGGCGGGATCCTTACCGGGACGCGGATGCTCGGCGATTAGCACGGAACCACCGGGGAAGCCTAGGTGAAGGCTCGTTTCCGAGGGGTTCCGTTTGAACATCGAATTCTCGCTCGTCATGCCGCGGGATCCCATGGGCATTCCCATGGTCCGGCGCATGGTCCGGAGCCTGCTCCGCGCGCTCGGCGTCGCCGAGGAGTGCGCCTCCGACATCCTGATCGCCACCTCGGAGGCCTGCACCAACGCGGTACGGCATGGCGATCCGGCCACCCGGTACGAGGTGACCGCCAGGATCCACGACGAGCGCTGCGAACTGCACGTCGCCGTGGAGGACCGCGGGCCCGGGCTGCCCGCGCTTCCCCGGAGGCAGCCGCCCGCCGACGTGGAGAACGGCCGGGGCATGCTCATCATGCGCACCGTCATGGACGACGTGTCGTACGAGGTGGCGCCCGGCCGGAGCACCGCCGTACGGCTGAGCAAGCGGCTCGCGTGGGAGAAGGACGCGCTCGCCCCGCACCTGGCCCGCCTCTGCTGCCGCTGCCGGGACGGCGAGCGCTGCGCCGCGGTCTGACCGCGCACCCCGATCCACGCCCAGGCCGGCACCGCGGCCTGACCGTGCCGCGCCCGCCACGCCCAGTGGGCGTCTGACGAACCCGACGCGCCCCGAATCCATGGCCGGATGAGCACCGCGGCCTGAGCGCGCCGCGGCCCCGGTCCGCGGCCGGCGGGCTGGTTCCCCGGCTCGGATAGTCTGAGGTGTGCCGCCACACACCGCCGCCGGCGCAGGCCGCCGGTGGCGTGCGCTGCCGAGGAGAGGCCGAGGAGAGTTCGTGAAGGGGAGAGCCTCATGAGTGCGCGGGTAGGCGTCGTCACCTTCCCCGGCACACTCGACGATCAGGACGCCGCGCGAGCCCTGCGGCTGGCCGGCGCCGAAGTGGTGCCCCTGTGGCACGCCGAACGCGACCTCAAGGGAGTCGACGCGGTCTTCCTCCCCGGAGGCTTCTCCTACGGGGATTACCTCCGCTGCGGGGCGATCGCCCGGTTCGCCCCGATCATGGAGGAGCTGATCCCGGCGGCGAAGAGCGGGTTGCCCGTGCTCGGCACCTGCAACGGCTTCCAGATCCTGTGCGAGGCGCACCTGCTCCCCGGTGCGCTCACCCGCAACCAGAACCTGCACTACATCTGCCGCGATCAGCGCATCCGGGTGGAGAACACCCGCACCGCGTGGACCTGCGACTTCGAGCCCGGCCAGGAGCTGCTGCTCCCGATCAAGCACGGTGAGGGGCGGTACGTCGCCGACGAGGAGACGCTCGCCGAGCTCGAGCGCGAGGGCCGGGTCGTCTTCCGGTACGCCGGGGGCAACCCGAACGGCTCGCTCAACGACATCGCCGGCATCACCAACGAGGCCGGCAACATCGTGGGCCTCATGCCCCACCCCGAGCACGCGGTGGAGGAGCTCACCGGAGCGCCGAGCGTGGACGGGCGAGGCTTTTTCACCTCGATTCTGAAGAGGCTGGTGAACGCGTGACCCTCGACACGGTCGAGCGTGCGGCGCAGACCCCGGACGAGCCGCAGCCGTACGCCGAGCTCGGCATGAAGGACGACGAGTACCAGCGGGTCCGCGAGATCCTCGGCCGGCGGCCGACCAGCGCGGAGCTGGCGATCTACTCGGTGATGTGGAGCGAGCACTGCTCCTACAAGTCGTCCAAGGTGCACCTCCGGCAGTTCGCCACGAAGGCCCCGAAGTGCGACGCGCTGCTCGTCGGCATGGGGGAGAACGCCGGGGTGGTCGACATCGGCGACGGCTGGGCCGTCACCTTCAAGATCGAGTCGCACAACCACCCCTCGTACGTGGAGCCGCACCAGGGCGCGGCCACCGGGGTCGGCGGCATCGTCCGCGACATCCTCTCCATGGGCGCCCGCCCGATCGCGGTGATGGACTCCCTGCGGTTCGGCGGGGCCGACCAGCCGGACACCAAGCGCGTGCTGCCCGGGGTCGTCGAGGGCATCAGCTCGTACGGCAACTGCCTCGGCCTGCCGAACATCGGCGGCGAGGTGGTCTTCGACCCCTGCTACATCGGCAACCCGCTCGTCAACGCGCTCTGCGTCGGCCTGCTCCGCAAGGACCAGATCAAGCTCGCCACCGCGCCCGGCCCCGGCAACAAGGTGGTGCTGTTCGGGGCGCGGACCGGGGCGGACGGCATCGGCGGCGCCTCGGTGCTCGCGTCGGCCACGTTCGACGAGGAGTCGCAGGCCAAGCGCCCCGCGGTGCAGGTCGGCGACCCGTTCATGGAGAAGCTGCTCATCGAGTGCTGCCTGGAGCTGTTCCAGGCCGGCGTCGTGGTGGGCATCCAGGACCTCGGCGCGGCCGGGATCTCGTGCGCCACGACCGAGATGGCCGCCAAGGGCGCGGGCGGCATGCGGATCGACCTCAACCTCGTCCCGCTGCGCGACCCCACGCTGCGGCCCGAGGAGATCCTGATGAGCGAGTCCCAGGAGCGCATGATGGCGATCGTCGCTCCGGACGACGTCCCGGCGTTCCTGGCGATCTGCGAGAAGTGGGACGTGCCGGCGACCGTGATCGGCGAGGTCACCGACACCGGCCGGCTGGTGATGACCTGGGACGGCGAGGTCATCGTCGACATCCCGCCCGGCACGGCCGCGAACGAGGGCCCGGTCTACGAGCGCCCGCTCCGCGAGCCCGCCGGCCAGGCGGCGCTCAACGCCGACGGGCCGGAACGGCTGCCGCGCCCGGCCGACCTGCGCGAGACCCTGCTCACCCTGCTCGGCTCGCCGAACCTCGCCTCCAAGGAGTGGGTCACCTCCCAGTACGACCGGTACGTGCGGGGCAACACCGTGCTCGCCCAGCCGGCCGACGCCGGGGTGCTCCGCATCGCCGAGGCGCTGCCGGGCGCCGAGCCGACCACCCGGGGGATCGCGCTCGCGGTCGACGGCAACGGCCGGTACGCGAAGCTCGACCCCTACGCCGGGGCGCAGCTCGCGCTCTCCGAGGCGTACCGGAACGTCGCGGTGACCGGGGCGCGGCCGCTCGCCGTCACCAACTGCCTCAACTTCGGCTCCCCGGAGGATCCGGAGGTCATGTGGCAGTTCGCCGAGGCGGTGCGCGGGCTCGCCGACGCCTGCCAGACCCTCGGGGTCCCGGTCACGGGCGGCAACGTCTCGTTCTACAACCAGACCGGCTCCACCGCGATCCACCCGACCCCCGTCGTCGGGGTGCTCGGCGTGATCGAGGACGTGAGCAAGCGGATCCGGCACGGCTTCACCGCCCCGGGCCTGCGCGTGGCCCTGCTCGGCGAGACCCGGGAGGAGTTCGGCGGCTCGGAGTGGGCGCACGCCATCCACGGCCACCTCGGCGGCATGCCCCCGCAGGTGAACCTCGCGGCCGAGCGGGCGCTCGCCGAGGTGCTGGTCGCCGCGGCGGCCGCGGGCCTGGCCGAGGGCTCGCACGACCTGTCCGACGGCGGCCTCGGGATCGCGCTCGCCGAGTCCTGCCTCGCCCACGGCATCGGCTGCTCGGTCGAGCTCCCCGGTGGCGACCCGTTCGTCGACCTGTTCAGCGAGTCGGTCGCGCGGGCGCTCGTCTGCGTGCGCCCGGAGGCGCTCGAGGAGTTCACCCGGCTCTGCGCGCGGTACGAGGTGCCCTGCCAGGTGCTGGGCACCACCGGCGGCGGCTCGCTCTCCGTCGAGGGGGTCTTCGAGATCGCGGTCGAGGAGCTGCGCGAGACCCACGGCCGCACCCTCCCGGCCATCTTCGGCTGAGGCTGAGGCCCGCCGCGTACTCCGCGGCCCGCCTGCTCCCATCGGCCGGGCCCTGATGGCGCGCGTGCGGTGCCGCTGACGAACCGGAGCCTCCGGGAGCCGCCGGGCACCCACAGAACAGGCGCTGGAAAGGACGAGGGCCGGAGGACGCTCGCCCTCCGGCCCCGTCCCGGACGCGCGGGTCAGTTGCCGACGCAGATCACGTACATGGTGCCTTCGACGCTCGTGCCCCTGATCTCCCAGCCGACCGGCTTGCCGCCGCTGATGACCGGGGCGCTCGTGGTGACCTCGCCGACGACCGAGGTGCCGGAGAAGCCGCCGCCCGTGGCGTACAGCCCGTTACCGCACTGCAGGGTCTTGGAGCCGCCGACCAGCCCGAACTTGAACGACGCGGACTTGTAGGTGATGGTGGCGACGCCGTCCCGTCCGGGCGGGCCCTGCGGGCCGGGGTCACCCTTCTCGCCCTTCGGCCCCTGCGGACCCTGAGGACCCTGCGGGCCGCGGTCACCCTTCTCGCCCTTGGGGCCCTGCGGGCCCTGCGGGCCGGGATCGCCCTTCTCGCCCTTAGGGCCCTGCGGCCCCTGGGGACCCTGAGGACCCTGCGGACCGCGCGGGCCCGGGTCGCCCTTCTCACCCTTGGCGCCGATGCCCGCCGGCCCCTGGGGACCGGTCTTGTTCCAGTAGGTCTTGTACTCGGTCGGCTTGCAGGTCGTGGTCTTCTTGACGATGCGCACGTAGCCCGTCTTCTTGGCCACGCACGCGTAGACGATGTTGCTGGAGCTGGCGGCCGACGACGCCGTGGCCACGCCTCCCACCGTGACCAAGGCTGCGGCGAGCGCGCCCACCGTGACGATCTTGACTGTGCGCCGGCCTCCCGGCGACCTGACGATCACGAGATATCCCTTCCGAGAAGAGAGGCTAGAGAAGAGAGACATGGCCTTGTGGCCAATGTGAAGGACGTTTTTAGGCTTGTTCGGGATTACTCGTGTTATGTCACGGATGTGCATCTTGGCGCTTTGTCAAGCAGCCGGTCAGCTCTCCCAGGGGCGCTCCCGGGCCGCGCTCATCACCGGTGGGCCGTTCTGACCTCTCTCATCCGACGGTGGGCGTCCTGACCCCTCCGGCGGCGCACGGCACCGGCGGGCGGGCCACGGCCGGTCTGCGCTTCGCCGGCGGCCGCCCGGCCCCGCACCCCCGGGCGCCGGTGAGTTCGGCGACAATGGGCGGGTGCCGCCACGGAGGAGAATCGACGCGGAAAGGCTCCGAGAGGCCCTCAACGCCCAGCTCGCCGCGCTCGGCGCGCCACCGTTCGACGGCCCCGACGACGCGGCGGCCGACGCCTGTGCCGAGGCCGTGCTGCGGGCGTACACCGCCGGGCTGACCCCGGTGCGGGACGCGGCCCGCTTCGCCGTACGCCACCTGCTCGACGAGCTCGCCGCCCGGGCCCCGGGGCGGGCGGTGGAGGTCCGGGTGCCGCCGTTCGCCGCGGTGCAGTGCGTGGCGGGGCCCCGCCACACCCGGGGCACCCCGCCCAATGTCGTCGAGACGGACCCGCGGACCTGGCTGGAGCTCGCCACCGGGCGGCTCTCCTGGTCCGCCGCGCTCGCCGAGGGCCGGGTCTCGGCGAGCGGCACGCGGGCCGACCTCTCCGGTCTGCTACCGCTGCGCCAGACCGCTCACTGATGGCGGCTGAGCACGTCCATCACGCAGTCCCGCAGACGGTCCGGGTCGGACGAGATCGTCTCGTCGAGGAGGCAGGCGTCGAGGCCGGTCGAGGTCAGGTAGTGGTACAGGAACACCGCGAAGGCGACGGCCCCGACGAAGGTGCACACGCTGAGCACCAGGCCGGCCACCGCCTGACCCTTGCCGGAGTTCTTGGCGATCCCCGCGATGCCGAGGATGAAGGCCACGATCGCGAAGAGCACGCCGATGCCGCACAGCGGCAGCAGGACCAGGCCGCAGATGCCGAAGATCAGGGCCGCCGTGCCGACCCCGGCGCCCGGCTCCGGCGGCCGCGCCGGCGGCATCGGGGGCAGACCTCCGGTCCCCGGGGCCGGGCCCCCGTACGGCCCCTCGTGCGGCGCCCAGCCGTACGGCTGCTGCGGCCCGGACGGGGGCGGCGGGAACCGGGGATCGTCGGCGGGAGGGGTGTGCTCGGGTGTCGTCACGCAGACCTCCAAGGGAGAACGTCGATGACGCGGGGATCGCCCGGCCCGCTCACCCGGCGGGCCGATGGCCGGTGTACTACGCCGAATGTCCCGGCAAGACCGGGTTCGACCATTTCCATCGCGCAAATAGACTCGGGTACGTGTTGAAGGGCGACGGCCTGCTCGGCCATGACCTCGATCCCGAGGACCGCGCACCGAAGGACGCGTGCGGCGTCTTCGGCGTGTGGGCGCCGGGAGAGGATGTCTCCAAACTGACCTACTACGGCCTGTACGCGCTACAGCATCGCGGCCAGGAATCCGCGGGCATCGCGGTGAGCGAAGGCAGCCGCATCCTCGTCTACAAGGACATGGGGCTCGTGGCCCAGGTCTTCGACGAGCCCATCCTCCGGACGCTCCGCGGCCACCTCGCCATCGGGCACTGCCGCTACTCCACGACCGGGTCGAGCGTGTGGGAGAACGCGCAGCCCACGCTCACCTCGACCGCCCAGGGCGGGATCGCGCTCGCCCACAACGGCAACCTGATCAACACGGCGAGCCTCGCCAAGCGGCTTCCGCCCGGCGCCATCAAGGCGACCACCGACACCGAGGTGCTCACCGCGCTGCTCGCCCAGGACTCGAGCCGGCCGATCGAGGACGTGGCGGCCGAGCTGCTCCCCGAGGTGAAGGGCGCCTACTCCCTCGTCTGGATGGACGAGACCACGCTGTACGCCGCCCGGGACCCCCAGGGCATCCGCCCGCTCGTGCTCGGCAAGCTCGAGCGCGGCTGGGTGATCGCCTCGGAGACCGCCGCCCTCGACATCGTCGGCGCGGTGTTCATCCGCGAGGTCGAACCGGGCGAGCTGATCACCATCGACCAGCGCGGGGTGCGCTCCCGCCGGTTCGCCCTCGCCCGGCCCAAGGGCTGCCTCTTCGAGTACGTCTACCTCGCCCGGCCGGACACCTCGATCGCCGGCCGCGGCGTCTACGCCACCCGGGTCGAGGTGGGCCGCGCGCTCGCCCGCGAGCACCCGGTCGAGGCCGACCTCGTCATCCCCACGCCCGACTCCGGCACCCCGGCCGCCATCGGGTACGCCCAGGAGAGCGGCATCCCGTACGGCCAGGGCCTGGTGAAGAACTCCTACGTCGGCCGCACGTTCATCCAGCCGTCGCAGACCATCCGCCAGCTCGGGATCCGGCTGAAGCTCAACCCGCTGCGCGAGGTGATCAAGGGCAAGCGCCTGGTCGTGGTCGACGACTCGATCGTGCGCGGCAACACCCAGCGGGCCATCGTCGCCATGCTCCGTCAGGCCGGCGCCACCGAGGTCCACGTGCGGATCTCCTCGCCGCCGGTCACCTGGCCCTGCTTCTACGGCATCGACTTCGCCACCCGGGCCGAGCTGATCGCCGGATCGCTCACGGTGGACGAGATCTGCCAGTCCCTCGGCGCCGACTCCCTCGGCTACGTCTCGCTCGAGGCGCTCACCCAGGCGACCACGCTCCCCGCCGACCGGCTCTGCCGGGCCTGCTTCACCGGGGAGTACCCGATCCCGCTGGAGGAAGGGGAGCGGGTGGACAAGCACGTGCTGGAGGCGCAGGCATGACCAGCTACGCCGAGGCCGGGGTCGACATCGCGGCCGGAGAGCGCGCCGTCGAGCTGATGAAGTCCCGGGTGGCCCGTTCCCGGCGGCCCGAGGTGATCGACGACCCCAGCGGCTTCGCCGGGCTCTTCGACGCATCGGCGTTCCTCCGCTACCGCAAGCCGCTCCTCGCCACCTCGACCGACGGGGTCGGCACCAAGGTCATGATCGCCCAGCGGCTGGACAAGCACGACACGATCGGCATCGACCTCGTCGGGATGGTCGTCGACGACCTCGTGGTCTGCGGGGCCGAGCCGCTGTTCATGACCGACTACATCGCCTGCGGCAAGGTCGTGCCCGAGCGCATCGCCGAGATCGTCGGCGGCATCGCCGAAGGCTGCCGGATCGCCGGGTGCGCGCTCATCGGCGGGGAGACGGCCGAGCACCCCGGCGCGATGAAGCCGGACGAGTACGACCTGGCCGGCGCGGGCACCGGGGTGGTGGAGGCGAGCGAGCTCCTCGGCCCGCACCGGGTCGTCCCCGGGGACGTGGTGCTCGGGATGGCGTCGAGCGGCATCCACTCGAACGGGTACTCGCTGGTCCGCCACATCATCGCCACCGCCGGGCTCCGGCTCGACCAGGAGCTGCCCGAGCTCTCCCGGACCCTCGGTGAGGAGCTGCTGGAGCCCACGCGGATCTACGCGCCGCACTGCCTCGCGCTCACCCGCGAGGTCGACGTGCACGCCTTCGCCCACATCACCGGCGGCGGCCTGGCCGCGAACCTCGCCCGGTCGCTGCCCGCCACGGCGGACGCCCTCCTCGACCGCGGCTCGTGGACGCCTCCCGCGATCTTCCAGGTGCTCGCCGGGTACGGCAAGGTGCCGCAGGCGGAGATGGACAGGACGTTCAACCTGGGCGTGGGCATGTGCGCGATCGTCCCGGCCGACCAGGCCGATCGGGCGGTGGAGCTGCTCAACGGGCAGGGCGTCCCCACCTGGGTGCTGGGCGAGGTCGTCCCCGGCTCGGGCGAGGCGCGGTTCCGTTAAGGCGAGCCCGTCGGCGGATCGGTGAGCCCAGGCGCTCCCCGGCCCTTCCGGGCGACCTTGGCCGGCGACGATCAACGCGTGGGGGATTCGCCGGCGACGCCGTGCCCGGCCGGTGAGGCCACCCGTTCGCGAGGCCGCATCGCAGCACAGCCCTGCACTCCCCGGTTCCGGACGGCTCCGGGTGACGATGCTCTGCGACGGCTCCCCTTCTGGGTCCGTCGGCGAGGTCGTCCTCGGCCGGGTGAGGCCCGATTCCGCTCGGGCGGGCCCGGTGGTGCGCACCGGGGTGGGATCTCCGCAGAACCGGGATCAATGAACGCGCTCGGGGTTCCGCCGGTGGCGTCTCCGCACCACGGGGGACGCCCGGGTTTTCCCGCTGCGAGGCCCGTGCCGCGGCGTGTTCGTGCTTCCAGGGGTTCTCGGCTGCTCCAGGGGCTAGATCGGCGTGTGGAACGTCCCGCGGTTCCGCGGGGCCGTCCCGGCAACGGGAGGCCGGCCGGAGCGTGGCCGGCATGGATCCGAGGAGCCCGGTGCTCCCCTGGCGCCGCCGAACGCTCTGGGCTGATCTGATCGGCCGGCGGTTCCGCCGACTCCGGGACTCCTCCCGTTATCGCCATTCAGCTCGGCACGGCCGTCTTCGCGGCGCACGCGGCTCGGGCCCGTCCCGCGCCGCCGCGAGGCCCGGTCTCGGTGGGCACACCCGCCGCACCCCTTCGCCCACCGGTACGCCGCAGGGGTCGTGGGCCGCATGGGCCCTGGAGCGTGCACGGTCAGGCCAGGGCGGCTGTGGCTCGGAGGACGCTGATGCTCAGGACAGCCCTGCGGCAGAGGGCGCAAGGCCCGGTGAGGGTGGCGCTGGGAGGGTGGCTCCTGGGAGTTCCATGGATCTCCGCGTGGCGCGGGCGGAGCCGCCCGGTCGCGTGGCCGCGGTCTGGGAGATCACCGCATCGGAGGTGGCCGGGCCCGAAGATCGGCAGGGCTCGGCGGAGCAGAGGAATCAGGAGAAGCGAGCAGAGGGAACGCATGGCCGCTTCCGGGTCCCCGGGACCCGGCGGCCGGGCGGTGCGGGCCGTACCGTGCGGGGGACGGACACCCGCAGAGGGTGCATGGTTGAGCCGGCCACCCGGCGGGACTTGCGTCCCGCCGGGTGGCTCACAGGTCTGTCACCGACGGATCACTAGCGCCCACGCTGCCCGCTGTCGCCGGCTTCGTCGTCGTCCTCATCGTCGACGCCGTAGTCGGCGTAGCGGCGGGCCAGCTCTTCATAAGGGTCATGCTTCTTGCGGCCGGAACCCTCGTCCAACCCGAGTTCGACGCGCAGACGCTCAAGATCCGTGCCGCCGCTGTTGTACTTCAGCTGACGGGCGACCTTGACCTGCTTGGCCTTGGCTCGGCCGCGCCCCATTGGCTCGACCCCCTCATGCGGGGTCGTGCCCGACCCCTCGTCACTTACGCACCGCGCGCTGACGCCCTGACGTCAGGCGTCAGCCCCTTCGTTCCGTCTATTACCGTACCTGGTTTGTGCGCCGCTCGGTACGCCGTACGAGCGGCAACGTCAACTGCGGAGCCAAATGCCCCGAAGTCGACCGACTTCTGACATTCTTCGCTCAGCTAGCCTATCGGCTGCCACGCCCGGAGGCACGCCTTCCTCGGCGGCGAGCTCAAAGATCCTCAGCGTGGTGTCGAAGATCTTGGACGCCTTCGCCCGGGCGCGCGCCATGTCGAAGCCGTGGATCTCGTCCGCCACCTGGATCACGCCGCCGGCGTTCACCACGTAGTCCGGAGCGTAGAGGATGCCGCGCTCCGCGAGTTGCTTCTCCACCCCGGGGTGGGCGAGCTGGTTGTTCGCGGCACCGCAGACGATCTTCGCCCGGAGCCGGGGGGCGGTCTCGTCGTTGAGCGAGCCGCCGAGCGCGCACGGGGCGTAGATGTCGAGGTCCGCGGTGATGAGCTCCGCGGCGTCCCCCACCACCTCGACCGCCGGATGGCGCCGCCGTACCCGATCGATCGCCTGCTCGTTCACATCGCAGATCACCACCTCGGCGCCCTCCTCGATGAGGTGGTCGACGAGGCGGGCCCCGACCTTGCCGACGCCCTCGATGCCGACCCGCTTGCCCGCCAGCGAGGTGGTGCCGTAGCGGTGCCGGACGGCCGCGCGCATGCCCTGGAAGACGCCGAACGCGGTGAGGATGGACGAGTCGCCGGCCCCGCCGTACTCCGGGCTCCGGCCGGTGACGTACGCGCACTCCCGCGCGATGACGTCCATGTCCTCGCTGTACGTGCCCACGTCGCAGGCGGTGTAGTACCGGCCGCCCAGGGACTGGACGAACCGGCCGTACGCCCGCAGGAGCGCCTCGGACTTGTCGGTCTCGGGGTCGCCGATGATGACGGCCTTGGCGCCGCCGAGATCGAGCCCGGCGAGGGCGTTCTTGTACGCCATGGCCCGGGAGAGGTTGAGCACGTCGGCGAGGGCGGCCTGCTCGCTCTCATAGGGATAGAAGCGGGTGCCGCCAAGCCCGGGCCCGAGGGCCGTGCTGTAGATCGCGATGATCGCGTAGAGGCCGCTGCGCTCGTCCGAGCAGAACACGACCTGCTCGTGCCGCGGCTGGGTGGAACCGGTGGTGCCTACTGGGCCGGAATCCTTGTGGGGAAGCCCGAAGACGTCGGTCACGGTGGTGACTCCTGATCGCCTCTGCGCCGCCTCGGTGCGGCGGTTCGTCATCAGCTTAACGGCACTCCCCCATAATGATCTTGATATGCCCGCGGTACTGCACACGCCGATGGTCTCGTGGCACGATTCTGGGTGTGCTCCCCTATGCCGCCTATCTCCGCGTGTACGAGCCGCTGAGCGCGTTCCCCCCAGAGGATCGGGTCAGGTGGGCGAGGTATGCCGAGTCGAAGGATCGGCCGCGCCGGGCCCGGGCCTTAGAGGCGGAGCACGCGGAGTCCGTCCGGAGGCTGCTCGCCATTCCCCCGCTGCCGGCACCCGAGCGGGAGAGCCAGGACGCGTATCTGCGGCGGATCGGGGACACCCTCTACGTCTGCCCGTGGCAGGTGCGGCTGCGGTCGTGGCTCGCGTTCGCGGCGTTCCGGAAGAGCACCCCCGCCGAGCTCGCCGACCGGCTGGTACCGAGGGCGATCGCCGAGCAGACCGCGGACGACTTCGACCGGTTCAAGCGCACCGAGCGCTCGCTCCGCGTGCACATCCGGACATCCCGGTGGTACATCCCCACCCCGTGGTTCATCCCCTTCGACTCGGCGGAGCGCTGGCTCGTGCTCGGCTCCGAGCGGACGCCGCAGGGGTGGGACCCCGGCACCCCGACCACGACGGCGCCGCCGCGGAACATGCTCTACGTCACCTCCATGGCACAGGCGCGGCGCCGGGTGGCGAGGGCGTTAGCGATCATCCGGCGGCATGTGGGCCGGGTGAGCGCGCTCACGGAGGTGGAGGAGGTCGGCCGCTGGCTGGAGGAGTTCCACCCCCACTCCCTGGTGGAGCTCGACTACGGGGGCCTCGTCCACCTGATGGACGACCAGACCCTGGAGCGGGACCTCTCCGTCGCCGAGCTCGCCGCCGCCCTGGCCAGTTTGGACAACGGTCAGGAAGAGCTTGCTTACGCGATGTATCGGCGGGTGATTCTCCGCTGGAGAGCGATCCGCGCCCTCGAATCCGCAAACTGAGGGTAGATCACCGCGTCTGACCTGCTGCATCAGGTCACGGGATGTTCGATGTCACATCTACGAACTGACCAGTTTGCCGTTTTCACTGCGATACCACGAAACGTGTCGCTAGAATCACCGAGCGTGACAACAACCCGTGGTCGAGACGTTGTGCCCATAGGGGCTCGCCAATCGCACTGCGTGGTTGTATGGTCACATCAGGTGATGTCATAACTGATCCGGAAACCGCACGCTACGGATCAGGCGGCATCACCCGCCAACGCGCCAGACAAGTCGCAGGATCGCTGTCGCCGGTCCAACGGAGGAGAGGCCGCACAATGTCAGCTCGTACACCCGAGGCCGAGCCACTGCTCACCCCGGCGGAGGTCGCCACGATGTTCCGGGTCGACCCGAAGACCGTCACCCGGTGGGCCAAGGCGGGTAAGTTGACCTCCATCCGCACGCTCGGGGGTCACCGGCGCTACCGGGAGACGGAGGTCCGGGCCCTGCTCGCGGGCATACCGCAGCAACGATCCGAGTAACACCGGCTGCACCGCGTACGGGGGGAGCGACGCGCTCGCGTCGATGATGTGAGCGCGTCGACGCACATCCACGCCGGAGACATGTGCGAATGCGCCACGGCGTGGTGTGGCACGACGTGACGGGGCACGGCGCCGCCCGCCCGGCGCCGTCCGCCTATTCCCGCCGCCTTCATTTCCGCGCTTGCCGCCGCGTCCGTTCGCGCCACGCCCCGGATGGACAGACGCCCCCGAGCGGTTAATCGCCGGACAGCAGCCGCTCCAGGAGATGCGCCACCTGGCCGTCGTACCGCTCCGCGACCTGGAGCAGGGCGATCATATGGTCGACCAGCATGCGCTCGAGCGCGCCTCGGTCCATGTCCCGGTGCTCCAGCCAGTCGAGGCCGGCCGTCTCCACCGAGGCGATCCATGACCGGAGGGTCACCCGGAGCACCGGACCGGGCGTGCCGATGTGCATCCGGTTCAGGATGAGCCGGAGCAGGCGCTGCCGCACGCCGTCGACGATCTCACCGACCTCGCCCGAACGGTTCGCGGGCCCACCGCGGAGCAGCGCGGCGAAGCCCGCCGCGTGCTCCTCCACGAAATCGAAGTACGACTTCAGGCCGCGCGCCAGTTCATCGAGAGGCCGCAGCCGCACGTCGCCCGGGGGCCTGAGCCGCGCCTCCAGCTCCTCGGCCGCGCTGCGCAGCGCCGCCAGGTAGAGCTCCTGCTTACCCCCGAAATAGTGGTAGACGAGCGCTCGGGAGGCGCCGGCACGCGCCGCCACGTCGTCGATCGATACGTCCTCGGGGTCGCGCGTACCGAAGAGCTCCAAGGCGACCGAGATGAGCTCTTCCCGGCGCCGGTCCACGCTGAGCCTGCGCCGCACCCGCCGTGGCCCGCCATCCGCTTGGCGTGTCGCTTCCACACCTTTGAACACTAGCGGTCCGCTCCCCGCGATCGCCCGTGGCTCGCCCATGCCTCCGGGCCGCGGTGCCCGGCTCCCGGCACGCCCGGCTCCCGGCCCGCGGCCACCGGCGGCCGCCATGGGGTCAGCCGGCACGGGCTCACCCTTGCGGTGACCCGTTCACCGCGGTGGCTCGCTCACCCTCCATCGCCCATCACCCGGTGCCTCACTCAACTCACCGCTCCGTCGCTCACTCACCCCGGTGGCTCGCTCGGCACCGTCGCTCGGCTCGCCCACCCCGCTCGGCTCACTCCCCGCAGCCGGCTCAACCTCCGCGCTCGGCTGGACCCACGGCTCGCGCAACCCGTCCGGCGCGGAACGGCTGCAATTTCTCAACCCTGTCCGCCCTATGCCTCAAACCTGTGACGTTCCCGCGCCAGCCGTACCCTCGGGGCATTTCGTTCGTTTGGTGAGTCAGGTGCACATTACGCATCGTGGGGAGAACCATGACAGGACCGTCCACGCGGACTACGACCCGGAACGTCGGCGGCCCCCGGCCTGAGAGCGGGGCGTCCGATGGGTTCGGCCCACGGCCGCGCCCGACGATCCGCAACGTCGCCGAACGCGCCGGGGTGTCCAAGTCGCTGGTGTCCCTCGTGCTCCGGGGCTCCCCACATGTGAGCGAGCACCGCCGCGAGGCGGTGCTGCAGGCGGCCAAGGAGCTCGGTTATCGCCCCAACGCGGTCGCGCGCAGCCTGGTCGAGGGCCGCACCCACCTGGTCGGCGCGCTCGTGGCCGACCTGCACAACCCGTTCTACGCCGAGTTCCTGGACGGCCTGCAGGAGAGCCTCCACGGCGACGGGCTCCGGTTACTGATCGGAAGCGGCCGCTCGAACTCCGGATTCGAAGGCGACGCGGTCGAGGCGTTCCTCGAGCTGCGCGTCGACGGCCTGGTGCTGCTCGGCGTCGGCCCCGCCACCAGCACCCTCGCCGAGGCGGCCGCCTACACGCCGACCGTCGTGGTCGGGGAGCGCGATGTCGACGTCGAGGGCGTCGACGTGGTCGTCGTCGACGACGAGCAGGGGGCTCGGCTCGCCGTCGACCACCTCGCCGAGCTCGGTCACAAGCGCATCGCCCACATCAGCGGCACGCCGTCCTCGGCGGCCCGGCTCCGCTGCCAGGGCTACCGCGACGCCATGCGCGACCGCGGGCTCGAGCCGTACATCATGATCGAGAAAGGCGAGTTCACCGAAGAGGACGGGCGGCGCGCCGCGCTCGCCCTCCTGCGGCGGCCGGATCGGCCGACCGCCATCTTCGCCGCCAACGACATGGTCGCCCTGGGCGTGCTCAGCGCCGCGAGCGAGCTCGGCCTCCGGGTCCCGGAGGACCTGTCCGTGGTCGGCTACGACAACACCCACCTCGCCGCGATCAACCACATCTCGCTCACCAGCATCGAGCAGCCGCGCCGGCAGATGGGACGGACCGCCGCCGCCCTGCTGAGCGACCGGATCAGCGACCCGCGGAAGCGGGCCCGGATACGGCAGGTGCCACCGCGGCTCGTGGCGCGGCGCAGCACCGGCCCGGCACCAAGCGAGGGCTAAGGCTCCGTCAACCCCGGCCGTGCCCGCCCACCCCCGGGGTTTACTCATGTCCAGACGCCGCTTTCGGCGATCACGGTGGCCTGAGCCGGTGTCGATCCGGCGACGGCCGAGGACACTCGATCGGGGGGATTCATGGGTGATCGGGAGTTGGTCGCCTGTGCCCAGCGCGCGGCCGGCGAGCTCGAGCGGGCCTGGGCGCGCTGGCGGGCGGCCCGCGGGCTGAGCACCGACGACATCGCCGAGTCCGTGGCGAGCTACGTCTCCCACTCCATCGACCACCCCTTGGGACGCGCCCGGGTGGTGCTCGGCCTCGACGCGGAGGACGCGCGAGAGCTCGCCGCACTGCTCCACCGGCACGAGCAGGAGGCGGCCGAGCCGTCCCGCTAGCCTCGGGTCTGACCCCGGTCCCCGCGCCGGTCACCGCGGCGTCCGCGTGCGCGCGGCGGCCACCCGGGACGCTCCGAGCCGGATGACGGTCTGGTCGGCGCTCGATTGCGCATAGGTTGACTAGAGACCGATGGGAAGGGATCCGAGCGTGATCAGACGAGCGCTTGCCGCCGCGGCTCTCGGCCTGGTGACGGCCGGAGCCGTCGCCTGCGGCGGAGAGACGGCCGCCCCGGGCACCGCCGGCGCATTCACCGACGGCGGAAGCACCGCGTCCCCGGCCCCGGAGCGGAGCCGGCTCAGCCCGGCCGCCCCTGCGGCGGGCGCCGCGATCGCCGCGAGCCCGGCGTCGGCCGCGGCCCGACCGCTCGCCGGAAAGGTCATCGTCATCGACCCCGGCCACAACGGGAACAACTGGCGGGCCCCGGAAAAGATCAACAAGAAGGTGAACGCGGTCACCATGTGGAAGCCATGTGACACCACGGGGACCACCACCAACGACGGCTACCCCGAGTCCGCGTTCGCCTGGGACGTCGCCACCCGGCTGGCCAAGCTGCTCCGGGCCCAGGGCGCGACCGTCAAGCTCACCCGCGAGGACAACAAGGGCGTCGGGCCGTGCATCACCGAGCGCGCGGCCATCGCCAACCGCGCCAAGGCCGACGCATCCATCTCCATCCACGCCGACGGCGCCGGGCAGGGCACCCGCGGCTTCCACGTCATCGTGCCCAAGAAGATCAACGGCCCGGTCGACCCGGTGGTGGGCGACTCCCTCCGCCTGGGCGTCGCCATCCGGAACGCGGTCCGCGAGGTCACCGGCCTGCCGTACGCGAACTACATCGGCAAGAACGGCATCGACCGGCGGGGCGACCTCGGCGGGCTCAACCTGTCCACGGTCCCCAAGGTCTTCCTCGAGACCGGCAACATGCGCAACCCCACCGACGCGAGGAAGATGAAGGACCCCGCCTTCCGGCAGCGGCTCGCCGAGGCGCTGGCGAAGGGCCTCCGGGACTACCTGAGCCGGTAGCGCCCCGGGACCGCATCCTCCCAGGCCCGGCGTCTGGCCGGCGGCCACGGGTGTGTCCCGGCGCGACGCCGGATCGGGACGGCTACCGGGTCGCGGGCCGGTATCCACAGGGCCTCGGCTGAGTCCTCATATCGGGGAGCGCGCCCGGGCATCATCGAGCCGTGGAAGACCTGCTGCCCCGACCCCGGGTGGCCGAGCGCGCCCCGGGAGCGTTCGGCCTCAGCTCAGGCGCCGCGATCAGCGGCCCCGCCGGCCTCGTCGACGCGGTACGGCTCGCCCTGCCCGTGCTCGACCTGCGCCCCGGAAGCCACGCCGCCATCCAGGTCGCCGAGGACCCTTCGCTCGGCCCCGAGGCGTACGGGATCACCATCACGGCCGCCGAGGTGCGGATCACCGCCGCGGACCGCGCGGGCGCCCACTACGCCGGCCAGACCCTGCGCCAGCTCCTGCCCGCGGAGGCGTTCCGGGCGGCCGCGCTCCCCGGCGTGGCGTGGGCCCTGCCGTGCGGCCGCATCGCGGACGCCCCCGCGTTCCCCTGGCGGGGCGCCCACCTCGACGTGGCCCGGCACTTCTTCCCCAAGCGGGAGGTGCTCCGGCTCATCGACCTGCTCGCCGCGCACAAGCTCAACCGGCTCCACCTTCACCTCTCCGACGATCAAGGCTGGCGGGTGGAGAGCCGGGCGTACCCCCGCCTCCACGAGGTCGGCTCCCACCGGGATCGGACGGTCACCGGTTTCCACGGCGAGGAGCCGGCGTTCGACGGGATCCCGCACGGCGGCCACTACACGCTCCACGACCTTGCGGAGATCGCCGCGTACGCGCGGGCCAGGGCGGTCACCGTCGTCCCGGAGATCGACGTGCCCGGGCACAGCTCGGCGATCCTCGCCGCCTACCCCGAGCTCGGGCCGCTGCCGGAGAAGCGGTACCGGGTGCTCGACCGCTGGGGCATCTCACCGGCGATCCTCTCCCCGCTCCCGGCCACGGTGGACTTCCTCGCCACGGTCTTCGACGAGATCATCGGTGCGCTCGGGCCCACGCCGTACTTCCACATCGGCGGGGACGAGTGCGTGCTCGACGACTGGGCCGCGTCCGAGCGGGTCCGCGCCTACCAGGCCGAGCTCGGGCTCGACAGCCCGAGCGAGCTGCACGCCTGGTTCCTCCACCGGCTCGCCGACCTCCTCGCCGAGCGCGGCGTCCGGGCGGTGGTCTGGGACGAGGCCTTCGTGAGCGGGAGGCTCCGGCCGGACACGGTGGTGATGGCGTGGCGCGGGATGGAGGTCGCGCGGCGCGCCGCAGCGGCCGGGCACGAGACCATCGCCGCGCCGGTCTTCCCGATGTACCTCGACTATGCCGAGGCATCCTCCGCCGAGGAGCCGGCCGGGCTCGGGGACGCCACCACCGTGGCCGATGTCGCGGCGTTCGCGCCCGCCCCGGCGGAGTGGACGGCCGAGGAGCGCGCCCGGGTGATCGGCACCCAGTTCCTGCTCTGGAGCGAGTGGATCCCGGACGGCAGGACCCTCGACTACCGGGCCTGGCCGCGTGGCTGCGCCGCCGCCGAGGTCGCCTGGACCGGCCACCCGGCAGATCAGGGGTTCACCGGCAGGCTTGGCGCCCACCTGAAGCGGCTGGACGCGCTGGGCGTGGAGTACCGCCCGCTCACCGGCCCGCGGCCGTGGCAGCGGGGCGGCACCGGGTGGCGGCGCCACCGCCCCGGCCGGGTGCGGGTCACCGAGGTCATGCGCCACCTCGCCGAATCGGCCGCCGCACCCGGGTCGGCCCGGCCGAACCTGTGAGCGCTTGACTGACCCGGGCATCGGCCGGCCGATCATGCCGACCGCCGTCCCGGTCGGCCACGAGACGCCTTGGCGGGCCCGAGCGGCCCGGGTGACCGCTGGGCGCGCCCGGCCGATGCAGCGCGGGTCACCGGTCTTGCCGGGCCTCGCCGGGCACCCGTTCCTGCCGGCAGGCCGCACCGCCCCGGAAGACCCGCTGTCCCCGGCCCTCGCGGCTGATGCCGCGCAGCACAGCCTACGTAGGCCTGGTATCCGCGAGGAAACCTCCCGGCCCGGAACCCGGGTCCGTCAAGGGGTGGCCCGGGGCGTCACGGCGCCGTGCGCCGGCTCAGCCCAGGCGATAGCCGGCTTCCTCGACCGCTCGCCGTACCGCCTCGTCGCTGACCCCTTCGCCGGTGACGTCGAGCCGGCCGGTGGCCAGGTCCACCTCCACCCCCGTCACGCCCGGGATCTCCCCGACCTCCTCCTTGACCGAGGCGACGCAGTGACCGCAGGTCATGCCGACGACGGTGTAGGTCTTCACGCTCATCTCGTCCTCCCCGATCTGGCTCTACGGCTCGACATCCCCACAGGATTCCGTGCGGCACCTCAATCAGGCGGGGATTGAAGGGAATCCGCGTGCGGGCATCGATGAGACCACGGCGGAACCTTACTCTCCGCGCGGCGCCGTCCGCCGAGAGACCGTCGCGAAGGGCGTCGTCACCTCACCGCACACGGCCACGACGCGCCCACGCCCGCAAGCGTGCCGGAAGCATCCCGCGGCGCGGTGGAAGCGTGATGATACGGCCGCCGGCCCGCATCGCGAGCGGGACGGGCGTGGAACCAGGGCCGGTGAGCGGACTCCCGCCCCCTACCGGGCCGGGGAACCGCGGCCGGTGCGCGGGCGCCGATCTATCGGGCGCGATCCGGCCGCCGCTCCGGCGGGCGGAGGCGGCGGAGGGTCAGATACGCGATCGCGGCGGCGAGCACGGCCAGCACCCCGCCCAGCCCAGCGGAGATACTCGTCCCGCCAGGCCGTTCGCTCGCCTTCGGAGGCTGCGGCGGAGATTGTGACGGGGCGGATCTCCGGGCGCGTTCGTACTCCTCGTCGGGGATCCGGCAGAAGCGGCGTTCCCGGCGGGTGCTCGCGCTCGTCATCCGGAGCTCCCGGACCTCGCTCCAGTACTTCCGCCCGTACGGCCGGCAAGCACGGTCTGGGCCACCTCGCGCAGGTGGGGCTCGGTGATGCTGCGCAGCTCCCACATCGTCAGCCAATGGTTGACGATCTGGTTGACGTACATGTGGGCCCGCTGGGCGTCAGGGTCATCGCTGGTGAAGAACGCGCCCCAGCACGCGCGGTACAACGGATCCTCCATGGCCATCCTCATCAGCTCGCCATGCAGGCTCCGCAGCGTCTGTTCGCGGGCGCTCTTCGCCTCCCGGGCCTGGAGGACGAGCGACACGGCCACACCGACCAGGGCGAACATCGCGAGGAGCGCGGACGCCGCACCGTAGGTCTGCCCGACCTCACTCAGCCAGTTCCAATTGGCCGGGCTGTTCTTCCACAGCTCGAGCGCGAGCGGCGAGAACGCGACCAGGGTGGCGCTCACGAGGATGACCAAGCAGATCAAGATGATGGTGAATAACCGGCGACCGCCACGTCCTGGCATGAGATCGGATCGACCACCCCTCGCGTCGCCTCGGTGACGTTCCCCGCCCGCTAGACCGGCGGCAGCGCGCCGAGCTCCCGCTTGAGGGGCGGCGGCAACGCGCTGGGCTCCCGCTTGAGGAAATCGCGGATGCCCTCGGCCTTCTCGTGCAAGTCGCTGATCTCCTTGGCACAGGCGGCGACCCGTTCCCGGTCCTCAATCCTCCTGGCGCCGCGCAATGTGCCGCTTTGATCGTAGAGGACCTGGTACATGACCTCTTCTCCGAGAACGACCAGCTCTGGAAGCATACGGTCGTGTTCCAGGTGCCTGATCTTGTCGGCGTCGAGGACGCGGATATCCTCCCCGGCTAGCGCCCGTAGCCGAATGTAGTACAGCTCCCACCGCAAATACGGTGAATACGGACGTTCGACGATACGCAGCCGATGCATCGATACGTGCCGGGCCGCCTCTTCGACCGGACGCTTGATCTCTTCGGTCCGTTGATCGATGAGGGCGATCGCGCGTCGCCAATCACCCTGGTCGAGGGCGACCCAGCTCGGCTCCTCTGGCTCGCGGAAGGTCTGCCCGCGCTCCAGCTTCCAGAAATCTCCCTTCAAGCGCTGGAAGCAGCGCCAGAAGTCGGCGAGATAGTCTTCACGGTTCAGCTCAATGGCGGGCAGTGTAGGAACATCACTGATCATTTGGAATGTCCGGTTTCGCGGCGATGAGCATCCGGCGTGGGATGACCACGAGCCGCTCGTCGTGATTGATGTACACGCCTGGTGGCAGGCGGTCGCGATAGGCCTCGGTGAGGTCGCGACCGATCACGGCGATATCGCCGTTAGAGAGCTCCCAGATGTCCGGGCACGACGGGCTCGCGGTGGTCTCACCCAGCTCGAGAGCGGACTTGCCCAGACGTCTCTTGAAGTCCGCGGTCGGATCGGCCTCCCAAGGGCGTAACACACTCACCTCCCGGGTGAAGGCGCTTCACCTCCTCTATTTCCTTCATTCTCTCCGCACGAACATTCTCCTACAATAAGCGAAAATACAATTTCGCCAACCCGGTCACGGAAACCCGGAATACGGCGATTCTACTACCGATAAGAGACGACCTGAAATATAGGAAAAAGCCACCCATATATCACTCGAAGGATCGAGTCTCTCACTTCTTCCAGCCGGCTCGGACGATGGTCGCGGGCAGGATGAGCCGGCACGTGCCCGGCCGATCCGATACGTCCCACCACCGAGGAGGGGCGGGGAGCCGGCCAGGATCCGGTTCGCGGCCCGGTCCGGCCGCGAACCGCGGCATCGGCCGTGATCTGCGCCGGGAAAAGAAACGTGCTCACCGGCCGTGAGTGGCCGCATCTCAGCAGGAGCGCAAAGCGGCTCCAGCGAAACGACCACAGGCTTCTCCGGTGAGGCGTGAAACGGGGTAGACCCTGGCCTAACGAAGACGGCGGTGCCCGGGAATACCGACGGGCCGAGGCGGCGAGCACCCTCTTGATCGTGTCCTGGCCGGTAGTGCGGCTTGGGAACTTGCGCTTCTCGTGTCGCCTGCCCCGGCCCGCGTAGGGCTCACCGAGGCGGTCGCGTGCGTGCCGTACCGGGCGGCTCAGGCGGTCCGGCCGATGACCTCGGTGATGGACGCGTAACCGTGGCGGCGCAGCCGGCGCGACAGCCCTCGGTGGATCCGCCACGCCCACAGCGGGCCGCCGTAGACGAACCCCGTGTAGCCCTGCACGAGCGTGGCCCCGGCGAGCAGCCGCTCCCACACGTCGTCGAGGTCCTCGACCCCGCCCACGGACACGAGCGTCAGCCGGTCCCCCACCTTCCGGCGAAGCCGGCGCAGCACCTCGAGCGATCTCGCCTTGAGCGGCCGCCCGGACAGGCCTCCCGCCTCCTTGCTGGGCACGCCCTCCCGGCTGATCGTGGTGTTCGTCGCGATGATCCCGGCGAGGCCCAGCTCCAGGGCGAGGTCGGCCACCGCGTCGATGTCCTCGTCCGCGAGGTCGGGCGCGATCTTGACGAGGAGGGGCGTCCGCCCGGCCGCCTCCTGCACCGCGGTCAGCAGCGGCCGCAGCCGCTCCACCGCCTGAAGGTCGCGCAGGCCCGGAGTGTTCGGCGAGCTGACGTTGACCACGAGGTAGTCGGCGTACGGCGCGACCTGCTTCGCGCTCGCCACGTAGTCGGCCACCGCCCCGGACTCGGGCACCACCTTGGTCTTGCCGATGTTGGCCCCGACCACCACCGGGATGCCCCGGGTACGGCGCAGCCGGCGCGCCGCCGCGGTGGCACCCTCGTTGTTGAACCCCATGCGGTTGATGAGCGCCCGGCACTCCGGCACGCGGAACAGGCGGGGACGGGGATTGCCGGGCTGCGGCCGCGCGGTGACCGTGCCGACCTCCACGAAACCGAAGCCCATGGCGCCGAGGGCCTCGTAGCACCGGGCGTCCTTGTCGAACCCGGCGGCGAGCCCGAACGGCGACGGGAAGTGGACCCCGAACGCCTTCACCCGCAATGCGTCATCGTGCGGCGCGAGCAGCCGGAACAGCAGCCGCTTGCCCACCGGCAGCACCGAGAGCAGGCTCAGCGCCCTGATCGTCAGATTGTGCGTGGTCTCCGCGTCGAACCGGCTCAGGACCTGCGTGAACAAGAAGCGATACATCACCGCCAGCCTAGCGGGGCCCGTCCGGAGCACCGCGGGCGCGTCGCCCGGCACGGGCCGGCCGTACCGGGCCGGGGATGTCCGGCCGCGGACCGGCACGGCGGATCGGCGCGGATCACCGGCGGCGGGCGTGGTCATGCGACCGCCCCGGAGCCATGGCCGCTCCGGGGCGGTCGGAGATCACGGCTCGGCCGGGCCGTGCTCAGTCCTTGACCTTCTTGCCCTCCGGGGTCACCGCGTACCACTCGCCGTCGAAGTCGTCGACGTCGTGGCCGGTGAGGTCACCGGGCTGCTGGTCCTTGGCGTAGTAGTAGAGCGGGTGCTTGTTGTAGGTGACCTGCGTGGTGCCGTCCGGGCGCTGGACCGTGCCGAGCAGGTCCGCCTTGACCCCCGGCCCCGCCTGGGGCTGGCCGAGGGTGAGCACCGGCGGCCAGGCGGCCGCGCAGGCGTCGACGCACGTCGGCTGGCCGTTCTTGTCCTTCGTGAACATGTAGACGGTCCGGCCGCCCTCGCCCACGAGGACCGGGCCGAAGCGGGTCTGCGCCACGTCGATCTTGGCGGGCCCGGTCGGGGTCGCCTGAGCCGGCGACGCTGGAGACATCGGAGACGGGGAGATCTCGGGCGACATCTCCGTGGCCGTCGGCGACAGTTCTCCCGGCGACGTCTGGTTCACCTCGTTGGCGGCGACAGGGGTCGACTTCTGCTCGGCACCGCCGCAGCCTGACACGAGCAGGCCGGCGGCGATGGCGCCGACGAACAGCAGCTTCCTCATCCTTCGAGCCTCCAGGGAAGTAAGCGCGAGCACCGTTCCCAGGAGACACGCGACACCGGGCGCCATGCCGCCCCGACACGAAGATCCGGAACAGGCCTTTGCCATCTCTTCGGCCGGTGATGACCTTCCGGTACGGCTCAGCTCGCCGCCTGCTTGAACTCCCCCGGAAGCTGGGCGAGCGCCCTTTCGAAGACCTCCTTGGGCACCGTGTCGCGCAACGTGGTCAGCACCGCGCTGACCCCTCCCCTGACCTCCTCCGCGGTGAGCCCGGTGCGCCTGCTGACCCGCCTGACGAGATCGCGCAGGCCGATCCGCTCGATCCGCTCCGGTACGTGCAGCGAGTCGCGCAGCTGCGGGGGCAGGCACTCCGCCAGGCTCCGGGCCGCCCCCGAGCTGAGCCGGTTGCTGAGCGTCTCGACGACCGCGCGGGCCAGGTCGGCGGCCTCCTCCCGCGACACCGCCGCCCGGTCCGCCACCGTCCGCACGAATTCCCGGTAGTCCATCCCAAATGCTTTCCCCGGAAAGTCCGAATTGTGCCCCAGGCGGAGCCGATCCCGGGCGGACAGGCCCGGTTGCCGGCCGGCACCGCCGTACGGCCGACACGAACCGGCGAGCGGGCACGCCTCCCCGTGCCTCGGCGGACGCGGTGCCATGCTAAGAAGCCGACCCGACGCCGGATCCGTCCGAGCACCCCCCGCGATCGACCGGTCGCCCGCGGTGTGATAGATCCGGACAGTGCGCATGAAAAGGAGCGTCTTAATGCACGAGCACGCCATCCGGGAAACCGCTCGCATCCCAGCGCGTGCCGTTCCCATCGGCGCTTCCCTGAACGGCGCCCACGGGGAAGATGCAGTGTGCCGGTGCCGCCCCGAGCGCCGTGGGCCGGCCCGATGAGCACGGCACCCGGCACGGCACCGGGAAACGACGAGAACGACCCGCTCACCCCACCCGACCCCGGAGGGCTGGAGGCGTGGATCCGGCAGGTCCTCCGGCTCGCCGGGCCCGGGGCCTCCGCATTCCCGCCGCCACCGCTGCCGCCGTCCGCTCCCGAAGGACCGGCGCCTGACGACGGGGACACCGGATGAGCATCCGGCGGCCCGGCGGTGCTGCGGCCGCGGTGAGTCAGGCCGCCCGGCCCACCCGCTGGGCCAGCCGGTCGAGGCTGTACATCATGATCGACTCGACCACCTCGGCCGGGGGTGTGTGCGCCTCATCACCGAAGCTGAGGTGGACGGTGACGTCGCTGTTCCCGTCGTCGACGCTCGCCACCTGAAGCCATCCGTGGTAGGCGCCGTTGCCGGGCGTGCCCCACTCCATGCGCAGCCGCTCCGGCTCGGTCCTGATCTGCGCGAGGGTGTCCTCCCCGGTGAAGTCGTCGTGCACGCTCACCACCGGAGCGCGCTCTTCGCGCACGTGCAGCTCGCGGGGTATCCAGTTCTCCAGGTGGCTGACGTCGCAGGCCTCTTCGAACACCCGCTCGGCCGGCGCCGCCATGCGGCGAGACCGCTCGAACTCGGTCATCGGCCATCACCTCCCCCTCGGACACGGGCCTACCCCGCGTGCGCGCACTCTCACCTTCACCGCCCCGGGCGTGGCCGCCCGGTTCTCAGCAGCGAAATGACGCGATGGTGTGCCGGCCTCTTGGCTCAGTCAAGGAGATCGGCGACAGCAGGAAAACACCTGCGCTACGCGCCCACCGGGGGTAGGCTCATCGGGGAAGATGCCGTAAAGCGTGAGCGGTTCTTTTCTTCTCCCGCCGCTATCGCTTCTCCTGATTTTCATCATCGCCCGCCCGGGCACGCGCTCGGCTCCCGCCCGGTGTGCGGCGCCGCCCGGCACGTACGGCGCTCACGCTGACCTGCAGTTTTCCATCACTCAGTTCCCCCGGAGATTCCTCCGCACCAATCTTTAAAGGGGGAACAAACAAATTCCTTCCTATTGGCGATGCCATTCCTCTCCCCCGGTACGCATGCTTCCGGGTCTGCGCCAGCCACTGGGCGGCGCGAACCGGAACGTGGACCGGCGAGAATTCACCCGCTGCCGGCGCCGATCGGCACGACCCTCATCATGCCGGTGCTCGATCTCGCAGAGAAGGTCCGGGGGATTCACAAGGCGTGCCCCATTGGATCTGGCTGACGCTGAACATTTGTGGACCGTCACACCCCTGCTCCTCGCCTTCGCGGAATCTCGGCACCCGCGGTCGACCGGTTACCGGCTCCGGAGCGGATCGGAACCGGTGCCCCTTGATGCGTTGCACCGATGACCCGCCACACGGCAACCGGCCCAGAGGTGGCCGTTCCGGCGATCGCCGTGGATCCACCGAGGCGACCGCGCGATGCGCCGTGGACCCGCCGGGTGACCGCCTCGGGCTCTCAGCGCTTGGGAGGAGCGGATCAGAAGGTAGACCGCGATCGAAGAGAAATAGGGCCGGCGATCGCCGGCCCTCTCGGTGAGGTGGTGGCTCCCATCGCGCGGCAGCGGCGAACCTCGCGCAGCCGATGAGCTCAGGGAATCTCCGGACGTCCGCTACCCGAGCCAGCCCTCATCACGGCGCACTGGAATGAGCTCGAGCGATCGTGTGGCAACCCGGCTCGAATGGACGCCGCTGAACCGCGTCGCCGAGAAAAACAAAAACGCCCCGACCACGACCTGCTCGGGTGTCTTTGCTGAAGAGATGTGGTGGTCAGGGGCGGGGTCGAACCGCCGACCTTCCGCTTTTCAGGCGGACGCTCGTACCAACTGAGCTACCTGACCGTGCCTGGTCACGTCTCTCGCGGTCCTGACGGGACTTGAACCCGCGACCTCCACCTTGACAGGGTGGCGAGCACTCCGACCTGCTCTACAGGACCTTATGACCCGGAAGATTCCCTTCCGCGTTATTCGGCGCGACCTAGCTTACCAGCTTTCCGGGGGTGTTGCGCCCCGGAGCCCCGGTGTGCCGGTCCACCGGTGCCCCCAACGGGATTCGAACCCGTGCCGCCGCCTTGAAAGGGCGGTGTCCTAGACCGCTAGACGATGGGGGCCAGGGACCCTGCCCTGTCACCACGGCGTCCTCCGTCGGAGACCCCCGCCAGCATAGGGGACTTCCGCCACCGATGCCAAAGTGGATTACTCAGGCGGGGCAGTGTTCGTACCCGTTGGGGTCGGGGTCTTGTCCGACTCGGGGAGCATTCTAGGGTCCGGTTGCCCTTCAATATGACGTTCGCACTGGATCCAGTGTTCCCCGAGGCCGCCGACGGTGATGTCGTCCCAGGCCACCAGCCGGCGGGTGGCCTTGCTGAAGTAGAGCACCGACGCCGTGAGCGGGGTGGGCTCCTCGTGCTCGAGCCCGCGCAGGCCGGCGCCGCCGGTGGAGCCCTGGACCATGAGCCGGGTGCCGGTGTCGAGCACCTCGGTGGAGCGCCGGTGGGCGTGGCCGGAGAGCACGAGCGGCACGCGCCCGGAGAAGGCGCGGCCCATGGTCGGGTCGTGGACCGCCACGATGTCGACGGTGATCTTCCCCTGCTCCTCGGACTCCTGCGGCGGCGCGGGCGACGGCGAGGCCGAGGCCGCCGGCGATGGCGAGCCCGATGCCGACGGCGACGGGGACGGCGCCGGTGGCGCGGGCGGGGCGAGCCGGAGCGCGTGCCGGCGGCCGAGGTCGACGAGCGCCTGATCGGTGACGCCCTGGAGCGACTTGTCCGGGGTGAACCGCGGGTCGCCCACCCCGTAGATCCGCAGCCCCTTGACCGTGGCGGCCTGCCCGTCGAGCACGATCGCGTTCTTCTGCTTCTCGATCGCCCGCTGGGTGGTCTTGGAGTCGTGGTTGCCCCGGACGTACACGTACGGCACGCCGAGCCGGCCGATCTCCTTGATGTACTCGTTCTCCGCCTTGGTGCCGTGGTCGCTGATGTCTCCGGTGTCGATGATGAAGTCGACCTTGAACTGGTCCTTCAGCGACTTGATGACGTTCCAGCCGAGCGGGTTGATGTGCAGGTCGGAGACGTGGAGCACCCGGATCGTGTCCGGGTCCGGGTCGAAGATCGGCAGGTTCGCCCCGGCCTCGTAGAGCTGGGAGACGTTGGTCACCAGCTTGGCGAGCTGGTCCCGGTACATCGAGAACCGATTCATGATCGTCTCGACGCTGCCGATCAGGGACGGCACGCCGGTGAGCAGCCCGGTGTACCGGGGCTCGGCGATCGACCGCGGGTTGAAGGTGAGCGCCGAGGTCACGCCGAGCACGGCGACCATGGCGAGCGAGCCGGCGCTCGTCCAGGCGGCCCGGGAGAGCCTGCGGAAGAGCAGCAGCCCGGTGAGGAACCCCGCGGCGACCGCGCCGATCGCGCCGCGGATCGCCAGCCGGCGCACCCCGTCGGTGATCTCCTTCTCGATGGTCGCCGGGAGCCGGTCGCTCCACTCGCGGTCCTCGAGCATCTTCTCGGCCACGTCGGGGTGGACCGCCTCGATCGAGAAGTTGAGCCGTACCGGGCTGCGGTGGCTGTCGAACGCGAGCGTGCCCAGCGGCCGGACGTCGAGCACGGTCTCCCCGCGCCAGGCGGGGTCGAGGGACATCGCGATGTCCGCGGGACCGACCGAGGTCTGCACGGTCGCGCCGACGGAGAGGCCGAGCCAGCCGCCGAGCACCGCGGCGACGACGATGGCGATGATCCGGGCGGGGCGGCCACCCACGAACCTCCGGGCGAAGTGCTTGAACCGCAAGATCCGCATCTTCCTTCTTATTACTGATTCCCCCGAGATGATCTGCCCGGACGCGGCACGTGCTGTGAGATGGGAGACAACGGGCTGAACGATGGCCGGCCGCTGCGCCATCGCATCGGTCCGGCAGGCCGGAATCCGGCCCCGCCGGCCAGTATGCGGCCGTGGGCGGACCGCTCGACGTGGCCGCCCGGCCACGGTTTCCTGTCCGGCGCGCGGGCCGGACGCGGCGGGGCGGGCCGGTCCGCTGCGCGCGGGTGTGCCGGCCGCCCGCCGAGACGGTGCCGACCTATGACGCTACCCCATGGCCGGATCAGGGTGACACCATAGAAAAGTGATCGACATCCCGCGGGCGAGGTTCGAGCAGCTCGTCTCCGAGGCGCTGGACACGATCCCACCCGATCTCGCCGAGCTCATGGACAACGTGGTGGTGGTCGTGGTCGACGATCCCCCCGAACCGGGGCTGCTCGGCCTCTACACGGGCGTCCCCCTCACCGAGCGCGGCGCCTGGTACTCGGGCGTGCTCCCCGACCGGATCGAGATCTACCGCAAGCCCACGCTGGAGATCTGCGAGACCGAGGAGGACGTGATCGAAGAGGTGCGGATCACGGTCGTCCACGAGATCGCGCACCACTTCGGCATCGACGACGAGCGCCTGCACGAGCTGGGCTACTGACCATACCGGTTGCCAACCGGGCCGGGTCAGTGCACTGTAAGTAGCATGGTCAACACGCTCTGTCGGCACTCCATGGCTCGGACCACGGCCTCCTCCCCGGAGCACGGCGGCACAGCGGAGTGACATGGCCGTCACGAGGTCCGGCAGGCCGGCAGGACGGCACCGCCGTACCCCCTCGCGCATGACCTACCGCGAGGTCATCGCGGTCGAGGAGTTCCGGTGGCTGTGGCTCGGGCAGGGCCTCTCGCTGCTCGGGGACCAGTTCGCGCAGGTCGCGCTGGCCGTTCTCGTCTACAGCCGCACCGAGTCCGCGCTCGCCACCGCCGCCGTCTACGCGCTCACCTACCTGCCGCCCATCATCGGGGGCCCGCTGCTCGCCGGGCTCGCGGACCGCTACCCCCGGCGGCGGGTCATGCTCTGGTGCGACGTGCTCCGGGCGATGCTCGTCGCGGTGATGGCCGTGCCCGGCATGCCGCTCCCCGCGCTGTGCGCGCTGGTCTTCGGCGTGGTGCTCCTCGGCGCGCCGTTCTCGGCGGCCCGGGCGGCGCTGCTGCCCGAGATCCTCTCCGGTGACCGGTACGTGGTCGGCTCCGCCCTGCAGAACGTGACCAACCAGGCCGTCCAGATGCTCGGGTTCGCCATCGGCGGCGCGGTGATCGCGACGCTGGGGCCGTACCGGGCGCTCGCCCTCGACGCGGCCACCTTCCTCGCCTCGGCGCTGGCGATCGTGGGCAAGGTACGGCACCGCCCCGCGCCGGCCCGCGCGGACGGGCGGCGCCCCGCCATGGGGTCGTCGGTCAGGACCGGGCTGCGGCTGGTCTTCGGTGACCGGCGGCTGCGGACCCTGGTGCTCTTCGCCTGGCTCTGCGGGTTCTACGTGGTGCCGGAGGGGATCGCGGCGCCGTACGCCGCGGCGCTGGACCACGAGACGCTCCCGGTCTCGCTGGTCACCGGGCTGCTGATGGCCGCGATGCCGGCCGGGACGCTGATCGGCGCCCTGCTGTACGGGCGGTTCGCCAGCCCGGCCGGCCGGCTCAAGAGCATGGGCTGGCTGGCGATGCTGAGCTGCGCGCCGCTGATCGTGTGCGCGGCCCGGCCGCCGCTCGAGGTCGTGCTCGCCCTGTGGGCGCTATCGGGGGTCGGGGGTGTCTACCAGATCGCGGCGAACGCCGCGTTCGTGCAGTGCGTCCCGCCCGCCGAGCGCGGGCAGGCGTTCGGGATCGCGCAGTCGGGGCTGCTCGCCGCGCAAGGGCTCGGCATCCTGGCCGCCGGGGCGCTCGCCCAGCGGTTCGGCCCAGAGCCGGTCGTCGCGATAGCGGGAGCCGCCGGGCTGAGCTGCGCCGCCGCGCTGACCATGCTCTGGACCGAGTCCCGTGCCGAGATCATCGCGAAGGTTCACGCGGCCACCGGTCACCCGCGAGGACCCTCGGAGCCGTCCGCGCCGGTCCGGGTGTAGGTGGCCTGCTGGCCGTCCGGCCGGCCCGGCTGGGAGAAGTTGCGCTGGAAGCCCTCGAACTTGAGCCTCATGTCGTGCCAGAGGTGGGAGTCCTTCTGCTTCTCGAGGATGTTCTGGGCGATCGAGGTGGGGGCGCCCTCCTCGGGGATGAGGATCCAGGCCACGGCGTACGCGCCGATGCCCAGCCCGCCGAAGAAGGTGGCGATGGCGAAGGCGAGGCGGAGGATGTTCGGGTCGATGCCCACGTACTCCCCGATGCCGGAGCACACCCCGGCGAGCATCCTGCCGTTCCTGGTCCGCTGAAGCCGCTTTCCGCCGTAGACGTTCATCTCGCTCATGTCTTCAGCGTGCCGCCCGGCCGGCCGCCCGGGGATCGGGATTCCCCCTGGTCTTCCCCTGAGAAGGCCCGGATACGCTGGTTCCATGGAAGACCTGCTCGAGCTCGATGATCAGCTGACCCCCGAGCACCGGATGATCCGGGACACGGTCCGGCGCTTCGTCTCCGAACGAGTGCTCCCCCACGTGGGCGAGTGGTTCGAGCGGGGCGTCTTCCCGGGCCGCGAGCTCGCCCCTGAACTGGGCTCGCTCGGCCTGCTCGGCATGCACCTCGAGGGGTACGGCTGCGCCGGGCTCGACGCCATCTCCTACGGGGTGGCCTGCCGGGAGCTCGAGGCCGGGGACTCCGGGTTGCGCTCGTTCGTCTCGGTTCAGGGTTCCCTGGCCATGTTCCCGATCTGGAAGTACGGGTCGGAGGAGCAGAAGCAGGAGTGGCTGCCCCGGCTCGCCTCAGGGGAGGCCATCGGGTGCTTCGGCCTGACCGAGCCGGACCACGGCTCGGACCCGGGCAGCATGCGGACCTACGCAAAGCAGGACCCGTCCGGTGACTGGATCCTCAACGGATCCAAGATGTGGATCACCAACGGGTCGATCGCGGACGTGGCCGTGGTGTGGGCGCAGACCGACTCGGGCATCCGGGGATTCATCGTCCCCGCCTCCACCCCCGGCTTCTCGGCGCAGGAGATCCACCGCAAGCTGTCGCTGCGCGCCTCGGTGACCTCGTCCCTGCACTTCGACGACGTGCGGCTGCCCGCCTCCGCCGTGCTGCCCGGGGTGACCGGGCTGAAGGGCCCGCTCTCCTGCCTCACCGAGGCGCGGTACGGGATCCTGTGGGGCGTGGTCGGCGCCGCCCGCGCCTGCCTGGAGGCGGCCGTCGACTACGCCAGGACGCGGATCCAGTTCGGCAAGCCGATCGGCGCGTTCCAGCTCACCCAGCGGAAGCTCGCCTGGATGGCGGTGGCGCTCGGGCAGGCCGGGCTCACCGCGCTCCACCTCGGCCGGCTGAAGGAGGCCGGCAGACTGAAGCCCCGGCAGGTCAGCTTCGGCAAGCTGGCGAACGTGCGGGCCGCGCTGGACATCGCGCGCGAGGCCCGCTCGATCCTCGGGGCGAACGGGATCACGCTCGAGTACCCGGTGATCCGGCACATGACCAACCTGGAGTCGGTGCTCACCTACGAGGGCACCGAGGAGGTCCACACCCTCGTGCTCGGGGAGGCCCTCACCGGGGTGGCGGCCTACCGCTGAGGCCGCCGGCCGTACCCGAAGATCCGTCCGGAGCACCGCGGAGATCATCGGAAGAGCATGGCACCTCGCCGAGTACATGGGATTCTCTGTACCCTTGGCTTGGGGTGCTAGCTCAACGGCAGAGCTGCGGACTTTTAATCCGTAGGTTCAGGGTTCGAATCCCTGGCGCCCCACGCCGACGCACTGGGCAGACCTCCGGCTCCGATCACGCGGTGAGGTCTGCCCGGTCGCCGTTTTGGGGCGGGTTCCGCGGCTCCGGTCCGGCGGGCCCGGTACGCGGTGCGTCCGCGCCCCGGTCCGCCTGGCCCCGCCGCCGCTCGCGCGCCACCGTGAGCAGGAGCGGGGAACGGACGCCGAGCCGGGCGGCGGTGTCGGCGATCACCTCGGCGAGCCACCCGGCCGCGTCGCACGACCACTCGGCGAGCTCGCCGTGGAGCACCACGCCGTTGCCGGGCGGGCCGTTCCAGAAGGCGTCGTGGAACGGCGGGGGGAGCCGGTCATCCGGGCCGCCGGCCCGGTGGGACCGGTACGCGAACACGTCCTGATCCAGCTCGGCGAGGCGCTCGGCGAGCCGCTCCGCGACCTCGGGGATCACCGGGTCCCGGCCGCCGTCCACGCCGACCTCCACCGCGGTCCGCGCGCCCGGGTCCAGGTCGGCGAACCAGTGGACCGTCCGCAGCGACGGCACGGGCGCCCGCGGTGGGCGACCGCCGAGGCACTGCACCGGCAGGAGGAGCTGTACGGCGGTCAGGTGCGGCGTGCCGGCGCGCGCCATGGTGTCCGCGGCGCACCGCAGGAACGGCTGGACGGGGAGCGGCCGGTCACCGGCCGGTGCGCGCACCTCCACCTGGAACCAGGCGATGAGCCCGGCCCCGGGCGCGGCCAGGGGGTGGTCCCACCCGGCGTCGTTCATCGCCCACAGGCCGGTGGCGCCGTACGGCAGGCCCGCCTGGTCCGCGCTCGCCTCGTCGAGCCAGCCCATGGCGAGCGACCGCTGGTGGAAGAGCTGATAGGCGTCGTGCTCGGGGTCGTGCCACGGGTGCCGGACCAGCCGGCCGTAGCAGGCGGCGAACATGGTGCCCCCGGGCGGCCGATCCTCGAGCGCTCCGGGCTCTGCGGGGACGTCGCGCACCGGCATGCCGGGTTCTCCCTGTCTGGTGGTTGCGAGAACCCTCCCATTAGTACCCGCGGTGGCCGACGGGGGCCTCGGCGATCGGCCTCCGTGGCGTGCCGAGCTCACCGAGCGCGCCGGCGTGCCGCGCCACGGCGCGGTGCCGGCACCGCATCGGGTACGGAGCGGCATGCCCGCCGGCGGCCGGGTATCCGGCGGCCGTGGCCGGCCGGAGTCCACCACGGTGACATGACCGGATCCCTGACAGCACTTGACCGCGCCCCACCCCTGATTGATTATATTTCCCACGCATAAAGCAGGAAATGTAGAGAAGGACGCGCGGTGCGATCACTCATCGTTCTCGGCCTGGTCGGCTTCGCCGCCCAGCTCGTCGACGGCAGCCTCGGAATGGCCTACGGGGTGACCTCCACCACACTGCTGCTGGCGGCCGGCACCAACGCCGCGGCGGCATCGGCCACCGTCCACCTGGCCGAGATCGGCACCACGCTCGCCTCGGGGATCTCCCACTGGCGGTTCGGCAACATCGACTGGAAGGTCGTCGGCAGGATCGCCGTCCCCGGCGCGATCGGCGCGTTCGCCGGCGCGACCTTCCTGTCGAGCCTGTCGACCGAGGTCGCCGCCCCGATCATGTCGATCATCCTGCTCACGCTGGGCGTCTACATCCTGGTCCGGTTCACCGCCTACGGCCTGCCCCGCCACAACCTGGGCAAGCCGCTGCGCTCCCGCTTCCTCGCCCCGCTCGGCCTGTTCGCCGGGTTCGTGGACGCCACGGGCGGTGGCGGCTGGGGGCCGATCGGCACCCCGGCCATCCTCGCCAGCGGCCGCCTCGCGCCGCGCAAGGTGATCGGCTCGATCGACGCCAGCGAGTCGCTGATCGCGCTCGCGGCCAGCGCCGGCTTCCTGGTCGGCCTCGGCTCGGAGAACATCGACTTCGCCTGGGTGGGGGTGCTGCTGCTCGGCGGTGTGATCGCCGCGCCGATCGCGGCTTGGCTGGTCCGCCACATCCCGCCGCGCATCCTCGGCTCCGCCGTGGGCGGCCTGATCATCCTCACCAACATCCGCACCCTGCTGCGCAGCGACTGGATCGGTGCCCCGGGTGACGTGCAGGCCACCGTCTACATCGCCATCGCGCTCGTCTGGGCCGCGGCCATCGCGTACTCGGTGCGCGAGTACCGCCGCAACAAGGAGCACGAGTCCGTGGAGGCGGTGGAGGCAGTGGAGACCGAGCTGCGCCGGCCCCGCGCCGAGGAGGAGCCCACCCCGGCCTGAGCCACCTCACGGGTCCGCACCGGCGGCCGGACCGTCGGGTGCGCGGTGCGCGGGGTGGCCCACCGCCCGCCGCGGGCCGGGAGGGTCCCCCGCCGCGCCACGCGCGCCGTACGGCCGGCCGCCCCGCACCCGGGCAGGCCCGCGCGCGGCGTGGGCGGGTCCCGGCGCCCCTTCACCCGGGACCGGCCGCCGCCGCGACGAGGCGGGAGGCGAGCTCCGGGTAGGCCGCCCAGTGGAGGTGCAGGTAGGAGGCGGCGATGAGCGGGCCGCCGAAGCCGTCGGCCCCGCCCGGCCAGCGGAACAGCGGCGGTGCCGCGTGGCGCGGCTCGGTGATCGTGCGGTGGAACTCGTGGCCGCGGTACCGCTCCCCCTCCCGGGTGACCACCGATGCGGACGCCACCGCGTCCCGGTAGCCGATGGCGAGCCGGTCGGTCATCCGCGCGGTGATGCCGAGCCGGCCGCACATGGGGTGGCCGTCGAGCTCGCGCCCCAGGTAGAGCAGGCCGGCGCACTCGGCGACGATCGGCCCGCGGAAGGCGGCCAGCTCGGCGCGGAGCGGCTCGTTGGCCGACAGCTCCGCGGCGTACACCTCGGGGAATCCCCCGCCGATCACCACCGCACCCGTGCCCTCGGGGAGGCGCTCGTCCCGGAGGGGGTCGAAGGTCACCACCTGCGCGCCCGCCGCGGAGAGCAGCTCGGCCTGCTCGGGGTAGCCGAAGGTGAACGCCGGGCCACCGGCCACCGCCACCACCGGGCCCGGGCGCGGGTCCGGCACCCCGGCCTCCGGCGTCCACGGCGCGGCGGTGAGCGGCGGCGCCGACCGGGCCACCGCCAGCAGGGCGCCGAGGTCACAGGAGCGCGCGATCAGCTCGGCCATGCGGTCCACCGCGGCCACCGCCTCCGCCCGGCGCTCCGCCGCGGGGATCAGCCCCAGGTGCCGGGAGGGGGTGACCACGCCGTCCACCCGCTGGATCACGCCGAGGGTGGGGATGCCGATCTCGTCCAGCACGGTACGGCACAGCTCCCCGTGCCCGGGGGAGCCGACCTTGTTGAGGATCACCCCGGCGACCCGTACCCGCTCATCGAAGGAGGCGAAGCCCCGCACGAGGGCGGCGACGGAGCGGGCCTGGCGCTCGGCGTCCACCACGAGGACCACCGGGGCGCCGAGGAGCCGGGCGATGTGCGCGGTGGAGCCGAAGTCATCGGTGCCCGCGCCGTCGTACATGCCCATGACGCCCTCGACCACGGCGACGTCGGCGTTCCGGGCGCCGTGGAGGAAGAGCGGCACGATCGACTCCTCGCCGGTGAGCCAGGGGTCGAGATTGCGGCCCGGCCGCCCGGTGGCGAGCGCGTGGTAGCCGGGGTCGATGTAGTCGGGCCCCACCTTGTGCGGGGAGACGCGCAGCCCCCGGGCGCGCAGCGCGGCCATCAGGCCGGTCGCCACCGTGGTCTTGCCGCTGTCCGAGGCGGGTGCGGCGATCACCAGCCGGGGCACCGAGGACCGGGATCGGGCTGCGGTCGCCCGGTCCTCGGCTTGGGCGCCCAGGCGGTCGCCGGGCCAACGGTCCTCTGCCTGGGCCGCCAGGCGGTCGCCGGGCCGGTGACCCTGCCCGGTCGCGGGCGGGCGCCTCCGCGCTCCGGCGGCCGGCCGGCGTTCCGGATGCCGGGCCGTACGGCCGGGGTGCTGCTCGCTCACGTCCCCCATGGTGTCATCCGCGGAGCGGGCGCCCCGGCGGGCGGCGCCGCACCGGATCCCCGTGGGCCGGCGGGCCCGGGAGCGCGGGGCGGCGTCACCGGGGGTCGGTGTTCCACCCGGTCGCGGCCGTGGCGGCACCGGACCGCGCCCGCTCCTCGATGCCCGACCGCAGCCGGGTGAGGCCCGCGCGCAGCTCGCGGGCGGGATCCGTGCCGAAGAGCGACGCGATGGCCCGGCCGACCGCGCCGGCCGCCGGGAGGTAGGAGATCCTGACCTGGATCCGGCTGCGCCCGGGGTCCACGGGAATGAGCTGCACCATGGCGGTGTTGGCGGCGCGCCGCCCGATGACCCGCAGGGAGAGGGTGCGCCCCTCCACCCGCTCGGTCTCGATGGCGGTGAAGCGGACGGGCACCCCGCCCGGCCCCTGCAGCACCCAGTCCGACGTGCCGTCCGGATGGCGGCGGACCTCCAAGATCCGCGGAATGAACTCGGTGAACCGCTCGTAGTCGCTGACGACCGGCCAGACCTCGTCGACCGGGGCCGCCACGCAGATCTCGTCCTGGATCAGGAAGGCGTCCCGCCCGCCGGCCGGGAAACCGATGAGCTGCCGCAGCGGGAGGTTGGCCGCGGCCCGGGCCAGCAGGGCCACGCAGCCGACGCGCACGGCCGCCTGGATCGGCCCGTGCAGCCGCCTGGAGACCACCCAGGCGGCGAGCGCGGCCGAGCCGGTCACGAACCGCGCGGTCGGGGACCAGTGCCGCTGCCGGAGCTCGAACAACGGCTCCCGGGGTTTGCCGCCCTGAAGCTGGGGCACCCCCGCCGGGTCGACGTGGACCCGCCAGAGCGCGCGGACGGCCTTCACCCCGGGGATCCGCGCCACCGCGCGGCGCGCCCGGCCGCTCTCCTTCTCCAGCACGTCACCGGAGAGCACCACGAACCCGTCGGCGACCTCGACGTCCACCGCGTGGGGATGGCTGACGTGCCGCCCGAGCTCGGCGCGGATCCGCTCGTGGAGCACCCGGTCGTCGGCGTGACGGCCGTGGAAGCGGTAGCGCACGCGCGCGACGGCCCCGCGGGCGCGGTTGGTGAGATCACGCCTGAGGACCCCGGCCCCGCCCTGGACGCGCCGGGTGAGACGCCGGGCCTTGTCGGAGACCCGAGCCCGGCGGCTCCGGCCGCAGACGGGGTCGAGGAAGTATTCGATCGCCGCCCCGGCACAGGCGCCGAGCGCGGCCGCCCGCACCCTGCTCGACAGCGAGGGCTCGGGCCGTGCGATCACGGTGAGGCATCGCTCCCACGGTGCCGGATCGGCGTTCGTGACCATGGCATCCACCCCCGTTCGCACCTGCGACGGCTCTACCCGGTGGGCGGCCAACGATTCCGTTGCCCCGCATGGGATTCCATTGCCTGGCCGTGGCGATCGCTCGCGACCGGAGCCGGCCGGACCGCGCGGGCGGGCCCGGCGGTCGCGGACCGCCCGCACGGCGCGCCGCAGCACCGGGCCGTGCGCTCCGGGGCACCGGCCCCCGCAGGCGCACGGCGGTCCTCCGGAGCGTGCGGTCGGCAGGGCGGCGGGTGTGACGCGCATGGCGGTGCACTCGTTGCCGGCGCGGCCGGGATACGGCGTCGCCGAACGCCGATCGCGAATCCCGATCATTTCCGGGCGCGCACCGGACGCGATTTCGGAATCCGGTCAACGACCCGCGATTCCGCATTCCGGAATAAGGGGAAATGCAGCTTTCGAACCATCAGACGCTATCGATCGACCGTGCATCGCCACGACCACCGTGCCACGGCTTTCCCATCGGTCGCATCGGTCTTGCCGGATGGCCGTATCAGCCGCCCGATTTACGCCGAACATAGCAAGACATTTCACATTGCTTACAAACTTTACAGGCAGACAAGGGTAGCTTCGAGGCAAGACGGAATTGTCTTAGACGATGGCTGACGTGGATCATCCCGGGCCAAGGGGTGCGTCCGCCTCGGGCACCGTCCCGACCAACGGGAGGATCTCCGCCGACACGCGCGCCGGCCACCGGCCGAGACAAGGACGAACGACCATGGGGCGAGCAGTACATCCGCTGCCACGGGGCTTGTGGCCCGGCGACGACGGTGCCGGGTCCGGGGACCGTGGCTCCCAGGCCGAGCGGGACCGGTCTCCGGCCGGCCATCACGGCATCCCCCGCGAGGTCCCCGCGCCACGCCGGGCCACCGGGACACCGAGGCTCGCCACGCTGCTCTGGTGCGCGGTGCGGCTCGCCGCGGCACTCCTGGTCCTCACCGTCCTGCCCGCGGCCGCACCGGCGGCCGCGGACGCGACCGGCGCGGCCACCGCCGCTCTCGCCGGCCTCGGTGAGCCGCTCGGTCCGCTCGCCGAGCTCGGCGGCGGACTCGCGGCCGGCCGCCCGGATGCAGACCCCCGGGACGCCGGCGGCCACGCCACCGCGCTCGGCGTCGCCACCGGGCCGGCGACCACGGTGCCGGCCGTGCTCGCCCTCGGCGGTGCCGTACTGCTCATCGGCCTCGGCGCGTACCTCGGCCGCAGGTTCGCCGCCCCGACGGCCAGGTCGGTGCGCGCGCTCAGCGAGGTGCTCGACCGGATCGACGAGCGGTCCCCGACCGGCCGGGTCCCGTTGCCGCGGCGCAACGGCGAGCTGCGCCGGCTCGCCCTGAGCATCAATCGCACCCTGGGCCGGATGCAGGCCGCCCTCGAGCACCAGCAGCGGTTCACCTCCGACGCCTCCCACGACCTGCGTTCGCCGATCACCGCGATACGGGCCGAGGTCGAGGACGCCCTGCTCGCCCCGGACGACCGGAGCGTCACCGAACTGGCCCGCACCATCCTGGGCGGCATCGACCGGCTGCAGGCGACCGTGAACGACCTGCTCATGATCGCGCAGCTCGACGCCCGGGTCGGGGGCGCGGCAACCCGCGTCGACCTCGGCGAACTCGTCGGCGAGGAGCTGGCCATCCGGCGCAGGAGCGCATCGGACGCGGCCACGACGATCGAGTACTCCCACGTCCCCGGGCTCGTGGTCCAGGCCGACCCGGTGCGGCTGCGGCGTCTGATCACCAACCTCCTCGACAACGCCGAACGCCACGCCGCCTCGATGGTCTCCGTGAGGGTGTGGTACGAGCCCGCGATCAATGCGCGCTCCGGCGGATTCGCCATGCTCGAGGTGCTCGACGACGGGCCCGGTATCGCGCCGGACCAGCGCGAGCTGGTGTTCCAGCGGTTCATCCGGCTCGATGCGGCGCGCGCCAAGGACAGCGCGGGCACCGGGCTGGGCCTGGCCATCGCCCGGCAGATCGCCGAGGAAGCGGGCGGCTCCCTGCGGATCCTGGGCAGCCCACGAGGGGCGCGCTTCGTGCTCGCCCTGCCCGCGGTCCACGGCGCGGCCGGGCCTCCCGTCGAACCCGGCGCACCCGGCCTCGCGGCACCCGGCACCCCGGCGTGACGGCATCCGGTCCCCGGCGTGACGGCATCCGGTCCCCGGCGTGACGGCATCCGGTCCCCGGCGTGACGGCATCCGGTCCCCCGGCGACGGCATCCGATGCTCCCGCGTGACGGCCGCCCCGCCGGCGGACCGGCGGCCCGCGCGTTCCCCGGCCCGTCCGGCCGCCGGTGTGCCCGGGCCGCCCGGCCGGCACGGCGATCCCACCGG
Source organism: Thermobispora bispora DSM 43833 (assembly GCF_000092645.1). Classification (NCBI taxonomy): domain Bacteria; kingdom Bacillati; phylum Actinomycetota; class Actinomycetes; order Streptosporangiales; family Streptosporangiaceae; genus Thermobispora; species Thermobispora bispora. The sequence continues at coordinate 3,950,487 of NC_014165.1, forward strand.
CTCGGCCACTGGCCCACCCCTTCCGGAGCGCGTGGTAGGGCGGGCCCGCATCGGTGGCCCGGGTACGGCGGGGCCCGCGTCCCGCGTTCGCCGCCCCGCCGGACGGGCAAGAATCCATGACCAGGGAAGTGACGCCCCAGCGGGCGGGAGATCGGGCTCCTGGGGCGTGATCGGATGGGAGCGGGGGTGAGCCCATGCCCGTCACGGCACGCCGTGTGTACGACGAGCCCACATCGGACGACGGCGTCCGGGTCCTGGTGGACCGCATCTGGCCGCGCGGCCTGACCAAGGAGGCAGCCCGGCTGGACGAGTGGATCAAGGATGTGGCGCCCTCGGCCGAGCTGCGGGTCTGGTACGGGCACGTCCCCGAGCGCTTCCCGGAGTTCCGCAGCCGCTACCTCGCCGAGCTCGCCGAGCCGCGCCGCCAGGCCGCGCTCCAGCACCTCCGCGACCTGTCGAAGCAGGGCAGGCTGACCCTGCTCACCGCCACCAAGGACGTCGAGCACAGCAACGCGGCCGTCCTCGCCGAGGTGCTGTCGGACTCCTGAGCCGCCGCCGGGGCGACGGTCCACCCTGCCGGCGCCGCCCGCGCGACCCGGCCGAACGCCAGAGCAGCCCGCGGCGGCCCGCCAACGTCGATGGCGCATGTGGAGCGGAACCGGTCGCCGTCCGCCGGCCGGGGTCGGTGCCGCCGCTCATCGCCGGGCGGGATCATGTGACGGCCGGCGGGCGCGCCTGGAGGCCGGCCGCGTCGCCTCGGGGCATGGGCCGGCCCTGCCGGCTCAGTGGATCTCCCGGGTGTGGTCGCCGGGCACGAGGCGCAGCCGTACGGTCGCCGGGAGCCGGTCCAGCCCGAGCGAGGAGCGCAGCGCGGGTACGGCCTCGGTGCTGAGCCGCCCGACCAGGCCGGCGAGATCGGCCGAGTCCCGGGTGGTGACGTTCACCGCGAGCCGGGGCTCCTCGGGGGTGCCCCGCAGCACGGCATGGGCCCGCCGTACCGCCGGATAGCCGCGCACCTGGTCGGCCAGGGCCCGGCTCGCCGGAGCGCCGCGGATCTCGGTCACCCCGGACGGGCCCTCTTCCAGGCGCAGCCGCCGGAGCCGGGTGGGCCGGACCAGGGCGAGCAGCCAGTCGAGCCCAATGGCCCCGATGATCAGCCCGAGGGCGGCCACGACCGGCCAGAACCACCCGGAGGTGCGGGCGAAGCCGGCGACCCTCTCGTCGAGCAAGGGTCCCCGGGCCGCCTCCGCCCCGAACAGGCCGAGGCCCCGGGCGAGTGCGAGCCCACCGGCGGCGAGCAGCACGAGCCCCACGACGGTGAGGCCGATGCGGTTGGCCGCTCCCCGGTTCATGGTCATCCTCCTTCCGCCCGCCGCGCCCGGCACTGGTTGCCGGGCGGGGGTCACCGGGCGCGTCAGGCCGGCCCGCCGATCACCGGCCGGGCCGGTCAGGCCGGGCCTCGCACCCGGACGTGCACCCGTGGCCGCTGGAGCGGGGCGAGCCGCTCCAGTTCTCCGTCCACGGCCTGGCGCACGCGCTCGGAGACCGTCGCCGTGTCCCGCAGGTCCGTGCGCGCCCGCACGTCGACCTGGGAACCGCGGATCCGCGCCCTGGCCCGCCGCACGCCGGGCGCCTCCCGGGCCACCCGGGAGAGCCGCCCCGCCAGCGCGCGGCGCGGCATCGCGATCACCAGATCGGGATCCCCGGTGCGCAGCGCGACCATCCGGCCGCGGCCCGGCACCAGGGCGATCAGCAGGAGCAGCAGGCCGAGCAGGGCGAGCGCGCCCGCCACCGCCATCGCCCGCGTGTCGTTCCAGGGCGTGCTCCGCGCCCATCCGGCCACCGTGTCGTACGGCACGAGCCGGAGCGGGCGGCCGAGCAACGCCGAGATCACCTCGATCGCGGTCACCACGCCGGCGACGAGCAGCACCAGGGCGGTGAGGAACGCGGGAACCGCGCGGGTCGGCCGGAGCGCGGAGCGTGCGGCCCGGCGCGCGACCCGCCCGTCCGGAGACCGGCCGCCCCCGTCGCGCTCCGCACCGGGGCCGGGTGCGGTCATGTCAGCCGGTGCGGTCAGGCGCTCGGGCCGCGGCCCGGGCTCCGGAGCCGGGTGGCCTGCGTTCACCGCGAATCACCCCCCACGGGCACGAGCCGGACGACGTCGATGTCGACGTTCACCACCGGCACCCCGGTGAGGCGGGACACCCGGTGCCGCAGCCGCTCCCGGAGATCTCCCGCGACACTCGGTACCGGTGCCGGGTAGCGGACCTCCAGGTCGACGTGGACGACGGCGGCGCCGCCGGCGAGCTCCGCGGTGACCCGCGGGGTGCCGGCGAGCCGCTCGTCCTCGGCCGCGACCCGCTCGGCGATCTTGACGAAGGCGCGGCCCGACACGGTCGTGGCGCCGCCTACCTGAGCGCTCATTGCCGCCGCAGGTGGACGCTCGGCATCTGAACGCCGCCCTCCATCATGAGGCCGACGAAGAAGCCGATCACGCCGAGGATGAGAACGAGCAGGAGCGCGCCCGCACCCCCGAAGGCGCCCACGATCCCCAGGACCGTGCCGAACGCGAGCCCGGCCAGGGCCCATACCGGGAAATCACTCATGACTGTTGTCCTTTCGCCGGCCCCCGGCCGGCGTCCTCGATGACCACGTCGTCGATCACGACGTGCACCTGCCTGCCCCCGGCGAGATCGCCGACGGCGTCACGCACCGACCTGGCGAGCTCGGGGAGCCGCGTGCCGTACCGGGCGGCCACATGGATCTCGATCTCGTCGCCGTGCACCGCGACGCCCTGGACGGTGTGCCCGGGCAGTGGGGTCGCCACCGTGCCCAGGCGGCCGCCGGAGAGACCGGCGACGCCGGGGCAGGCCGCCACCCGTTCCGCGATCTCCCTCACGGAGGCCTTTCCTCCACGGTGTCCGGTGGCGGTCATTGGACCCGCTGCCCCGTCCCGGCGCCGACCGGCTCTTCGTCCGGGAGGTGCACGTCGTCGACGGTGACGTTGACCTCGGTGACCTCCAGGCCGCACATCTGCTCGACCGCGTCGGCCACGTTGTCCCGCACCGCCTCGGCCAGCTCCGGAATGGAGGTGCCGTACTCGACCACGAGGTGGATGTCGGCCGCGGCCTGCCGCTCACCGACCTCCACCGCGATGCCGCGCGTGACGCTCTCCTCGCCGCCGAGCCTGCCCTTCAGCGCGCCGAACGCCCGGGCCGCGACCGTGCCGAAGTCGTAGACCCCCTTGATCTGCCGCGCCGCCATTCCTGCGATCTTGGCGACGACCTGGCTGGCGATGCTCGTCCGGCCCCGTTCCGTCGCGAGGCGCCCGGTGTCCGGGCCGTGGGCGCCGCGCTCGGCGGGCGTGCTGCTCTCGGTCATCAGACTTCCCCCGATTTGACCTCCGCGAGGACCACCTCGCGGATTCGTTCGCGTAATACCCGATCCATCCCGATTCATCGGGGGCGCCGGGGCGAGGTTGGGTCATGGAAAACCCCCGAGTGCGCCAAGCGTGTCGGGATCGCGAGATCTCCGCCGGCGACGGGGCCGGCCCTTGAACGCGACTTCGCGGGCCATGCACGCATCCCGCGTCCGTGGACGCATCCCACGGCCATGGACCGTCACCGCCCGGGCGCGGGTCTCCGGTGGTGGGCCAGTCCGGGTGCCGGAGTGGGCCGGAGTAAGTGGGTCACGTCCGGGTGCCGGACGCGGGCGGCCCCCGGGCACGGCCGACCGGCGAGCCGTGTGACCGCGCCGCCCGGCCGTGCCGTACGGCAAGCCGTGCCGTGCGGCAAGGGGAACCCGCGCGCGCCCGTGGCAGGGGAGTCCGCGGTGTGGGGGATCACCGCACGGCCGGCCGCCGTGCCGCACAACGCATCCCGCCACGGACCCGCCGTGCCGCACAACGCATCCCGCCACGGACCCGCCGTGCCGCACAACGACTCCGGCCGCGGACCCGCCGTGCCGCGCGACGCTCCGCGGCCATGGCTTCACCGTCTTGACCCGCCGCGGAACCTCCCAAGGCGGGGATCACCCGTCGCATCCGGCCCCCGGGCGAGCGCGATGCGGCGAATTTACCGGCTCTGTACGGCCCGCAGGTTTCACCGCTGAGCCGGGGGCATGGCGTGGATTGAGGCATATCCCGCGCGGCCACACGCCGGGCGACACGGAGCCGGAGGGGCGAATGAAAGAGGAACTCAAGACGGGGTCGGCCATTCTCGTGGGCTACTACCTCGGCAAGCACAACAAGTTCCGCACGGCCGCCGCTCTGGCGCTGATGCTCCTCGCCGGCCGGCTGCGCGGCGAGGCCGGGCTCGGCGGCCTGCTCGACCAGGCCGGCAAGCTCCTCGGCGGCACCGCCCCGGACCTGGGCAAGGTCACCGGATCGGTCGCCGAGCGGGTGCGCGGCGACCTCGTCGAGGCCGGGAAGAGCGCGGCCAAGGCCGCGGCGAGCCGGCGGATCGACGCGCTGAGCGACCGGCTCCACCGCCGGGCCGAGGCCCTGCGCCACCCGGAGGAAGCACCCGCCGAGGCCGAAGAGGCCGGAGCGGAGAGCGCGCAGGAGGAGGCCGCGGCGCCGGAGCCCAGGATCAAGGTTCCGCGTCCCCGGACCCACCGGGCCCCTGAGCCCGAGCCCGAGGACCTCGCCGAGGAAGAGCTCTACGAGGAGGAGCCGGAGGAGTACGAGGCCGAGGAGCGGCCGGCGCCGCCCCGCCGTACCTCCAAGCCCGTCACCCGCCGGAGGTAGCCACGATGGCCGAGGAAGCACAGCGCGCACAGCAGGCGCCCGAGGAACAGGTCGCACCGACGGCGCGGCTCGCCGCGGAGGCGAAGAACCTCGCCACGGCGCTGGCGGAACGGTCGCTGTCCACCGTGACCCACAAGGTCGATGAGATGGTCGGCCGGCTCACCGACTACGCCGAGCACGGCGGCGCGAGCCTCGCCGGTGCGAGCGGCGGCAAGAAGCTCGGCGCGCTCGCCCTGAAGCTCGGGGAGAAGCTGCCCGGGGTCGGCGGCATGCTCGAGGGCCTCACCGAGGGCGACGGCCGGCATCCCGTCCGCTCGGCCCTCATGACCTACGCCAAGGAGAAGGTCAAGGGCTTCTTCGGCGGCGGGGGCAAGGGAAAGGGCCGCAAGGGCAAGAAGCAGAAGGTCGTCAACATCGTCGAGTCCATCGACATCGGCGCCCCGCGGCGGATCGTCTACGACCAGTGGACGCGGTTCGAGGACTTCCCGAGCTTCATGAAGAAGGTCGAGACCGTCGAGCAGAAGTCCGACGAGAAGCTGAGCTGGAAGGCACAGGTCTTCTGGTCGCACCGCACCTGGGAGTCGACGATCCTCGAGCAGATCCCCGACCAGCGGATCATCTGGCGGTCGCAGGGGCCGAAGGGCTACGTGGACGGCGCGGTGACCTTCCATGAGCTCGGCCCGGACCTCACCCGGGTCCTGCTCGTCCTCGAGTACCACCCGCAGGGCCTGTTCGAGCGCACCGGCAACATCTGGCGCGCCCAGGGACGGCGGGTGCGCCTGGAGCTCAAGCACTTCCGCCGGCACGTCATGACGAACGTGCTGCTCCACCCGGACGACCTGCAGGGCTGGCGGGGCGAGATCCGCGACAGCAAGGTCGTGAAGGACCAGGAGACCGCGCTCCGCGAGGAACGGGAGCGCGCGGGGACGGCAGCCGGGCCCGCGGCCGGGGAGGCCGGGGAGGAGGCCCAGGCGGAGACCGGAGAGCCCGCGGCCGAGGAGGGCCGCGAGGAGATCGAGGAGCCGGCGGCCGAGGAAGGCCGGGAGGAGGAGGCCCTCGAGGAGGGCGCCGAAGAAGCCGAAGAGGCCGAAGAAGAGGAAGAGCCCGAGTACGCGACGGCCTCGGCCGCACCGGGCAGGCGGGCGAGGGCGGCCGGCAGGCCGGCCACGCCGCGGGCCCGGGGCGCCGAACCGCCGCCGTACGAGGCAGCGGAAGAGGAACGTCCGGTACGGCGTCGCCGCCCGCAGGCGCACTAGGTCCCGGGCAGCAGCCCGCGGCCGGTCGCCACCCGGCGTCGGCGCCGCCGTCCCGAGGGACTGCCGGCGCGAACACGCCACACGAGAAGAGAGAGAAGCAATGACCGTAACCGTTCCACCGGCGGGTGGCGCACCGGCCGGCGGAGGCGCGACCGGGTCCGGCCTCGCCGACGTGATCGACACGATCCTCGACAAGGGCCTGGTGATCGACGCCTACGTCCGGGTCTCGCTCGTCGGCATCGAGGTGCTGACCATCGACGCGCGCGTCGTGGTGGCGAGCGTGGACACCTACCTCCGCTTCGCCTCCGCGGTGAACCGGCTGGACCTCACCGAGACGCAGGACGGGCTCCCCGAGCTGGTCGGCGGCCTCACCGAGGGGGTCGCGCACGGCAAGTCCAAGGGGGTGGCCAAGGGCGTGATCGAGGCCGCCGGGGACAAGCTGCGCGAGTTCGCCGCGTCCGAGGAAGACCGCCGCGCCGTGCGACGGCGGCGGGGGGAGTGACATGTCGGGTTCCACCCATACGACGGAACGCGGGACCGGCCGGGCGGCCGAGGCCGCGCCCCCGGCGACGGACCGGTTCGCCTGCTACGTGTACGGCATCGTGCCGGAGGACGTGGAGGTCTCCCCCGGCACCGTGGGCGTGGGCGAGCCGGCCGGCCAGGTCACGCTGGTCCGGCACGGCGAGATCGCCGCGCTCGTCAGCCCGGTGGACGTGGACCGGCCCCTGGGCCGGGCCTCGGACCTGGTCGCGCACGAGCGGCTGCTCGACGGCGCGGCCGCCGAGGTGCCCGTGCTGCCGTTCCGGTTCGGCGCGGTGCTGACCAGCCCTGAGGCGGTGGTCGAGGAGCTGCTCGCCCCGCACCACGACCAGTTCGCGGCCGCGCTGCGGCAGCTCGAGGGCAAGGCGCAGCACGTGCTGAAGGCGCGCTACGCCGAGCGGCCGGTGCTCCTGGAGATCCTCCGGGAGAACGCCGAGGCGAGGCGGCTCCGGGACCGGATCCGCGACCTTCCGGAGGACGCCACCCGCACGGAGCGGATCCGGCTGGGCGAGCTGATCACGCAGGCGATCGAGGCGAAGCGGGAGGCCGACACCCAGGCGGTGCTCGACCGGTTCGCGTCCTGCACGGTGGCCGCGAACGTGCGCGACCCCAGCCACGAGCGGGACGCCGCACACGTCGCCTTCCTGGTGGAACACGCCAAGGCGGACGAGTTCGCCGAGGCGGTCGAGGAGCTCAGCGACGAGTGGGCGGACCGGGTCGAGGTTCGCGTGCTCGGCCCGATGGCGCCGTACGACTTCGTGGTGGCCGAGGGCTGACCCATGCGCGGGAAGGAGGGCCGGGCGTGATGTTCGGGTGGCTCATCGGCTTGCCGCTCGCCCCGGTCCGCCTGGTGATCAGGATGGGCCAGCTCATCCAGGAACAGGCCGAGCACGAGCTGCGGGATCCGGCCGCGGTACGCCGCCGCCTCGAGGCGATCGAGGAGGCGCGGAGCGCGGGTGAGATCTCCGCGGAAGAGGAGGAGCAGGCGATCGACGAGGTGCTCCGGCTGATGTCCGGGACGCGGGGAGGGTGATGATCCGTGCCTCCCGAACGACGACGGCCCCGCTATGCGGAGGAGCCCGAGCCGCAGGAGGCGGTGGGCGAGTCCGCGGATGAGGCCTACGACGAGGCCTACGACGACGTTTACGACGAGGAGCCGGCGTACGACGAGGAGGCGGCGTACGAGGAGCCGCGGGCGCGCCGGCCCCGCCGCCCGCTCACCGCGGCGGCGGCCGCCCAGGCCGGCCTGCGCCACATCGCCCAGCTCACCAGCCGGGACCCGGAGGCCGTGACGCTGGTCGCGCCGCGGGAGCACGGCTGGGTGGTGGACGTGGAGGTGCTCGAGGACCACCGCATCCCGTCGTCGAGCGACATCCTCGCCATCTACGAGATCGAGATGGACGACGAGGGCGACCTGCTCTCCTACCGGCGGACCCGGCGCTACCGCCGCGGACCCGTGGAGTTCACCGAAGGATCGTCATGAGCGACCCCGCCCGCTACCGCCAGCAGTACCCCTCGCCCGCCTCGGCGGGCGGTGGCGGCACCAACCTCGGCGACATCCTCGAACGGGTGCTCGACCGCGGGGTGGTGATCGCGGGCGACATCCGGGTCAACCTGCTCGACATCGAACTGCTGACCATCAAGCTGCGCCTGCTGATCGCATCGGTCGACACCGCCCGCGAGCTCGGCATCGACTGGTGGGAGCACGACCCCTGGCTCACCGGGAAGAGCCGCGAGCTGGTCGATGAGAACCGGCGGCTGCGGGAACGCCTCGCCGCCGTGGAGGAGCGCCTCGCGGAGACCCGGCCGGTCGAGGGCCACGTGGTGGAGGACGAGCCGATCGAGCGGCGGGCCACGCGCAGAGCGGAGCGGCGCCGTGACTGACACCGGTGTCTACCTGTACGCGATCACCCCGGAGACGGTCCGCGGGGACGGCCTCACCGGCATCGGCCAGGCCCCGGTCTACGCGATCACGCATCGCGGGCTCGCCGCCCACGCCAGCGCCGTACCGCTGGACCGGTTCGGCGAGGAGCCGCTGCGCCGCAACCTGGAGGACCTCGACTGGGTGGAGGAGGTGGCCCGCGCCCACCACCGGGTGGTGTCCGCGCTCGCCGCCGAGGGCGCCACCGCCCCGGTCCGGCTCGTCGTCGTGTACACCGGCGACGAGCAGATCCGCGACCTGCTCGACCGCCGGCACGACGCGTTCGCGGAGGTCCTGGAGCTCGTCGACGGCCGGCAGGAGTGGGGCGTCAAGGCGTACGCCACCCCGGTGCCGTCCGGCGGCGGGAGCGGTGAGGGCCGCGTCCCGGCGGGCCGCGGCGGGAGCGGCGGCGCCAAGGGCGGCGGTGCCGGGTTGGCCTACCTGCAGCGGCGCAAGGCGGCGCTGCGCAGCCGTGACGACCTGTGGCGCCGCGGGGCCGCGCAGGCGGAGCGCCTCCACGCGGCCCTGTCGGCGATCGCCGTGGCCGGCCGGCGGCACCGCCCGCAGGATCCGCGCCTGTCCGGCCGGAGCGACTGCATGGTGCTCAACGGCGCGTACCTCCTCGACCCCGATCGGCTGCCGCGGTTCACCGCCGTCCTCGACGCGTTCCAGGGCCAAGGGCTGGACATCGAGCTCACCGGGCCCTGGGCGCCCTACTCGTTCACCACGCTCGAGCTCGATCCGCCCGGTGGCGCGGAGCCCGCCGGCGACACCGAGGAAGGAGCGGACCGCAGGTGACCCTGGAGACCATCACCGGAACGGCCGGCACCACCCGGGGCGAGGCGCTCGCCGCCGAGGGCCGGCTGCCGTCCGAGCGCGTGGCGCTCGTCGACCTGCTCGACCGGCTCCTCGCGGGCGGGGTGGTGATCGTGGGCGACCTCGTGCTCTCCATCGCCGACATCGATCTGGTGCGGATCTCCCTGCGGGCGATCATCGCGTCGATCGAGGGCGACGAGCCGGACGAGCCGCTGCGCGGCGAGCTCCGGGAGGGGCCATGAACGAGCCCGGCCGGTGGCGCTTCACCGCCGACCCGGAGGAGGTCGAGCGCGACCTGAGCAGGCTGGTGCTCACCGTGGTCGAGCTGCTCCGGCAGCTCATCGAGCGCCAGTGCCTGCGGCGGATGGACCGGGGCGACCTCACCGACGAGCAGATCGAGATGCTCGGCCTCACCCTCATGCGCCTCGAGGAGGCCATGGAGGAGCTGTGCGAGCACTTCGATCTCACGCTCAGCGACCTCAACCTCGACCTGGGGCCGCTCGGCACCCTGCTGCCGACCGATCGCTGAGCCTTCCGCGGGATGACCCCGGACCGCGGCGCCGTGCCGTACGGGCCGGCGGGCCGCCCACCGGGCCGGCGGTCATGGGCGGCGGACGGCGCGCTCGCACCCCGCCGCGCGGGCCCTCGCCCATGCCGCGCGCCGGGCGCGGTCCCACCCGGTCGCCGGGCCGTGAGGCCGGGTGCGGTCATGCCGGCCGGGCTCAGGGCTCGACCAGCCCGGCCCGGATGGCGTACCGGGTGAGCTCCAGCCGGTCCCGCATGCCCAGCTTGGCGAGCACGTTGGCGCGGTGCCGGTCCACGGTCTTGACGCTGATCTGCAGGGTCTCGGCGATCTCCTTGGAGGAGTAACCCTCGGCGATCAGCTTGACGATCTCCTCCTCGCGCGGGGTGAGCACGCTGTCGGGCACCCGCTCCCCCCGCCGGGCGCGGGCGAGGTAGTCGCGGATCAGCGCGGTGACCGCGCCGGGGTACAGGAACGGCTCGCCGCGCATCGCCGCCCGGCAGGCCTCCAGCAGGTCGCGGTCGGCCACCGACTTCAGCACGTACCCGGAGGCCCCGGCCTTCAGCGACTCGAAGAAGTACTGCTCGTTGTCGTACATCGAGAGCATGAGGATGCGGATCCCCGGGGCCCGGCGGGAGATCTCCCGGGCGGCCTGGATCCCGGTCATCCGGGGCATGGCGATGTCGAGGATCGCCAGGTCCACCTCGCCCTCCCGGGCCGCGGCCACGGCCTCGGCGCCGTCGGCCGCCTCGGCCACCACGGTCAGATCCGGCTCGGCGTCCAGGATCAGCCGCAGGCCGCGGCGCACCAGGGCGTGGTCGTCCGCCAGCAGGATCCGCGTCACCGTCCGCTGGGCGTCCCGGGTGCCCGTCATCTTCCGATCCACCTCTCCTCCCACAGCGCACCCTCACCCGCCTCGTTCCGCCGTACGGCCGGCGAGCGGCACCTCCAGCAGCACCTCGGTGCCCTCGCCCGGTGGGGAGTCGATCGACAGGCGGGCGCCGATCAGCAGCGCCCGCTCGCGCATGCCGCGGATACCGGCGCCCTCCCGGTCCACCCCGCCGCGCCCGTCGTCGGTGATGCGGAGCCGTACCATGCCGCGTTCGGCGGTGAGCGTCAGCCACACCCGGCTCGCCTTGGCGTGGCGGGAGATGTTCGTCAGGCTCTCCTGCGCGATCCGGTAGATCACCAGTTCCGCTTCGCTGCTCAGCTCGGGTAGGTCGGGGTCGCACCTGCGCTCCACCGGCACGCCGCTGGCGCGGGAGAACTCCGCCGCGAGCGCGCTGAGCGCACTGAGCAGTCCCAGGTCCTCCAGCACCCCGGGGCGCAGCCGGCGGGCCACCTGCCGCACCTCGTCCAGCGACGAGCGCACCGTCTCCTGCACCGCCTGCAGCTCCTCGCGGAGGTTCCGCGGGGCGCGGTCCACCACGCGCTTGAGCTCCAGCAGCGCCACGGTCAGCGTCTGCCCGATCTCGTCGTGCAGCTCCTGGGCGATGCGCTGCCGTTCGGCCTCCTGGGCGGCGAGGACGTGGGCGGTGCTGAAGCTGCGCTCGGCCTCCAGCCGGTCGAGCATCGCGTTGAAGCTCTCGATCAGGTCGGCCAGGTCGCCGTTGCCGCGGTCGGTGAGGCGGGCGCTGCTGCCCATCAGGTCGACGCGGCGCATCAGCGCGGTGAGCGCCTCCAGGGGCGCCAGGCTCTTGCGCAGCAGGATCGCGTTGACCGCGAGGATCACCCCGAGGCCCACGATCAGCACCGGCACCTCGGCCGGCAGCACCGGCGCCGAGACCGTGACCGGGGAGACCGCCAGCACCAGCGTGCCGGCGGTGAACACCAGCCCGTTGGAGAGGAACAGCCGGCGGAACAGCGCCTGGGCGGGCGAGAGTCGCGCGCCCCGCCGGCGGATCTGGCGCGGGCCGGTGCCCGTGGGGGCTCCGGAGGGTCCGGCCCCGTCGCCGGCCGCGGGCCGGGTCACCGCCACCGCGCCCTCGGCCGATCCGCGGCCACGCTCCTCCGCTCGCCGATCGGTCCGCACCTCGGCACGCCGTTCCTCCGGGCGGCCACCGCGTTCACCCCGGTCCGTCATCCTGTGGTTCACCCCGTGCGCCGCGCGCCCGTGCGCACCGGCCTACTGTCCACCCTGCCATAGATGGCGGGAGGTTCCGGTATGCGAGCGTGCCCTGGTCCCCCGTCTGGTCCCAGAAACCTCCCATTGCCCGGCTTTTACACATCTCACCCCCGCCGAGATGGGTGGTAGGCCTGATTTCCTGATGAACGTCTGGGTAAGAAAATGGAAATGGGAGACGGAACGCAGGAGGAGTGCGCATGACGGTGACCGCGAGCGATCCCACGCCCGCGGCCGCTTTCGCATGCCCTGACGCCGCACCCCTCGGCATCCCGCCGGGTCGGCCCCACAGCACGCCGACGGTCTTCCGGCGGCGGACTCCGTCCCCGTACCCTCCGCATCGCCTGCGCCGTGCACGCCGGGGTAAACGCACGCGGCAGATCCGGCGCGGGGTAGACGACGACCGATCCGCATGCCCGCCCGGAACACCGGGTCCGCCGCCCACCCCGTCGCGGCCTCACAGCCGCCCCATCGCCGCGGCGCAGCGCTCTTGATCCTCCGCTGAGCCGCATCGCGGCGTCCACGCCATCTCAGACTTCGGCGGTGTGCGGCGGGGACGCGCTCCGGCCGTCCCATCCCCCTGGGCACTCCCCACGGCCTGCCGGCCCGTGTGCCCGGCCGGATCGCCCTGCCGTCACCGCACGTGATCGACCATGCCCGTTCGGTGTGCCCGCGTGGCGCACCCCAGATGAAAGGTGACCGCACCATGACCGGTATCCGGACGACACGGAATGCCGGGCCGCGCGTCCCGGCGTTCCCGGCCGCCACGGCTGATTCGGCGATATCGGCGGCCACCGCGACCTCGCTCCGTCACGGACCCCCGGGGCGTGGTCGATGAGCGCGATCCTCGCTCTCACGATCTTCGTGGTGGCGTTCGGGTTCATCGCCACCGAGAAGGTCGACAAGGTCAAGGTGGTGCTCATCGCCGCCGGCCTGATGGCCCTCACCGGGCTCATCCCCGGCGACGAGGTGTTCTTCTCCGAGCACGCCGGCATCGACTGGAACGTCATCTTCCTGCTGCTCGGCATGATGATCATCGTCGGGATCATCATGCAGACCGGCGTGTTCGACTACCTGGCCATCTGGGCGGCCAAGCGCTCCCGCGGCCGGCCGTACCGGCTGATGCTGATGCTGATGGCCATCACGGCGATCGCCTCGCCGTTCCTCGACAACGTCACCACCATCATGCTCGTCGCGCCGGTCACCCTGGTGGTGTGCGACCGGCTGCGGATCTCGCCCAAGCCCTACCTGATCGCGGAGGTGCTCGCCTCCAACATCGGCGGCGCCTCCACCCTCATCGGCGACCCGCCCAACATCATCATCGGCAGCCGGGCCGGGCTGAGCTTCAACGACTTCCTCCTGCACATGACGCCGGCCGTCATCATCACGATGGCGGTCTTCCTCCCGCTGTGCTGGCTGATGTTCCGCCGGTCCTTCCAGTACAACCCCGAGCACGTCGCGGAGGTCATGGAGCTGCAGGAGGGGCGGGCCATCAAGGACAGCCGCCTGCTGGTCCGCTGCCTGATCGTGCTCGGCCTGGTGATCATCGGCTTCGGCCTGCACGCGGTGGTGCACGTCGAGCCGTCCATCGTCGCCCTGCTCGGGGCCGGGGCGATGATCCTGGTGTCCGGTGTCGACGTCCACGACGTCCTGCGCCGGGTCGAATGGCCCACGCTGGTGTTCTTCATGGGCCTGTTCGTCATGGTCGCGGGGCTGTCGCACACCGGCGTCATCGAGACCGCCGGCCGGTGGGTCGTCGAGCTGGTGGGGGACAACTACTTCGCCGCGGCCAGCTCGCTGCTGTACGGCTCGGCCGTGCTCGGCGCGTTCTTCGACAACATCCCCTACACCGCCACCATGGCGCCGATCGTGGAGGCGCTCGCCGACCAGGTGACCGATCCGCAGATCGCGCAGGCGCTGTGGTGGGCGTTCGCCCTGGGCGCCGACTACAGCGGCAACGGCACCGCGGTCGCCGCGAGCGCCAACGTGGTGGCCATCGGCCTGGCCGCGCGCAGCGGCCAGCACATCTCCTTCTGGGAGTTCACCCGGTACGGCCTGCTGGTCACCTTCGTGAGCACCGTGGTGGCCTGGCTGTACGTGACGCTGCGCTACTTCGTCTGATCCCGGCCGTCGGGCCCACGGCGGCCGACCGGACCGGGGCGCGAGCCCGCGCGCCCGGCACCGGCGCGGGGACCCTGGGCGGGCCCGCCCGGCCTGGCGGCCGGACGGAGCGCCGGGGTCAGGCGGATCGTCGCGCCGCCTCGCCGACCGGCGGCGGGTCCCCCGGTGAGCGGCCCGCCGCCGGTCAGCTGAAGTCGAGCTCGCCGGTGCGGGTCCGCTTCAGCTCGAAGAAGTACGGGTAGCTCGCGAGCGCGACGGTCGCGTCGAACATCCGGACGGCCTCCTCACCGCGGGGGATCTTGGTGAGCACCGGCCCGAAGAACGCCACCCCGTTGACGTGGATGGTCGGCGTCCCCACGTCGAGGCCGACCGGGTCCATGCCCTCGTGGTGGCTCTTGCGCAGCGCCTCGTCGTACTCCGTGCTGTTCGCGGCCTCGGCCAGCTCGAGGGGGAGGCCGATCTCGGCGAGGGACTCCTTGACGACGGCGTCGAAGTCCTTGTTGTTCTGGTTGTGGATGCGGGTGCCGAGCGCCGTGTAGAGGTCGCGGAGCACGGCCTCGCCGTGATGCACGGCGGCCGCCGCGCAGACCCGCACCGGTCCCCAGGCGCGCTGGAGCAGCTCACGGTACTCCTCGGGGACGTCCCTGCCCTCGTTGAGCACCGACAGGCTCATGACCCGGAAACGCAGGTCGATGTCGCGGTGCTTCTCCACCTCCAGGATCCAGCGGGAGGTGATCCAGGCGAAGGGGCACACCGGATCGAAGTAGAAGTCGACCTTGGTGCGTCCGTCCTGGCCGGTTGCCGTCACTGAAGAGGCCTCCTGTCCGAAAGGATGGTCGTTTTCCTGGCCTCGGCGGCGTCTGCGGGGGCAGGGCCGCGAAACCGTTTCGGTGAACCCCGCCCCGCGGCCCCGTATTCCGGGGCGGACGGTCGCGGGTTCACCGCAGGCGCGCCGCCGGGCCGCGCCCTCCCGAAGGGGGCGGTGCTCCGGCGGGGTGCCGGCTCCGGGCGCGCACGAGCGGCCCGGTCCGGCCGGGCGTCGGCTCCGGCGCGGGGCGAACGGCCGGTCGGGGCGGCCGCACCGGCCGGAGTGAGCGGGCCCCGGTGGGCTCCGGCGAGGCGCCGTCAGGCGGGCGGGCCGGTGGGCTGCCGGGGCGGATCGGTTCACGCGAGCTCCTCCCGGGCGCCGTGGGGTGGCCACGGGCCGCCGCGCCCGGCGGACTTCAAGATCGACTCCGTTTGATGATCATCGAATGTCGGCCTAAGGTGACCGGCATGGAGCCAGCTGACTTACTGGAGCAAGCCCGGTCACGCTCGGCCGATCCGGCGAACCCGCTGGAGAACCTGGCCGCGGCGATCGCGATCGGCCGGGAGCTCGGTGCCGAGGCCGACCCCATGCTCGACCTCGCCCTCCGCGAGGCCAGGGAGGCCGGCATCTCGTGGGCCGCGATCCTGGAGCGGCTCGCGCCCGCTCCGCGCTCGGTCAGACGGCGCCTCCTGGCCCGGCCGTTCACCCGCCGCCGCCTGGCGAACCGCCGCCGCAAGCTCGAGACGGCGTGCTCCTTCTGCCGGCGGCAGCCGGGGCCCCGGGTGTTCATGGTGTACGGGGAGGGCGGCCGGATCTGCCACCACTGCGTGGCGCTCGCCAGCGACATCGTGGCCGACCTCGCCAAGCGGCGCTGACCCTCCCCGGCCCGCCGTACGGCCCGCCCGCTCAGGTGACGGTGAGCCGCTGCCGGTACCGCTCGTCCCGCCACGGCTCGCTCTCGATCACCTCGGCGAGCGCGGTCGCGGCGTCGTAGACGTCGACGTGGCGGAGGTAGAGCGCGGCGAAGCCGAACCGGACCAGCTCGGGCTCCCGGTAGTCGGCGATGACCCCGCGGTCGGCGAGCGCGCGGACGATCGGGTAGCCCTCCGGGTGGCGGTAGCTCACCTGGCTGCCGCGCCGCTCCGGGTCGCGCGGGGTGACCAGGGTGAGCCCGCTGCGGGAGGCGGGGGCGAGCTCGTCGACGAGCTCGATGAACAGCGAGGTCAGCGCCAGGCTCTTCTCCCGCAGCCGCTCCAGGTCCACCCGCTCCCAGATGTCGAGCGACGCGTTGAGCGCGGCGTAGGCGAGCACGGGCGGGCTGCCCGTGGCGAACCGCCGCACCCCGGCCGCGGGCCGATAGTACGGCTCGAAGGCGAACGGCGCGGCGTGCCCGTGCCAGCCGCAGATCGCGTTCTGCACGACCTCCTGGTGGCGGGGGGCGACGTAGAGGTACGCGGGCGCGCCGGGGCCGCCGTTGAGGTACTTGTAGGTGCAGCCGACCGCGAAGTCCGCCTCCCCCACGTCGACGGGCATCGCCCCGGCGGAGTGGCACAGGTCCCAGATCATGATCGCGCCGGCCGCGTGGACCCGGGCGGTGACCGAGGCCATGTCGTGCCGCGCGCCCGTGCGGTAGTCCACGTGGGAGAGGAGCACGCAGGCGACGTCGTCGCCGAGCGCCTCGTCGAGGCCGGGAGCGCCCTCGCCCCAGCCGATCTCCCGGACCTCGTACCCCATGGTCTTGGCGATGCCCTCGACCACGTACCGGTCCGTGGAGAAGTTGTCGAGATCGGAGACGATGACGCGGCGGCCGGGGCGCAGCGGCAGCGCGGCGGAGACGGCCTTGAAGATGTTCACCGAGGTGGAGTCGCCCGCGATCACCTGCCCCGGGCCCGCGCCGATCAGCGGGGCGATCCGGTCACCGGTGGTCTGCGGCAGGTCCCACCAGCCCGCCTTGTTCCAGCTCGCGGTGAGGTCCCGGCCCCACTCGGTCTCCACGGTATGGGCGACCCGTTCCGGGGTCCGCTTGGGGAGCGCCCCCAAGGAGTTGCCGAGCAGGTAGACGACGCCCGGCGGAAGCCGGAACTCATCCCGGAAGGCCCGCAAGGGGTCCTTGTCATCCAAGGACTCGCATTCGGCGCGAGTGATCATTTATCGCCTCCTTTTAGGCGATGCATTATGTCCCCTTTTTGGGTTTTCTGCACGCATACCCTTTCTGATCCGCCGCCGGACCGCGCGCATGACCCCGGGACCAGGCGACGGCGCGCGCCGCACGCGCGCCGGGCAGAACCGGAAATTCACCCCTTGACCACCCCGCAGCACGGTGCGAACAGGGACGGTACGGGGCAAGTTCTCTGTGACACCAATCCCCCGTTGGTGACAGAGGGTGATCGAACGTGACGGAGTCCCCCGTGCATCACGAGTCCCCGATCTATCGCCGCATCGCCGATCGGCTGCGCGAGCAGATCCTGTCCGGCGCGCTCGGCGATGGTGATCGGCTCCCGGGCGAGAACGCGCTCATGAACGAGTACGGCGTCGCCAGGGCGACCGCCCGGCAGGCGCTCGCCGTGCTCATCAACGAGGGCTTGGCCGTACCACGACGGGGATCGGGCGTGTACGTCCGGCTGTTTCGGCCCATCCGGCGGCACGGGCCGCGGCGGCTCTCCCGCGAGCAGTGGGGTGACGGCCGGGCGATCTGGGACCACGACACCATGGGCCGGCCGTACACGGTGGACGAGCTGCGCGTCACGCGGGAGAAGGCCGGCGGACGGGTGGCCGAGGTGCTCGGCACCGACGAGGTGTGGGTGCGCCGCCGTCGCTATTCCGTGGAAGGGCGGCCCGTGCAGCTCGCGGCCTCGCACTACCCGGCCGCCATCGTTGGGGGGACGCCGATCACCGAGGCCGACACCGGCCCGGGAGGGGTCTACGCCAGGCTCGGGGAGCTCGGTCACGCTCCGGCGCGGTTCACCGAGGAGGTCCGGGCACGGATGCCGCTGCCGAACGAGGCCAAGCTGCTGGAGATGCCCGCGGGCACCCCGCTCATCGTCATCGACCGGATCGCCTACACCGCCGCGGGCGTGGCCGTCGAGTACAACGAGATGCTCCTCGACTCGGCCTCATACGTCCTGCAGTACGACTTCGACGCCTAGGCGTCCCCCGGAGCGTCCGCGACCGCGCGGATCCGTCACCCGCTTCCGACCGACCTCCCGCCGGCCCCGGCGGGCACCGCGGCCGCGCCCACGGCCCCGCTCCCACGCCTCGCCGCCGGCCGGCGACGACGGCCGCGGCCTGGCGAACCCACTCTGCCCGGCGGCCCCACGCGCCTCGCGGATGCGCCCCGCCGCCGTGCCCGCTGACCCCACCCCGCGCCGCCGGAGATGCCGTACGGCGCCGGATCCGACCCCCAGGTCCACCGATAGGGTGACCTGACCGTATTGCGCATTGATTTCTCTAGAGAAGTCGCGCACCGTGAAAGCAGCCACCCGAACGAGTGGGCGACCGCGGCGAGGGGCGAGGGACAGGTGTCCGTGGGGCAGCACCTCGGCAACGTCGCCCGCCCGTTCCCCGGATGGCGGAGTGGCGTTGGCCGGCGGTGGGCGACCTGGCAGCACCCGCCCACCCCGGCCGGCCACCGGCCGGGCGGTGACTGTCGGCAACGGCGCGGCTATCCCGAGGGGCCGCGCGGCCGGTCGGCCACGCACGCGCCACCCCGCCGATTCGTGCACGGAAGCCCCTGACCCGATCGGGGGCGGGGGCTTCCACCGCGAAACCTTCCGGTGCCGGCCTTCCGTCAACCGGGCCTTCCGGCGTCAGCCCCGGGCGGCGCCGGAAGGCCGGGTGGCCCGCCGGCACCCCGATCCGGGAGGCCCGGGCGCATCGGCCCCGCTCGGCGCCCGCTGGCGGCAGGCCGCGAGGCCCGGGCACCGCTCATCATGCCCGCGAACCCGGCAAGGGCTACTGCGGCAGCCGCTCCTGCTGCTCGATCCGGTCGAGCGTCACGTCCGTGTCCTCCTTCGCCTCTGGGTCGGAGGCCGGGCGCCGCTCCTCCGCGATCACCCGGACGTCCTCGTCGTCCACCCCGGGGGTGTCGCTCGGTTCGCGTTCCTGGGTGTGGTCGGCGACCACGACCGGATCCTCCGCGTGGGTGTAGCCCGGCTCCTGCCCGGCCGGCGTCTCCGGCAGGAAGGGCTGCTGGATCATCGGCGGGGGCGGCAGCACCGAGGCCTCGTCGATCAGCGGGCCGGCGGCGGCCTCCCGGTGGAGCAGGTCGTTGACCATCGCCCCGATCTCGTTGAGCCGGCGCATGACCTCCCGGTGCGAGTCGGTGAGGAACGCGACCCGGCGGCCGGTGTGCTCGTCCAGCATGGTCGCCCGCTGCTGCGCCGCCGTGACGATGGACTCCGCCTGGGCGCGCGCCTCCCCGACGAGCCGCTCCGCCTCCATCCGCGCGCTGGTGACGAGCCGCTCCGCCTCGGACTGCGCGCTGCGGCGGGTCTCCTCCGCCTCGGCGCGCGCGCTCCCCAGGGTCTCCTCGGCCTCGGCGGTCGCCTGCGACACGAGCCGCTCGGCCGTGGCCGTGGCCTCGGCGATCCGGCGCTCGGCCTCGTCCTGCGCGGCCGACCTGATCGCGTCCGCCTGCTCCCGCGCCGATGCGACCATCCGCTCGGCCTCCGCCCGCGCGTTCTCCCGGAGCCGCGCCGCCTCCTCCTCGGAGGCCTGCCGGTTGGCCGCGGCCTCCTCCTGGGCCAGCCGGAGGATCTGGCTCAACCGCTCCCCCAGCTCCTCGGGGTTCTGCGGCGAGGCCGCCATCTTGCGCCGCGCCTCGGCGAGCTCGACCCGGGCCTGCTCGGCCTGCTCGATGGCGCGCGCGAGCCGCTCCTCCAGGTCACGGATCTGGTTCCGGGTCCGGATCATGTACTCGTGGACCTGGCGGCGGCTATAGCCGCGCATGACGACTTCGAAGGACTCCTCGTTCGCGAGGTCGGGGAAGTTATCGGTCTGATTGGTCATCACAAGTCCTGCGGATCGGGGGTTAGACGGTAGGCACGTCAGATTCTCGACTTTCCTGCGATCAACCGGCTATCGCAACCCGAACGCCGAAGCCGGTAGGGAATCACACCCGATCCGGCCCGGCACCGGCCCGCGGCCGGGAACCGGCGGCGTGGAATCATGACGGCATGCCATACATCGCGGAACTGGACGGCGGCGCCACCCCGGACATCCACCCGGAGGCGTGGATCGCGCCCGGCGCCGTGGTCGTCGGCAAGGTACGGCTCGGCCGCGCCTCGAACGTCTGGTACGGCTCGGTCCTCCGCGGGGACGACGAATGGATCGAGGTCGGCGCCGAGTGCAACATCCAGGACCTGTGCTGCCTCCACGCCGACCCGGGCGAGCCCGCGATCCTCAAGGACCGGGTGAGCCTCGGCCACCGCGCCATGGTCCACGGGGCGCGCGTCGAGCAGGGGGCGCTGATCGGCATCGGCGCGGTCGTGCTCGGCGGGGCGGTGATCGGCGCGGGCTCCCTGATCGCGGCGGGCGCCGTGGTCACCCCGGGCACGAAGATCCCCGCCGGCGTGCTGGTCGCCGGCGTGCCCGGGAGGATCATCCGGGAGCTCACCGACGCGGACCGGGCGTCGTTCGCCAAGACCCCCGACCGGTACGTGGCGAAGGCGCGCCGGCACGCCGCGGCCAACCGGCTGCGCTGATCCGGCCTGCGCCCACCAGGACGCACTTGACGGCGTGCGCTGAACCGGTCCGCGCCGGCAGGGCGCACCCCCGCCCCGACGGCCCCGGCCGCCCCGGTGCTCCAGGCCCGCGGGCCGGTCACCGCCGGCAGCCGAGCGTCCCGGTGAGCGGCCGGTGGTCGGAGAGCTCCGGCTTCACGGAGATCACCTCGGCGCCGTCCGGCAGGAAGTCGTCCTCGGTCGCGAAGATGTAGTCGATCTTCCTGCCGCCCCTGGTCGTGGGGGCGCCGCCCCGCCGCGGCACGCCGTCCGGCGCGGCGTCCACCTCCGTGTACTCCCCCTCGCCGAGGCCCATGCCGTACAGGCAGGACAGCTCCCGGTCCCCGGGCTTCCGGTTGAAGTCGCCGGTGAGGATCACCGGGTCGCCGGCGGCGTACTCCGCGACGAGCTCGGCGACCTGGCGCGGGGACTCGGTCGCGGAGATGTGGGTGACGCAGCCGACCGCCCGCCGCCGGCCGAGCACGCCCCGGGCGCAGAGCAGGCCGCGGGGGTGGATCCGGGCGTCCGGGCGGTCGGGGGGCAGGTCGGCCCGGAGCCGGCGCCGCAGCGGCGGGCCGATGGTGCGGCCCCGGATTGCCAGCGCCATGCCGAAGGACTTCCCGTCGGGCGGGACCGCCCGGCCGGCGAGCCCGCCCCAGAGGCGCCGGCACCGGTCGGGGCCGCGCCGGCCGCCCGGCCGGTCGATCCCGTACCAGACGAACCGGTAGCCGGGCAGCTCCCGCCGGAGCAGGCTCACCTGGGCATAGCACATCTCCGTGAAGGAGGCCATCTCGATGCCCCGGCGCTTGATCAGCCCGGCCACGGTCTTGGCCCAGACCTTGCGGCGCGCCGGCTTGAGGGTGTCCACGCAGGTGCCGTCGCGGTTCCCGGCCGCGCACACGTTGTAGGTCAGCACGTCGATGCGCTCCATCGCGGGGCCGGCGGCGCCGCCGGCCCGGTCCGCCGCGGCCCGGCCGTCCTCCGCCGGCGCGGCGCGCACCGCCGCGCCCTCCGCGGCCCCGGTCTCAACGGGCCCGGAGGTCACCGGACCGGAACCGGGGGCGCCGGGAGCGGCCACCGGGGACCGGGCGCCGCCGGCCTGGGGCTCCGCCGGGCCGGTGGCCGGGGTGCCGGCGCCCGTGCCGGGGTCCCCAGCCCGCGGGCCGGCCACCAGGCGCGCGGCCGGCGGCAGCAGGACGATGGGGAGGGCCACCACCATCGCCACCATCGCGGGCATCGCCGGCCGGCGTCCTTCCTCGGCTCGCCGCACGCGCCGCACCTCCCGGGTCCTGAGCGGTGACGTGGTCACGGTGGGCGGGCCGCCGCGGCGGACGGCTCACCCCTGTCGCCGACGGTAGGCGACCACAGGTCATCCCACCCAGGCACCAGTGGTGAAATTTCCGACATTGATTGCCATGACCGGTGCGGCGACCGAGAGATAGGCCATGAAGACCCAGGGGCGCCGGGAGCCGGTGAGCCCGACGGAGAGGTAGAGCGGCCACCACAGCAGCGAGGCGCGGCCGACCGACATGTAGAACGAGGACATGACGAGCAGCGCCACGGCCTGCGGCGCGAGGTAGGCGACGTCGGGCCAGTCGCGGCGCACGACCCGCCACGCGATCAGCGCCACCAGCACGCCGGCCGCGATCATCTCCTCCCGGTAGGAGGTGCGCAGCACCTCCTCGTTCACCGACCGCTCCCAGGTGTTGAGGAACACCTGCCACGGCCACTCCGCGTACCGGCCCCAGTACTGCGCCTGAGCGTGCTGCCAGGCGAACAGGTCGCCGGTGCGCGCCCACAGGTAGCCCATGAAGAGGGCGACCGGTACGGCCGGCAGCACGAGCCAGGGGGCCGAGCGCCATCCGCGCTCCCGCAGCCCGTTCTCGGCCACCAGGAACCGCACCGCGAGGCCGAAGGCGAGGAAGAGGCCGGTGATCCGGATGGTCGAGGCCAAGGCGGCGCAGATCGCGGCCGCCTCCCACCGGCCCCTCCGGGCGAGCAGCCACGCCGGGAGCGCGAGGGCGAGGAAGGGGGCCTCGGAGTACCCGGCGAGCATGAACACCGCGAACGGGCTGAGGAAGAACGCGACCACGGTCCAGGTGCCGGTGCCCTCGCGGTACGACTCGCTCAGCCGGGCCAGCGCCACCGCGACCACCGCGCTCGCGACGAACGAGACGAGCACGATGGCGAGGTCGTAGTCGGGGATCACCGTGCTCAGCACGCGGAGCAGGAGCGGGAGCCCGGGGAAGAACGCCACCAGCTTCGGCGCGTCCGGCATGTCCGGCGGGCCGTCGTAGCCGTACTGGGCGATGGCGATGAAGTTCTCCGAATCCCACGGCGTGAGCCGGTCGAGGATCGGTGCGTCGGTGCGGCCAGGGGCCGCGAGCATCATGTAGATGTACGCGGCGACCTGCCAGAAGGCCCAGATCAGCAGGGCGTTCCCGTCCGCCGGGTGGACGAGCGGGCGTCCCGCGGCGCGTGCGCCCCGCCCCGCCTCGGGACCGCGATCCCCCGCGGTCTGCGGTTCACCGGTCCGAGGCGGCGATCCGGACATGTCAGGACGTTCTCCGGCCGAGGTTCGCTGGGTTTCGGTCACGAGCACCGATCAAATACCCAAAGAGCGGACGAGCCAAGCGAGGATCAACTTCTGGAACGAATTAGCCACAATCCTGGACAGTCTGCCACAGGAATGAGATGAAATTTCACACCATATCCGTCTAGATCGGCTGTGCCCGAGCTTGGGAATTACCATTGCCGCGTGCACTGGGACGGGTTCACGGCGATCGAACAGGATGTGCGCGCCATGGTCGCCGACCCGCGCTGGGCACCGCTCCCACCGGCGACGAAGGCGCACGCCATTGCCGAGCGGGTCCTGGCCGCCCGGGACGGGTCCCGCTGGCTGTTCGGCGCGCACGCGCGGTGGTACCGCCTTGACAAGGTCGATGGCCGCTGGCATCTGTCCGCGCCCCCGCTCAACCCGGGCTTCCGCGCCGCCACCCGGCCGATGCCGCCGGGTGTGGTGATCCCGCCCGAGCTGATCCCGGCCGGCGCCGACTTCGCCGCCGACCGCGGCTCGACCCTCGCCTTCGTCGGCCCGGACGTGCCCCGGCACATCACCGATCGCGTCCGGGAGGTGCTGGCCGTCCACCGCAAGGTGCACCGCCCCGACTTCCCGCTCACCGAGCCCCGCTTCCGCGCGGTGTTCGCCTCGGACGTGCTGAGCACGGTGGCCGCGGTGTGGGGCACGATCATGTGGTGCGCCTACGCGCCCGCCTTCGACGGCAACGAGGTGCTGCTCTCGATGTTCGGCGAGTTCCTCGCCCGGCCGCTCCCCGGCGACGACTGGGTGCGCTGGCTGCCGATGGGCTCGCTCGACGCGCTCGCCTCGCTCTACGCGGAGCGCATGCGGGCCGGGGCGCACGAGGCGGGTCTCCGGCTCGCCCAGGCGATGGCCGACACCGCCGCGGTGCTCCGCGCCGACGCCCGGTTCCGGCCGCGCGCCGACGCCCTGCTCGCCATGGTCGAGCCGCTGCTCGCCCAGCCCTGGCTCGATCAGCACGCCCTGGACGGCGACGCGGTACGGCGCGCCTGGCTGTCCCGATGCCCGCCCACGCTCGCGTGGGCGACGCTGTCGGAGCTCTCCCTCGGGGAGCACTTCCGGCACCGCCTCTACGACCTCGCCGAGTCCCTCGCCTACACGGCGCCGCGCGGGTTCGAGCCTCGGCTGGTCGCGGTCGCCCTGCTCGCCGCCGACCTGCACGAGCTGTTCGCCGCGGCCGAGCCGCAGCGGGGGGCCGACGCGGTGACCACGATCTACGCCTGGATCGACGACGAGCTCCGGCAGGCGCTCTACCTCGCGCTCACCGATGAGTCGTATCCGCTGCGCGCGTGCTGGCCCCGGAGCGGGGAGCTGCCCGCGGCGCTGGTGCCGCCGGACCGGGACACCGCGGCCGCGCTGCTGGGCGCCGCGTACGCCACCGGCCTGGCCTGGTGCGCGCTGACCGGCACGCCGTCGCCGGAGCGGGGGTTCGCGGTCTCCTCGGCCGTCACGCGCTGCCTGATCCATCAGCGGGACGACCCGCCGGTCGAGCCGGGCCCGGCCTCCGGCTGGGGCCTCCACCCGCCGCTCACCCCGCCGCACGCGGGCGCGCCGGGGCTCGACCGGCCCTGAGCGGGCGTGCTCCGGGGCCGGCCCGCGCAGACGGTTACGGCTGGGACCGGTCAGCCGGTGGAGATCGGTGAAGATCGGTGGAGACGGCCGGGGCGCCCGGTGACGGCCGTTGATCTTCCGGGCCTCGCCGGGGCCCGATGGAGGGCATGAGAGAAGAACGGTCCTCGGCCACAAGTAAACCCCGAAGACCGATATTTCCCCCTTACTCGTGCTTTAGCAATCTCTTCCCTTATTCACCACTGGTTTCACCGAATCGTGACTGGCTTCGCCGGGAAATGATCCATATGGGACCACCGATGCGGCGCTGAATGACCCTGTTGGGCCATGTCGCCGCAAGGTACTCAGACGTAACCTCGTGGTTGGGTGTGGGCTGCAGAAGGAAGGACGGCGCGGTGGGACACGACGATCTCGACTCTCGGGTCCACGACCGTGTCGCGTTGGACGAGATCGCGCTCTACGCCGAGGTACTGGCAGCCGTCAACGTCGCGGGTGACCGGCTGACCTTGGAAGAGCTGGACAACGCGCTCGGGTTGCGGACTTCGGCGAAACACTGACAGCACGCGGAACATCGAGCCGCGGGCGGACACCCCGATCCCGGGCTCTCGTCCGGGGCCCGGGATCGGGTGCCGGCCCGGGACCCACGCGACCGGAGAGGCCGGGACGCCCAGGCCTGACGCCCCGCGCGAGACGGGCCGGAACGCTCAGCCGGCGAGAACGCCGCTCACGACCGGACGAGCCGGGCGATGGCCGCCGCGGCCTCCTTCACCTTCTCCTCGGCCTGCGGGCCGCCCTTGCTGATCGCCTCGGCCACGCAGTGCCCGATGTGATCCTCGAGCAGGCCGAGGGCCACCGACTGGAGCGCACGGGTCACCGCGGAGACCTGGGTGAGGATGTCGATGCAGTAGGCGTCCTGTTCGACCATCCGCTGAAGCCCTCGGACCTGCCCCTCGATCCGGCGCAGGCGCACGAGATAGGCCTGCTTGTCCGCGCTGTACCCGTGCATGCTTCCAACGCTACCTTGCCCGGTCTCCGCCCGGTCGCGGCCGCGAGAAGCCGGTTTCACGGCCTCACGCCGTAAGGGCGCCCATGAGCTCCCGCCAGCGCCCCGCCACGACCGGGGCCGCGTGCGCGGCGGCGGACCGCAGCGCGCCGGCCGCGAGCGACATGCGGCGCCGCTCGTCGTCGATGAGCGTGAGGATCGCGGCGGCGTACCCCTCGATCTCGTTCTCGCCCTCCGGGACCAGCAGGCTGTCCTCCCCGGGGCGGAGGAACCCGGCCGGGCCGCGCGGCCCGTCGAACCCGACCACGGGGACCCCGCAGCTCAGCGCCTCGAGCACGGCCATGCCGAGCACCTCCTGCTTGGACGGCACGGCGACGATCGACGCCTTGGCGAACTCCCCGGGCAGGTCGGGAGTGGTGCCCATGAAGTACACGTGGTTGTGCAGGCCGAGGTCGCAGACGAGCGCGCGGAGCCTCCGCTCCTCCGGGCCGGTGCCGTACAGCCGGAGCCGCCAGTCGGGCCGCTTGTCGGCGACGATCGCGAACGCGCGGACCAGCCGGTCGTACGCCTTGCCCGGGACCAGGCGCCCGCCCGAGCTCACGATCCGGTTGTCCATGCGCGAGCGCGGCCACGGCGCCGGCGGGAGCGGATCGGGGATCACGTGGAGGGGCGCGTCGCGGCCGAGCACCGCCGCCCACTCGTCCCGGCACCGCTCGGTGTGCGTGACCACGGCGTCGAGCCGCGGGTAGTAGCGGCGGACCGGCCCCGGCACGCTCGGCCGGCTCCACTCCCGGGCGATGCGGATGACGCCCTTCGGCGCGTACCGGGCCGCCTGCACGCTCAGCGCGGGCCGCACGGTGATGAGCACGTCGGCGCGGAGCCGGCGGAGCATCCGCCAGACCGCCACCTCGGCGCGGACCTGCTCGCCCGGCAGCAGGCTCCGGCGGGCGCCTGGAGTGGCGTCCACCAGCCACCGCATGGTCACCCGGGGGTCCACCGGGAAGAACGGGCTCTGCCTGGTCCGCTTCACGCTCACGACCTCGACCTCGTGGTGGTCGGCGAGCTGCCCGGCGAGGTTGAGCGTGGCGCGGACGTCGCCCCGCATGCCGTACGCCGAGGGGACCAGAAAGGTGATCTTCATGGACCCACCCTGAGCCGCAGCTCGTCGTCCTCGGTGAAGTACGGCCGGATCGGCACCCCGTCGACGTGCGCGACCGGGTAGTGGACCCGGCGGTTCTTGCCTTCGACATCGTCGAGGCGGCTGGTGAGCGCCAGCGGGCCGTCGACCCCCTCGACCTCGAGGGCGGGCGTCCACTCACCCTGGGCGTCGGGGGTGGCGTCGAGCACGTCGCAGAGGGAGAGCGCGGCGAAGAAGCGGACGCCGTACACGGTGGCCGTGCCGGTCACGGTCGCCGCGCCCCCGCCGTGGAGGGTGATCCGCGCCGCGCGCTTCTCGTCGTCGTCGTGGAGCCCGGTGTAGGCGAGCACCCCGGTGGCCTCGAACCTGCCCTCGCGGAGCCAGACCGCCCGGACGTCGGCGACCGGCTCGGCCGGGTCCACCTTGACCGCGAGGTATCCGTTCCGGGTGCGGTACGCGCGGTAGGCCATGGTGCGGCGCTCCAGCGCGTAGGCGTCGAGCCGGTCGAGCGAGAAGCCCGGGTCGGTGCAGGGTAATCGGGTCCGGCCGCCGTCCTGCTCGAGGTAGGCGTCCCAGCGTCCGGGGGTGAGCCCGAGCGGGGCGAGGGGCACGGCGATGCCGGCCGATCGGCCCTCCCGCACCGGCCTGCCGAGCGCCACGCTCCGTTTGACGCCGGTGCCGCGGTGTTTGAGGACGAGCCGCGCCCCCTCGGTCAGCGGCTTCTCCATGGCCAATCGCAGGGAGAGGACGTCGGTCAGTGCGACCTCCGCGTCCGTGACGATCACACTCACCGTTTCGTCCCCTCCCCGTCGATTGAACCAACGTTGAGGTTACCGTGATTCGCCCGTTATGTGGAGAAAGAGGTTCTTACTCCGGTAAACGATCTACCGAATTGCATCTGACGGTTAAATCTCACAAACCGTACGGATTTCCGGTAAGAACCTTTACCCCTTGACCGACTTGATGAGGAGCGTGGCGACGTCCACGACCTCCAGCGACTCCTTGGCCTGGCCGGCGTTCTTCTTCTCGTTGATGGCGTCGCCGAGCATGACCAAGCAGAACGGGCAGGCCGTGGAAACGGTGTCCGGATCCGTGGTGAGCGCCTCGTCCACCCGCTCGGTGTTGATCCGCTTGCCGATGCGCTCCTCCATCCACATGCGCGCGCCACCGGCGCCGCAGCAGAATCCGCGGTCCTTGCACCGGTGCATTTCCTGGGCCTTGACCCCGGGCACCTTCGACATGATGTCCCGCGGCTGCGTGTACACCTTGTTGTGCCGGCCGAGGAAGCACGGGTCGTGGTAGGTGATCTTCTGCTCGATCGGGGTGATCGGGGTGAGCCGGCCCTCCTCGACCAGCTTGGCGAGGAGCTGGGTGTGGTGGATCACCTCGTAGTGGCCGCCGAACTGCGGGTACTCCCGGGCGAGCGTGTTGAAGCAGTGCGGGCAGGTGGCCACGATCTTCTTGACCCCGGCCTCGTTCAGGGTCTCGATGTTCTGCTGGGCGAGCATGGCGAAGAGGAACTCCATGCCCAGGCGGCGGGCGGGGTCACCGGTGCACGCCTCCATGGGCCCCAGCACGGCGAACTTGACCCCGGCGATGTGCAGGAGCTCGGCGACCGCCTTGGTGGTCTTCTTCGCCCGGTCCTCCAGGGCGCCGGCGCACCCGACCCAGAACAGGTACTCCACGTCCTCGGGCATCTTGTCCTCGACGACGGGCACCTCGAAGTCGAGCTCCTCGAGCCACTCGGCCCGCTTCATCTCGGACATGCCCCACGGGTTGCCCTTGTTCTCGAGGTTCTTGAGCATGACGCCCGCCTCGGACGGGAACGCCGACTCGATCATGACCTGGTAGCGGCGCATGTCGAGGATGTGGTCGATGTGCTCGATGTCGACCGGGCACTGCTCGACGCAGGCGCCGCAGTTGGTGCACGACCACAGCACGTCCGGGTGGATGACCCCGTCCTCGCCGACCAGCGGCTTCTCCACCAGGGTGAGCACGTCCTGGGGGAGCCTCTCCCGCTCCTTCTCCCCGGCGAGCAGGTACGGCGCGACCTTGAAGGCGTGGTCGCGCTGCTCGAGGATGAGCATCTTCGGCGAGAGCGGCTTGCCGGTGTTCCAGGCCGGGCACTGCGACTGGCAGCGGCCGCACTCGGTGCAGCTGTAGAAGTCGAGGAAGCCCTTCCAGGTGATGTCCTGGATCTTGCCCCGGCCGAAGACGTCGGTCTCGGGGTCGGCCTCTTCGAAGTCGAGGACCTTGCCGTTGCTGCGCATCGGCTGCGCCGGGCCGAGGCCGTCCGGGCGGCGGGCGAACAGCACGTTGAGCGGCGCGGTGAAGATGTGCAGGTGCTTGCTGTTCACCACGATGATGAGGAAGACCAGCATGAAGCCGATGTGCAGCAGGAGCCCGATCTGCTCCAGCAGCTCGCTCTTCGGCAGGATCTTGGCCACGGCCTCGGAGGCGAAGGCGCCCGACGCGTAGGGGAAGTTGCCCGTGTTGATCGCGGCGCCGCGGGCGAGGAACAGCGTCCAGATGATGTTGAAGATCATGAACAGGACGAGCCACGCCCCGCCGAGGTGGGAGCCGGCGAACCGGGACTGGCGGCCCAGCCGCTTCGGCGAGTTCTTCACCCGGATCGCCGCGAACACGATCAGGCCGAGCAGGCAGGCGACCGCGATGAAGTCCTGCAGGAAGCCGAGAACCGGCCAGGTGCCGATGATCGGGATGTGGAAGTCGGCGTGCCCGGTGATGGCGCCCTGGATGATGGCGCCGTAGGCCTCGATGTACACCGTCAGGAGGATGAAGAACGCCCACATGACGAAGAAGTGGGCGACTCCCGACGGGGTCCACTTCAGCAGCTTCCGCTGCCCGAACACCTCGACGAGCTGCGCCTTGATCTCAGCACCGATGTTCGCCTTGGCGTACTCCAGGCGCTCCGGGGCGGGCTGTCCGCTGGTGGCGAGCCGATAGAGGAACAGCACACGGCGAGCGGCGACGCCGAACGCCACCACCGTCCCGATGAGCGCGATGATCGCTACCCAGAGCACGGGTCCTCCCCTGAACGCGGGACTAGGTGCACTGAATGATACCGGCGAGTAACTTAGCCCCCTAGGCCGGAACGCCAGCGCACCCGATGTCCCGCTTCCGAGCTAGATACCAGGATTGCTCGATGCTAGAACAAGGCGAATTCCGCCAACGGCTAACCCCCCAGGTACCGCTGGATCGTGGGCGCGAGCAGGTCCACCAGCTCGTCCACCTGGGCGGATGCCATCGGCTCCACGCGGAGTATATGCCGGATTAGCACGATTCCTACTATTTGCGAAATCGCCGCCTCCAGGCGGAGCGGCGGGATGCCGAGCGCGCTCGCCACCTCACCGGCGACCACCTCCGAGAAGAACTCGTGAATCGCCGCGAGCACCTGGTCGTTGCTCATCGCGGAGCGCAGCAGCCCCACGATCCGCTCCTCGGTCTCCGGCTCGGCGATGAGCCCGAGCACGCACCGCACCAGGCGCTCCCCGACCTCCTCCCGCGGCCCGGCCAGCACCGTGGCGGCCACCTCGCGCGGGTCCACCGGAAGCCGCATGGCGGTGGCGAACAGCTCGGCCTTGGTGCCGAAGTAGTGGTGCACCAGCGCCGGGTCGACCCCCGCCTCCCGGGCGATGCCCCGGATGGTCGCGTTGTCGAAGCCCTTCTCCGCGAAGGCGCGCCGTGCCGCGGCGAGGATCGCGGTACGGGTGTCCGCCCCGTCCGGATGCCCGCCCGGGCGGATTCCCTGCCCCCGCAGGCCCGCGTCGCCACAGGCCGTCCGATCCGCCACCGCGTCACTCCCCCGAGCCGCCGCGTCAGCCCTCCGGGCCCTTCCGTCCGGTCGCCAGGTAGACCCGCATCGGCACGGTGAGCCGGCCGTCCGGGAACACCCGCACCAGCTCCGCGCGCTCCCGGGCGAGCAGCTCCGCCACGGCCCGGTCGTCCAGCGCCGCGACGTACGAGAGCGAGCGCAGGTGGGTGAGGAAGCCCTCCAAGCTCACCGAACGGGTCCACTCGACCCACGTCTGCGCCACCAGCAGCCCGGCCTCCGCCATCGCCTCCGCGATCGGCGGCATGCTCCACCCCGGCAGGGCCGGCCCCACGTACGCCGGGCACGCCTCGGCGAGCCGCACCTCCAGGGCGGCGAGCCAGTCGGCCTTGTCCGCGTCCTCGATGTTCCACCAGCCCGCGACCGCGCCGCCCGGCCGGAGCACCCGGACCGCCTCCGCGATCGACGCCCGCCGGTCCAGCCAGTGCCACGCCTGGGCGTAGACCACCAGGTCGGCCACGCCGTCGCGGAACGGCAGCGCGTTGCCGTCCCCCAGTACGGCACGGCACTGCAGGTCCAGGGCCGTCCGGCCGCGGAGCACGGCCAGCATGCGCTCCCCGCGGTCGAGGGCGACCACCCTCGCCCCCCGGTCGAGCAGGCCACGGGTGGCGATCCCCGTCCCCGCGCCCACGTCGAGCACGAGCGCGCCCTTGAGCCGGACGCCGGACAGCTCCTCTAACGCCTGGTACAGCGTCTCCGGATAGTGCGGCCGCGCCGCGTCGTACTCCTCCGCGACCCGGTTGAACACGCGGTGGCCGCCGGTGATCCGCTCGCTCATGAGGCGGGGGTCGACGCGGCGGCGAAGTGCGTCCGGGCGAACGCCAGCCCTTCGGCGAGGTCCTTGATCCGCTCGCTACGGCTCACCGCCTTACGGGTGTTGATCTCCAGGACGATGAGGCCGGTGTACCCGGTGCTCGCCAGGCGCTCCAGGACCTGCGCGCACGGCTGGGCGCCCCGCCCCGGCACCAGGTGCTCGTCCTTGTTGGTGGTGCCGACCCCGTCCGCGAGGTGCAGGTGCGCCAGCCGGTCCCCCAGCTTCGCCGCCATCTCGAGCGCGTCGACGCCGGCGACCGCGGTGTGCGACAGGTCGAGCGTCACGTGCGGGTAGTCGTAGTCGACCGGGTTCCAGCCCGGCGCGTACGGCACGACCTCGCTGCCCCGCGCCCGGAGCGGGAACATGTTCTCCACCGCGAAGACGACGTCGGTCTCCTCGCGCATCCGGGCGAGCCCCGCCTCGAACTCCCTGGCGTACTCGCGCTGCCAGCGGAACGGCGGGTGCACCACCACGGTGGACGCCCCCAGGCGCTCGGCCGCCTCCCGCGCCCGGCGCAGCTTGACCCAGGGATCACGGCCCCACACCCGCTGGGTGACCAGGAGGCAGGGCGCGTGCACCGCGAGGACCGGCACCTCGTAGTGGTCGCTGAGCCGCCGGAGCACCTCCACGTCCTGGCTCACCGGGTCCTGGCCGACCATGACCTCCACGCCGTCGTACCCCAGGCGCGCGGCCAGCTCGAAGGCGTCAGGTGTCCGCTCCGGGTACACCGAGGCGGTCGACAGCGCCACCTTGGCGCCGGGCACCCGGACATCGCTCATGACGTGCGCCTCCTCCGGCGGTTCCACGGGCACGTTCCAGTTCCCCCGCCATCGCGACCCGTTCGCTTGCGCCCGTTCACGGCTCCAGCCTAAATCGGAGCACGCGCTGGTGACGCCTATCGTGTGCGCATGGCGCGGATCCTGCACGGGGCCATTCCCAGCCCGAACATCTGGAACTCTCCCCACACTTACGAGCTTGAGAACCAGGCGGTCGATCCCGACGGGATCGCCGATGCGGCCATGCGCGCCATCCGGGCGTGGCGCGGGGTGACCGTGCTCGACATCGGCTGCGGCACCGGGTTCCACCTGCCCGCCCTCGCCGCGGACGCCGCCCAGGTGGTGGGCGTCGAGCCGCACACCGGCCTCGCCGCCATGGCCGCGGCCCGCTGCGCCGCGCTGCGCAACGTCAGCGTGCGGCCCGGCACCGCCCAGAACCTGCCGGTCGCCGACGCCTCCGTGGACGTCGCCATCGCCCGCTGGGCGTACTTCTTCGGCCCCGGGTGCGAGCCGGGCCTGCGGGAGCTCGCCCGGGTGATGCGCCGGGGCGGCGCCGCCTTCGTCATCGACATCGACGCCTCCCGCGGCGCCTTCGGCCGCTGGTTCCGCGCCTCCCTGCCGTCGTACTCGCCCGAGGCGGTCGAGCGGTTCTGGGCGCGGCACGGCTGGCAGCGCCGCGAGCTCGACCTGCGCATGGTGTTCTCCAGCCGGGAGGACCTCGCCGCCGTGCTCCGCATCGAGTTCACCCCCGAGGTGGCCGAGGCGGCGCTCGCCGAGATCGACGGCCTGGAGATCCCCTACCCCAACGTGCTCCGCTGGCGCTTCTTCTGACCCGGGCCCCGCCGGCGTCGCGCTGAGCGCACCGCCTTGACGCCTCTTGGCCCGCGCCGGTGCGCTGCTCGAACCCGCACGGCCACGGGTGGGCCACGGCCCGGCGGGCACCGGGCCCGCCCACCGCCATCCGCCGTACGGCCGTGCCGTACCGGCTCGGTGAACGTCGGCGCGGGCGGCTAGCCTCCCGATCGTGGGAAAGGCAGCGAGACCGGCGTATCGATGCGCCGAGTGCGGCTGGACGACCGTCAAGTGGGTCGGCCGGTGCGGCGAGTGCCAGGCATGGGGCACGGTGGAGGAGGTGGGCGCCCGGCCCGCCACCACGGCGGTCAAGCCCGGCGCGGTGAGCGCGCCGGCCCGGCCCATCGGCGAGGTGGCCGCGGACACCGCCCAGGCGTCCCCCACCGGGATCTCCGAGCTCGACCGGGTGCTCGGCGGCGGCCTGGTGCCGGGCGCGGTCGTGCTCATCGCCGGTGAGCCCGGCATCGGCAAGTCCACGCTCCTGCTCGACGCGGCCGCGCACGTGGCGCGGCGCGAGACCGTGCTCTACGTGACCGGTGAGGAGTCGGCCGGGCAGGTGCGGATGCGGGCCGACCGGATCGGCGCGATCGAGGACCGGCTCTACCTCGCGGCCGAGACCGATCTCGCCGCCGTGCTCACCCACATCGAGAAGGTCCAGCCGAGCCTGCTCATCATCGACTCGGTGCAGACGATCGCCTCGGCCGAGGCCACCGGCGTCCCCGGGGGCGTCACCCAGGTGCGCGAGGTGGCGGCCACCATGGTCCGCGTCGCCAAGGAGCGGAGCATGGCCACGGTGCTCGTCGGCCACGTCACCAAGGACGGCACGATCGCCGGTCCGCGCGTGCTCGAGCACCTCGTCGACGTGGTGCTGCACTTCGAGGGGGACCGGAACTCCCGGCTGCGGATGGTGCGGGCGGTGAAGAACCGGTTCGGCCCGGTCGACGAGGTCGGCTGCTTCGACCTGCACGAGCACGGGATCACCGGGATCGCCGACCCGAGCGGGCTGTTCGTCTCCCGGCACGCCGAACCCGTGCCCGGGACCTGCATCACGGTCACGATCGAGGGCACCCGGCCGATCCTCGCCGAGGTGCAGGCGCTCGTCGGCCCCACCGAGGCCCCGCAGCCCCGCCGCACCTCCTCCGGGCTCGACGCGTACCGGGTGGCGATGGTGCTCGCGGTGATCGAGCGCCGGCTGCAGTCCCGGCTCAGCAGGCTCGACGTGTTCACCGCGACGGTGGGCGGCATCCGGCTGACCGACCCGGCCGTGGACCTGGCGCTCCTGTTCGCCGTGGTGAGCGCGGCCGGCAACGCCGCGCTGCCCCGCGGGCTGGTCGCCCTCGGCGAGGTCGGCCTCGCCGGTGAGCTCCGCCCGGTGCGCGACGTCCGGCGGCGGCTCGCCGAGGCGGCCCGGCTCGGGTTCACCCAGGCGGTGGTGCCCGCCGGGTCGCTGGAGGACGGCGTCCCCCGGCTCGAGCGGCCCCCGGCGAAGGGCGGCGCCGTCGCGCTGCGGCGGACCGCCCCGCAGACCGCGCCCTTCGCCCCCGGCCTCAAGGTGCTGGAGGCGGAGAACATCTGGGAGGCCCTCTCGCACATCGGCTAGGCCGGAAGGCCCCGGCGCCCGCGGCGGGTCAGCGCAGCCGGAACACGACCCGGGAGCTCTTGAGCTCGCCGGCGTAGGCGGTCGCGACGTAGGTGCCGGCGGTGGCGCGCGGGCGCTTGCTCTTGCAGTCGGTCCCGGACCGGTGCCGGTCCCACTTGATGATCCGGATGTACGGGACGCCCCGCTCCAGGGTCTGCCGTTCGACCCCGGGGCCCGCCACGCAGTCCGCGGTCGACCAGATCCGCTCGCCGCTCGAGGTGACCCGCATCTCCAGGGCGCGCGGCCCCACGTCGACCGTGCACTCGGTCCGCGCGGTGTTCACCACGGTGAGCAGGAAAGTCGGGGTGGCGTCCTTGCCGTACACCTCCTGGCCGCTCTGCAACGCGATCACGAGGTCCTTGGCGTCGCACGGATCGCCGGGGCGGCGGGTCCGCGACGGCTTGGGCGTCGGCGACGCGGACGGCGCCGCCGAGGCCTGTGCCCCCGGCGCGTCGCTCTTGGGCGCCCCCGACGGCAGCGTGACGACCAGCGAACCGGACGGCGTCACCGTGACGGCGGCATGTTCGCCCTTGTCCGGCCCCCGGGTACAGGCCCAGGCCACGACCGCCACCACGACGAGCACGCCGGTGAGCACGGCGATCCGGCGCCGCAGGTAGACGTCGGCCGGCTCCATACCGAGATCACTACGGAACGTGTCCGGATCCATACCCACAGTATGGTGAGCCGTGGCACTGGAGGGGAATCGGCGCGCCGCCGTAGGTACGAGCTGACGTTTCTCCTGGTCGGAGCCGCCCGGCCCTTTGCCCCGCCGAAGGGTGATGCACGGCGATAAGGTCGGACGGTGGCCGTTTCACTCCGTCGACCGATCCTCGACTGGTATGAGGCGCACCGCCGGGACCTGCCGTGGCGGCGGCCGGACGCCACCCCCTGGGGCATTCTGGTGAGCGAGATCATGCTCCAGCAGACCCCGGTGGTGCGGGTGCTGCCGGCGTGGACCGAATGGATGGCCCGCTGGCCCACGCCCGAGGCGCTCGCCAAGGAGCCGCCGGGCGAGGCGGTGCGGCAGTGGGGGCGGCTGGGGTACCCGCGGCGCGCGCTCAACCTGCACGCCTGCGCCAAGGTCATCACCGCCGAGCACGGCGGGCGGGTGCCATCGACCTACGCGGAGCTGCGCGCGCTCCCCGGCGTGGGCGATTACACGGCCGCGGCGGTGGCGAGCTTCGCCTTCGGCGGCCGGCACGCCGTGCTCGACACGAACGTGCGCCGGGTGCTCGCCCGGGCGATCCGGGGCGAGGAGCACCCGCCGCGGGCGACGACCGCGGCCGAGCGGAGGCTCGCCGAGTCCCTCGTCCCCGAGGTGGAGGCGCCGCGCTGGGCGGTCGCGGTGATGGAGCTCGGCGCGCTGGTGTGCACGGCCCGCGCGCCCCGGTGCGAGGCCTGCCCGATCGCCGGACAGTGCGCCTGGCGGCTCGCGGGCCGTCCCGCGGGCCCGGTACGGCGCGGCCAGCGCTACGCGGGGACCGACCGCCAGTGCCGGGGGCGGCTGCTCGCCGTCCTGCGGGAGGCGGACGGCCCGGTGCCGAAGTCGGCCCTGGACGCGGTCTGGCCGGATCAGGCGCAGCGGGAGCGGGCGCTCGACAGCCTGCTCGATGACGGGCTCGCCGAGGTGCTGCCGGACGGCACGTACCGGCTCCCGGCCGGCTGAGCCGGCGGCGGGCTGCCGGGACGCACGGTCGCCGCGCGCCGTCGCCCGCGTTCCCGGCGGCCTCCCGGTGGCGGCGGGCTCGAGGCCTACCGGTGGCGGCGGCTCGGGGGCCGCGGCGGAGGCCTGCACCGCGCGAGCCGGGCGGCGCCGGGTACGGCGGTGCCCCGCAAGCGCGTGCACGGCTCGGCGGCTCGCCTCGCCGCCCCGGCTCGCCGGAGTGCGAGCCGGGATCGATCGGCGAGCGGCTCAGGCGGCGAGCCGGAGGCCCATCGCGGTGAGGTTGCGTCGGGTCCAGTCGAGCTCGGCGGCGAGCCGGTTCACCAGCGCGGACGGGCCCTTGGCCTTGGGCGTCATGGCCTCGTGCGCCTCGACCTCCACATGGGCCGGGCCGCCCACCGCGCCGGACAGCACCGCGTTGAGGGTCTCCTGGATGACCGGCTGGGTGCTGGGGATGCCGCTGCCGTGGTCGTGCACCCGGCCGATCTTCACCACCGGGGTGCGGGCGAGGGCGATGCCGCGGAGCGCGGCGTCCCGCTCCTCCGTTCCGCTGGAGAGGTGGCAGACGTCGAGGCAGACGCCGAGGTGCTCCGAATCGATGCCGCCGACGCTCTCCACCGCCTGCTCGGTGGTCTCGAGCACGCAGCCCGGGGCGGGCTCGAAGCCGACCCGGATGATCTTCCCGGTGACGCCGTAGAGGCCGCGCAGCTCCCGCGCGAGCCGTTCGATCCGGCGCATCGCGATCGCGTGCAGCTCGACCGGCCAGTCCCGGCACCAGCCGATGGGGATGGTGGAGACGCTGCCGACCTGGACGTCCTCCGGCAGCAGGAACGCGAGGATCTTGGCGAGCGCCATCGTGTACCGGTAGCGCTCGGGCTTGGCCCAGTCCGGGCCGGGGGACTCCTGGCGCTTGCCGCCGCCCGTGCCGTTGAGGCTGACCACCTCGAGCCCGCGCTCGTCGAGCGCCCGGCGCAGGCGGACCAGCTCGATGCGGTCGGAGATCAGGTGGTCGGCCACGGCGGGGGCGAGCCACAGGCAGATGCCCAGCCGCTCGACGCCCAGCTTCTTGCGCACCGGCACCGCGTAGCGGGTGAGGTGAGCGATCAGGTTCTCGAGGTCCTCAGCGGGGTGGACCCCTGCGTTGTACGCCAAGTGAACGAGCGTCCCGTTGTGGTGCAACAGGCGCATCTGGTGCCTCCCAGCGTCGTGCGCTCGCGGACCCCGCCGCTCACGCTCTCCTCCCGACCCGCGCGGCACCGGTCCGGCCATCAGCCCGGCTCGACCGGCCCTCGCCGCCGGGGCTCGGGCCGGCGCGCCCGTCCCGGGCGGGCCGTCGCCGGACCGCCGGGAGGGGACGCCTGTCGCGTCCGGAGCGTGGCACTCCGTCATGCCACGCGAGCAAGTCTCTACGAAGTGTAGTACTACAAGTCGTGGCGCAAAAATGTCCTGGTCAACCGGGCTGTGAAAACGTCGAGGGGCGCCTCCCGACGGTCGGGGGCGCCCCTCGGGCGTCGTTGGTTCAGCTCAGGTCAGCGCTGCACGGATGCGGCGATCGAGGCCGCCGAGTCCAGAACCTCCGGGGGCTTGGGCTCGCCGGTGAAGACGAACTTCGCGTTCTCGCCCTCGCCCTCGACGTCGACCTTCACGATGTGGCCCGGACGGAGCTCGCCGTAGAGGATCTTCTCCGACAGCGTGTCCTCGATCTCCCGCTGGATCGTCCGGCGCAGCGGCCGGGCGCCCATGACCGGGTCGTAGCCGCGCTCCGCGAGCAGCTTCTTCGCGGCGTCGGTGAGCACCAGGCCCATGTCGCGGTCCTTCAGCCGCTCGTCCACCCGGGCGATCATCAGGTCGACGATCTGGATGATCTCCTTCTGCGTGAGCTGGTGGAAGACCACGATGTCGTCGACCCGGTTGAGGAACTCCGGCCGGAAGTGCTGCTTGAGCTCCTCCTGGACCTTCGCCTTCATCCGGTCGTAGGTCGTCTCGGTGTCGTCGGACTTCGCGAAGCCGACCCCGATGCCCTTGGAGATGTCCCGGGTACCGAGGTTGGTGGTCATGATGATGACCGTGTTCTTGAAGTCCACGACCCGGCCCTGGGCGTCGGTCAGACGGCCGTCCTCCAGGATCTGCAGGAGCGAGTTGAAGATGTCCGGGTGGGCCTTCTCGATCTCGTCGAAGAGGACCACGGAGAAGGGCTTGCGCCGCACCTTCTCGGTCAGCTGACCGCCCTCCTCGTACCCGACGTAGCCGGGCGGAGAGCCGAACAGCCGCGAGACGGTGTGCTTCTCCATGTACTCGGACATGTCCAGCATGATCAGCGCGTCCTCGTCCCCGAACAGGAACTCGGCGAGCGCCTTGGACAGCTCCGTCTTACCGACACCGGACGGTCCGGCGAAGATGAACGAGCCGCCGGGCCGCCGCGGGTCCTTCAGACCGGCCCGGGTACGGCGGATCGCCCGCGACAGCGCCTTGATCGCGTCGTCCTGGCCGATGATCCGCTTGTGCAGCTCCTCCTCCATGCGGAGCAGCCGCTGCGACTCCTCCTCGGTGAGCTTGAACACCGGGATGCCGGTGGCCGTGGCGAGGACCTCGGCGATGAGCTCCTCCGTGACCTCGGCCACGTGGTCCATGTCGCCGGCCTTCCACTCCTTCTCGCGGCGCTCCCGCTTGAGCTGG
Source organism: Thermobispora bispora DSM 43833 (assembly GCF_000092645.1). NCBI lineage: Bacteria > Bacillati > Actinomycetota > Actinomycetes > Streptosporangiales > Streptosporangiaceae > Thermobispora > Thermobispora bispora. The sequence continues at coordinate 3,989,643 of NC_014165.1, forward strand.
AGCTGCTTCTCCTGGTCGCGGAGGGCCGCGGCGCGCTCGAAGTCCTGCGCGTCGATCGCGGACTCCTTCTCGCGCCGGATCTTGGCGATCTGCTCGTCGTACTCCCGCAGGTCCGGCGGGGCGGTCATGCGGCGGATCCGCATGCGGGACCCGGCCTCGTCGATGAGGTCGATCGCCTTGTCCGGCAGGTACCGGTCGCTGATGTAGCGGTCGGCCAGCGTGGCCGCGGCGACCAGCGCGCCGTCGGTGATGGAGACCCGGTGGTGCGCCTCGTAGCGGTCCCGCAGGCCCTTGAGGATCTCGATCGTGTGCGCGATGCTCGGCTCCGCGACCTGAATCGGCTGGAACCTCCGCTCGAGCGCGGCGTCCTTCTCCAGGTGCTTGCGGTACTCGTCGAGGGTCGTCGCACCGATCGTCTGCAGCTCGCCACGGGCCAGCATCGGCTTGAGGATGCTCGCCGCGTCGATCGCCCCCTCGGCCGCGCCGGCGCCGACGAGCGTGTGCAGCTCGTCGATGAACAGGATGATGTCGCCGCGGGTACGGATCTCCTTCAGCACCTTGCGCAGGCGCTCCTCGAAGTCACCGCGGTACCGCGAACCGGCGACCAGCGCACCGAGGTCGAGGGTGTAAAGCTGCTTGTCCTTGAGCGTCTCGGGCACCTCGCCCTTGACGATCTTCTGAGCCAGGCCCTCCACGACCGCGGTCTTGCCGACGCCGGGCTCCCCGACCAGGACCGGGTTGTTCTTGGTCCGGCGGGAGAGGACCTGCATCACCCGCTCGATCTCCTTCTCCCGGCCGATGACCGGGTCGAGCTTGCCCTCCCGCGCGGCCTGGGTCAGGTTGCGGCCGAACTGGTCGAGCACCAGCGACGTCGACGGCGTGGACTCCTGCGTGGCGCCCGCGGCCGCCGGCTCCTTGCCCTGGTAGCCGTGGAGGAGCTGGATCACCTGCTGGCGCACCCGGTTGAGGTCGGCGCCCAGCTTCACCAGCACCTGGGCGGCGACGCCCTCACCCTCGCGGATCAGGCCCAGCAGGATGTGCTCCGTGCCGATGTAGTTGTGACCGAGCTGCAGGGCCTCACGGAGCGACAGCTCAAGGACCTTCTTGGCACGCGGAGTGAACGGGATGTGTCCCGAAGGCGCCGACTGGCCCTGGCCGATGATCTCCTCGACCTGCTGGCGCACACCCTCAAGGCTGATACCGAGGCTTTCCAGGGCCTTGGCGGCGACCCCCTCGCCCTCGTGTATCAAACCAAGAAGAATGTGCTCAGTGCCGATGTAGTTGTGGTTGAGCATCCGGGCCTCTTCCTGGGCCAGGACGACAACCCGCCGCGCACGGTCGGTGAACCTCTCGAACATCTCGTCGCTCCTCACAGCGCGGTCAGGCGAGTGCGGAGGATCCGCCTCGTCGTTCCGCATGGTAGCCCCGACCCAGCGACCGCTCCTATCTATGAGGGGTTCCCCGAGAGCAGGGCGTTCACGCTCTATCCAACCTTCTACGGCGCCCGACATGTTCCCCGTACGCCGCCAGCGAACGAGGTTTTACGGGAGCGCGAACGCGATCGTGCGGCTATCCCGGCCGTCGAGGAGCCGGAGTGGCCGACGGCCGGCATAACCGCACGATCAACGGGTGATGATCGGCGCGCGCTCAGTGCGCCGCCTCATAAGCCTCCAGGATCTCCCGGGATATACGGCCACGGTCGCTCACCCGGTGCCCGTGCGCCTTCGCCCAGGCCCGGATCTCGGCGCTCTTCTCCCGGCTCAAAGTGCTCGACCGCTGGCTGGAACGCCGGCGACGGCTCTGACCGGTGTCCGCGCGCCGCGCGCATTTGACGAACGGCTGCAGCGCGTCACGCAGCTTCTTGGCGTTTTCGTCGCTCAGATCAATCTCATATGTCGTGCCGTCAAGCGCGAAGGTGACCGTCTGACTGGCCTCGCTGCCATCGAGATCGTCGATGAGAATCACCTGCGTATGCTTGGCCATCCGGCAATCCTTTCGCCCCTAAGTTAGATTCTTCAGCCAAACATATACCCGGTTACGCCGACTGACAATTCACCGAAGGGATTGTCCGCGCTCCTCGGCCGGGCGACTTCTCGGTGTGGGTCCCGTCACTGATCGCATGCCGCCGCTCTCGGAACGTGCCGACTTAACGATCTCTCATGGGCCCCTCTCGGCGATGATCGGAGAAGGGGCGCCATCACCATTACCCCTGACATTCTGTCCCGCCGTCCGGCCCGGCACACCTTATCCAGGTCGGAGGTATTTCCCAGGAGGGGCAAGGGGATCCGCCGCCTTCCCGGCCAGCGCGCCCCTGGTCCGGCGTTAGCGTCGCTGGCGACCGCCCGGATCTCCAGGGCGATCCCAGTACACAATGGTAATCCCCTTCTGTACAGCCGTCTTACCGGATGTGCTTGAAATCGTACCCATAATGCCGAGTACCGGGGTCGCCGGTGGCAATCACCGTGCTCTTTCGGCGTCCGGTACGGGGGACGGCCCCGGACGGGGGGCGGGCGCCTGACCCGGGGCGGGCGGCGAAGCCGCAGGTCAGACGGCGTGTCCGGGCTGGCGGGAAATCCGATCACGCGGCCAGGGCGGGCGTGGGGCCGGAAACCCGGTTACCGCCGGCCGCCTCCGGGAAAGCATAAGGACCCTTCACCGGGTGAGCGCAATCCGCATCCTTCCTCCGGCCCGGACAAGGAGATCTTCATAAGCCCGCAGGCAGGCGGGGTCGCCCCCTTGCCCGAGACCGTGGCGGATATGCACGGCTCACCATCGGGACCGGCCGGGAAAGCCGGGAAAGGCCCCGCAGATCTCACCGGGCGGGGCGTTTACCCATGTGCGAATCGCCCCGGCATGACCAGGAAGATCGCCGACGGTGGCGGGGTAAACGATCCAGAAGATGCACGGATGACGTTGCGGTTCCCTTTGCGCCGGAGCGGCCGCCGGGAAGCCGCTTCCATTGGCGAGCCCGGCGGCCATATGGGGCGGAAGTTATCCCGCACGGCCCGCGCTCCATAAGGATTGGCGCGGGCGATTGCCGCCGGCGGGGGACATTCGGCCGCGGCCGTGCCCCGGCGTCCCGCCCGGTCCGGGGTGGTACCGTCGCTTCCGGATTTTTCCCGCTTACGCGATCACCGGGGCATTGAAAAAGCGGGACCGTGATCCATGCACCACCGGCCCCGCTTCCACACCGCTAACCCTCGGCCCTGACCACCACCGTCCGGGCCACTTTGTCGTGCAGCGTCTGGTGGTACGGCCGGTCCCAGGTCAGCCAGAGGTAGTTGACCAGTGCGAACGCGAAGAACGCCAGGCCGAGATACGGGATCCAGGTGAAGAACACGGCGCCTATGTAGACCAGGGTGCGCTTGAGCACCACGTCCGTCCCGAGGCCGCCCTGCGGGTGGCCGTTGAGCTGCGCCACCCGGATGCGCAGCGCCATCTTCCCGACGGTCTGGCCCCGGCTGCTCAGCATCAGGTACTCGTAGGCGACGAGGATCACGCCGACCGCGACGTTGACCAGCGCCTGCGCGAGGTAGAAGTTCTCGGCCTCGACCCGACCGGTCTGCCAGTCGATGCGGATCTCGACCAGGGCATCTTTGATCACCGAATTGATGATCAATACCGGGACCAGGAAGATCAGGCCGTCGATGAACCTGGCGAGCAGGCGGCGCCACCACTCGGCGAGCGGGGCGGGCACCCCGGGCGGCGGTGTCCCCGCCCCCGGGTACGGCTGGCCGTACCCCGGCTGCGCGTAGGCGGGCTGCTGACTATAAGCGGCGTACGGCTGCTGCTGGTCGTAGCCCTGCTGGGCGTACTGCTGCTGGTCGTAGCCGGGCTGCTGCCCGTACGCCGGCTGACCGTAGCCGTACTGGGCGTAGCCCTGCTGACCGTACTGCTGGGCGTACTGCTGCGGGTCGTAGGCGGGCTGCTGCCCGTACCCGGGCTGCGGGCCGTACGCGCCCTGCGCGTACTGCTCACCCTGCGGGCCGTACTGCTGCTGCGCTGGGTCGTACTGCGGCCCTCCGGCACCGTACGGCTGTGCCGCGGCGCCGTACTGCCCCTGACCGTGACCCCCCGGGTAGGGCTGTGCCCCGTACGGCTGCTGCCCGTACGGCTGGCCCGGCTGGCCGTAGCCCGGAGGCCAGCCCGGCTGCTGCCCGTAGGGAGCCGTGCCGCCGTGGCCGCCGTAACCGCCGGGGATGGGGGTCTGAGGCGGAACGAAATCCGGCGCCTGCCCCGAGTGCGGTTTCTGCACGATCGTCGCGTCGGGGTCGAAGGCTCTTTCGGAAGCGTCCGCGTTGGGCCCGCGATCCGAGGGCGGCGGTGGATTGCCGTCGGAATCGTCGCGCGGGTACGGCGGCTGTCCGGTGCTCACCGTGTCACCTCGTTTCACTCCGGCATGCGCGGCATATGGCACGCGAGTTGCACCCTAGCCAAAGTAGCGACACGGGCCACAATAGTCACATCAGACACAGAAGTTACCAAGGATCCGGTTTGCGGTCAGGACTCCGAATCCCCATTGAGGTATAGCAGCATTCGCGTGTTGCCCAAGGTGTTGGGCTTCACGTGTTCGAGATCAAGAAACTCGGCGACGCCTTCGTCATACGAGGCGAGCAGCTCGGCATAGACCTCGGGAGATACCGGCGTGCCCTGGATCGGCCGGAAGCCGTGCTTGGCGAAGAAGTCGACCGCGAAGGTGAGACAGAAAACCCGCTCTACGCCGAGCTCCCGGGCGGTCTCGATGAGCGCGCTGACGATGCGGTGCCCGATGCCCCTGCCCTGCATGGCCGGGTCGACGGCGACCGTGCGGATCTCGGCGAGGTCCTCCCAGAGCACGTGCAGCGCGCCGCATCCCACGACCTCGCCCGCGACCTCGGCGACCCAGAACTCCTGCACGTCTTCATAGAGCGTGACCGTGCTCTTCTTCAGCAGGCGCGGACCGGGCCCGGAGTACAGATCGACGAGACGGCGGATCGCGCGGACATCCGGCGTCCGGGCCCGGCGCACGATCACTTCCGGCATTTCCTCAGGCCTGGCTTTCGCGGACGTCTGCTGCGCGGCCTGCTCCATGGTTCGTCAGCCTAATCCGCCCCCGCCGGGCACCGGGCCGGTACGGCGGCAGCGGCGGGTGGCACGCGGCGGGCCGGCTGCTCCGATGATCGTTACAAATCAGATGTTATTAGGCCCGATTAATAACAAAGGCGAATCTTCAGAGCTCATCGGGGCTGAAGATCACGAAGATCGTGACCCAACCGTGATCGTTCGGTTGTGAAAGCTAGATGAGATACGGTGTTCCAGTTGAGCCAGTGCCCAGTGGTGCACTAGTGTCCAGCGGAGATACCGGCCGGTTCATGCCGGCCGGGCCGCCGAGTCTTCGCCGCATCCGGTGCGGAGAGGGCCGGAGAGCCGACCCGCGGAGCGAGTGAACGGCCCGGGCGGGCCGCGCTCGGCTCGGTGCACGGTGGATCGGAACAGGTGCGGCTCCGGGCCCGAACCCGTCGCGAACCGGCAGGCGTCCTGGAGTGCCGTAGGACATGACCCGGAGCCGCAGCAGGCCGGGGTGTCCGCCACGTACGGCACGCGGAGGAGAGGAGCTTGGTGCGCATGCGTGGAGGACGGCCCACGGGCGACGATGCCCGAGGCCGGAAATCCGCTTCCGGCAGACCTGGAATCTTCCGCCGGTTGGCCTTACTCGGCATCACCACCGCGTTACTCGTGCTCGGCGCCCCCGTCGGAGCGATGGCCGAGCCGAGGCCCGACCTCAAGAAACTCGCCGCCGAGGTCGAACGCCTCCATAACGAGATCGAGATACTCACCGAGCAGTACAACGGCGAGCGGGTCCGCCTCGCCACCGCCCAACGCGCCGCGAAGATCGCGAAACAGAACCTCGCCAAGGCCCAGGCCGAGCTCGCCGAGCGCCGGAAGAAGGCGAGCGCCCTGGCGCAGAACTCGTACATGACCGGCGGTCTCGGCACCGCCCTCGCCCTCATCGACGGCACCGATCCCAAGTCGTACCTCAACCAGGCGGCCACCACGTACGCGCTGGAGATGCAGCAGAGCCAGGAGGTGGCGGCCGTCGCCGCGGCCATGAAGGCCGCCCAGCGCGCCAAGGAGGCGGCGAACGCCCGCCAGGCCGAGGTGGAGAAGCTGCTCAAGAGCCTCGAGGCGCGCCGCGTCAAGATCCAGAAGCTGGTCAAGAAGGCCGAGAGCGACCTCTACCGCCGGGTGGCCATCAGCATCGACGGCCCGGCCAAGAAGATGTGGTTCCCCATCATCGGGAAGGGCAAGGCGGCCGAGGCGGCCCGGTGGGCGCTCACCCAGCAGCTCAAGCCGTACATCTGGGGCGGCGCGGGCCCGCACGGCTACGACTGCTCCGGCCTGGTGATGGCGGCCTACCAGCGGGTGGGCATCAGCCTGCCGCACTACACCGGCGACCTGTGGCGGGCGGGCACCCACATCTCCCGGGACCAGCTGCGCCCCGGTGACCTGGTCTTCTTCTACAACGACCTGCACCACGTCGGCATCTACATCGGCGGCGGCTACATGATCCACGCGCCGCGCACCGGCGACGTGGTGCGCATCGCCAAGATCTCCGGCCGGCCGTACGCCGGGGCGGTGCGGATCGCCGACTGAGCGGCGCCCGCCCGCGAACCTCCGCGTGGCCCGGCCGCTCCCGCGGCCATGCGGACGGCCGCTTCCGTGGCCGGGCGGCCGGTGACGCCACGACCGCGAGCAGATGAGAAATCCGCCGGTCCCGCACGGGACCGGCCTTTTTTTCTGCGCCGCGGTACGGAACTTCTTCTGCGCCGCGGCACGGAACCCGGCTCCGGCCCATGGTCCCGGCGCCCGTCCGGTGGTGCCGGAGCGCGGTACGCCGGCGCACCCGGCTGACGCCTGCCGCCGGTGAACGCCGCTCCACGGGCCGATCCGGCTCCGCTCGGGCGGATCAAGAGCACCGGCCGGAACCGGGCCGCCCGGCCGGAACGACGGGCTCCGGGGCGGCGCCCGGATGTGGCGGCGCGCCCGACGAGGTCATGACGCCGCGCCGGCGGCGGGCATCCCGGCGCGGCCGGCTGAGCCCGGGCTCGGGGAACAGGTCACCGTTCCTCGGCGGGATTCCGGACCGTCGCGGCTGAGCCCAGGCCCGGGGGGGACGGGGGAAGGCCTCAGATCAGCCGGCGGCGGGCCGCCCAGGCCACCGCCTCGATCGCCGTGGACACGCCGATCCGATCGCAGATGGCGCGCAGCCGCCGCCGCACCGTCCGGCCGCTCACGTCGAGGCTGCGCCCGACCCGGTCCGCGGTGTTGCCCTGGGCCAGCTGCGAGAGGATCAGCAGCTCGTCATCGGTGAGGCCGACACGTTCGATGTCCTCGGCGAAGTCGCCATCTTTGGAGACGACGTCGGGGACCTTCATCGTCCTGCCCCTCCCCCACGACGATATTGATCCAGTGCTATTTCAAGGGGTAAATAAACACTTCACATGAAAGGCGTCAAGAGTGAATGAAATCACAAGACCGGGGCGTCCGCACATTCTTTGGCTTCATCACCGTCCGATATAGATGGCACGGCTCGGCCATAAATCCCCAGGTCTCGCCGGGTCGATCAAGATCAATCACACAAAACAACCCTTGGGCGGCTTTGTGCGATCCGCGCAATCTCCGGCGCTTCTCGTCCGGAATGGCGTGCTGAACCCGTGCGCACCGAGGGCGTTCGCCGGCGCCCGCCCGCACACGGGACGGCCGGGATGGCGCACCGGGGCGTGCCCGGCCCCGGGCTCGCCGCCCGTTCCCGGCGGTACGGCACGGCAGGAAACCCCGGCCGGCAGGTTTCGGGCGTGCCGGATACCGATAAAGGTCATCCGGAGCAGGGGCGATGACCACGCGGTCCCGGGCCGGCGGCCCGGCCCGGGCGACGGCGCGAATCGTTCCGGTGATCCGGTCCCTCGACGTTCCGGTGATCCGGTCCCTCGACGGGGATCGAGCGGGCGGCCGCGGTCCCCTGGCGGCCGCCGGCGCCGCGTCTCAGTCTCAGCTCGTGGGCTTGACCAGCGGGAAGAGGATGGTCTCCCGGATGTTCTTGCCGGTGAAGGCCATGATCATGCGGTCGATGCCGACCCCGACCCCGCCCGTCGGCGGCATGCCGTACTCGAGCGCCTCGAGGAAGTCCTCGTCGAGCTGCATCGCCTCCGGGTCCCCACCGGCCGCGAGCAGCGACTGCTCGGTGAGCCGGCGGCGCTGCTCGATCGGGTCGATCAGCTCCGAGTAGGCGGTGCCGAGCTCGGTGCCGAACCCGATCAGGTCCCACTTCTCGGTGAGCAGCGGGTTGTCCCGGTGCTGCCGGGTGAGCGGCGAGGTCTCCAGCGGGTAGTCGTAGACGAACGTCGGCTGGATCAGCGTGGGCTCGACCAGCTCCTCGAACAGCTCCTGGACCAGCTTCCCCGGGCCCCACTTCGGGTCCCAGCGCAGCCCCACCTTGTCGGCGTGCTTGCGGACCTCCTCGAGCGGGGTCTCGGGCGTGACCTCCTCGCCCAGCGCCTCGGACACCGAGCCGTACAGGGTGATCTTCGGCCACTCCTTCTGCCCGAGGTCGACCTCCTGCCCCTTGTGCACGACGACGGTCGTGCCGAGCGCGGCCTGCACGGCGTGCTGGTACATGCGCTGGGTCAGCACGGCCATGTCGTTGTAGTCGAGGTAGGTGCCGTACGCCTCGAGCATGGTGAACTCGGGGTTGTGCGTGGCGTCGGCACCCTCGTTCCGGAAGTTCCGGTTGACCTCGAAGACCTTCTCGATGCCTCCGACCACGAGCCGCTTGAGGTACAGCTCGATCGCGATCCGGAGGTAGAGGTCCATGTCGTAGGCGTTGATGTGGGTCTTGAACGGCCGGGCCGCCGCGCCGCCGTGGATCGGCTGCAGCATCGGCGTCTCGACCTCGAGGTACCCCTCGTTGTGCCAGAAGTCGCGCACCGCCCGGACCGTGGCGCTGCGGATGTACGCCATCTTCCGGGCCTCGTCGTTGACGATCAGGTCGACGTAGCGGCGGCGGACCCGCGCCTCCGGGTCGGTGAGGCCGATGTGCTTCTCCGGCAGCGGCCGCAGGCACTTGGACGTGATCTGCCAGCGCTCGGCCATGACCGAGAGCTCACCGCGCCGGGAGGTGACGACCTCGCCCTCCACCCCGATGTGATCACCGAGGTCGACGTCGCGCTTCCACGCGGCGAGCGACTCCTCGCCCAGCCGGTCGAGGGACAGCATGACCTGCAGGGACCCGGTGCCGTCCCGGATCGTCGCGAAGCACAGCTTGCCGCCGATCCGGGAGAGCATGACCCGGCCCGTGACGCCCACGCGCACACCGGTGTACGCACCGGGCTCCAGGTGACCGTATTTCTCCCGAACCTCCGCGAGGGTGGCGGTACGCGGGAAATTCACCGGGTAAGGATCGATGCCCTCGGCGCGCAGCCGGGCCAGCTTCTCCCGGCGCACCCGCATCTGCTCCGGCAGGTTGTCGCGATTGGTCAGGTCTTCGGTCACGCCGTACAGGTTAGCGACTTCGCGCGACCGGAATCGGCCTCAGGTGGTGTTGCGCAGGTATACGAGGCGCAGACCGATCAGGGTGAGCCACGGTTCGTGGCGGTCGATGGTCCGGGCCTCGTCGATCACGAACGGCGCGCCGGTCCCGGTGGCCACGACGGTGACGTCGTTGGGGTCGTCCGCCAGCTCCGCGGTCATCCGCTCCACGATGCCGTCGACCAGGCCGGCGAAACCGTAGATGATGCCGGACTGGAGCGCCTCGACCGCGTTCTTCGCGATCACCTGGCGCGGCCGGATCAGCTCGACCTTGTGGAGCTGCGCGCCCGCCATGGCGAGCGCGTCGACCGAGATCTCCACGCCGGGGGCGGTCACCGCGCCGATGTACTCGCCCCTTGCCGAGACCGCGTCGAACGAGGTCGCGGTGCCGAAGTCGACCACCACGCACGGCCCGCCGTACAGGTTGAAGGCGGCGAGCGCGTTCACGATCCGGTCGCTGCCCACCTCTTTGGGGTTGTCCATCCGGACGGGGACGCCGGTCCGCACCCCGGGCTCCACGATCACCGTGGGGACGTCCCCGTAGTAGCGCCGGGACATCTCCCGCATCTCGTTGAGCACCGCCGGCACGGTGGAGCAGATCGCGATCCCGCTGATGTCGGTGGTCTTCAGGATCGGCGACTGATCGAGCAACCCCTGGAGCACCACGGCCAGCTCGTCGGCCGTACGGCGGGAGTCGGTGGCGATCCGCCAGTGCTCGATGATCTCGTCACCCTCGAACAGACCCAGCATCGTGTGGGTGTTGCTGACGTCGATGGTGAGCAGCATTCCCCGATTATCCATCACCCGGCCGCCCCCCGAAGATCCATGCCGATGTCGAGCGCCGGCGCCGAATGGGTGAGCGCCCCGACCGCCAGGTAGTCGACCCCGGTCTCCGCCACCGCCCGGGCGCTTTCGAGGGTCAGGCCTCCGCTCGCCTCTAACCGTGCCCTCCCGCGAACCAGTCGTACGGCTTCCGCGAGCCGTTCCACCGAGAAATTATCGAGCAGGATCTCTTCCGCCCCCGCGGCCAGTGCCGGCTCGATCTGGTCGAGGGAGTCCACCTCGACCTCGATCGGCAGGCCGGGGAAGGCCTCCCGCACCGCGCGGAACGCCTCGGCGACGCCCCCGGCCGCGACGATGTGATTGTCTTTGATCAGCGCCGCGTCGTGAAGCCCCATGCGGTGGTTCACCCCGCCGCCGCAGCGCACCGCGTACTTCTCCAGCGCGCGCAGCCCGGGGAGCGTCTTGCGGCTGTCCCGGATGCGGGCCTTGGTGCCGGCGACCGCGTCCACCCAGCGGCGGGTGAGCGTGGCCACGCCGGAGAGGTGGGTGAGGAAGTTGAGCGCGGTCCGCTCCAGGGTGAGCAGGGTGGCCGTCGGCCCGCGCACGGTCATCAGCACGTCCCCCGGCCGGGCCGGCTCCCCGTCCTTGGCGTGCCGCTCCACCTCGATCTCCGGCCCGGCCTGGCGGAAGACCGCCTCGGTCACCGGAAGGCCGGCGATCACGCCCTCTTTGCGCGCCACCAGGTCGGCCACGGCCCGCTGCCCGGCGGGGATGGTGGCCGCCGAGGTCACGTCCTGCCCGCCGGCCAGATCCTCGTCCAGCGCGGTGCGGATCAGCCGGAGCAGGCCGTCCGGGTCGATGCCGAGCCCGGCGAGCTCGGCCGCCAGCGCCGCCGGCAGCCGGCCGGGCTCCGTCCGCGACCGGTGGGGCGTGTGCTGCATGACGAGTCCCTCCGCGGTGAGACGGATGTCGAGGTGGACGAGCCAGCGGTCGTCGTCGCGCTCCGGGTGGTCCTCGCGCCAGTGCGAGCCGCGGGTCTCCTTGCGCTCCGCGGCCGCCGCGACCAGCGCCGAGGCGACGGTGAGCAGGTTCGTCGCCTCCCAGGCCTCGGTGCACGGCTCGACCGCGATCGGGGTCCACCGCGCGTCGGTGAGGGCCCGGGCGACCTCGGCCAGGCTGCGGTCGCTGCGCAGCACGCCGGCCCCGCGGCTCATGTGGCCCTGGATCTTGAGCCGGACCCGCGGGTCGACCAGGCCGGCGGGCCGGTCGTCGGGCGCGGGCTCACCCGGGGTGAGGTCGCGCCCGGCGAGGTCGGCCGCGATCCGCTCGCCGAACACCAGCCCTTCGAGCAGCGAGTTGGAGGCGAGCCGGTTGGCCCCGTGCACCCCGGTGCACGCCACCTCGCCGCAGGCGTAGAGGTTCGGCACGCTGGTCCGGCCGTACAGGTCGGTGCGGACGCCGCCGCTGGCGTAGTGCGCGGCGGGCGCGACCGGGATGGGCTCGGTGACCGGGTCGATGCCGTGCGACCGGCAGACCTCGAGGATCGTGGGGAACCGGGCCCGCCACTTGGCCTCCCCGAAGTGGCGGGCGTCGAGGTAGACGTGGTCCGTCCCGGTCTCCCGCATCCGGCGCATGATCGCCTTGGCCACCACGTCGCGCGGCGCGAGCTCGGCGAGCTCGTGCACGCCCGGCATGAACCGCTCCCCCGAGGCGTCGATGAGCACCGCGCCCTCGCCGCGCACCGCCTCGGAGATCAGCGGCTGCTGGCCAGTCGCCCGCGGGCCGAGCCAGAGCACCGTGGGGTGGAACTGGACGAACTCCAGGTCCCGGACCACCGCGCCGGCGCGCAGCGCGAGCGCGATCCCGTCTCCGGTGGAGACCACGGGGTTCGTGGTGGCCGCGTACACCTGGCCCATGCCGCCGCTCGCGAGCACCACGGCACCGGCGCGCACCGCCCCGACGCCGTCCCGGGCGCCCTCGCCCATGACGTGCAGGGTCACCCCGCAGGCGGCGCCGCGCGCGTCGAGGAGCAGGTCGAGGGCGAGCGCGTGCTCGATCACCTCGATCCGGGGCTCCGCGCGGACCGCGGCGACGAGCGCCCGCTGGATCTCGGTGCCGGTGGCGTCCCCGCCGGCGTGCGCGATCCGGTCACGGCGATGGCCGCCCTCGCGGGTGAGCTGGAGCCGGCCCGACGGGTCCCGGTCGAACTCGGCCCCGCGGGCCATGAGCCGGCGCACCGCGCCGGGCCCCTCGGTCACCAGGACGCGCACCGCCTCCTCGTCGCAGAGGCCGACCCCGGCGATCAGGGTGTCCCGCATGTGCTCGGCGGGGCTGTCGTCCGGGTCGAGGGCGGCGGCGATCCCGCCCTGGGCCCAGCGGGTGGACCCGGCGGACAGCACGTCCTTGGTGACCACGAGCACCCGCCCGCCGGGCCGCAGCTCGGTGAAGCGGAGCGCCACGGTCAGTCCGGCGATCCCCGACCCGACGACGACCACGTCGGCGTCGGCCGTCCAGCCCGGCTCGGGCGCGAGCAGCCGTCTGGGGATGGCGGCGGGGCTCATGGGCTCGTCTCCTCGTACCGCGACCTGATTTCGTCATGGTGACGATAACTTTCGTCACCATGACGATAACGCGGCGGGCCGGTCACCGGCTCACCCGGTGGTGACATCCCCGCGGAGCTCCCCGCCGCCGGGGACGGGCTCGGCCGGGTCGCCGCCCAGCGCGACGATGCGGTTGGCGCGGTCGACGTGCACGATCCGCGGCCGGAAGTCGCGCGCCTCGGCCTCGTCCATCTGGCCGTAGGTCAGGATGATCACCAGGTCGCCCGGGTGGATGAGCCGCGCGGCCGCGCCGTTGACCCCGATCACCCCCGAGCCGCGCTCCCCGGGGATCGCGTAGGTCACCAGCCGGGCGCCGTTGTCGATGTCCACCACGTGGACCTGCTCCCCGGCGAGGATGCCGGCGGCGTCCATCAGGTCCTCGTCGATCGTCAGCGATCCCACGTAGTGCAGGTCGGCCTGGGTGACGACGGCACGGTGGATCTTGGCCGTGAGCATCGTCCTGAGCATGAAGTCCTCGCCTTCCCTGGTCGCGCCGATCCCGTACGGGCGTGCGCGCCGGCACTGTCCCGGCCCTCAGGGTATCGGCCGCGGCCGGGTCACGGCCCGGTGAGCGTGAGCACCACGTTGTCGATGAGCCGGGTGGTCCCTACGCGGGCGGCGACGGCGAGCACGGCCTCGCCCCGGTGCTCCTCGGAGACCTCGGTGAACGTGGCGGGGTCGACGAGCACGAGGTAGTCGAGGACGAGCGGCGGATCGGCCTGGGCCGCCTCGTCGAGCACGGCGCGGGCCGCGCCGAGGATCTCCTTGGGCGTGCGGTGCCGCGCCCCGGCGAAGAGCGCGCGGGAGAGGGCGAGCGCGGTGGTCCGCTCCTCCGGGGAGAGGTAGCGGTTGCGGCTGGAGAGGGCGAGCCCGTCGGGCTCGCGCACCGTCGGCCCGGCGACGATCTCGATCCCGACGTCGAGGTCCGCGACCATGCGGCGGATCAGCGCGAGCTGCTGGGCGTCCTTCTGGCCGAACACGGCGATGTCCGGCCGGACCAGGTTGAAGAGCTTCAGCACGACCGTGAGCACGCCGTCGAAGTGGCCGGGCCGGAACTCCCCCTCGACGATCGAGCCCATCCGCCCCGCGGACACCGAGACCTGCCGGCCCGGCGGGTACATCTCCTCGACGCTCGGCGCGAACACGATGCTCACGCCCTCGGCGGCGCAGACCTCGAGGTCCGCGTCGAACGTGCGCGGGTAGCGGTCGTAGTCCTCGTTCGGGCCGAACTGCAGCGGGTTGACGAAGATGCTCACGGCCACGTGCTCGGCGCGCTCCCTGGCGATCCGCATCAGCGACCGGTGGCCTTCGTGCAGCGCCCCCATGGTCGGCACCAGGGCCAGCGACCGGCGCCCGGCGGCGCCTGCCCCGCCGGCGGTGAGGCCGAGCCGGGCCCGGGCCTCGGCGAGCTCGTCCCGGGTGCGGGCGACGATCACATCCATATGTTGCCTCCCAGCGCGTCCAGAAGCCGCTCGGCCGCCTCCGGCTTGAGCAACCCGGCGGCGAGCGCCCGATCCGCGGTGAGCCTAGCGAGGGCCACGTAGGCCTCGGCCGCCTCGGGGGCCGCGGAGATCAGCGCCTGGACGTGCTTGCGGACCGTGCCGGCGTCGCCCCGCACGACCGGCCCGGTGAGCCCGTTGATGCCGAGGCGGAGCGCGTTGTCGAGGGCGGCGTTGAGCAGCGGGCCGAGCATCCGCCCCGGATCCTCGACGCCGATCCCCGCCAGCAGCTGCTCGGACTCCGCGACCAGCGTCACCAGGTGGTTCGCCGCGTTCGCCAGCGCGGTGTGGTAGAGCACCCGGTCCTGCTCGGCGATCCAGACCGGCTCGCCGCCCATCTCGATCACCAGGGCCTCGGCGATGGGGCGCAGCGCGTCGGGCGCGGTCACCCCGAACGGGCACCCGTCGAGCTTGGTCAGGTCGTCGTCCCGGCCGGTGAACGTCATCACCGGGTGGAGCGCGAGCGGGAGCGCCCCCGCCCGGGTGGCCGGGTCGAGGACGGCGAGGCCGTACGCGCCGCTCGCGTGGACGAAGATCTTGCCGCGCACCTCGGTGCCGGTGGCGACGAGCCCGGCGACCAGCCCGGGGAGGGCGTCGTCGGGCACCGTGCAGAGCACGAGCTCGGACCGTTGGACCACCTCCTCCGGCCGGCTCGGCTCCACGCCGAGGCGCTCGAGCGCCCGGCGCCGGGACTCCTCGGAGACCCCGCTCGCCGCCACCAGCCGGTGCCCGGCCGCCTTGAGCGCCGCCCCCAGGACGGAGCCCACCCGGCCCGCGCCGATCACGCCCACGGCGAGCCGTGCCGGGCGATCGCATGTGTCCATCGCGCCTCCCTCGGATCAGCGTAGCCCCGGCCGGGCCGCTCCTCCCGGGGTCCGGCGCGCCCGCCCGTCCCTCCGCCGGTACCGTGAACGGACGTGTGGCTCACCTGGCGCGCCGCGATGGAGCGGGCGCTCTACGGCCCCGGCGGCTTCTACCTGCGGGAACGCCCGGCGCGGCACTTCCGCACCTCGGTGGGGGCGTCCCCGGCGTTCGCGGACGCGGTGATCCGCCTCGCCGAACGGGTGGACGAGGAGCTCGGGCACCCGGACGCCTTCGACCTGGTGGACGTCGGCAGCGGCGACGGCAAGCTGCCCGCTCTCGTGCTCCGCGGCGCGCCGCCCCGGCTCGCCGCGCGCCTGCGGATCACCGCGGTCGACCTCGCGCCCCGGCCCGCCGGCCTCGACCCCCGGATCACCTGGGCGGCCGAGCTCCCCGGCCGGATCACCGGGCTCGTGATCGCGAACGAGTGGCTCGACAACGTCCCGGTCGACGTGGTCGAGCAGACCGCCTCCGGGCCGCGCCTGGTGCTGGTCGACCCGGAGACCGGCGAGGAACGGCTCGGCCCGCCCCCGAGCCCGGAGGACCTCGCCTGGCTGGCGCGCTGGTGGCCCCTGGAGGAGCCCGGGCACCGCGCCGAGGTCGGGCGGCCGCGCGACGAGGCCTGGGCCTCGGTGATCGTACGGCTGTCGCGCGGCACCGCGGTCGCGATCGACTACGCGCACCGGGCGGGGGACCGGCCGCCCTTCGGCACCCTCGCCGGCCACCGCGGCGGCGCCCCGGTCCCGCCGGTCCCCGACGGGTCGTGCGACATCACCGCCCACGTGGCGCTCGACGCCTGCGCGGCCGCGGGCGAGCGCGCGGGCGCCACGGCCACCCGGCTCACCACGCAGCGGGAGGCGCTGCGCGCGCTGGGCCTCCGCGGGGCCCGGCCGCCGCTGGAGCTGGCCCGCCGCGACCCCCGCGGGTACGTGCGGGCGCTCGGCCGGGCCACGGAGGAGGCCGAGCTGCTCGACCCGGGCGGCCTCGGCGGGTTCACCTGGCTCACCCAGTCGCGGGGCCTCCGGCCGGCTCCGCGCGGTCGCGGATCCGTCGAGGTGTGAGCTCCCCTGGGCCGCGGCCCCGGCCGGCCGGTCGCCGTCGTCCGCGATCCGGGCGAGCGTGGAGATCATCGTGGGGTCGTAAATGCGTTGGGCCGGCGGGGTTCTTGCCGCTATGGTGGGGCCGTCCCGCGGCTGCTGAACCTCGGGGAGTTCGCCCCCGGCCACTTGCCGGGCGGCTCCACGCCATCCGCCTTCCGAACGGATGGCCATCGCATCGTGCCCCTGATCCCAGCAGCCGACAGGAAGGTTTCTTTGGCCGGTTCCAAGCGGCGTGATGCCGCGACGATCCACCATGATCCGCGTCTCGTCCGTGTCGATGACGCGTGGCTTCGACTGCCCAACCCGTGGGGCGTTCCGGTCGAGATCTGTGCGGGTCCGGACGTGCCCATCGAGCCCGCCGCCGTCGACGAGATCCTCGATGTGCTGCGGACGGCCGACACACTGGAACGGCTGGGCACGGCCTGCCGTACCGAGGCGGAGATCGACCGGGTGGTGCTCACCCCCGACTTTCACAAGGGCGCGGGCATCCCGATCGGCACCGTGCTGCGCACCCGCGGCGCGCTGATCCCGCAGGCGGTCGGCAACGACGTCAACTGCGGCATGCGGCTGGAGGCGACGCCGTACACCGTCGACCAGGTGCGGCCCCGGCTCGACGTGCTGGAGCGCCGGCTGCGGCACCTGTTCTTCGAGGGCGGGCGGCGGACGCGCTGTCCGGGGTGCAGCGGGAGGCGCTGCTGCGGGACGGCCTGCCGGGGCTGCTCTCGGTGCCGCGGGCGTCCGGTCAGGACGGCGTCTGGGCGATGCTGCGGCCGGAGGACGCCGACGCCGGGCGGGTGCACCAGGCGGTGTATCCGACGGCGACGGCCGAGGAGTTCCGGGGCTGGATCGACAGTGCGGGCGGGACCAGCCACGACGGCGTCATCGGCAGTGTGGGCGGGGGCAATCACTTCGCCGAGGTGCAGTACGTCGCGGCGGTGCACGATCGGCAGGCCGCGTACGCGTGGGGGCTGCGGCTCGGGCAGGTGGTCACGATGGTGCACAGCGGCTCGTTGTCGCTGGGGCACCAGGCGAACGGCACCGGGCTGGAGCTGGCCAGGCGGATGTGGCCGCGCGGGCTGCCCGAGCCCGAGAACAAGATCTTCCCGATGTTGCTGGACGAGCGGTGGGCCGCGGCCTGCCGGCGGTACCTCAACGTGCTCGGCAACGCGGCGAACTTCGCGGTCGGCAACCGGTTCTTCCTGGCGCTCATGTTGCGGACTGGGCTGGCGGACGTGTGCGGGGAGCCCCGCGGCGGCCTGGCGGCCGGGCTGGTGTACGACGCGCCGCACAACCTGCTGTGGCGGATGGGCGACGGCCGCGTCGTGCACCGGAAAGGGGCCACGCCCGCCGGTGGGTACGCCGAGATGGCCGGCGGGCCGTACGCGATGTGGGGCGAACCGGTCATCGTGCCTGGGTCGATGGGGGCGTCGAGCTACCTGCTGCGCGGTCACGGCAGCGAGCGGGCGCTGGGCAGCGCCTGCCACGGCGCCGGGCGGCGCATCCGGCGCGGCACGGCGATCCGGGGCGGCGACGCCGAGCTCGACGCGTTCCTGCGCGAGTTCCGGGTGGTGACCCCGCTGGATCACAAGGACCCGGCCGTCGCCCGGCGCTCCGATGTGATGGCCGCCTGGCGGCGCGACCTCAAGCAGGAGGCGCCCTGGGCGTACAAGGACATCGGGCCGGTCGTCTCCAGCCTGCGCCGGGCCGGTGTCGCCGAGCCGGTCGTGGAGCTCCGCCCGCTGCTGACGGTGAAGGGGTGAGCGGCGGCATGGCCGCCCGATGCTTCGGGTGGCGCAGGGCCGCCGGACCGGGCCGCGACTGAGGGATCGGTGACCCCGGAGCGGAGCCCGCCGGTTCGGCCGGGCGCTCCGGGGGCGCTGATGCCGGCCACCCGCGCCGCTCGTCGGAGCCGTGCGGGCTCGCTTCGCCGGGTGGGGTCACCCCCGCTCGACGGGAGGCGTAGCGGCGGTGGCCGGGTGTCTGGTCAGCGCACCGCGGAACCCGCCTTCTCGAGCAGGCGGAAGAAGCCCGCTTCGAGGTCGCCGTCGACGGCGAGGCCGTGCAGCGCGCCCTCGTACGCGGTCCGCCCGGCCACCAGCACGCCGACGTGATCGCAGATCTGCGCGATCTCCGCCAGCTGGTGGCTGGAGACCATGACGGTGGTGCCGGCCTCGGCCAGTGACCGCAGCGTCGCCCGCATGTCCCGGATGCCGACCGGGTCGAGCCCGTTCATCGGCTCGTCGAGCACGACCAGCCGGGGGCGGCCGAGCAGCGCGATGGCGATGCCGAGCCGCCACCGCATGCCGAGGGAGTACTTCGCGACCTTGCGGGTGCGCACCTCGGTGAGCTTCACCAGCCCCAGCACCTCGTCGATCCGGGTCTGCGGCACCCCGCGCAGCCGGGCGTGGATGCGCAGATGGGTGACCCCGTCGAGGTGGGGCCACAGGCCGGGCGACTCCAGCAGCGCCCCGACCCGGGTGAGCAGCCGCCGGTCGTGCGGCCGGCCGAACAGGCTGATGCGGCCCGAGGTCGCACGCCGCAGCCCGGCGACGATCTTCATCAGGGTGGTCTTGCCCGCGCCGTTCGGGCCGAGCAGGCCGTACAGGGAGCCCTCCGGCACGGTGAGGTTCGCGCCGTCGAGCGCGTGGAAGTCGCCGTAGTGCTTGTGCAGGTCCCTCATCTCCAGCGCCGCCACCTCAGACCTCCTTCCGCGCCATGTGCCGGCCGCCGATGAGCAGCGCCACGATCGTCACCACGGCCGACAGCACGAGGGCCGGCGGGATGACCGACATGTCGCGCAGCGGGCTGTCCGCGGGCAGCGGCAGGCCGTTGGGCTGGATCTCGGCGAGCGGGAGGATGACGCGCATCGGCCACGCGGGCGGCAGGGCGTACCAGAACGACTTGTCGGCGATGAGCGCCCCGGCCAGCATCCCGGCCACGCCCCAGGCGACGCCCGGGCCGAGGCCCCAGACCGTGCTGACGAGGACGGCGATCGCGGTCGCCGCGAGCCCGGCCGCCCACGACAGGTAGGCGCTGCCGAGGATCATCGGGACGGCCTCGGCGAGCTGCCCGGTGAGCAGCGCGCCCCCGGCGAGCATCACGACCAGGATCGTCGCCGAGACCAGCTGCGCGACGGCGAGCGCGGCGACCTTCGCGGCGAAGTAGCGCCACCGGGGGATCGCGTACGACAGCAGGAAGCGCCAGGGCTCGGTGTCGGCCCGGACCGCGAGCGCCGCGGTGAGCCCGGCGGTCATCGGGACCAGCACGCCCCAGAACTCCAGGGTCACGTTGCTGAAGGTGTCCCAGACGCGGCCGGACCGGCCCTCCGGGGAGAAGAGCGACCCGAGGTAGAGCGGGATCGCTATCACGACCGGCGCCAGCGCCGTGTACCAGGCGAGGAAGCCGGTGCGAATCCTGATCAGTTCCGTGGCGACCAGGGTCGCCATCGACGGGTTGTCGGTCGGCTCGGCGACGGGCCGCGCCGCTCGTTCATGGGCGGGGCTGCCGAGCGGGACGCCGGCCGCGCTTGGATCGTTCATGCTCATCACTCCCTCGCGCCGTACGTAGCGGGCGGGGAGTGGGTGGTTCGCGGCCGTTCGGCGCGGGCCGGTACGGCGAAGCACGCGCTGCGCGGCGGCGAGCCGCGGTAGCGTCCCTTCCGATCTAAGGCAGCGCTGACAGACGTCCAGAACGGAGCGCGCACGTGCCGTCACTCCGCAGATTCCTGCGAACCGGACCGGCGGGCGGCGCTACGTACGAACGTGTGCGGCAGTTGCGTGAACCGGAGCTCGCCACGGAGGCGTCCGAGGACGCCGCCCTCCTGCGGCGTGTGGCGGCCGGCGAGGAGGCGGCGCTGCGCGTGCTCTACGAGCGGCACGCCGGCAGCATGCTGCGCCTCATCCGGCGGCTCACCGCGCGACGTGAGGTAGCGGAGGAGATCCTCCAGGAGTCCTGGCTGGCGGTGTGGCGCTCCGCGGGCGCCTATCGGGGCGAGGCTCCGGTGCGGGCCTGGCTGCTCGGGGTGGCCCGGCGGCAGGCGCACAACCGCCTGCGGCGGACCGAGCCGGCCCAAGTGGAGCTGGACGACGCCGTGGAGCTGCCCGCCGCGGAGCCCGCGCTCGAGGACCAGGTGCTGGCCCGGGCCGAACGCCGGGAGCTCGTGGCCGCCGTGCTCGAACTGCCCGAGCACCTGCGTGAGGTGCTCGTGCTCGTGCTCGCGGAGGACCTGCCGTATCCCGAGGTGGCTGCGATACTCGGTGTCCCGCCCGGCACGGTCAAGAGCCGCATGTGGACGGCCCGCCGGCTTCTCGCGGCGACACTGACAAAGGTGACCGAACAGAAAGGGGGGCGGACTGGTGAACGATGAAGCGCAGGACGCCCTGAGAGCCGCGGTCCGGGAGGCCGACGAGCGACTGCTCGGGCCGGTCGTGGTGCCGTCCTACGACGAGCTGCTGGGCGGGCTGCCGGAGATCGCCGCGGGCCGCGCACGGTCCGCGCCCCGCCCTTCGTTCCGGGCGTCCTTGCGGCTGGCGGCCGGGCTCGTGGTGGCGCAGGCGCGGCTCATGCCCCGGTCCCTCGGCCCGCTGACCGCGGCGGGCCTCGCCGCGGCGGTGCTGCTCGCCCGCCTCGCGCCGACCCCGGGGGCGGTCGTGCAGCTGTTCAGCGCGGTGGTCACGATCGTGCTGCTGCTCGGCGCGGTGACGGCGTGCTCGCACCGGTCCGATCCGCGCCTGGAGCTGCTGTCGGCGATGCCGGTCTCGCCCGCCACGGCGTTCGCCACCAGGCTCGCGCTCGTGCTCGGGATCGACCTCGTGCTCGCGCTGGTGGCCTCGGGCGTCCTCGTGGCGGTGGGCGCGGCGACCGGGCTGGTCACGGTCGTCACCGGCTGGCTCGGGCGTGCCCTGCTGGCGTCGAGCGCGGGCGTGGTCGTCGCGATCTGGCGGTCCCCCGCGTTCGGCACGATGGCGGGAGCGGCGGTCTGGCTGTTCGGCTGGCTGCCCGGGCCCGGCGGTGCCGTACTGACCGGTACCAGCCTGTGGATGCTCGGGTGCGCGGCGGCGCTGCTCGCCCTGGCGGTCTGGCTGGCCCGTCGGCCGCGGCTGTCCGGCGTGGGCGCCTGACCCGGGCGAGCGGCCGCCGGGGCGAGGCGACCGGTGGGCGGTCGCGCTGCCCGGCTCGTCGCCCCGTTCCGGTATGGCGTCACCCGTTCGCGTCGTGCGGGTGCGCGTTTCGAGCACCGTCGCCCGTTCGTTCGGTATGGCGTCACCCCTTGCCGCAGAGTCCGAGCGTGGCGCTGAGCAGGGCGCCGAGGCTGATGTATCCGCCGCCGGCGCCCTTGGCGCGCAGCGGGGTGATCGGCGGGTACCCGGCGTCCTCGGCCTGGCGGTTGAGCGCGTAGGTCGTGCCGTCCGGCGCCACGAAGACGGCGACGCTGGGCGGCCGGCATTCGATCGTGCCGTGGTCGACCGTGAGCGGCCACAGGTAGGCGAGGTTCGCCTCGCTGATCTCCTGCCGGCTGCTCGTGGGGCTCGGCAGCGGCACCGGGCTCCGGTGGGCCGGGTCGCTCCGGCCGGCGCCCGCGCAGCCGCTCACCAGCAGGGCCGTGACGAGGAGGCCGGCGAGGACGCCGCCGCGCCGGCATGCTGTGCTCTTAGTCCTCATGCCCGGTACGTAGCGCGCGGCCGGGCGGCGGTTCAGGCGGCTGAACCGTCCAGCTGGAGCAGTGCCGCGTACCCGTCCTCGAGGGTCGGCGGCACGAGGGTGCCCTCGGCCGGCGGCCGCGCGCTGACCACCCGGTATCGGGTGCCCGCCGCGTCCGCGGACGCGTTGACGACCACCGCGTCGGGCGGCGCCGGCGCTCCGGGCGGCAGCAGGTAGGTGCGGCCCTCGGCGATCGCCGCGAGCCCGGCGGTGCTGCCCTGGTAGGCGACGCGCCCCCGGTGCAGCACGATCGCGTCGGGGCAGGTCTGCGCGGCGTCGTCGAGGATGTGGGTGGAGAGCACCACGGTGCGGCGAGCCCCGCCGAGGCTGGCGAGCAGCGAGCGGAACCGCATGCGTTCGGCGGGGTCGAGCCCGGCCGTGGGCTCGTCCACGATGATCAGCTCGGGATCCGCGAGCAGCGCCTGGGCGATGCCGAGCCGCCGCTTCATCCCACCGGAGTAGGTGCCGATCCGCCGGTTCGCGTGCTCGGACAGGCCGGTCAGGTCGAGCATGCGCTCGATCTGGTCGCGGCGGGTCCGCCGGTCGTCGACGCCTTTCAGCAGGGCGATGTAGTCGAGGAACTCGCGGCCGGTCAGGTCGTCGTACATGGCGAGCTCCTGCGGCAGGTAGCCGAGGATGCGCTTGACCGCCCGCCGTCCGGCCGCCGTGGCGAGGTCGTGGCCGCCCACCACGACGCGGCCCTCGTCCGGCCGCAGCACCCCCACGCAGATGCGCATGAGGGTCGTCTTGCCGGCCCCGTTCGCCCCGAGCAGCGCGGTCATCCCACCGTCCACGGTGAGGGTCACCCTGTCCAGGGCGGGCCGGGCGTCACCGCGGCGGTAACGCTTGGTCAGGTCGGTGATGCTGATGGTGAGGGTCACCGGTAACGCTCCGTCCATTTCCGGGCCACGGCCAGCAGCACCGCCGTGCATGCCAGCACGACGAGCAGGTTCACCGCGGCGGCGCTCGCGCCGATCTCCTGGCCGTTGAGCACGGCGGCGCGGCGCGGGGCGCCGAGCCACGCCACCGCGGGGTAGCCGCCGCCGGGCGAGAGGATCGTGTACGACACCGTGGGGATCGGCAGCACCCGTGGGTTGAGCACGGTCGCCCACGCCCACACGCCGGCGGCGCCGATCCGGGCGATCGTCACCGGCAGCACGAGCCCGGCGACCGCGGTGAACGTGGTGACGAGCAGGCCGCTGGGGATGAGGATCACGACGACCGCGGCGAGGGCGGTGCCGAACGGGCCGGGCGATCCCGCGGCCACCGCCGTCCCGGCCCCGTACGCGAGCAACGCGGCCGTCGTCGGCGCCAGCGCGACCGTCGCCGCCCCGATGAGGGTGCCCGCCATGCGCGCGGACGCGCTGCCCGGCGTGGCCGCGAGCAGGTCGCCCAGCCCGGTACGGCGATGCCAGCGAAGCCGGTCGGCCATCGCCATCGTCAGCCCGAACCCGGCGAGCAGGTTCATCATCACGGCCGTGTCCGCCACCCGGCTCGCAGGGGGCAGGCCCGCCCCGCGCGGGGAGGTGAGCGCGAGCAGCAGGCTCAGCGCGGCCAGCGGCGCCACGGCGACCCACAGCATCCGGGACCGCAGCATCATCGTGATCTCCGCTCGCGCGGACGCGGTCAGCGGCACCAGCCATCCGCCGCCTCTCACACCGCCTCACCTCCCGCCCTGATAGAGCCGCGGATCAGCAGCCATACTCCCGCCACGGTGAACGCGGCGGCCACCGCCGCCGACGGCAGCGGGATCCGGTCCAGCACGAGCAGCTTCGCCAGCCAGGCCGTCATCACCAGGGCCGCGGCCGGCCCGGGCTGGGCCCGCCCCGCCGCCGCGTGACCTCCCAGGCCGATCAGCAGCAGCGAGAACGCGGCGGCCGACGCCACCGGGGAGAGCACCGCCCCGGATCCGGCGGTGTCCTGCCCGGCGACGTCCGGCCCGGTCGCGGCACCCGCCGCGGCCGACAGCCCCAGCACCCCGGCCCCCAGGCCCACGGCGATCACGAGCAGCCACAGCCGCCGGCGCACCGTGACCGGGTACGGGGTGGCGAAGGTGCGCTGCAGCTCCGGCATGACCTCGCGGGCCATGACGCCGACCGCGCACACCCCCGCGACCAGCGGCAGCAGCGCGCCCGGCAGCCGGACCGCGAGGAACTCGCGCATGCCGCCACCGGCCATCACCGCCACGAGCGCCGCGCACGACGCCACCGCCACGGGGGTGCCGAGCGCGACCGGACCGCATCGGCGCATCTCATGCCGCCACAGCTCGACCGGGACGATCGTCATATCAGGGCGGTAGCGGCGGGCGGCCGATCGGTTCAGTGCGCCGTGACGATCTTCCGGCTCGCCGGTGCGGCGGGTCGGCCGGCGTTGGTGCCGGCCCGCCGCGGCCCCGCGGGTAGGTGCGGGCGCCCGGCCGGGCCACGGAGGAGGCCGAGCCGCTCGGCCCGAGCGGCTCCGGCTGGTCCCGGTCGCGGGGCCTCCGGCCGGTTCCGCGGCCGCGGACCCGTCGAGGCGTGAGCTCTCCTGGGCCGCGGACTAGATCCTGACCTTGAGCTCCCGCAGGCCGCGGATGATGTACTGCGGCTTCCACTCCGGCTCGGTCACCGGCTCGATCGCCGGCGCGGCGCGGAGCAGGGCGCGGAACGACTCCTGCAGCTCGACCCGGGCGAGCGGCGCGCCGAGGCAGAAGTGGATCCCGGCGCCGAAGGTGAGGTGCGGGTTGGGGTCCCGGCCGAGGTCGAGCCGGTCGGGGTCGTCGAACACCTCCGGGTCCCGGTTCGCCGAGCCGAACAGCAGCGCGACCTCCGAGCCGCGGGGGATCCGCACCCCGTGGACCTCGATCTCCTCGAGCACCCATCGCTCGAACATCTGGGCGGGGGTGTCGAAGCGCAGCAGCTCCTCGATGGCGGTGGGCAGCAGCTCGGGCTCGGCGCGGAGCCGCTCCAGCGTGCCGGGGTTGCGGAAGAGCGCCCACCACGCGCTCCCCGTGGCGTTGACCGTGGCCTCGTGGCCGGCGTTGAGCAGCAGCACGCAGGTGCCGATCAGCTCGTCCTCGGTGAGCCGGTCGCCGTCGTCCGCGATCCGGGCGAGGGTGGAGATCATGTCGTCGCCCGGCCGCTCGCGGCGCTCCCGGGCGAGCTCGCGCAGGTAGTCGGCGAACTCGACGGCCGCCCGCACCGCGGTGTGCTGCGCCTCGAGCGGCGGGTTGAGCTCGTACATCTTGCACATGTCGGCCGACCAGGGCCGGAGCAGGTGCCGGTCGGCCTCGGGGATGCCGAGCATCTCCGCGATCACGGTGACCGGGAGCGGCTCGGCCACCTCGGCGATGAGGTCGCCGCCTCCGCTCTCGGCGAACCGGGTGGCGAGCTCGGTCGCGATCTGCCGGATCCGCGGGCGGAGCGACTCGACCATCCGCGGGGTGAACGCCTTGGACACCAGCCGGCGCAGCCGGGTGTGGACGGGCGGCTCCACGTCGAGCATCCCGGCGCGGACCACCCGCCAGAACGGCTCCTGGAACTCGGGCTCCGGCTGCCGGCCGAACTCCTCGTGCGTGGCCACGTGCAGGTAGGAACGGCCGAGCCGGCGGTGGTCGCGCAGCAGCGCGTTCACGTCGGCGTAGCGGGAGATCAGCCACTGGTTGGTCGGCTCGAAGTAGCTGACCGGCTCCTTCTCCCGCAGCTCGCGATAGACCTCGTACGGGTGCGCGATGAACTCAGGGCTCCACGGATCAAACGCCACAAACCCACCATATGGGTCGGCCGTTACCGGGACCATCAACCGGAGGTCACACCCGGATCACGTGGCGAACACCCGGAACCTCCCGATCCGGTCCCGCCGGCGCACCGCGATCGGCTATAGTGCCGCCCAGGTAACGAGTGCCAGCGTCAAGCCCCGGCTTGCTGGCCGGCAACCCTCCCGTCCGCGGCGGGGTGCCCCGGGTGAGGACCAGGCCCGGCACGAGGTGTGCCGAGGCAAGCGCGGACTCCGGCAACGCCTCGTCGGAGTCCCTGACTCCGAGGAGGTCGGCGTTGTCCGTCGTTCTGTCCACGCGTCCGTTCGCTTCCCGCACGTCCACGGCCACCCCCGGATCCACGGCCCCGGCCGCCGGCGTCCCGGACGCTCCGCCCGCGGCCGCCGCGGCCCCGGCCGCGCACCGGCCCGGGGAGCGCCCGATCCCCGCGGTCATCGGCGCCGACCTGCGGGTGCCCGTGCGCG
Source organism: Thermobispora bispora DSM 43833 (assembly GCF_000092645.1). Classification (NCBI taxonomy): domain Bacteria; kingdom Bacillati; phylum Actinomycetota; class Actinomycetes; order Streptosporangiales; family Streptosporangiaceae; genus Thermobispora; species Thermobispora bispora. Next base: position 4,015,968 of record NC_014165.1, read on the forward strand.
GCGGCGGGCTCGTGCCGTACGCGAACCTCGACTACGCGGCGAGCGCGCCCTGCCTCGAGCCGGTGTACGCGGCGGTCACCGCCGCGCTCCCCGCCTACTCCAGCGTCCACCGGGGCGCCGGGTACGCCTCCCGGCTCACCACCGCCCGCTACGAGCGGGCCAGGGAGACCGTGCGCGCGTTCGCGGGAGCCCGGCCCGACGACGCGGTGGTGTTCACCCGGAACACCACGGACGCGATGAACCTGCTCGCCCGCTGCCTGCCCGAGGGCACCACGGTGGTGGTCTTCGACACCGAGCACCACGCGTCCCTGCTCCCCTGGCCCCGCGCGGTACGGCTCGCCCCGCCGGCCTTCCCCGGCGAGGCGGTCCGCATGGCCGACGAGGCGCTCGCCGGGATCGACGGGCCCGCCCTGCTCGTGGTCACCGCCGCCTCCAACGTCACCGGCGAGCTGTGGCCGGTCGCCGCGCTCGCCCACATCGCCCACCGGCACGGCGCGCGGATCGCCGTGGACGCCGCCCAGTTCGCGCCCCACCGGCCGCTCGACATCACCGCCCTCGACCTCGACTACGCCGCCTTCTCCGGGCACAAGCTCTACGCCCCCTTCGGCGCCGGCGCCCTCATCGGCCGGCCGGACTGGCTCGCCCAGGCCGAGCCGTACCTGCGGGGCGGCGGCGCGGTGCGGTCCGTGGCCGAGACCGTGGAGTGGAGCGACGACCCCGAGGCCCGGCACGAGGCGGGCACCCCGAACGTGCTCGGCGCGATCGCGCTCGCCGCGGCGTGCGAGGCCCTCGGCGCCACCGGCTGGACGCCGCTGATCCGCGAGGAGGAGCGGCTGCTCGCCCGGCTCCGGGCCGGGCTCGCCGCCATCGACGGGGTGCACGAGCTCTGCCTGTGGGAGCCCGACCACCCGCGGGTCGGCATCGTCTCCTTCGTCGTCGCCGGCCGCCCCGCCCGCGAGGTCGCCGAGGAGCTCGCCACCGGTCACGGCATCGGCGTCCGCGACGGCAGGTTCTGCGCCCACCCGTTCGTGCGGCACCTCATCGCGGCCCGGCTCCCCGGAGCGGCCGCCGCCGGCGGGTGCGGGGACGGCTCGATCGGCGCGGTGCGCGCCTCGATCGGCATCGGCACCACCGACGAGCACATCGACCGCCTCCTCGCCGCGCTCCGGGAGATCGCCCGCGGGTGAGCCGGTGCGGCCGTGACCGGGGAGCCGCCCGGCATGGGAGCATGGCGGTATGAGCGAGGAGGGCGTGCGGCGAGAACGCGTGGTCGGCATCGGCGCCGGCGCCGAAGGGCTGCCGTCGAAGGAGCTGGCCACCGAGGACATGGTCCTGAACATCGGGCCGCAGCATCCGTCGACGCACGGAGTGCTCCGGCTCCGGCTCACCCTCGACGGCGAGCGGATCGTCCAGGCCGAGCCGATCGTCGGCTACATGCACCGCGGGGCCGAGAAGCTCTTCGAGGTCCGCGACTACCGGCAGATCATCGTGCTGGCGAACCGGCACGACTGGCTCTCGGCCTTCGCCAACGAGCTGGGGGTGGTGCTCGCGGTCGAGCGCATGCTCGGCATGGAGGTCCCCCCGCGCGCGGTCTGGGCCCGGACCCTGCTCGCCGAGCTCAACCGGGTGCTCAACCACCTCATGTTCCTCGGCTCCTACCCGCTCGAGCTCGGCGCGATCACCCCGGTCTTCTACGCGTTCCGGGAGCGCGAGACCCTGCAGCGGGTGATGGAGGAGATCTCCGGCGGCCGCATGCACTACATGTTCAACCGGGTGGGCGGGCTCAAGGAGGACCTGCCGCTCGGCTGGCTCGACCGGGTCACCGCGGCCGTCGCCGCGATCCGGCGGCGCCTGCCCGACCTGGAGGAGCTCGTCGCGGGGAACGAGATCTTCCTCGCCCGGACCAAGGGGATCGGCGTCCTCGACCGGGACACGATCCTGCAGTACGGCGTGAGCGGGCCGATCGCCCGGGCCTCCGGGGTCGACTTCGACCTGCGCCGGGACGAGCCCTACCTCGCCTACGGCGAGCTGCCGGTGAAGGTGGTGACCCGCACGGCCGGCGACTGCCTCGCGCGATTCGAGGTCCTGCTCGAGCAGGTGAAGGTCTCCCTCGACCTCGCCGACGCCTGCGTGGCGCGGCTGCGCGAGCTCCCGCCCGGCCCGATCAACCAGCGGCTGCCCAAGGTGCTGAAGGTGCCCGAGGGCCACACCTACGCCTGGACCGAGAACCCGCTCGGCATCAACGGGTACTACCTGGTCTCCCGCGGGGACAAGACGCCCTGGCGCCTCAAGCTCCGCAGCGCCTCGTTCAACAACGTGCAGGTGCTCCGCGAGGTGCTCCCGGGCAACCTCGTCTCGGACATGATCGCGATCCTCGGCTCGATGTTCTTCGTGGTCGGCGACATCGACAAGTGACGCCGGGCCTCCCGGACCTCCTGCAGGCCGGCCCCGCCGCGGCGGCCCGGGCCGGCGCCGGATCAGCGCGGGCCCTCCGTGGCGCCCGGCGGCCCACCGCCCGCGCCGCCCTCCTCGCCCTCGGGCCTGCGGGGGACGCGGCAGCAGTACTCCAGGAAGAGCGCCGCGCAGATGAGGATCACGCACGAGATGAACGAGCCGCCGCCGATCAGCGCGTCCTGACGCGGCTTGGGCAGGGTGAGCAGGTCGAGCACCCGGAACACGAACCCGGCGAACACCCCGGCGAGCATCGCGGCCGCGTGCGAGGTCGCCTTGGCGAACGCGGCCAGCCGTACCACGGCGAGCGGCTCGACCGGCTTCGTGCCCGGCCGGCGGAGGATCCTCGCCCGGGTGAGCCACCCGGTGTAGGCCTCGCCGAGCGCGAGCAGCAGCGTCGTCGGGATCGCCGTCCACGGCAGCGTCGGCAGCATGGAGTAGCTGCGCTGCAGCACACCCCAGGTGGCCAGCGCGAACACGGTCACCAGACCGACGAGCACCCCGGGATTGCTCGGTCTCACTCGCGCTCCTCGTCAGCCGGGAGGTTGCAGGGACAGATCGGGCCGGAGCCGTACCCCGCTGCGGTCCACCCTGTCGAGCAGGTCACGGATCGGGCCGTGCCCGGGCAGCACCGCGTCCGGCTCGACCTCCGCCCAGGGCACCAGGACGAAGGCCCGCTCGTGCGCCCGCGGGTGCGGCAGGGTGAGCTCGGGGTCATCGGACACGATGTCGCCCACCTTGATCAGGTCGATGTCGAGCGTGCGCGGCCCCCACCGCACCTCCCGGGTACGGCCGAAGGCCTCCTCGATGCTCTGCACCCGCTCGAGCAGGACGCGCGGGGGGTGGGCGGTCTCCACCACGAGCACGGCGTTGAGGTAGGGCCCCTGCTCCGGGCCGCCCACCGGCTCCGTCTCATACACGGACGATATCGCCACGAGCGTGAGCCCGGGGGCGTCGAAGAGCGCGTCCACCGCGCCCTGCAGGTACTCGATCCGGCGGCCCAGGTTGCTGCCGAGCGAGAGAACCGCCCTCATGCCCGACCCCTCCTGATCGTGACCACCACATCGCCGAACGGCACCGGTATCGGCGCCGACGGCTTGTGCACGGACACCTCGGCCGCCTCCACCACCTCGTGGGCGAGGCAGGCGGACGCGAGCCGCTCGGCGAGCGTCTCGATGAGGTTGACCGGCTCGCCCTCGATGATCCGGACCAGCTCCACGGCGAGGGCGCCGTAGTCCACGGTCTTGGTCAGGTCGTCCGCGGCGGCGGCCGGGGCGGTGTCGAGGTGGAGCGTGACGTCGACGACGAACTCCTGGCCGAGCTCCCGCTCGGCGGGAAGGCAGCCGTGCCGCCCCCGGGCCCGCAGGCCGACCAGCCGGATGGTGTCCCGGCCCACCGCGGCCGTGGCCGGCGGGCGGGAGTTCCCGGTCTCCGTCACGCGCGTCCGTCCTCCTCACCCTGGAGCACCGGGGATCCGTGGTAGAGCCAGAGCCGCCACCCGTCCTCGGTGCGCAGGTAGGTGTGGCTCGCCACCACGCGCCCGGCGGCGAAGCCCGGCTCGCCCGCGCCGGGGGCGGTGAGGATGTTCTCCGCGCAGGTGAGCACGGCCACGTCGCCGAAGACGTTCGCCTCCACGTCGGTCAGCACGAACTGGATGTAGGGCGTGTTCGCCATGATCAGCGCCCACGAGCGCAGCACCTCGGACCGCCCGCTCAGCATCGGCCACCCGGGATGCACGCACTTGGGCACCCGGTCGGCGGTGTCCTCGGCCCAGATCTCCGACATCGCCTGGAAGTCGCCGCGCTCGATCGCGTCGTAGAACGCCTGGTGGAGTTCCACGAGCTCCTTCATCGCCGGCTCCCGCTGGGGTGCTTCGCCTCGGTCGCGGCCCAGACGGCCGCGACCCGGACGGCGTCCACGTTCGGGCGGACCGAATGCACCCGGACGCACCAGGCACCGGCGCGCGCGGCGAGCGCGCTGACCGCGACGGTGGCGTCGTCGCACTCGGCGAACGGCCGCGGGGTTCCGTCGGGGCCGGCGAGCAGCCGGCCGAGGAAGCGCTTCCTGGAGGCCCCGATGAGCAGCGGCCGGCCGAGCCGGTGGAGCTCGTCCATGGCGGCGAGCAACGCCCAGTTGTGCTCCGGGCGCTTGGAGAAGCCGAGCCCCGGGTCGAGGATGAGCTGCTCCTCCCGCACCCCCAGGCCGAGCACCGAGTCGACCCGCTTGCGCAGCTCCTCGCAGACCTCGGTGACCACGTCGGCGTAGATCGCGCGGCTGTCCATGTCCGCGCTGTGCCCGCGCCAGTGCATCACCACGTACGGCACGCCCGCCTCGGCCACCACGCGGGGCATGGCGGGATCGGCCAGGCCCCCGCTCACGTCGTTGACGAGCGCGGCCCCGGCCTCCACGGCCGCCTGGGCGACCTCCGCGCGCATGGTGTCCACGCTGACGGTCACGCCCTCCTGGGCGAGGGCGCGGATCACGGGCACGACCCGGCGCAGCTCCTCCTCCAGCGAGACGCGCAAGGCGCCCGGGCGGGTCGACTCGCCACCGACGTCGACGATGTCGGCGCCCTCGGCCACGAGCTCGAGGCCGTGCCGGATCGCGCTGTCGGTGTCGAACCAGCGGCCGCCGTCGGAGAAGGAGTCCGGGGTGACGTTGACGACGCCCATGACCAGACAGCGCCCGGGGTCGGGCAGCCCGGGGACGCTCCATGTGGTCATGGAGCCAAGCCTATGGGGTGAGAGGTCACATTTGGTCCATGAAGGATGTCCCTGTCGATAACGAAGGGAACCGGGATTCCGTCACCTCCGCAGGATGAGCGACATGGCCTCGGCGCGGGTCGCCTCGCAGGTGCGGAAGTCGCCGCGCACCGCCGAGGTGATCGTCTTGGCCCCGGGCTTGCGCACCCCGCGCATGGTCATGCACATGTGCTCGGCCTCGATCACCACGATCACCCCGCGGGGCTCGAGCACCTGCATCAGGCCGTCGGCGATCTGCGAGGTCATCCGCTCCTGGAGCTGAGGGCGGCGGGCGTAGACGTCCACCAGCCTCGCCAGCTTCGACAGGCCCGTGACCTTCCCCTTCTCGTTCGGGGTGTACCCGATGTGCGCCACGCCGTAGAACGGCAGGAGGTGGTGCTCGCACATCGACATGACCTCGATGTCCTTGACCAGGACCATCTCGTCGTGGTCCGCGTCGAACATCGTGGTCAGCGCGTCCTCGGGCCGCTGGCCGAGGCCGGAGAACTGCTCGGCGTACGCTCGCGCGACCCGGGCCGGGGTGTCCCGGAGGCCCTCACGGTCGGGATCCTCACCGATCCCGATGAGGATCTCGCGGACGGCCCGCTCGATGCGCGCACGATCGAAGTTCGGAGGGGGAACCGTCACGGCTAGGCCTCATCCCGCTGCTGTGCACTCTGTTCGCTCGCCGGCCCGCTCGTCGCCGTGCCCGAACCGGCCGCGGAGCCCGCCGCGGTACCGGCCGGCGGCAGCGCGGCGCCGTTGCCGTTGGCCCGCTCCTTCGGCGTGAGCACGGGAGGCCGGTCGGAGGGGAGCCGCTTGCCGTACCCGGCGTACGAGGGGCGCTTCTGCCGCGGCACCACCGGCTTGAAGATCTCGAGGACCTGCTGACGGGAGAGGGTCTCCTTCTCCATCAGCTCGAGGACCAGGTTGTCGAGCACGTCCCGGTACTCGACGAGGATCTCCCAGGCCCGGTCGTGCGCGATCTCGATGAGCCGGCGGACCTCCTCGTCGATCGCCGAGGCGATGCGCTCGGAGTAGTCCCGCTCGTGCCCCATCTCGCGGCCGAGGAACACCTCACCGGTGCCGCTGCCGAACTTCCGCGCGCCCAGCCGCTCGCTCATGCCGTACTCGGTGACCATGCGGCGGGCGAGCTGGGTCGCCTTCTCGATGTCGTTGGCGGCGCCCGTGGTCGGCTCGTGGAAGACCAGCTCCTCGGCGGCCCGGCCACCGAGCAGCATGGCGAGCTGGTCCATCATCTCGGACCTGGTCGCGAGGAACTTGTCCTCCATCGGGAGGGTCATCGTGTACCCGAGCGCGCGGCCCCGCGACAGGATGGTGATCTTGTGCACCGGGTCGGCGTTGGGGAGCGCGTGTGCCACCAGGGCGTGCCCGCCCTCGTGGTACGCGATGATCTTCTTCTCCTCGTCGGACATGACCCGGGACTTCCGCTCGGGCCCGGCCATCACCCGGTCGATGGCCTCCTCGAGGGTGGCCATCGTGATCTGCTTCTGGTCCTGGCGGGCGGTGAGCAGCGCCGCCTCGTTGATCACGTTCGCCAGGTCCGCACCGGTGAAGCCCGGGGTCCGGCGGGCGATCACGTCGAGGTCCACGTCGGGGGCGAACGGCTTGCCCCGGCCGTGCACCCGCAGGATCGCCTTCCGGCCCTCCAGGTCCGGCCGGTCGATCACGATCTGCCGGTCGAAACGGCCGGGACGGAGCAGGGCGGGGTCGAGGATGTCGGGGCGGTTGGTCGCGGCGATGAGGATCACGCCGCCCTTCACGTCGAACCCGTCCATCTCGACCAGGAGCTGGTTCAGGGTCTGCTCGCGCTCGTCGTGGCCACCGCCGAGGCCCGCGCCGCGGTGCCGGCCGACCGCGTCGATCTCGTCGATGAAGATGATCGCGGGGGCGTTCGCCTTGGCCTGCTCGAACAGGTCACGGACCCGGGACGCGCCGACGCCGACGAACATCTCCACGAAGTCGGAGCCGGAGATCGAGTAGAACGGCACCCCGGCCTCACCGGCCACCGCCCGGGCCAGCAGCGTCTTACCGGTTCCCGGCGGGCCGTACAGCAGGACGCCCTTGGGGATCTTGGCGCCGATCGCCTGGAACTTCGCCGGGTTCTGCAGGAACTCCTTGATCTCCTGGAGCTCCTCGATGGCCTCATCGACGCCCGCCACGTCGGCGAAGGTCGTCTTGGGGGTGTCCTTGGTGATCAGCTTGGCCCGCGACTTGCCGAAGTTCATCACCCGGGAGCCACCGCCCTGCATCTGGTTCATGATGAACAGGAAGATCAGGACGATGATGATGATCGGCAAGAAGCTGACCAGCAGGCTGACGAGGAAGTTCTCCTTGGGCACCTCGACCGTCCAGCCCTTGGCGGGCTTGGCCTCGGCCAGTGCCTGCGTGAGCTGGACCCCCTGACCTTCGACCCAGGAAGCCTGGATGCGGTCCGTGGTCTTCCCCGCGACCTGGATCGGCCGGACCAGCGTGAGCTCGATCCGCTGATCCTTGTCGATCACAGTGGCGTTCTTGACATTGCCCTGCTGAATCTGCTGGACGACCGTGGAGGTGTCGGCCTTGGTGTAGTTGCCCTCCCCGTTGAACATGGTGGAGACCAACAGGAGGAGCAAAACCACGCCCAGGATCCACAGCAGTGGGCCACGTGTAAGTCGCTTGAGATCCATCCGTTGCGGAACCCCGACGGGCCCGTCCCTTTCCTGACCTAGGCCTGTCCCGGAAACCCGGGTCGCGGCATCCTTTACCGCTTCTTCAGAACTACCCAGGGGCGCCGGTCCGGTACCCCTGGGCTATCTGAAGGTACACCCGGCCGCCGTTTCGGGTAAGCGTCCCGAACGGCGCCGCTGCCATTCCAACGTACGTCAGGCTCGGCCGTGTTCCCCCGCCGGGTACGGGAATCCACCCTCCCGGAGGCGATTCGCTCAGGGCTTACTCGCCCTGGTGCTCGTACACGTGCGGGGCGAGGGTCCCGATGAAGGGCAGGTTGCGGTAGCGCTCCGCGTAGTCCAGCCCGTACCCGATGACGAACTCGTTCGGGATGTCGAACCCGACGTACCGCACGTCGATCGGCACCTTCACCGCGTCGGGCTTGCGGAGCAGGGTGCAGATCTCCACCGAGGCCGGGCCGCGGGACTTCAGGTTGTTCACCAGCCAGGAGAGGGTGAGCCCGGAGTCGATGATGTCCTCGACGATGAGGACGTGGCGGCCCGCGATGTCGGTGTCGAGATCCTTGAGCACCCGGACCACCCCGGACGACTTGGTGCCCGTGCCGTACGACGACACGGCCATCCAGTCCATCTGCACGGGGAGGTGCATCGCCCGGGCCAGGTCCGCCATGATCATGACCGCACCCTTGAGCACGCCGACGATGAGCAGATCCTTACCGACGTAGTCGGCGTCGATCCGGGCGGCGAGTTCTCTTACCTTGGCCTGGAGCTCTTCTTCCGAGATGAGGACCTTCGCGAGGTCCTTGCCCATGTCGGCAGCGTCCACCTGGGTTGTTCCTTACGCGAGGTTATCGACGAAGTACAGGGTGCCATAGCGCCGGACGACCCGTTTCTTCCCGGGCAGCACGACGCCCTTCTGGCCGTGCCACCCGGTGACGAGCCGCTCGGCCTCCTCGATGTGCACCGCCCCCAGCGCGGAGGCCGGTACCCCGGCGGCGAGGGCCGCCCGGTGGATCACCCGCCGCCGCACGGCGGCCGGCACGCTCTCGAGCACGTCCACGGCGAGCTCGCCCTCGGGGCCGCGCGCCTTGGCGTACACGGCGTCCGCCCACTCGTCGAGCGCGTCCGCGTCGTCCCGGCAGAGCCGGGCGGTGCGCGCGAGGGCCTCGACGACCCCCGGGCCGAGCGCCTCCTCCAGGACCGGGATGACCCGCTTCCGCACCCGCACCCGGGCGTACGCCGGGTCGCTGTTGTGCGGGTCCTCCCAGGGCCGCAGGCCGAGCGCCGCGCACGCCTCCCTGGTCCGGGCCCGGCTGAGCCCGAGGAACGGCCGGCGGTAGATGCCGGACACCGGCGCCATGCCGGCGAGCGACCGGGACCCGCTCCCCCGCGCGAGCCGCAGCAGCACGGTCTCCGCCTGATCGTCGCGGGTGTGCCCGAGCAGCACGGCCACGGCGCCCAGCCGCCGGGCGGCGGCGGAGAGCGCCGCGTACCTGGCGTCCCGGGCCGCGGCCTCCGGGCCGCCCGCCCGGCCGACCACGACGGTGAGCACCTCGGCGGGTTCGAGGCCGAGCTCCGGGGCGAGGGCGGCGACCTCCCGGGCCCGCTGATCCGACCCCTCCTGGAGGCCGTGGTCCACGGTGAGCAGCCCGGCGCGCAGGCCGAGCCGGGGCGCGCAGAACCCGAGCGCCGCCGCGAGCGCGAGCGAGTCCGCGCCGCCGCTGCACGCGGCGAGCACGAGAGACCCCGGGCGCAGGCCGGCCAGCGACAGCCGTACGGCACGGCGGACGTCGGCGACGGCGGGATGCGGGCCCATGCCACCATTCTCCCGCCTCGCCCGGGGAGCGACCCCGCCCGGCCCGCGGCGGCCGAACGGCCGTTCGGATCAAAAGGCGCGGGCGGCGGGGCACGCGCGGGACGTTCCGGGCCGGCCGAGCAGGGAGCGGCGCGTGCCCGATCGTCAGGCGGAGGGCGGTCAGGAAAGCGGAGGGCGGCCGGGCAGGCGCAGGGCGGTCAGGACGACGGGCCGCTGCGGGCCATGGGGACGCGTCGCCGGTCAGGAGGCGGAGCCGCCGCCGAGCACCCGCTCCATCCACGCCCGGGGGTTGGCGATCTCCTCGCGGTTCGGCAGGGTCTCCGGCGACGTCCACACCCGGTTGAACGCGTCCATCCCGGCCTCCTCCACGACCGTGCGGACGAACCGGGAGCCCTCGGCGTACTGCTTCATCTTCAGCTCGATGCCGAGCAGCCGCCGGATGAGCTGGTCCATCCAGGAGCCGCCCTCCCGGCGCCGCTGGAACTTCGCGCGGATCTCGGCGACCGACGGGATCACGGACGGCCCGACCGCGTCCATGACGTAGTCACCGTGCCCCTCCACCAGGGTCATCACCGCGGTGACCCGGTCGAGCACGGCCTTCTGCTCCGGGGTCTGGATCGCCTCGAGCAGGTTCACGTCGCCGCCCCGGAACGCTCCGGCGACCGCGTCCGAGGCGGCGCGCAGGCGCTCGAGCAGCGTGGTGAGGGACATCTCCGAGGCGAGGAGGAACTCGGTGACCTGGCTCCGGACGTACTCCCGCAACCAGGGCACCCCGGTGAACTGCACCCGGTGGGTCTCCTCGTGCAGGCAGACCCAGAGGCGGAAGTCGCGGGGGTTCACGCCGAGCTCGCGCTCCGCGTGCACGATGTTCGGCGCGACCAGGGTGAGGCGGCCGACCGGGGTGGCCCCGCTGGGATCGGGCGGGAGGAACAGCTCGTACTGCCCCAGCACCCGGGAGGCGAGGAACGCGAGCACGGCGCCGACCTCGATGCCGGTGATCCGGGATCCGACCGTGCTGATGATCGCGGGCATGGTCGTCGACATGCGCTGGGTGAGCGGCTCGAGCACCGTCCGGAAGCCGTCCACGTTGGCGCGGATCCAGCCCGGGCGGTCGACGATCGTCGCCGGCTCGGGCGGAGCGGAGTCGATCCGGGTGAAGTCGCGGACGTGCTCCTCGGCGTCCCGGGAGAGCCGTCTGAGCTCGGCGACCGCCTGCCGGGCCTCCTCCCGGCTCACCTGCGGCCCGGGGCGCACGAGGCGGACTCCGGTCGCGACAGCCAGATCCCAGTCGATCACCTGCATACCAACCACCGTATGTCGTTCGGTCGGTCGCCGCGTGCCGGAGTCACGGCGGAGGCGTCAGCTCTGCGAGACGATCGTGGCCATCTCGTCGAGCGCGGCGATCGCGCGTTCCGGGTCCGCCACCTGGTCGGCCATGAACGCGAACGTGAGCACCCTCCCGCTGGAGGTGGACGTGATGCCGGCGAGCGTGTTCACGCCGTTAAGCGTGCCCGTCTTGGCCCGGACCAATCCGGCGCCGGGCGCCGACCGGGGCCGGTGGTAGCGGTCGTGGAGCGTGCCGGTGAACCCGGCGACGGGGAGCCCGCTGATGAGCGAGTGCAGGGAGCCGTCGCCCTGGTTGACGGCGATCGCCAGCAGGCGGGCGAGCGCGGCCGGGGTGATGCGGTTCCGCCGGGACAGGCCGCTGCCGTCGCTGAGCTCGATGCCCTGCTCCGCCTTGAGCCGGGTGAGCACGGCGCGGATCGCCTTCGCCGCCCCGGTGAACGTGGGCGGCTGCCCCTCCTTTATCGCGACGTGCCGGGCGAGCGCCTCGGCGAGGACGTTGTCGCTGAGGGTGAGCATCCGCTCGACGAGCGCGTAGACCGGCGGGGACTCCACCCGGGCTATCTCCGCCATGCCGCCGGCCGCCCGCCCGGGCCGGATGTTCTCGGCCACCTTGATCCCCTGCTTCTCCAGCAGGCCGGCGAAGGCGGTGGCGGTCGCCCGCGGCGGGTCGGGGAGCAGCGAGCCGTCCTCGGCCCGGCCCTCGTCCATGGTGAGCCCGGAGATCAGGGCCACGCTCCCCTCGGTGAAGTAGTTCGGCAGCCACCCCGGTGCGGTCGCCGGCCCGCTGAACACCGAGGCGTCGTACGACAGGGTGACCGAGCGGATGTTCGCCGCCTTGAGGGCGGCGGCGGTGCGGGCGGCGAGCTGGGCGAGCGTGGCCGGCTTGGGGTAGGCGTCCCCGGTCCGGCGGCCCGCGCCGGGCCCGGCGAGGGTGGGGTCGCCACCCCCGACCAGCACGATCGCGTTCTTGGCCGGGTCCCGGACGACCTTGGTGACGAGCCGTGCGTCGGGGCCGACCGTGGCGAGCACGGCGGCCGCGGTGACCACCTTGGTGGTCGAGGCCGGGGTCATCGGCTTGCCCGACCGGCCGTCGAAGAGCACGGCGCCGGTCCGCGCGTCCATCACGATCCCCGCCACGCTCGGGCCCAGTCCAGGGGTACCCATAACGCTGGTCAATTTCGCGGCCAAAGTACCCTTGGCTGGGAGATGAGCCTTGTCGTCCGCCGCGGCCAGCACCGGGCCCGCGGTGACGAGGGGGGTCGGTCTCGGCGACGCGATCGGGGCGGGCGCCCTGCCGCCGTCACGGCCGAGCACATAACTCGCCGCGACGACGGCATGGATCTGCAGCAGGGCGAGGGTGGCGATCACCAACCATCGCTCTCGTCGCACCGTGACCTCGTTTCGCGCCAGCCGGAACACGTTTGTGTGACATTACGCCAACCCGGGAGACCCGGGGGTCGAGCGGAGGATGCCAGTGCAGCCAGTGGAGTTCGACGTCGTCGTTGAGATTCCAAAGGGGCAGCGGAACAAGTACGAAATCGACCACAAGACCGGCCGGATCCGACTTGACCGTCTCCTCTTCACGTCGACCCAGTACCCCGCCGACTACGGGTTCATCGAGGACACCCTGGGCGAGGATGGCGATCCGCTCGACGCGCTGGTGCTGCTCCAGGAGCCGACCTTCCCCGGCTGCCTCATCAGATGCCGGGCGGTGGGCATGTTCCGGATGACGGACGAGAAGGGCCGCGACGACAAGGTGCTCTGCGTGCCCGCCACGGACCCGCGGATGGAGCACATCCGCGACATCCACCACGTGCCCGAGTTCGAGCGGCTGGAGATCCAGCACTTCTTCGAGGTCTACAAGGACCTGGAACCGGGCAAGTCCGTGGAGGGCGCGAACTGGGTCGGCCGGGCCGAGGCGGAAGCGGAGATCGCCGCGTCGTTCAGGCGGTTCCAGGAGCAGCGGCAGGGGGCTTGAGCCGGCCGCTCGCGCGATCGCCGGAGCCGGCTCGGATCACGGTGACCGCCTGGCGCGACGTGCCCGTTCCGCCGGGTCGGACGGGATGAGAGCACCGGAGCGGCCCGGGTGGGATGACGGCTGGTCACGGGATGCCGCAAGGGGTCAGCGCTTCTTGCGCGGCACATCTTTCCAGCTGCCGGGGCGCGTCGCGCCGACCAGGTCGGGACGCCAGATCGATGAGATGCGCACCACGTCCCCCGTCCGGGGGGCGTGGACCATCATGCCCCGGCCGATGTAGATGCCGACGTGGTGGATGGATCGGGGATCGCGGGCGTTCTTTCCGAAGAACACCAGGTCGCCCACGCGGAGTTTGTTCAGCGGGACCCGCTGTCCCGAGGTCCATTGCGAGCCCGTCCAGTGGTCGAGGGAGACGCCCGCTCGCTGCCAGGCCCGCATCGTGAGCCCGGAGCAGTCGAAGCCGGAGGGGCCGGCGCCTGCCCAGACGTAGGGCTTGCCGAGCTGCTTGAGCGCCCATTGGGCGGCGATACCGCCCCGGCCGGATCCCAGCCGGGCGGCCCAGGAGGGGATGCTGAGGCCGTTCCGGCGAACCGTCCGCCGGTTCTTGATCTGCTGCCGGGCGCGTTTGAGCCGGTCCACCCGGGAGCGAGCCGCCTCGAGGCGCTTGGCGAGCTCGGCTTCCCGGCGTTTCAGCCGCTCCAGCTCCTGGATCTGCTTGTCGACGGCCCGTTGCGCGGCCTCCTTGGCGCTCCGTGCCCGTTCCGCGGCCTCGAGCTGCTCGTGGTAGGCCTGCGCCGCGACGGAGTGGAGGATCTGATAGACCCGTCGGGCGTCGAGGAGCCTGCGCAGGGTGGCCTCCTGCTCGCCTCCGATGTGGGCGAGCACGCTCGCCCGTTCGAGGAAGCCGTTGGCGTCTCCCCGGGCCGCGAACAGTGCGGCGAGCTGCGGAGTGAGGGTGAGCCGGCCGCCGCCCTCGGTGGCCTTCGCCACCACGGCCTCCCGGATCGCGTTGTACTGCGCCTCGGCGTGGCGCAGCCGGGCCGCCGCCTGTTCGTACTTCTCCTGGGCCTCCTTGAGCCGGACCCGTTCCCCGTTATAGGCCTCGATGAGCCGTTCCGCCTCGGCGGCGGACTCGCGTTGTCGTTCTCGCGCCGCGGCGATCTCTGCTTTCAGGTTATCGAGCTGATCCGCCCGTTTCTTGACCTGCTGCCGGGCTTTAGCGATTTCCTTGGCCGACGGTCTGGTGTCCGCCACTACCGGACCACAGAGCGTGAGAATGAGACCGGACCCCAGTCCCGCGATCAACCCCGTGGTTCTGAGGAGTGGCATTTTTTCTCCCCCCTTCCGTGCGTGCCACTCCCCACAGTTCCCCTTGATTACTCTGCGTACACATCGAAGTAGCGGACTGTGATCGGCAAATTCGGCCAATTCCGCCCATTAGGGAATGCGAATTGACCGCGGTAGGGGTATTCCTGTGCGGTACGCAAACGATTCCGGGGGCTTGGCGGCCTCATCTGCGGTGCGGGAACCGCGGCCCGCCGTCCGCCGGCGTGCCCGGATCACCCCCTCTCATCCGCGGTGCGGGAGCCGGCACCGGCTCCGTGTGCGGCCGCGTCCACCTGTGGACATCGGACCGGGCCTCGGGCCGGTGCTCCCGCTGCCGGGACCGCGGCTCCGGGGCCGCATACCGGTGCGCCCGATCCCGGAATCGCGGGTTCCCCGATCCCGGGTGCCGCGGGCGATGGTGCGTGCAGCAGGGGCGGTACCGCGCCCGGTGGTACTTACGGGGAACCGGGGTCTGCCCGTGGTACGGCCCGCGATGGTCCGGCGTGGGGCTCCCGTGGCCGTGGTCGTGATCACGTGAGGGCCTGGGGCGGTGCCAGCGCGGCGGCCGCCACGGACGGCCCGGGGTGACGGTGAAGTCCCCGCTCGGCACGGCCGAAGGGCTCTGGTACGGCACGGAAGGGTGATGGGTCGGCCGGGCCGAGGCGGACGGCCGGCGGGTGCGCCGCGGTTCGCTGGGCCGGGGCGCGGGCGTGGGCCGGGGGACGGGCCGCACCAGCGCCGCGGGCCGGGCCAGGACGGGGGACGGCACCGCGGAGGTCGCGGCGTGGGTGGTCGCGGGCGGCCGGCTCGTGCGTACGTCCACGGCCGTCTCCCTGGGCGTGGCGCTGGACGGGGCGGAGCTCGGTGCGGTGGTGCGCGGTGTGGGCCACTGGCGCGGGGCGGCGCCGACCGTGGGCGACGGCGAGTCCGCGGTGAGCTGGGCGAACAGCAGCACGACCGCCACCACGGCGGCGACCGTGGAGATCGCCCCGGAGATCGCCTGGGCGACGCGGCCCTCGCGCTTGGTGCCCTTCTTGGGGAAGCCGGACGGGTCGAGCGGGCCCACCCGGCGGGCGACGTACCGGCGGTACGGGACGAGCTCGGGGTCGGCGAAGCAGCTCAGCACGCGGACGCGCAGCGTCTCCGGCAACCGGACCGGCGGCACCAGGGTGAAGACCTTCTCCGGCGAGACCTGCCGCATCCGGTGGCGGGAACAGGCCTCGCACCGCGCCAGGTGCTTGACGAGCCGGGCGCGGAGCTGCGGCGTGAGCCCGCCGCGTGTCTCCCCGAGGATCCCGGCGACCGCCTCGCACTCGGGGGACGGGCTCCGGGCGAGGAGCTCCACGGTGATCAGGTCGCGGAGCTGACCCGCGGCCGCCTCGTGCCAGCCCTCGACGTGGCGCCGCCCGGTGCCGAGCATGTGGGCCACGTCCTCGAGGGACAGGCCGTGCCGGGTGGTGAGCTCGAGGATCTCGCGGTTCTCCGGGCTCAGGGCGGCCACCGCGCTGCGCGCCACCGCCTGCAGATCGATGACCTCCCCGGCCTCCTGGGTGGGCGGTCCGGCCGGGCCGTCGCCGGCGGCGGGCGGCTGCACGGTGCCGTCCGCGCCGGTCGTGTCGTCGGCCGCGCGCCCGCCGGGGACCCGCCGGCGCAGGCTCTCCCCGCGGGCGAGCGCGTACAGCCAGGGCCGGAACATCGCGGGATCGGCGAGCGAGCCGATGAGGGCCTCTGCGGCGATGAACGTGTCCCGCAGGGCGACCTGGGCGCTGTCGGGATCGCCGAGCAGCGCGCAGCAATACTGATAAATGGGTTCGGCGTACCTGTCGTAGAGCGCGGCGAGGGCATCCGGATCCCTGGCGCGGAGGGCCTCGGCCATGACGCCATCGTTCATATTACGCAGAGTAAACGCTCAGTCACTCGATAATCCACCGTTTTTCAAATACCGGCACGACTGTTCGCCAATGACGTCACGCCTCGGCTGTCGCCCCACCGGTCAACGAATACCTTTTTTCGAAGCTATAGGAAATAATTCGGAAATGGCACCAAATGCTGCAAGAGCGGCGTAATCACAGCCGGTCGGCCCCGAAAAGAAGAAAGCCGATTTTTCTGTGCATATCCGCCTGAATCAGGCCAGCCGGCATCCGGGCACGGCGAAGCACCCGGCCGGGCGAGCCCGCACGGCGGAGACCGGATGCCCCGGCGGACCCGCATGGACCATGGGCATCCCAGTCGGATCCGCGGCGGTAGACCGTAGCCCCGCCGAGCCGCGCCAGACCGGACGACGCCGGCCGGACCCCAGGGGGTCGGACGACGCGACCGGCCCACGATGAACGCCCCGCGGCCGCGGTGGACCGGGAACCCGGGCGGGCGGACCCGGGTGGACCAAGAGCGCGCCCCGACCGGCCCGCGGAGGCTCGCACGGCACCCGGGCGGGCCGGCGGATGATCACACGGGGTCCCGCACCACCAGCCCGGCCTCGGCGCACCCCTGGACGAGCGCGTCGAGGCCGAAGGCGTCGACCGGGCCGAGCGCTCCCGTGCCGCTCACCCCGTGGGCGAGCGCGGTGGTCGCCGCCCAGGCGAGGATCCGGGCGGTGAATTCGTACGGGTCTCCCCCGTCGAGCAGGACCGAGGCGAGCGTGTTCCCCTCGGCGTCGACGGCCTCCGCGACGACCTGCGTGGACAGGGTGGAGCCGGCCGGGCCGGCCCCGGGCCGGATCAGCCGGTCGGCGATCGTCTCGATCGCCCGGCGCGCCCCCGGGAGGGCGGCGAGCAGCGGGGCCGCGCGCGCCGCCAGGGCGAGCGGCCGGTTGAGGGCGCCCATCCAGCCGAGGCAGACGGTGACCTCGCGCAGCCCGGGGTGGGCCGGGGGCAGGGTGAAGTGCTCGGAGGCGCCCACGGCCAGGCCGTGCAGCCGCCGGCCGCCGACGGTGAAGGTCCTGGTCCGGCCCTGCTCTCGGACGATGCGGCCGTCGCGGAAGCCGTACATCGGCTCGAAGAACGCGCCGAGGGCGGACCGGAGCGTGCCCGCGCTCGCGCGCCGGGCCACGTTGCCCCGGAGGAAGTAGCCGACCGCCACCCCGGCGGCGTGGCCGCCCGCCTTGCGCAGGGCGAGCGCCGCGGCGAGGTTGCCGGGCACGTAGTCGTATCCGAACGCGGTGAGCAGGGCGGCCCCCCGCGCCGCCGCCATCGGGCCGTGCCGCTGGAAGATCCGCTTGATGAACCGTGGCTCGCCCGTGCTGTCGAGGTAGACGGCACCGGCCTCGGTCGCCGCGATCACCGCCGGCTCCCCCAGGCGGGTGAAGGGGCCGACGGTCGTGATGAGCACATCGCCGGGACGGACGATCCCCTGCACCGACAGCGGCCGGCGCGCGTCCGCGACGATCGTGGGGAGCTCGACCGATAGGGAGGCGGCGAGCTCCTCCAGCCGCGCCCGGTCGCGCCCGGCGAGCACCGGCCTCGCTCCGCGCTGCACCAGCGCCCGGGCGGTGAGCCGCCCGGTGAACCCGGTGGCCCCGAAGAGCACGATCCTGCCGGTGGACATACCGCTACCGTAACGTGCCACTGATTTCATGATCGGCATCAGGTCCGGCGTCACCAGCCGCCCGCCGGATCACGGCCGCTGCTCGTTCCCGACCCGGTATCCGCGGTCCTTGGCGAACGGCTTCGTGGTCGGCGTGACCGTGTGCACCGGGGCCGCGCCGCCCGCCACGAGGTCGAGGTACGGCTTGGCCGTCGTGCCCCAGGTGCCGGCGAACACGTCGGTCTTCGCGACCTTCCCCGTCACGCCCTCCACTGTGATCACGAACCGGCGCTTGCGGTCGTGGCGCATGCCGTCGACGTGCGCGGTCCCGCCGCCGATCAGCCGGCCGGAGGCGTCCCGGAGCAGGGCGGTCACCACCACGTTCCCGGGTTTGCGGAACGGGTGGCCGACGTAGCCGGTGACGAGGTGGGAGCCGTCCGGCAGCCGCTCGGTGACCACGTCGGAGACGGGGAAGCGCAGGAAGGCGGAGGGGATCCGCGGGACCTCGCGCCAGGAGACCTCCCGGCATTCGATCGTGACCCGCACCGGTTTGCCGCGCGCCGGGGCCTGGCCGCTGAACGCGATCTCGCGCCCGGGTGGGACCGCGTCCAGCGGCTGCTCCACGCGGATGACCTCCTTGCCCGCGGCGTCCACCCCGGTCACCACGGCGACGGCGTGCTCCCCGAAGTGCCAGCGGTTCCGGTTGACGAGCAGTCCCGCCCAGTTCACCGCGTAACCGCCGTCGGTCTTGGTGACCGAGTACGCGTGCTCCTGCAACGAGAGCGGCCGGAGCTCCGCCTGCTGATCATCCTTCGCGCACCCGGAGAGCACCGCTGAGGCGCAGGCGAGTGCGATCATCATTCGGCTCGGTCGCGTCACTCCGCCGTGATAACCCCTCAGGGGTACGGCCGAGCCCGGGACACGCGCGGGCCGAACGGTATCTTTACGGCGGCGTTCTGTTCGGCCGAATGTGGCGGATCGTCAGTGTGCGCCACCTGTGGCGGCGCTTTCCGCCCGCAGGGCCTCGTACGTCTCCCGGCGGAAGAAGCACAGCCGCGCCCGCTTGCCCGGCAGGTCGATCTCGGGGCCGAGCTCGAACCCGGTGCGGAGCAGCCGCGTGATCATCTTCTCGTTGCGGACGTCCGGCTCGGCCACGATCCGCTTGCGGCCGGGGTCGGCGAAGACGAACTCGAGCAGCACGGCGCAGAGGGTGCCGGTGAAGCCGGGCTCCCGCCCGCCCTCGGCCGGGCCGACCAGGAAGTGGACGCCGAAGTCGCCCGGCCGCACCTCGTAGCGCTCGCCCACCGGGTCGTGCTCCGGCTCGTAGGTCTGGAAGAGGGCGACCGGCCGGCCGTCCCGGAGCACCAGGTAGGCGTGGTGGGTGCTGAGGCCGTCCAGGTAGCCGTAGATCTCCAGCACCCGGTCGCGGTCTGCGTCGAGCATCCCCCAGAACCGGGCGCGTTCCTGGGTGACCCAGCCGTGGATGAGGCCGGCGTCGGCCTCGGGGACCACGGGCACCAGCCGCACGGTCCCGAAGCCGTCCACCGTCCGCTCGAACACGGCCCGGCGCTGGGCGGGGGAGGCGGCGCGGGGTTCAGTCGTCATATCGCTCCTCGGTCAACCGGTCCCAGTCGGTCAGCACGGGGATCAGCTCGCCGCGGAGCCAGAGCGGGAGCTGATCACGCTGATGGGGGTGCCCGGGCACGCCCGACGCCCCGAACGGGACCACCCACCGGCTGTTCTCCCGCCGGGCGAGGTCCCACACGTACCGGGCGACGGGCCCGCGCGCGCAGGTGTCGGTGACCCCGGGGACGCTCGACGTGCAGAGCACGCACTCGTGGTCGCCGGAGACGCCGGGCCGGTCGCCGGGCTCCGGATCGGGCAGCGCCCGCCAGGGCGCGATGCGGTGCGCCTCGCCCCAGGGCACCGATGGCGAGCCCGCGGCCGCCACCTCCTCGACCGCCGCCCGGACCAGCTCGGCGACGGCGTCCCGGTCCAGCCCGGGCAGCCGGTCGGTGGTGAGCAGGGTCTCCAGCGCGTACCCGATCCTGGCGAGCGGCTCGAGCCAGGGCCGGAAGAGCGGCGGGTACGGCACGGGCTCGCCCAGCCGGGCGAGCGCGGGGTGGGCGGCGAGCCGGCGCACCACGGCGGCCCGGACGGCCGCGTACGCGGTGGCGTCGGTGGAGGCCGCCTCCATCCGCCGGTCCCAGGCGAGCAGCCGGTCCCGGAGGCGGGCCGCGGGTTCGCTGAGCCCCCCGAGCCCGGCGAGCAGGTCGAGCAGCGGCCCGGCCGAGGCGAGGTGGGTGTCCATGTGGACGGCGGCCATGTCCTCGGCCGACCAGGCCACCGGCCGGTCGAGCAGGTACCGGATGCGGTCGGCCCGGTAGCGGGGGGAGAACTCGACGCCGAACGGCTCGGAGATCCCGCGCTCGTTCGCCATCACCGTGATCCCGCGGACCGGGCGGCGGGGCATCGGCGCGTGCCAGCCGGACCACTCGTACCCCCGCTCCCAGGCCGGCACGGGCCACAGCCGGTTCTCGGGGTCGCGGATCGGCACCGCCCCGGCGACGCGGTGGAGCAGCCCGCCCGCGGTGTCGGCGGCGAGCACGACGTTCACCGGCTCGGCCCACCGGTCGAGCGCCCGGTCGACGTCGGCCACGGTGGCCGCCCGCAGCAGGGCGGGGAGCGCGTCGAACCCGAGGTCGTGGCGGACCCGGGGCGGGTAGCGGAGGCTGAGCGCCTCCCCCGGCGGGAGCCCGTCCTGCGCGTCGTCCGGGCCGCCGAGCACGACCGGGCCGCGCTCGGTCTCGATCACCTCGACCTCGATCCGGTCGCCCCCGGCGACCTCGATGATCTCGACGTGCGCCTCGGCCGGCCGCCAGCCGTCAGGGCCGAGCGCCTCGACGCGGCCGGCGCGCCGCCGGAGCCGCTCCCGGTAGAGGTCCTGGTAGTCGGACATCGCGTTGGTGATCGCCCAGGCGACCCGGCCGGTGTGCCCGAAGTGCGGGATGCCGGGCACGCCGGGGACGGCGAAGCCGGCCACGTCGAACTCCGGGCAGGAGAGGCGGATCTGCTGGTAGACGCCCGGCTCCTCGATGAGCCGGTGCGGGTCGCCGGCGATCAGGGCGGCCCCGGTCGCGGTGCGGTCCCCGGGGATGAGCCAGCCGTTGCTGCCCAGGGTGCCCGGTCCGTCGGTGGCGAAGAGCCCGACCGCCTCGGGGCCGATCCGCTCGGCCACCGCCCAGCGCCAGAGCTTCGCCGGGAAGCCGGCGAAGAGGATGTGGTGCGTCAGCCAGATCGCGAGCGGGGTCCAGGGCTCCCACCGCCCGGGGACGAGGCCGGTGGCGGCGAACTCGGGGGCCTGCCGCGCCCCGGCGGCGAGGCCGGCGTTGACCCCGTCGGCGTAGCGGGACACCCACGCCGCGGTCTCCGATCCGAGCCGGGCGAAGCAGCGCTTGGCGGTGTCGGCGAGCCGTACCCGCCGGGCGAACCGGTCCCAGCCGATGGCGTCCGGGCCGAGGAACGCGGCCGTGGTCCCCAGCGCGCGGTGCCGTTCGACCTCGATCTGCCAGGCCCGGTCGCGGGCGGCGTTGCAGCCCTGGGCGAAGGCGAGCTCGTGGGCGCTGTCCGCGCGCAGGTGCGGGATGCCCCACGGGTCTCGGTAGACCGTGATACTCACATCACTCCGGGGTCATCTGTTAGGTAAGGCTTACCTAAGTTATCATGATCGGGCCAAGCGGCGCCCCACCAGACGCGCCCCCCTCGGCCCGTGAGACCCGGCCTTCTCGACCCAACTAAGGTTAGGCTAACCTAAGCTCGATCATGACGCGAGGACGGACCATGACATCTCACGGGCAGACCGCCCCGGCGGACGCCGTACCGGAGGACGCCAGAGCCCACCTGTTCAACGACCGCAACCTGGACCGGTACCGGCGCGCCGTCACCGAGGGGGTCGAGCGGGTCGCCCGCCGGGTCGCCCGGGCCGACCGGCCGTTCACCGGCGTCTCCCCGGCGCGGCTGGCCGAGCGGATCTCCGGGATCGACCTCGACCGGCCGCTCCACGACCCCACCGCCGCCCTCGACGAGCTCGACGAGGTCTACCTGCGCGACGCGGTCTACTTCCACCACCCCCGCTACCTGGCGCACCTCAACTGCCCGGTGGTGATCCCGGCCCTGCTCGGGGAGGCGATCCTCTCGGCGATCAACTCCTCCCTCGACACCTGGGATCAGAGCGCGGGGGGAACCCTCATCGAGCGCCGGCTCATCGAGTGGGCCGCGGGCCGCGTCGGGCTGGGGAGCGACGCCGACGGCGTGTTCACCAGCGGGGGCACCCAGTCCAACCTCCAGGCCCTGCTGCTCGCCCGGGAGGAGGCGTGCGCCAAGGCCATGGCCGGCTCGCCGTCCCTCCCCCGGCACGAGATCCTCCGGCGGCTCCGCGTCATCGCCTCAGCGGACGGCCACTTCAGCGTGACGAAATCCGCCCGGCTGCTCGGCCTCGAGCCGGGCGCGGTGATCCTCGTGGAGACCGATGAGCGGCGGCGGATGCGGCCGGACGCGCTCGCCCGCGAGCTCGACCGCTGCCGCCGGGACGGGCTCCAGGTCATGGCCGTCGTCGCCACCGCCGGCACCACCGACTTCGGCGCCATCGACCCGCTCCCCGAGATCGCCGACCTGTGCGGCCACGCCGACGTGTGGCTGCACGTCGACGCCGCGTACGGCTGCGGCCTGCTCGTCTCCAAGACCCGGCGGCACCTGCTCAACGGCATCGAGCGCGCCGACTCGGTGACCATCGACTTCCACAAGTCCTTCTTCCAGCCGGTGAGCTCGAGCGCGGTCCTGGTCCGGGACGCCGCCACGCTCCGGCACGCGACCTACCACGCCGACTACCTCAACCCGGCGTACGCGGCCGAGCAGCGGATCCCCAACCAGGTCGACAAGAGCCTGCAGACCACCCGGCGCTTCGACGCGCTCAAGCTCTGGCTCACCTTGCGGATCATGGGGCCGGACGCGATCGGCGAGCTCTTCGACCGGGTGGTCGACCGCGCCGCCCAGGCCTGGGAGCTCATCAACGCCGACCCGCGGTTCGAGGTCCTCGCCAAGTCCCAGCTCAGCACCGTCGTCTTCCGCTACCTCCCGCCCGAGGGCCCGGCGCGGAAACTCACCGACGACGCCAACCTGCACGCGCGGCAGGCCCTCGCCGCCAGCGGGCAGGCCATGGTCGCCGGCACGAAGGTCGACGGCCGCCACTACCTCAAGCTCACCCTGCTCAACCCCGAGACCTCACTCGACGACATCGCCCACGTGATCGGCCTGCTCGCCGGGCACGCCGAGCGCTACGTCACCGAGCGATCGCCGCTCCACTGCGGCACCGCGTGATCCCCGGGCAACCCCACCCCAACGACCGGAGAGGACAGCATGACCTCCACGACGTACGACTTCGTCGGAGTCGGGCTCGGCCCCTTCAACCTGGGGCTCGCCTGCCTCACCCATCCGATCGGCGAGCTGAACGGCGTCTTCCTGGAGAGCCGGGCGGAGTTCGACTGGCACCCCGGGATGATGATCGAGTCGACCACCCTGCAGACGCCGTTCCTCTCCGACCTGGTCACCCTCGCCGACCCGACCTCGCCCTTCTCGTTCCTGCAGTTCCTCAAGGAGACCGGGCGGCTCTACCCGTTCTACATCCGCGAGATCTTCTACCAGCTCCGGAGCGAGTACAACGCGTACTGCCGGTGGGCCGCGGCGAAGCTCGGCAACATCCTCTTCCGCCACGAGGTGACCTCGATCACCTACGACGAGGCCGACGAGGTCTACGTGGTCCGCTCGGTCAGGACCGACACCGGGGAGACCGTCGAGCACCGCGCCCGGCATATCGTGCTCGGCACCGGCACCCGGCCGTACGTCCCCGAGTTCTGCCGGGACCTCGGCGGTGACGCCATCCACAGCGCCGACTACCTCAACGCCAAGGCCGCGCTGCAGGCGAAGAAGAGCATCACCATCATCGGCAGCGGGCAGAGCGCCGCCGAGATCTACCACGACCTGCTCACCGAGATCGACACCCGCGGGTACCGGCTCAACTGGGTGACCCGGTCGCCGCGGTTCTTCCCGCTCGAGTACACCAAGCTCACCCTGGAGATGACGTCCCCGGACTACATCGACTACTTCCACTCCCTGCCGGAGGACGTCCGCTACCGGCTCGAGGCGGAGCAGAAAGGGCTCTACAAGGGCATCAACGCCTCGAAGATCAACGAGATCTTCGACCTGCTCTATGAGAAGTCGGTGAACGGCCCGGTCCCGACCCGGCTGCTCACCAACACCGAGCTGCGCACCGCCGAGTACGACGAGAACACCGGCGAGTACCGGCTCGGCCTCCACCACGTGGAGCAGGGACGGGACTTCACCCTCATCACCGAGGGCCTCATCCTCGCCACCGGCTACCACTACGAGCCCCCGGCGTTCCTGGAGCCGATCCGCCACCGCATCCGCTGGGACAGGCACGGCCGGTTCGACGTCGCGCGGAACTACAGCATCGACGTCACCGGGCGCGGCATCTTCCTGCAGAACGCCGCCACGCACGCGCACAGCATCACCTCGCCCGACCTCGGCATGGGGCCGTACCGCAACTCGTGGATCATCCGCGAGATGCTCGGCCGGGAGTACTACCCGATCGAGAAGTCCTTCTGCTTCCAGGAGTTCGGCGCGCCGGAGGGCGTCATCTCTTGAGCGAGATCATCTTCACCCGCACCGACCCGCTGGGCGAGTTCGCGATCCGCCCGCTCGACCTGGACACCGACGCCGAGCTGCTCCACGGCTGGGTGACCCACCCGAAGGCGGTGTTCTGGATGATGCAGGGCGCGAGCCTCGACCACGTCGTGCGGGAGTACCGCAAGATCATCGAGCACCCGCACCACGACGCGTTCATCGGCCTGTACAACGGGACGCCCGCCTTCCTCATGGAGCGGTACGACCCGGCCGAGGTCGAGCTCGTCGGCCTGTACGAGCCGGAGGAGGGCGACGTCGGCATGCACTTCCTGGTCGCGCCGGCGGACAAGCCGATCCACGGCTTCACCCTGGCCGTGATCACCACGGTGATGGAGATGCTCTTCGCCGACCCGAAGGTCCGGCGCGTGGTGGTCGAGCCCGACGTCCGCAACACGGCCGTGCACCGGCTCAACGCGGCGGTCGGGTTCGAGGTGGCCCGGACCATCCAGAAGCCGGAGAAAACGGCGCTGCTCAGCTTCTGCACCCGGGAGCAGTTCCTCGCCGCCACCCGGAGGACGACCGAGTGAACCCCACCGCAGCCGTCGCCCACCTCACCCCGGGCAACTGGGCCGAAGCCAACCGCTTCCTGGTCAGGAAGGCGCTCGCCGAGTTCGCGCACGAGCGCCTGATCACCCCGGAACGGCTTCCCGACGGCCGGTACCGGGTGCGCAGCGATGACGGGACCGTCGAGTACCGCTTCGCCGCCGACGTGCTCACCCTCGAGCACTGGCGGATCGACCCCGCAGGCATCACCCGGCGCCGCGACGGGGCCGAGCTGCCCCTCGACGCCATCGACCTGTGCGTCGAGCTGCGCCGGACCCTCGGGATCCGGGACGACATGCTCCCCGTGTACCTGGAGGAGATCACCAACACCCTGGCCGGTCTCGCCTACAAGCTCAGCCGGCCGCGCCGTACCGCGGCCGAGCTCGCCGACGCGGACTTCCAGGCGATCGAGAGCGCGATGTTCGAGGGGCACCCGTGCTTCGTCGCCAACAGCGGGCGGGTCGGCTACGGGATCGACGACCACCACCGGTACGCGCCCGAGGCGGCCGCGCCGGTCCGGCTCATCTGGCTGGCGGCCCACCGGGACCACGCCACGTTCACCTGCTGCGCGGACACCGACTACGACCGGTTCATGCGCGAGGAGCTCGGGGAGGAGGTCCTCGGCCGGTTCGCCGCCACCATGGCCGGGCAGGGCCTCGACCTCGCCGACTACCTGCTCATCCCGGTCCACCCCTGGCAGTGGTGGAACAAGATATCGGTGACCTACGCCGCCGAGATCGCCGAGCGGCGGCTCGTCTGCCTCGGGCCGGGGGACGACGAGTACCTCCCCCAGCAGGCGGTCCGCACCTTCTTCAACCGCAGCGCGCCCACGAAGCACTACGTGAAGACGGCGCTGTCCGTGCTGAACATGGGCTTCATGCGGGGCCTGTCGGCCGCGTACATGGCCGGAACCCCGGCGATCAACGACTGGCTGGCGAACCTCATCGCCGGCGACGACGTGCTCCGGGCCACCCGCATGCGGATCATCCGCGAGCGGGCCGCGGCCGGGTACCGGAACCGGCACTACGAGGCCGCCACCGACCGGACCTCGCCGTACCGGAAGATGCTCGCCGCGCTGTGGCGGGAGAGCCCGGTGGCGACGCTGGAGCCGGGCCGGCGCCTCGCCACCATGGCCGCCCTCCTGTACGTCGACCACGAGGGCCGGTCGTTCACCGGGGCGCTGATCGAGCGCTCAGGGCTCACCCCCGAGGTGTGGCTGCGGCGGTACCTCGACGCCTACCTCACCCCGTTGCTCCACTGCTTCTACGCGTACGACCTGGCGTTCATGCCGCACGGCGAGAACGTGATCCTCGTGCTCAACGACGGGGTAGTGGAGCGGGCGATCTTCAAGGACATCGCCGAAGAGATCGTGCTCATGAACGAGGAGACGGAGCTGCCGCCGGAGGTCGAGCGGATCCGCGCCCACGTCCCTGAGCACATGAAGCTGCTCTCGATCTTCACGGACGTCTTCGACTGCTTCTTCCGCTTCCTCAGCGCGATCCTCGCCACCGAGGGGGTCATGGACGAGGAGACGTTCTGGCGGACCGTGGCCGAGTGCGCCGCCGACTACCAGCGCTCCGTCCCCCACCTGGCCGAGCGGTTCAAGCGGTACGACCTGTTCGCCGAGCGGTTCGCGCTGTCCTGCCTCAACCGGCTCCAGCTGCGGAACAACCGGCAGATGGTCGACCTGGCCGACCCGGCGGCCGCGCTGCAGCTCGTCGGGGAGCTGGAGAACCCGCTCGCCCGGTTCGCCGGACGGCCGTGAGCTCCGGGGCGTCGGCGCCGCACCCGGGCGCGGCGCCGATGGCCACGCCGGGCTACCGGTGCGCGGCAGAGGCGCAGAGCCTGTACACTTGAGCCGACTTGCGTTGCCGCCTTAGCTCAGTCGGCCAGAGCGACGCACTCGTAATGCGTAGGTCGTGGGTTCGATTCCCACAGGCGGCTCGGCTGTTCACGAGGGCATCCCTTCGCCGGAAGGGATGCCCTCGTGGTTTTCCGGGCATCGGCCGGCGAGCCCGCGATCACAAGCGGGCGGTACATCGGTCACCAGCGGCGGTACATGATGTGCAGCCCGACATAGCCGAGCCGCGGGTGCCGGAAGCCCTCCGGCACGGTGGCGAGCACCTCGAAGCCGAGGGAGCGGTAGAGCGCGACCGCCCGGGTGTTGCTCTCGGCGACCGCGCTGAACTGCATCCCGCGGAACCCCTGCTCCCGCGCCCAGTCCGCCCCAGGCCGCCGGCGAGCCGGTCACGCCTCCGCGCAGACCTTGCCGTTCTCCGGCACCCGCCGCGAGATCAGGTAGTCGTCGACGATGTCGTCCACGCAGCGCGACCCGGCACGGTAGGCGGTGTGCCCGTCTCCGTCGTACCCGAGCAGGACGCCCGAGGCGAGCGTGGCGGCGAGCCCCTTGGCCCATTCATACGGCGTGGCCGGGTCCCGCGTGGTGCCGATCACGAGGATCGGCGGCGCGCCCACCGCCCTGATCGGGTCCGTCGCCGCCGGCTTCACCGGCCAGTACGCGCACGGCAGCGAGCCCCACATGACATAGGCGCCGAACCGCGGCGCGGCCGCGGCGGCCTTCTCGGCGGCCTTGCGGTACTCGTCCACCTTCGCCGGATACGGGCGGTCCACGCAGTTGATCGCCATGTTCGCTTCGGTCTGGTTGGCGTACGACCCGTCGCGCCGCCGCTCCACCAGGATGTCGGCCAAGCGGAGCAGCTCGGTGCCGTTCCCGGCGAACGCGGACCGCAACGCCTTCCGGAGCCTCGGCCACGCGTCGCGGTCGTAGAGCGGGGTGACGATGCCGAGCACGGCCCATGACTCGGTCACGACGCGGCCGTCAGGCAAGTCGTTGCGAAGCCCGTGTTGGTCCGCCCGCGTCAGCAGCGCGTCGATCTCCGCCAGCGCGCCGCCCACGGTGCGGCTGCGGAAGGGGTTGTCCCGCTGGGTGAGGGCGTCCCTGATGAACGCCCGCAGCGCCACCTCGAACCCCTTGGCCTGCACCTCGTTCGCCTTCAGCGCTGGGACCGCCGGGTCGACGGCGCCGTCGAGGACGAGCGCCCGCACCTGCTTGGGGAAGAGGTCCGCGTACCACGCGCCGAGGAAGGTCCCGTACGACTTGCCGAGGTACGTCAGCCCGGTGTCCCCCAGGACGGCGCGGATCACGTCCATGTCCCGCGCGGCGTACTCCGTGCCGACGTACGGCAGCAGCCGGCGGGAGCGCGCCGCGCAGCGTTCGGCGAACCGCTTCGATCCCTTCTCCAGCGCCACGACCTCGGCCGCCGTGTCCGGGTTGGCGTCGAGGCCGATGAAGGAGTCCAGCTCCTTGCTCGACATGCACCGGATCGGGGTCGACTCGCCGACCCCGCGCGGGTCGAAGCCCACGATGTCGAACCGGGCGCGGATCCGGGCGGTGAACATGGCGCGGGCCGCCCGGGCGTAGGCGATGCCCGAGCCCCCGGGGCCACCCGGGTTGATCAGCAGGGAACCGATGCGGTCGCCAGTGGCCGGCAGGCGGATCACGCTGATCTCGATCCGTTCACCGGACGGCTTCGCGTAGTCGAGGGGCACCTCGATCCGCGCGCACTCGAAGCCGTCGCCGCAGTCACGCCACTCCGGCCGCTGGCTGTAGAACGGCTGCAGCTCGGGGACCGGTGCCTTGATCACCGGACGTTCGTCCATCCGGCCGCCGACGGCGCAACCGGCGACGACGAACACCGCCGCGGCCGTGGCGGCCACGCGGCGGAGCAGGGCGCGGCCACTGCGGGCCGCCTGCGGGCGCGGCCGATCCCCCGCCGTCCGGCCGGGGAGATCACGAAATGCATCGTTCATCGATGCGGAGCGTATCGAAACATCGTCCGGAGAGATCCGCCAACACGGTGAAGTGTGGAAAACCGTGGGCGCAGCGGCCCGCTCACCGATCGTGTCGCTCGCCGTCGGCCTCCACCGGCTCACCCGCCTGATCGCCCGGGGCCCGCGCCGATCCGCCCGGCCGATCGCTCGCCGCCGTCGCCGGCTCGCCCGGCCGATCGCCCACAGCCGCCACGGGCTCGTTCCGCTCCCCGCCCGCGGCCGCCAGGACGCCGTCATGACCGCTCCGGGCCGTCGCCGGCTCACCCGCCGGACCGCTCCCGGCCGGCACCGGCCCCTCCGGATGGCCCGCCGCCGGCGGCTCGTCCCGCGGTACGGCCGGCCCGTTCCGCGGAACGCTCATCGCCTCCGCGGGCTCGGCCTCGCCGTACCGCGCCTCGTACTCCTTGCGGGACGCGCAGACGCTCGCCCGCGGGCAGACGCAGCGGCGGCCGCTCTGGTCCAGCCGGACGACCACCGAGTCGGTGGGCACGTTGTGCCCGACCACCGTGCCCGGCCCCTCGGGCGTGTCCACCGCGGCGCCGACCGGGGGCGCGCTCTCCCGGAACTCCTGGTAGAGCGGGTGCTCGTACTTGAGGCAGCACATGAGCCGGCCGCACGCGCCCGCGATCCGCAGCGGGTTGACCGGCAGGTCCTGGTCCTTGGCCATCCGGACCCAGACCGGTTCGAAGTCCTTGAGGAACGTCGCGCAGCACAGCTCCCGACCGCACGGGCCGATGCCGCCCTGCAGCCGCGCCTCATCCCGGGGCCCGATCTGCCGCAGCTCCACCCTGGCCCGCAGGTTGCGGGCGAGGTCCCGCACCAGCGCCCGGAAGTCGACGCGGTGGGGCGCGGAGAAGTAGACGGTGAAGACGTTCTCGGCGTCCAGGTAGTCGACGGCGACCACCTTCATCGGCAGCCCGTGCCGCTTGATCAGCCGCCGTGACACGCTCTTCGCCTCGGCCCTCCGGCGGCGGTTCGCCTCGTCCCGGGCGAGGTGCTCCTCGGTCGCGAACCCCTGGCAGACCGGCAGCCCTTCGATGTCCTCGCTCACGTACTGCGGCGGCCATACGCACTCGGCCACCTCCGGCCCGTACTCGGTGGGCACCAGCACCTTGTCGCCCACGCGCGGCGAGATTCCACCGGGGTCGAGGTAGTAGAGCCGTCCGTAGCGGGTGAAGCTCACCGCCATGATCATGCCCACGAGCCGGCCTCCTCAGCGCGTACGGCTTCCGCCCGCCCCCACGATATGCCAAGGCGGCGTAAAAGCAGGGCAACCTGGTGAGCCCGCCGGCCGCGATCTGTGGCGCCCGGCGGGGCGACCCCTGAACGTGCGATCCGTGGCCCCGGCCGGGGTGGGCCCTGAACGTGTGAACCGTGACGCCCGGCCCGGGTGAGCCCTGCATATGCGATCTGTGGCGCGGTGCCGCAGTGAGCGCTGAACCGCCGATCGGTGGCGACGCCGTGGGCCGACCTGAACCGGCCGATCCATGGCGCGGCCGGGGTGGCCATGGCAGGCCCGGCGCACGGCACGCGCGGAGTGCCGTTCCGTTGGAGTTGGTCAGGGTACTCGCCGTCGGACGCTCGGAGGGTCCGGCCCCGGGGCGCGCAGCGGCACGCCGCGGCCCTGGTCGACGATCTCGACCCGCGCCACGGCGGGCGGATCGGGATCGCTCAACCGGCCGCGGCCCGTGGGGAGCGGAGGGCGAGGGTCATCGCCTCCACGGCGATCTGCGGGTTGGCGTTCGCGGCCAGGCGCTCCCGGCACTGCATGATCGCGTCGATCCGGCGCAGGGTGTCCTCGGGCGTCGATTCGCGGGCCACGGCCTCCAGGTCGCTCCGGCGGTCCTCGGTGGCCAGCTCCACCCGCGCCCCGAACTGGATGGCGAGCACGTCCCGGTAGAAGGCGGCCAGGTCGAGCAGGGCCTGGTCGAGGGAGTCCCGCTTGATCCGGGTCGCCCGCGACTTCTGCATCGCCTCCAGCTCCTTCAGCGCCCCGGCCGCGCCCCGCACCAGGCCCCGGCCGAGCCCCTTGCCGGAGGAGCCCTCGCCGTACACCTTGCGCAGCTCGGCGGTCTCGGCCTCGTTCAGCGCGGCCGTGGCGGCGTCGGCGTCCTCGGCGGAGACCTTCACCAGCCGCTCGGCCGCGGACACGCACTCGCCGATCCCGGTGAGCGACCGGGGGATGGAGAGCACCTCGTCCCGGCGGCGCCGGGCCTCCTCATCGAGCGCCAGGCGGCGCGCCCGCTCCACGTGCCCCTGGGCGGCCCGGGCGGCGAAGAACGCCATCTCCCGGGGGACTCCGTCGCGGGACATCAGGACCTCGGCGACCGCCTCGGTCGACGGGGCGTGCAGCTTGACCACCCGGCAGCGGGACCGGATCGTGATGATCAGATCGTCCGGCGCGGGGGCGCACAGCAGCCACACGGTGCGCTGCGGCGGCTCCTCGATCGCCTTGAGCAGCGCGTTCGCCGCCTCCTCGGTGAGCCGGTCCGCGTCCTCGAACAGCACGATCCGCCACCGGCCGAGGGTCGGGGCCCCCGCCGCCTTGAGGACCAGGCCGCGGGTCTGCTTGATGCCGTACGACAGGCCCTCGGGGCGCACCCACATCAGGTCGGGGTGCGAGCCGACCTCGACCTGGTGGCAGCTCTCGCAGGCGCCGCACCCTTGGTCGGCGCAGAGCAGCGCGGCGGCGAGCGCCTTGGCGGCCTCCGTCCGCCCGGAGCCGGGCGGCCCGGTGAACAGCCAGGCGTGGGTCATGCCCGCGCCCGCGCCCCCGGCGACGATCTCGGCCGCGGCGGCCGCGGCGGTGCGGAGCACGCCGATCGCCCGCTCCTGCCCCACCAGATCATCGAACACGCCCACGGCCTCAACCTACCGGAGGGAGCCCGCGGGCCGGCGCCGTACGGGGATCAGTCGCGGATGGCGGGCAGCGTGCCGGTCGCCGCCTCGGCCTCCTGCGGCACCGGGTCGGGCAGGATCTCCCGGACCCGGTCCTGGATGATCCGGGTCACCTCTTCCTGCGGCAGCGTCCCGTCGACGACGAGGTACCGCTCGGGCTCGGCGGCGGCGAGCGCCCGCAGCTCGCGGCGGACCCGCTCGTGGAACTCGAGCGGCTCGGCCTCGAGCCGGTCGGCCGGGGAGCCCATGCGCCGGAGCCCCACCGCCGGCGGCACGTCGAGCACCACGGTGAGGTCCGGGACGAGCCCGCCGGTCGCCCACTCGTTGATCCGGGCCACCTCGTCCCGGTCGAGCATCCGCCCGGCGCCCTGGTAGGCGAGGGAGGAGTCCACGTACCGGTCGGAGATCACGGCCGAGCCCCGGCGGAGCGCCGGCCGGATGACCTTCTCCACGTGCTCGGCCCGGTCGGCCGCGTACAGCAGCGCCTCGGACCGGCCGGAGATCCCCTGGTGGGCGGAGTCGAGCAGGATCGCCCGCAGCCGCATGCCGAGCTTGGTGCCCCCGGGCTCGCGGGTCTGCACGACGTCGTACCCCTGATCGCGCAGCCAGATGGCGAGCATCCGCGCCTGCGTGGTCTTTCCGGAGCCCTCACCGCCCTCGAACGCGATGAACAGGCCGCGCCGCTGCTCCTCCTCCTGCTCGGGGACGTACTTCTTCCCGCGGAGCGCGGCGAGCAGGTCGGCGATGATGGGGATGCCGCGCCGGTCGTCCATCTGCCGCAGGGCCACGACGCCGACGGCCACCGCGAGCAGCGCGGCGAGGAGCAGGACCGCGTTCGACCCGTCGAAGCGGTAGCTCAGCCCGGCGAGGGTGAGCGTGTGGCTGCCCACGAACGCGGCCACCGCGGACGCGGCCGCCACCACGAGCAGCAGCACCACCCGGGCGAGCGACTGCAGGAAGGAGAAGGTACGGCCGCGCAGCCCGTCCTCCACCTCCAGGCCGATCACCGTGTACCCGATGATCCAGGCGACGCCCGCGCACGCGCCGAGCAGCACGGTGAGCACCACCACGATCACCAGGTTGTGGATGATCGCGACCGCGGCGAGCGTGATCCCCG
Organism: Thermobispora bispora DSM 43833; assembly: GCF_000092645.1. Taxonomy (NCBI): domain Bacteria; kingdom Bacillati; phylum Actinomycetota; class Actinomycetes; order Streptosporangiales; family Streptosporangiaceae; genus Thermobispora; species Thermobispora bispora. The sequence continues at coordinate 4,049,008 of NC_014165.1, forward strand.
CGAGGACGAGGGAGATCCCGAAGAGGCGGCGCCGGGAGAGCGCGCCGAGCAGGCGGAGGCCGAAGAACATACCGAACGCCATGCCCAGGAAGACGGCGCAGAACACGGCACCGTACCCCGCGTCGCCCCCGCCCAGGGCGCCCACATAGGCGCGGGCGATGCCGACCACCGCGCCGCCGGCGGCGAACGCGCCGACCATGCCGACGACCAGGCCGCGCACCACCGGGTTGACCCCGACGAAGCGCCACCCCTCCACGATCTGCCGGAACACCGACGGCGTGGACACGTGCCGGGTGTGGTTCTTCGGGAACTCCCGCAGCGTGGCGATCAGCCCCGCCGACACCAGGTACGCCAGGGAGTTGACGAAGAGCGCGACCTGCGAGGCGCCCACCGGGCTACCGGAGAGGGCGGCGGAGATCGTCTCCACCACGCCGGAGACCACGGCGAACAGCGCGGCCGCCACGGGCGCCGTGCCGTACGTGACGAGGAGGTTGAGCTGGTTCGCCTCCTCGAGCCGCTCCTTGGGCACCATGTTGGGCACCGTGGCGTCCTTGGCCGGCACCCAGAACAGGTTGGCGCACTCGATCAGCAGCGTCGCGATGATCAGCCACTGGTAGTTCCCCACCAGCGGGATCGACAGCACCACGGCGAACCGGACGAGGTCGGCCATGACCATCGTCGGCCGGCGGTCGAACCGATCGGCGATCGCTCCGGCGAGCGGGCCGAGCAGGATCGCGGGGAGCATCTTCGCGACGAAGACGCCGCCGATGGCGAGGCTCTGCGTCTGGAAGCCCGCGCCCGCGGTGAGGCTGCCCGCCAGGGCGGTCAGCGCGATGATGTTGAGCCAGTCTCCGAGGCTGCAAACCGCCATCGCCGTCCACAACCTGCGGAACGGCGTATGGGCCAGCACGTGGGAGGTCTTCCGCCGCGCGGCGGCCCGGCCAGGGGTGCTCATGGTGTCAGCGTATCCAGGTGCTCGCTTGGCTACGGAATCTCGAGCGAGCCGGACCCGCCCGCTCGTGGCCGAAGCGTATTACGGGCCGAGGCCCATCCGGGACCGGATCACCCCAATACCGGACCCATGGGGCGGCTCACGGGCGGCCCGGCCGCGGCGGCCCGGCCGGATCGCCCCCGCCGCGTCTCGATCGAGCGCATGCCACGCACGTCTCGAACAGGATCACCCCACGCGCGTCCCGATCAGGATCACCCTGCGCGCAGAATCACCCGGCCCGCAGCTCGATCAGGGTGATCTCCGGCGGCGCGCCGACCCGGACCGGCGGGCCCCACGCCCCCGCCCCTCGGGTGACGTACACCTGAGTCCGGCCGGCCCCGGCCCGGGGGAAGGAGGCCAGGCCGGCCACCACCGGCTGCTGCAACGGCACGAGCAGGTTGAACGGGGCGAGCTGCCCGCCGTGGGTGTGGCCGGAGAGCTGGAGGTCCACCCCGTGCGCCGCGGCCTGGTGGACCAGGATCGGCTGGTGGGCGAGGAGCACGACCGGGCGGGACGGGTCCCGGCCGCCGAGCGCCCGCGCAAGGTCGGGGCCGTCCCCGGAGGACCCACCGGTCACGTCGTTGACCCCGGCGAGGTCGAGCGCGGCCCCCGCGTGGCTGATCTCCACCCGCTCGTTGCGCAGCGGCCGCACCCCGAGCGACCTCAGCTCCTCGATCCACTCCTGCGGGCCCTCGCCGGAGTAGTACTCGTGGTTGCCGGTGACGAAGTACGCCCCGTACCGGGACTCCAGGTGGCGGAGCGGGGCGGCCAGGTGGCCGAGCTCCTGAACCGTGCCGTCGACGAGGTCCCCGACGATCGCGACCACGTCCGCCTCGAGCTCATTGATCATGCGGACGATGCGCCGGGTGTGGCCGATCCCGGTGAGGGGGCCGAGGTGGATGTCGCTCACCGTGGCGATCCGTAAACCGGCGAGCCGCGGATCGAGCCGGTCGAGCCGGATCGGCACGCGCTCGATCACCGGGTCGCCGAGGGCGGTGCGCATGCCGTACCCCACGGTCGCCAGCGCGCCCATGCCGACGAGCGCGGAGGCCGTGCGGGAGAGGAACATCCTGCGGTCGATCCCACCGGCCTCGGGGGCCGGCGGCGCCGGGTCGCGGACCGCGGTCCCGGTGGCCGTGGCCGGACCGGCGGGATTCCCGGCGGCGGCCGCGGACTCCCGCTCGCCCTCGGCCGGCCTGGCGGCCGCGCCCGCCTCGGGCGCGGCCCGGCCGGGTACGGCCTTCGCGCGGGAGCGCCGGATGAGCACCGCGGCCACCGCCCGCGGGACCTCCAGGGCGAGCGAGAAGACGAACAGGTAGAACATGACCGCCAGCCAGAGGTAGCCCGGCCAGGCGAGGACGCGCTCGGCCTCGATGCCGAGGACCCGCCCGCCGATCATGGTGGCCGGCAGCAGGGCGGTGAGCCCGATCAACGCCCAGGTGAGCAGGCGGCGCGCCCGCGAACCCGGATGGGTGGCCGGTTTGATCAGCCGCCACCAGAGGTACCCCGGAACGGCGAGCAGGACGACCAGCACCAGGATCAGGAACACCGCCGTACGGACTCCTCTCGGCAAGGGGGACGTCGGACCTTCGGCGCCGCCGCCGAGCGGATCGTCACGACGGCTCTGGCGGACGGCTCGGGGTCAGGTGGCGGCCTTCTTCTTGGTCGCCTTCGTCCCGCCGGCCGCGCCGCTCTTCTGGGCGGCCGCCCGTTCACGCCGATCCGCGAGGAGCTCCACCGCGCGCTCGAGCGTGATCTCCTCCACCGTATCGCCCTTGCGCAGGGACGCGTTCGTCTCGCCGTCGGTGACGTACGGCCCGAACCGTCCGTCCTTCACCACGATCGGCCGGTTCGTGTTCGGGTCGACGCCGAGCTCCCGCAGCGGCGCGCTGGCGGCGCGGCCCCGCCCGCGGGTCTTGGGCTGGGCGAACAGCTCCCTGGCCTGCTCGAGCGTGACCGTGAACAGCTCCTCCTCCGAGGCGAGCGAGCGGGACTCGGCGCCCTTCTTCAGGTAAGGGCCGAACCGGCCGTTCTGCGCGGTCACCACCTCGCCGTCGATCTCGCCGAGCACCCGCGGGAGGTTGAGCAGCTTCAGCGCGTCCTCGAGGGTGACCGTCTCGAACGACATCGACTTGAACAGCGAGCTCGTCCGCGGCTTGGGCTGGTCGGCCTTCTTGCCCCGCTTCTTGCCCTCGGCGGCGGTCTCCTCCTCGGGGATGATCTCGGTGACGTACGGGCCGAACCGGCCCTCCTTCACCACGATCATCCGGCCGGTCTCCGGGTCGATGCCGAGCTCCCGCTCCCCGCTCGGCCGGGAGAAGAGCTCCTCGGCCTTCTCCGCGGTGAGCTCGTCCGGGGCGAGGTCCTCGGGGATGTTCACCCGGACGTCGCCGCGCTCCAGGTACGGGCCGTACCGGCCGACCCGGACCACGATGTCGCTGCCCTTGATCGGGAACGAGCAGATCTCCTTGGCGTCGATGTCGCCAAGGTCGTTCACCATGCCCTTCAGGCCTTGGTCTTGGTCCTCGCCGAAGTAGAACCGCCTCAGCCACGGGACCCGCTCGGTCTCACCCCGCGCGATCGCGTCGAGGCACTCCTCCATCCGGGCGGTGAACTCGTAGTCGACGAGGTTGCCGAAGTGCTGCTCCAGCAGGTTGACCACGGCGAAGGCGAGGAACGAGGGCACCAGGGCGTTGCCCTTCTTGAACACGTACCCCCGCTCCAGGATCGTTCCGATGATCGTCGCGTAGGTCGACGGCCGGCCGATCTCCCGCTCTTCCAGCTCCTTGACCAGGGACGCCTCGGTGTACCGCGCGGGCGGCTTGGTGGAGTGGCCGAGCGCGTTGAGCTCCTGCGCGGTGAGCCGGTCGCCCTCGTTGAGCACCGGCAGGCGCTTCTCCTGGTCGTCGCGGTCGGTGCCCGGGTCGTCCGCGTCCTCCACGTACGCCTTGAGGAAGCCGTGGAAGGTGATCGTTCGGCCGGTCGCGGTGAACTCCACGGTGACCGGGTCGGCGCCGGCCGAGGTCCCCTCGACCCGCACCGTGACCGACTCGCCCACGGCGTCCTTCATCTGGGACGCCACGGTGCGCTGCCAGATCAGCTCGTAGAGCCGGAACTCGTCCCCGGTCAGGCCGGTCTCGCCCGGGGTGCGGAACTCCTCCCCGGCCGGGCGGATCGCCTCGTGCGCCTCCTGCGCGTTCTTGACCTTGCTCGTGTAGACGCGCGGCTCCTCGGAGACGTACGCCGGGCCGTAGAGCTTGAGCGCCTGGCGGCGGGCGGCGGCGATCGCCGTCTCGGACAGCGTGACGCTGTCGGTGCGCATGTAGGTGATGAAGCCGTTCTCGTAGAGCCGCTGCGCCACCTGCATCGTGTACTTGGCGGAGAAGCCGAGCTTGCGGCTCGCCTCCTGCTGCAGCGTGGTGGTGCGGAACGGCGCGTACGGCTTGCGCGTGTACGGCCGGCGCTCGACCGACTTCACCCGGTAGGTGGCGCCGTCGAGCCGGCGCACCAGGGCGGCGGCCGCGGCCTCATCGAGGTGGAGGACGTCGGTGCTCTTCAGGGTGCCGGACGAGGTGAAGTCGCGCCCCTGGGCGATCCGCCGGCCGTCCACCGTGGTGAGCGCGGCGCTGAACGTGCGGGGCTCGTCGGCCGCCCGGCCGGTGTCGAAGACGGCCTGCAGGTCCCAGTACTCGGCGGGGGTGAACGCCATCCGCTCGCGCTCCCGCTCGACGACCAGGCGGGTCGCGACGGACTGGACCCGGCCGGCGGAGAGCCGCGGCTTGACCTTCTTCCACAGGACCGGGCTCACCTCGTAGCCGTAGAGCCGGTCGAGGATCCGCCGGGTCTCCTGGGCGTCCACGAGGCGCAGGTTGAGATCGCGCGGGTTCGCCACCGCCTCCCGGATGGCGGTGGGCGTGATCTCGTGGAAGACCATCCGGCGCACCGGGATCTTGGGCTTGAGCACCTCGCGCAGGTGCCACGCGATGGCCTCGCCCTCCCGGTCCTCGTCGGTGGCCAGGTAGAGCTCGTCGGCCTCCTTGAGGAGCTGCTTGAGCTTGGTGACCTGCGCCTTCTTGTCAGGGTTCACGACGTAGAGCGGCTCGAAGTCGTGGTCGACGTTCACCCCGAGGCGGGCCCAAGGCTCTCCGCGGTACTTCTCCGGGATGTCCTCGGCCCTCTCCGGCAGGTCACGGATGTGACCGATGCTCGACTCCACGATGTAGCCGCGCCCAAGGTACCCGGCGATCGTCTTCGCCTTCGCCGGCGACTCGACGATCACCAGACGGGTACCGCCGGCCTTGCCGTTGCTGGCTGGCACGCTGCTTCCTACCTCGCTGTCCGCTCTCGTTCCCCGTCCTCCCGGGGTCGCGAACCCCGGATCAGTGCTGCCCTGACCGCTCGGCTTGGCGCCCGCTTCGCATCCTCCCAAACGGCGTGGTCCGTTATATCCGACACAACCGAAGGGCCGAACTTGAAGGTACCTGCCGTCACGGGCCCCTTACCCCCTTGGGCTACCCGGAAATATCCGGGAAGGTAACGCACCTGGACCTGATCTCCACGTGGACGCAGAATAAGGCTCAACAGGTGCCCTGGCACGCCTCGGAGACGAGACCCAGTGCTTGAGTACTCCTACTTGGATCTGTATCTGCCCCGTGGCACCTCCAGGGAGGCGGCGCGACGGGTGCTGACCGAGCACGCCGAGTACGGGGACTGGGAGCTCGAGCGATTGCGGCTGTATCCCGACGGGAGCAGGCGCGTCCGGTTGCGTCGCAAGATCATACGGGTCGTGCGCACGATGTGAGCCGGTACGGCCCCGCATCAATGGTCAAAAGCGCTTTGCCCGTCCCGGGCCGCGCCCCCGGAACGGGCAAAGCTGGGTCGCTCACCCCTCCGCGGGGGTGAGCGTCTAGGTCGCCCGCGCCGGGCACCGCGTGGGCGGTGCCGTCGCTGCTCCGGCGCGGGCGAGGTCTGTCGTCACGCTTGCCACCGATCCCGGACGGGTCTAGCCGGCGTCACCCGGCCGGGACCGATCGCGGTGGAGCCGGTGGCGGCCGGCGGCGGGGTCGCCGTGGGCGAGCCCGCCGCCGGCGCGGACCCCTGGCCTGGAAGCCTCGGGCCCTATCCGGCCGACCGGCTCCCGGTGCTCATCGGAGCAGACCGTCCAGCGGAAGGACGCTCTTGGCGGTGTCGGTCACGTTGCGGAGCACGCCGCCCACCGGCAGGTTGCCGGTCGCCTGCTCCAGGGTGGCGGCGGCACCGGACTCCGGCTTGCGCGCGCTGTCGCTGAGGACGGGCACGTTCGGCAGCGAGGGCAGGCCCTTCAGGTTGGGCAGGTCCCCGATGACCGGGGCGGACGGCAGGGCGGACGCGCTCATCCGCTTGCGCAGGCCGCTCGCCTCCTTCAGGTCGGAGAGCACGGGGAGGGCCGGCACCTCGGAGAGCGCGCCCTCGCGCTTGACGGCGGCGAGGTGGTGGACGCTCTGGGCCCGGCCGCCGACCCGCGCGGTGCCGAAGCACCCGGCGGCCGCGTCGCCGAGGACCGCCACGGAGTTACCGCAGACGTTGATCGGCGCGGTGATCGGGGCGACCACCTGGTTCCCGCCGAGGATGCTCCCGTACCCGGAGGTCCGGTTGCCACCGGCGGAGACCCCGCCGGCGACCGCGGCGCCACCCCGGCAGCCCGCCTTGGCATCGCCGAGGACGCCGATGGCGTTGCCGCAGACGTTGATCGGCGCGGTGATCGGGGCGACCACCTGGTTGCCACCCAGGATGCTCCGGGCGCCCGAGGTGCGGTTGCCACCGGCCGAGACGCCGCCCTTCACCACCGCACCGCCACGGCAGCCGGCGAAGACGTCGCCGAGGACGCCGATGGCGTTGCCGCAGACGTTGATCGGCGCGGTGATCGGGGCGACCACCTGGTTGCCACCCAGGATGCTCCGGGCGCCCGAGGTGCGGTTGCCACCGGCCGAGACGCCCGGCTTGTGCTTGACCGTGGTGATGATCACCTGGCTGCCGCTGCCCGGCGCGTACCGCCGGTCGGTGTCATGCCCCTTGGAGGCCGGGACGTAGCCCTTGTGCCACTTCCACGTGGCGGTCTTGCCCTTGCGCCACCCCTTGCGGTCGCTGCTGGGGAGCCGCCCGCCGCCCTCGCGGTAGCCGTGGTCGATCGTCCGGCCCTTGCCCTTGCCGACCTCGGCGCCGCCCTTGCAGCCGGAGAAGGCGTTGCCGAGCACCGCGATCGACGTGCCGCAGACGTTGATCGGCGCGGTGATCGGAGCGACCACCTGGTTGCCGCCCAGGATGCTCTTGCTCCCGGAGGTGCGGTTGCCACCGGCCGAGACACCCCGGCCGCCCGCACCGGCCGACGCCCCGCCCTTGCACCCGGCGAAGGCGTTGCCGAGCACCGCGATCGACGTGCCGCAGACGTTGATCGGCGCGGTGATCGGGGCGACCACCTGGTTGCCGCCCAGGATGCTCTTGCTCCCGGAGGTGCGGTTGCCACCGGCCGAGACACCCCGGCCGCCCGCACCGGCCGACGCCCCGCCCTTGCAGTCGGCCTCCGCCCGGCCGAGGATCGCGATCGCGGTGCCGCAGGCGTTGACCGCCGCGCTGATCGGGGCGATCACCTGGTTGCCGCCCAGGATGCTCTTGCTCCCGGAGGTGCGGTTGCCACCGGCCGAGACACCCTGCCCGGACGTGCCGGCCTGGGCCCCGCCCTTGCACCGGGCGTCCGCCTCGCCGAAGAGCGAGATCGCGTTGCCGCAGACGTTGATCGGGGCGGTGATCGGCGCGTTCACCTGGTTGCCGCCCAGGATGCTCTTGCTCCCGGAGGTCCGGTTGCCCGAGCTCCCGCCGCTGCCGACGGTGGCGGACGCGCCGCCGTGGGAGAAGGCCTCCGCGTGGCCGCCGACGCTCACCGCGTTGCCGCTGATGTCGATCGGGAGGTTGATGGGGAGGTTGATCTGGTTGCCGCCACCGATCGAGCCGTCACCGATGGTGTCGGCGTAAGCCGTACCGCTGCCAAGGGCCATGACACCGGCGGCGAGGAAGGCCGCGGAAGCCGAGCCCTTCGCCCACGTTCGCATGATGAATGCTCCTATGTGTGAAAGGGGGTTACCTGACAGCTCGCGACGCATGTCCATGCCTGGGCACAGTGGGGTCATGGACCGTCACGAAGAGTGATGGAGATTCCGCGTCACCCGCCGGCCTGCCTGTGGGAGAGCGTGGTCAGGGCAGGCTCCGTCACCGGTCACCGCGGGATGCGGTACCGGGGCAGTAGGCGGGATTAGTCAGGAGAGAAGGAGGGATCGTCCGCCGCTGTGCGGACCTTCGGGGGACGGATGGCCGCCCATGGGGCGGGCAGCTTGATGAAGTGCGGCTCGACCAGCAAGCCGCCACCGTCCCAGAACATGATCGGACCGCCGTTCCCCTGCGGGACCGCCCCGGAAGCGGCCTGGTCCCCAGGGGTAGGCGGGAAGAGGGGCCTCGACTGGCTGGTGAGGCCGTCAATGGTTCGCCCGGCCATCGCCTCGGCGTCCGCCGAGGCCTTGGTCGCCGTGGGGAAACCGTCGGAGTCCTCCGTAACGGTTCCGCCGACGTCACTGAACGGCGAGCCGGCGGAACGCGTTGCAGAGGAGTGACCGGAGGACACCGACCCGGCGACACCCGGTGAGGAGTGCACGGCCGTCGCTTCGGCGGGCGTTGCGGTGCCGAAGAGACACAGGACCACACCGAGCAGCCACCCGGCGGCGAGCACCGCGCCGGCCATCAGGCGGCGGCCCAGCGGAGAGCCGGCCATGGACCGTGCCAAACGGCCCGCCGAGCGGAGTACGGACGCGGCCGCGGAAGCGCACCGCACAGCCGCGGAGGACTGCGCCTCCCGCTGCTCCCTCGGCGAGTGCGACACGCGACCTCCTGAGTCCGCTGGATCCGCTCGGCACGGAACCGATCCTCAACCGAGAGTTACTGTAGCGGCACCTAACGTGAACGCAACGGGTTTCTCACGAGTAATCGAGGAAACGGTCAAGCACTCGCACCCCAAACCGGAGCGAATCCACCGGAACCCGCTCATCGACTCCGTGGAACATCCCGGCGAAGTCGAGCTCCGGGGGAAGCCGGAGCGGCGTGAAGCCGAACCCCCGGATGCCGAGCCGACTGAACGCCTTCAGGTCGGTGCCCCCGCTCAGCGTGTACGGCACGGCCCGCGCCGTGGGATCCTCGGCGCGCAGCGCATCCGAGATCGCCTGCACCAGCGGGCCCTCGAACGGCGACTCCACCGCGATGTCGTGGTAGACGAACTCCCGGGTCACGTTGGGCCCGAGCAGCTCGTCGACCGTGGCGAAGAACTCCTCCTCGTGGCCGGGGAGGAACCGCCCGTCCACGTGGGCGGTCGCGGTCTGCGGGATCACGTTCGCCTTGTAACCGGCCTGCAGCATGGTCGGGTTGACCGTGTTGCGCAGGGTCGCCCCGACCATCCGGGCCAGCGGGCCGAGTGAGGCCACCAGCGACTCCGCCTCCTCGGCGGTCACCTCGCGGCCGAACACCTCGGCGAAGAAGGCCCGCACCGTCGGCGTCAGCCGTACCGGCCACTCGTAGCGGCCCAGGCGGGCCACGGCCTCGGCGATCTCCGTCACCGCGTTCTCGTCGTTGAGCATCGACCCGTGCCCGGCGCGGCCCGTGGCGGACAGCCGCATCCAGGCGATGCCCTTCTCGGCCGCCTCGATCAGGTAGAGGCGCTCCCTGCCGTCGATGGTCACGCTGAAGCCGCCGACCTCGCCGATCGCCTCGGTGCAGCCCTCGAACAGCTCAGGGTGCTTGTCGACCAGCCACTGCGCACCGTACCGGCCGCCGGCCTCCTCGTCCGCGGTGAACGCGAGCACCACGTCCCGCGGCGGCCTGCGCCCCTCGCTGAGGCGCTGCCGCACCACGGCGAGGATCATCGCGTCCATGTCCTTCATGTCGACCGCGCCACGGCCCCACACGCACCCCTCGGCGATCTCACCGCTCAGCGGGTGGTACCGCCAGTCCGCGGCGTCGAACGGCACCACGTCCAGGTGGCCGTGGAGCAGCAGCGCGTCCCGGTCGGGGTCGGTTCCCTCGATGCGGGCGATCACGCTGGCCCGCCGGGTGTCGGACTCCAGGATCACCGGCTCGAGGCCGACCTCGGAGAGCTTGGCGGCGACGTACTCGGCGGCCTCCCGCTCCCCCGGTCCCGCGTTGTCACCCGCGTTGGTCGTGTCGATGCGGATCAGGTCCCGGCATAGCTCGACGACCTCCTCCTCCCCGTTGATCGGGGTCATGGCGCCTCCTTCGGTGATAACCGGTTGACGGTCACCGGTCCGCTCGCTCGTCTCCCCACAAGCTTGCCCGTTTCGTACCGGCACGTCCGCCCGGTGCCCACCGCGGTACGGGCACCCCCGCGGCGGCTCTATCATTCGATATGGCCGGGGTTTCGTTCCGGGCACAAAACGAGCCGACGGCTCGTTCTCCGGTATGACGCAGGTGCGCGACAGTGCTAATCTGGAGCAGCCGGCGCAGAACGAAGTCCCGCGCAAGGCATCACGTCCGGGTGGCGGAATAGGCAGACGCGCTAGCTTGAGGTGCTAGTGCCCCGAAAGGGGCTTGGGGGTTCAAGTCCCCCCTCGGACACCAGGAAGGCCCTGAGTCCAAGACTCAGGGCCTTGTCGTTTTCCCGGCGTTCGGGTCCATCCGGCGCGTCCGCCCGCGGACGTCGTTCCTCCGCCTCGGCGGCCGCTCCGGGGTCCGCCGCGCGCCGTGCCGCCGGGCGCCGCGGCCGTACGGCACGGCCAGGACTGCGGAGAACGGCGGGCGGGTCCTATGAGGAACGGTGGGCGGGTGCCTGTGAGGGATGGCGCGGCCGCACGGGTACGGTCGGCCGGCCCGCCGGCCGACCGTACCCGTGCCAGGCGGGATGGAGGGTCAGTTCGCCGGCGCGGTGAGCCGGCCCTCGCGCAGCGCGGCCAGGGGCGAGGCGAACATGGTGGCCTTGATCCTCCCGAGGGTCTTGCGGTCCTTACCGGCCAAGGGCCGCACCAGGGCGTCGGCGGAGGCGATGAGCCGGTCGAGGTCGGCGATGTCGTCGACCAGGCCGAGATCACGGGCCTCGGGGCCGCCGAACCGGCGGCCGGTGGTCATGGAGGCGATGGCGGCGGCGGGGGTGAGCTTGGCCTGGATGAGGGCGGCCATGCCGGGGGTGAAAGGCATGCCGAGATCGACCTCAGGCAGGCAGAAGTAGCCCCGGTCGGCGCGCATGATCCGGTAGTCGTGGGCCAGGGCGAGCATGGCCCCGGCGCCGAAGGCGTGGCCGTTGACCGCGGCGACGGTGGGGATTGGCAGGGACAGCACCCGGGCGAGGAGTTCCTGCACGCGCCCGATGAACGGCTGCACTTCCTGGGGGTGCGCGCCGAGCCAGTCCAGGTCCAGGCCGTTGGAGAAGAACTTGCCGGTCCCGGTGGTGATCAGCGCGGCGGGGCCCGGGCGGCCGGCCACGGTGTCCAGGTGGGCGTTGACCTCGGTGATCCAATCCGGGGAGAAGCGGTTCTCGCCCTGGCCCAGGTCCAAGATGAACACGGGGCCGTCGTTGCGCAGTTCAGGCATGATCAGTCCTTGTTCACGGTGGGACGCCGCCGCCCGGGACGGCCGGGCGGCGGGATGCTCAGCACGGCCCGGACGGCGGCCTCCAGCCGCCGCCGGGTGTCGGTGTCGATCGGGGGAGCCGTGGTCGCCGGATCACCGGCGACCGGGGCGGTGATGGCGCGCCGGAAGGCGGCGGTGGGCAGGTCGACCACGCACAGGGTGATGACGCCGACGGCCGCCGCGTCGGTGCGTCCCCACATTCCGTCGGCCAGGCGCAGCAGTACGCTCAGCAGCCGTTTGTCGAGCCCGAGCAGCTCGTCGGCGAGTTGATCGGGCAGGTCGGGCCCGAGGAGCTGCTCGCGGCGCACGGTCATCAGCATCCGGGCCGCGGCGGGGCGCCGGAGCGCGAAGGCCGCGGGCGCGTCGGCCGCGGCCACCACCGCGTCGGCGGCCGCCGTGGCCGGGGACTCCGCGGCCTCCAGCGCCTGCTCGATCGCGGTCTGCTGCGTCTTCAGGAAGTCGTCGGCGGCCCGCAGCCACAGCCGTCCCAGGAGCGCGGGCAGGGAGCCGAACGTGTGGTAGATGGCCCCGTTCGACACCCCGGCCGCGGCCGCCAGGCGGCGGATGGTGACCCCTTGTGGGCCGGAGGCGGCCACCAGCCGCTCCGCGACATCCAAGATCACTTCAGGGTCGTACGTCCTCGGGCGCGCCACGGCGGCACCATAACAGAGCGCTCGCTCTGTTATCCGGCCGGGTGGCCGTGATCCGGCATCGTCGCCGTGCGTGTCAGCCGTGCCGTACCGGTGCCTCCGCCGGGGGCCGGACATCCGCACGATCTCCTGGCCGGTGACGGGCGTGGGATGGCCCGGCCGGCGGGCGACCGCGCCCCGCGGGGGCGCCGCTCGGCCGCGCCGCCACCCCCGGGTAAAGCTAAGGTCATGGCGGTCTACCGGCACCGCGTCCGCTACCACGAAGCCGACGCGCAAGGATTCCTGTTCAACAGTCGCTATCTCGAGCTCGCCGACGTGGCCATGACCGAGTTCTTCCGGTCCCTGGGGTGGCCGTACCGCGAGCTCATCGCGTGCGGGGCCGACCCGGCGGTGGTCAGCGCGCACGTCACCTATGTGAAGCCGGCCCGGTTCGATGACGTGCTGGACGTGGACGTGCGGTGCTCCCGGGTGGGCCGCTCCAGTTTCCAGCTCGACATGACCGTGACCCGGGACGCCGACACGATCGCGTTGATGGAGCTCGTCTACGTGAACGTCGACGCCGAGGCGGCGAGATCACGCCCGTTGCCCGAGGCCGTCGCCGAGGTGCTGCGTGAGTGCGCCGCCCGATCGGCGAATGACGGCGAGGACGGCTGACGCGGCGCCATTCGGACTCGCGTTGCGAGTGTTCCCGCGTTCGAAGCCTGGTACCCGGCCGTCCCTCCTTGTGGTGTGCGATGGCGTCCAGGTCGCGGATCGCGCCTGGACGCCTTCACTGGATGGGGAGCGCCGCAGCCGGGCACCGGGACGCGGCCCTTCGCTGCGGCCTACCCCCATGCCGCTTCGGACCGCCGCCATGCCGTACGGCTCGGCGGACGCCGGAAGGTGGCCCTCGCCAGACCCGCTTTCGAGGTGTTCGAGGGTCACGGACGGCGGGCATGGCCCCATGAGCTCCCCGGCGGCGAGTGAGCGGGTGGGCGAGGCGGATCGCCACGCCCGGCGGGAGTGGCGGCAGGTGCTCACAACCCGCCGGCGATCTCCCGCAGCGCCTGCAGATGATGCTCCCAGGCCTTCCGCCCGGCGGGGGTGAGCGCGACGTACGTGCGCGGGAACCGCCCGACGAACGTCTTGCGCAGCGCCACGTAGCCCGCGTCTTTCAGGGTGGTGAGCTGCTTGGAGAGAGCGGAGTCACTCAGCTCGATCGTCTCGGCGAGGGTCTTGAAGTCGGCCTCGTCCACGGCCGCCAGCGCCGCGACGATCGAGAACCGCACCGGCGCATGGATCACCGGGTCAAGCGCCTTGCGCGGGTGACCCACTCCCCCTCACCTCCTGCGACCGGTGGCCGCGTTCACGGCGATGATGATCCAGAAGGGCAGCGTGCTCAGGATGGAGCCGGTGAGCCACCACCACAGCACCTTCGGGAAGAACACCTGCCCCAGCACGACTGTAAGGGTGTACAGCAGCACCCCCACTGGGGTGACCAGGGAGTACAGGAGCTTGTGGTGGCGCGGGATCACCTTGCGGGATGCGGTGTAGATCACCAGGCCCATCAGCAGCAGCACGGCCAGCGTGAATCCGGCCGTCTGCAAGGGCGGCGGCAGCGCCATGCCGCTGACCAGGACGGCGGCGAACATGGCGAGGCCGAGCAGCGCGATCAACGGCCTGTGCCAGCGCCCTTGGGCGCGCATCCGCTGCGCCAGGTAGGCGGCCTGATCCAGCGACTCTCGCGCGTCCTTCCCGCCGGTCACGCGTTCCCCCCTTCTCCTTGATCCCACTTGAACCACGCGATCGCCGCACCGATCGCCGCCACGGCGCACCCGGATACCACGGCGGCGGACAGCCAGGCCGGATGCTGGGTGGTCGCGCCCGGCATCTGGGTGAGCATCAAGTCGGCGAAAAAGGTGGTCGGCAGCAGGCTGAGCACCTTCACCACTCCGTCCGGGAGCATGGCGAAGGGTATCGCCAGCCCGGACAGGAACAGGGTGACGAGCTGAACGATCGTGCACAGGTTGGTGGCCGCATCCGGGGAGTCGATCCGTCCGCCGATCAGGTAGCCGAGCCCGCCGAACATGGCCGTCCCGAGCAGGATGATGCCGAACAAGGCCGGGATTCGGGCCGGCTCCAGGTCGGCGGCCACGATCGCGATGGCCAATAGGGCGATCGCCTGGATGACCACCATGGCGATACGGACCACCATGTGGGTCAGCAGCAACCGTCCTCGGCCGACGGGGGTGGTGCCGAGCAACCGGAGGGTGCCTTTGGCGCGCATGGCCGCCAGCGACCCGGAGGTGACCGTGAGCGCGGTGGAGGTGACGGCGAGGAACAGTGCCATCGGGGTAACGAGTGTGGCGAAGTCAGGACCGCCCTCGATCTTCGGCACGAGGGCACCGATGAGCAGGAAGATGCCCATCATGCCGAAGGGGAAGAGCAGGGCGAACCAGAAGTAGCGCCTGTCGCGCATCAGCTCGCGGCGGTGCAGCCCGATGAGCTCGCGGGTCATCGTGGACATCACGCCTCCTCGGTCGTGTCGTCGGCGGCGTCGAAGGAGAAGCCGGTCAGGCGCAGGAACACACCTTCGAGTCCGGCCTCTTTCACCTGAATGTCGCGACCGCCCAGCTGAGCGGTGACCAGACCGAGCAGCGCATCGGCGTCACCGGTGGACAGGCTGATCTCGATGGCGCCGTTGCGCCGGTTCTCGACCAGGTCGGAGACCTTGGGATGGCGCCGGAGCGCGTCCAGGTCCCGGCCGGAGTCCACGGTGAAAATGAGCCGCCGCTCGGGCGCGTGCCGGCGGACCAGCTCAGCGGGGGTGCCGCAGGCCACCACCCGGCCTTTGTGCAGGATCGCCACCCGGTCGCACAGGGTGGCGGCCTCCTCCATCGAATGAGTGGACAGCAGGACGGTCCCCCCATCGGCGATGCGGGATCGGATCGCGTTCCACAGCTCCTGGCGGGCCGCGGGATCGAGGCCGGTGGACGGCTCGTCCAGCACGAGCAGCTTCGGACGTGAGATCAGCGCGGTCGCCACAAGGAGCCGCTGGCGCTGCCCACCGGACAACTTGGCCACGCGCACGTTCCGAGCCTCATCCAGCCCCAGCCGGGTGATGACGTGATCGGGGTGCTCGGGGTCCGGGTAGAACGACGCCCACACGCGCAGCAGCTCGGCGACGGTCTGCTGCTCGAACAGCGCCGCATGCTGCGGCTGGATGGCCAGGACACGGCGCAGCCGGTCTCGTTCGGCCGCCGGGTCCAGACCCAGGACCCGTACGGTGCCGGAGGTCGGCCTGCGCAGCCCGGCGATGATCTCGATGCTGGTGGTCTTCCCGGCGCCGTTGGGACCGAGCAGCCCGAAGATCTCGCCTGGTTCCACGGATAGGTCGGCGTGATCGACGGCGTTGAACGCCCGGCCTTCGCGCTCGTAGCGCTTGACCACCCGGTCGAACACCACCGCCGGTTCGGCATGCGGCATCAGCGCGCCTCCCTCTGTCACATAGGGGCGGTAATCCTCGGGCGCTCGCTGTCATGCACACCGTGCGACAGCCGAGGGCGCGCACCTAGACGGCCCGGCTGATCATTGGAAACGCTGTTTCGATATCAATCCATCACCACACCGCCTGACAATCTCGCACGCGCGGACTATTTAATCTTCATCTATACGTTTCGCCGGGTAACAGGTACAATGTGCCGCTTGTTGTCATATGACCTTCACTGCAACTTCGCGTAAAGTGTCAGATCTTGCGACGTCAGGGGTGACTCTCCATACTGGTCAACCGCGTCTCCGCTTTACCGGGCTATTGACAAAGCCAGAACGGGGGAACGATGCTGATCGGACTGTTAGGCCCTGTCGTCATATACGGAGAGGAAGAACGTACGCAACTGTTGGAGCACCGGACGCGCGGCGTCCTCGCGGCGCTGGCAATGCATGCCGGTCAGAAAATCACCCAGGATCAGCTCGCCGCGCTGTTATGGGATGACATTCCCATCGGCGCATCCAACAACATCCGCAGTTACATCAGCCAGCTGCGCAAGCTTTTTCAAAGCACCGATCCCGCTGCGGATGTCTTGAGCTCATTTCGGCGAGGCGGGAATGGCGGAAGCGGGGGTTATCGCCTCAACATTCCACGCAGCAGCGTCGACGCCTACTTGTTCCGGACCCTGGTCAGCCGAGGGCAGACCGCATTACAGGCCGGCGACCTCGACCGGGCCGAAACCGACCTCTCCGACGCCCTCGCGCTATGGCGCGGGACCGCTGGAGGCCCGGACGTGGCGGCGTCCCAAGGGCTGCTCGAGTGGTTGAACGCCCACAACAACCTGCGGGTCGCCGCCCAGGAGGACCTCATCGAAACGCGGCTGAGACGCGGCCAGCACAGCGTCCTCATCCCCGAGATCCGGGAATTGCTGATGCACAACCCGTTCCGGGAGCGATCCTGGGGTCAGCTCGCCCGCGCCTGCTACTTCTCCGGCGATGTCATGGGCGCTCTCGACGCTCTCAACCAGGCACGGCGTATTCTCGCTGACAACCTCGGAATGGAGCCCGGCCATGAACTCCAGTTGATTCAATCCTACATCCTCAACCGGGCCGAACACGAATTGCGTTTCCTACCGCTGATCGACTGCGCCGCCGCCCGTGACGCACGGGTACGTGATCGGTGAGCCGCTGGTCCGTTGCATTCGCTTGACCAGTGTGTTTTCAGCTGCTCCCCCATAAGGAAAACCGATGGCGGATGCACCGCTGCCGCGCCTCAACGCCCCGTCGGCCGGACGTGAAATGCTGCGGGCCACAGATCGGCGCATCCGGAGAATCCGGCGTGCTCGCCACAGGGCACGCACCTGGCTTCGGACCGGTTGACCGCGCGATCCCATTTCAGGCGAGCACGGTTCGCTTTACGCGTACGACTGCCGTCGCCGGTCAGATGAAGCCGAACCCCTGCGGCAGCGGCTCATGCCGGAACAGCTCGAGCGGGACCGCGTCGGCGAGGGCCCGGTAACCCGCCGGGCTCAGGTGCAGGTTGTCCCCGCTGTCGTACGCCGGGCGGAGCCGCCGCGGGTCCGCGGGGTCCCTGGCCGCCAGGTCGAAGTCGAGCACGGCGTCGTACCGGCCGCTGGTGCGGATCCACTGGTTGACCCGCTGCCGGGCGGCCTCGCGGTACCCGTCGGGGTCGTCCATCAGATGCCCGCCGAACGGGGTGAGCGTGGCGCCGTACACGCGGATCCCCAGCGCGTGCGCCCGCGTGATGGCCTGGTCGTACGCGGCGATCAGGTCCTCGGCGACCTGCTTCTGCGCGGCCTCGGTGGCCTCGGCCGTGCCGATGTCGTTGACCCCGGCGAAGAGGATCAGCCACTCGACGCCGCTCTGCGCGAACACGTCCCGGTCGAGCCGGGAGAGCACGTTGGGGCCCAGGCCGTCGTTGAGCACGCGGTTGCCGCCGGCCCCCTGGTTGAGGACCGCGATACGCCCGGCGCCGGGGCCGGCCTGCAGCCGGTCGAACAGCCGGTCCGGCCAGCGGTCGTTCCCGTTGGTGGTCGAGCCCCGGCCGTCGGTGAGCGAGTCGCCGACGCAGACGACGGCCGCCGCGTCGCCCGGGGACCACACCTCCAGACCGCTGATGAAGTACCAGTGCTCGACCGGGGTGGCCCCGGGCAGGTCCTCGGCCTCGACGTGGTCCCCGGCGAGCAGGTAGGAGGTGGTCCGGGAGCCGGGGTGGGAGGTGATGCGGTGGGAGTCCTGGCCGGTGGCCAGGTAGAGCGTCAGGGTGAGGTTGGCCCCGGGGGCCACGGGGAGGTCGAGCGGGTCGGAGACCACGTGCGCCCCGACCGGGATGACCACGGACGGCCTGCCGGTGAAGGTCACCGGGCGGGAGGTGCCCGGCTGGATCGCGCTCACCCCGGCGCGCCCGCCTGCGGGGAGCGCCACCGCGGCCCGGGTGATGGGGAGCGCGGTGCCGCCGAAGGCGTTCGAGATGCGCAGCCGGAGCTTCGTGCCGCCGATGGTGACGCGGACGGTCTGGCGGAGGGTGGTGTCGGCGAGCACCCGGCCGGGCCGGGTGAACGGCTCCGGCGGCATGTTCCCCGGCTCGGTGAGCTGCGGCATCGCCGTCCAGGTGGTGACCCAGTGCATGTCCGCCGGGTCACGCCGCATCACGATCACCTCGCAGGTAGCGCACGACCAGGCCACCGGCCGTCCGCCGCAGCCGGGCGGGGTGCTCCGGCGCGGTCCCGTCGCGGCCGGGCGGCCCGTGGCGGGTGGGCCGAGGACGTTCCCGAGCGTTCTCGATCGCGACGAGCGCGACGGAGCCGCGGATCGGCTCGCGCCGGCGCTCGCCGGCGGCGGGCTGCGGGATCACGCGGTCATCTTAGGTCTCACGAGCACATCGTGGCCTCAAGAGCACGCCACGGTGCGGGGGAACGGCCGGGCCGCCGTACGGCGAGCCGGATCGTGGGCATTCCCGGGCCGTGCTCATGCGATGGGTCCACCCGCCCTGGCCGGCGTGCCGGACCGGGCGTGCTGTACCGGAATGGGCGTGCGTGCCGGACCGGCCGGGTCGTGCCGGCCGTACCGAGGTCCGGCGGTGTCAGCCGCCCCGGCGGTCGAGCACCATCACGTCGAGCAGGTCGGCGTCCGGGACCGGCCGGCACGTGCCGACCACCCGCCACCCCCAGTGCTCGTACATCGCGTGCGCCGGTGCCTGCGGGTGGGACAGCAGCATCGCGTAGGGCTCGCTGCGGCCCGCCAGGAACTCGGCCAGCAGCCGCCTGCCGTACCCCCTCCCCCGGTACGGCTTGCGCAGGATGAGCTCGATGACCGCGACCTTCGGCGCGGTGAGGACCTCGGCCGGCGGGTCGCTCACCTGCCCGGCCCACCAGCTGCCCGGGGGGAAGGTGAGCCCGAAGCAGAACCCGGCCAGCTCACCGGTGGCCGCGTCGATGGCCGAGACCAGCTCGAACCCCTCGCTCCGCACCTGGCGGCGGGTCCGCTCCAGGTACCGGTCGCGCGAGTACAGCGGGCCACTGTGGTACGGAGGCTCGGCGTAGATCTCGGTGTACGCGTCGGCGTACTCATCGCTGCAGGCGCGTTCGGCCGCCTCACCTGTCGCCCGGACGAATTCGACGTCAGCCATCGGGCCTCCTTCATCGCGGTGGGGGAAGGGCGAGAAGCCCACGCTCCATTGCGCTCAGGGCTCGCGCTCCGTTGCGCGCGATAGGGACGAAGCGCTCGCGCGTCATTGCGCCGGGGGAAGGGCGAGGAGCTCGCGGAACTCCACCACCCCGGGCCGGTGCGCCTCGCTCGGCGGGACCATGGCGAGCACATGCGCCGCGACACCCCTTACGAACATGGTGTGGTGCTCGGCGGGCAGGCGTTCCAGGACGGTGCGGGCGTGGCCGACGCCGGCGGCGACGTCACCGGCCCGGATGGCGCTGATCGCCATGTGCAGCTCGACCTGGGTGATCTGGCGGGTGCGCCAGGCCGGGTAGGCGGCGATCGCCTCCTCGTGCGCGGCCTGCGCCTCCTTGACCCGGCCGACCCGGGCCAGGACGAAGGACTTGGTGTGGAGCAGCCGGGTGCGCGGCCAGCCGAACGCGGTGGTGGTGTCCCGGGTGACGCGGTCCGGCAGCCGTTCGTAGATCTCCTCGACCGTCCGCACCGCCTCCAGGGCGGTGCGCGCGTCCCCGCGGAGCGCGGCGAGCAGGGCGCGGGTGCCCTCCGCCTCGGCGACGCCCCCGTACGCCTTGGCGCCGGCGATCTCGGCCGCCTCGTCGATCCGCTGCAAGATCAGCTTGGTGGGCCGCTTGGCATAGCAGGCCATGGTGGCCTCGTAGCCGCGGACGGCGGTCTGCAGCTCGGGGTCCCCGGCGAGGTCGGCGGCGCGGCGGGCGATCCGCCACCAGTGGCTCGCCTCCCGGACCTGCCCGAGCAGCCCGAGGCAGTCGGCCATCAGGAACGCCATGCGCGCGTTCACCGCCGCCCAGCCGCGCTCGTCGCCCGCCGGGCCCCGCCGGATCACCTGCTGGAGTGCGTACGCGTCGAGGGCGAGGTCGCCGAGCACGGCCGCCGGGGGTTTGACGAGGAGCGCGTGCGCGTACTCCCACGCGGTCTCCTCCCAGTCCTCGAGCCGCTCGCCGCCGACCAGCGTGGTCATGGCCTGGCGGATCTTCTCGATGGCGTCGAGCGGGAGCACACCGGCGGTGCCCATGAGGGCGAACGATTGCAAGAGCTGGCGGCGCGTCTGGTCCATGGCGTAACCATCCTGTGGCGTGGCCTCCGGCCGGGAGCCCGAATTCGCGGTATTGGCCAGTACGAAAGCGTGGAGCGCGGTCAGGAAGCCGTTGGCGTTCAAGACGCGGTCGAGGCGCTGGATGGCGTCGGGCGGAGGTTTTCGGTCACCACGTTCCCATCGGGCGAGTATCGACCAATCCACGTGGGCTTGTTGGCCGATCTCCTCGAGTGAGGCGTGCCGAAGTTCGCGCCAGTGCCGTAAAGCCGCACCGAGCAGATGCCATGGGGAGAGCGAGGGATCGACTGGATCAGCGCGACGGGGCATGACCGCTCCTTGGGGGTGGCCCATTCTGGCCAATGACTTTGGCCAGTATTCAAGCCTTGGCTCGCCTTTGCTGTACCGCGACTATGACACAGCGAAACACGCACCGCACACATCCGATCGCGCAACGTAACGGATCTGCCGATGACCCACGCCCCACCGCTGACCGGCACGCACCGCGCCGCGCCGGCCGCCCGGTCCGGCTCAGGCCCCGAGGAGACGGACGTGTATCACCATTCCGCCACGATGAGGCCACGGATCGAGCCGATGCTCCCGCCGCCCGCCACCCCCTCCGCCGCGTGCGCCCAGCAGCTCCAAGCCCATCTGACCAGGAGCTACGCCATCCCCTCCCAGCTCCAGACCAACGGCGACGTCGCCCTCCTCATCGTCGGCCGCGAATTGCACGTCTGGGTCTACGCTGACCGCATACTGTGGGACAGCGGGAAGATCGACGAGAGAACCCGTACGAAGATCTTCACCGCCCTTCCCGCAGGCCAGCCGGCCCGGGCGGCCGGGCTGGTCGCAGGCCGATACCACCAAATCCGCCGTGAACGAGGGTGACTTCGCCAGCGCTCTGGCGGTCTGCCGCGTCATGCCCGAAACTGACCGGTAGCCGTACGCGCTGAGCACCGGCCGCGGCCCCGCCCAGACCGGTACGGGGCGCCGCCGCACCCCAAGACCCGGCCCTGGGACGCTGAACGAGGCGCGGAGCGTCCCAGGGCCGCCATACTTCCGCCATACATGTCGTGACCACACGTGAGGAGAGCGAGATCAGGAAGGATGCAGCGATGACCGAATCGGTTTCACGGATGCGCGCCGACACCGCATCCCCCACCGGCATTCCCCCGTCACACCTCGCGTGCTGACCTGGCAAGGGGAGACGATGAACGTCCACGTTGCCGGCCTCGCCACCCAGCTGCGCCAGCGACTCGCCACCCGGCTCGCCAGGACCGGCACCCTGCGCGCCCCGCGCTTGCGGGAGGCGGTGGAGACCGTGCCCCGCGAGCTCTTCCTCGGCGACCGCGTCTACCGGCGCGTCTCCGGGGAGGGCGGAACCGGCTGGGAGCCGATCACGCCCGTCGACCCGCAGTGGCTCGATCTGGCCCATGAAGATCGTGATTGGGTGACCTGGCTGGACGACGGCGAAGAGACCGCACCGAACCTGATCACCGGCGGGAGGCCGGTCGCCACCGCGGCCCAGCCCGGACTGACCGTCCACATGCTGGAGAGCCTCCGCGCCGGCGAGGGGCACAAGGTGCTGGAGATCGGCACCGGCATGGGCTACTCCACGGCGCTGCTGTGCGAGCTCGTCGGCTCGCACCTGGTCACCACCGTGGAGGTCGACCCCAACGTGGCCGGCCGGGCCGAGCAGGCGCTCCACCGCGCGGGCTATGAGCCCACCATCCTGGTCAGGGACGGCCTCACCGGCCACGCCGAGGGCGCGCCGTACGACCGGATCCTGGCGAAGTTCCCGGTCCGGCGCATCCCGTCCCTGTGGCTGGAGCAGACCCGGCGTGGCGGGGTCCTCGTGGCCGTCCTCTCGGGGTGGCTCGGCGGTCCCGCGCTCACCCGCATCACCCTCACCGGCCCGGACACGGCCGAGGGTGAGTTCTTCAGCGACGCGCTCCCGTACCTGGCGGCGCGGCCGCAGATCAGCCCGCCGCCGATCGGGGAGCTGCCCTCTCGCGACACCGGGGAGCAGCGCGACGCCCAGTACGGCGCGGAGGTCTTCGACGACCCGATGACGCGCTGGCTCGTCCAGCTCGCCGCCCCCAACGCCCGGCACGTCGCCACGGAGGGCCCGGCGGCCGGCCACTGCCTCGTGGACCAGGAGACTGGGTCGTGGGCGTGGCTGATCCGCGAGGACGACCGGTGGATCGTCCGCCAGGGCGGTGACCAGCGGCTCTGGGATCGGGTGGAGGAGACCCTCACCCTGTGGCGTCGGGCGGGGCGGCCGGGGCAGCACGTGTTCCGGCTGCGGATCACCCGGGGTGAGCAGCTCGTCTTCCTGCCCGGGCTGCCCTCGATGCGCTGGGCTCTCCCGAAGTGACGACCGATCGATGACAGGGCAAGGGCGGTCAGCACCGGTCGATCCACCGATCGCCCGGGTGCGCGCCGGCCGTACGGCGCTCGTATGCGACGCCGGCGGTGCCAGGCCCGCCCTTGCCGATCGTCCCGGCCGCCGGGACGCCGCGGGGGACCCACCCCGCCGCCCGGAGCGGCCGATCGTTCTCACTCTTCCACTGGTTCCGGCTTCGGTTCCGGCTTG
Organism: Thermobispora bispora DSM 43833; assembly: GCF_000092645.1. Taxonomy (NCBI): domain Bacteria; kingdom Bacillati; phylum Actinomycetota; class Actinomycetes; order Streptosporangiales; family Streptosporangiaceae; genus Thermobispora; species Thermobispora bispora. The sequence continues at coordinate 4,072,107 of NC_014165.1, forward strand.
CCCGAGTCCCGCTTCGGCTCCCGCCCCGCATGCTTGAGCGCGAGGCGCAGGCAGTACTCGATCTGAGCGTTGACACTGCGCAGATCGTCGGCCGCCCACTTGGCGACCGCCTCGTAGACGGCCGGGTCGAGGCGGAGCAGCAGCTTTTTCCGCTCGGGCATGGTCAGGCATAGAGGCTGCCGGCATTGACGACCGGCTGGGTCGCCCGGTCGCCGCAGAGCACGACCAGCAGATTGGACACCATCTGGGCCTTGCGCTCCTCGTCCAGCTCGACCACTCCTCGCTCGGCCAGGCGGTCCAAGGCAAGGCCCACCATACCCACCGCGCCCTCGACGATCTGGGCGCGCGCGGCGACCACCTGCGCGGCCTGCTGCCGGACCAGCATGACCTGGGCGATCTCCGGTGCGTAGGCCAGGTGGGTGAGCCGGGCCTCCAGCACCTCCACGCCGGCGAGGGCGGTGCGCTCGCGCAGCTCGGCGGTGAGCTCCTCGGCCACGTTCTGGTTGTCGCGCAGGCTCGGCCGGCCCTCGGTGTGCGAGTCGTACGGGTGGCTGGTGGCGAGGTGACGGACGGCGGCCTCGGCCTGGATGGACACGTACTCCTCGTAGTCGTCGACCGCGAATACCGCCTTCGCCGTGTCGGTGACCTTGTACACCACCACCGCGGCGATCTCCACGGGGTTCCCGTCGGCGTCGTTGACCTTGAGCTTGGCGGTCTCGAAGTTCCGCACCCGCAGCGTCACCCGGCTCTTGGTGGTGAGCGGGAGCACCCACCGGAAGCCCGGCTCGCTCACCGAGCCGATGTACCGGCCGAGGAACTGCACCACCTTGGCCTCGTTCGGGTTGATGATCGTGAAGCCGGTGACGGCGACCCCGGCGATCAGCGCCCACACGAGCGTCGCCCCGAGCAGGAACCCGAGGCCGTCCGGCATCCCGCCGTCCGGGGGCGTCTCGAGGTCGGCCCCGAGCCAGGCCGGGATGAACGCCAGGGTGACCACGACCAGCACGAGCAGCACCGCGAAGCCGTTCAACTGCAACGCCCGTCGCTCCATCGACCCTCCTGTGCTATCGATGTGATATCACCACGATAGCGCAGGTCGAGCAAGGGTGTGCGATTCGTGTGGTCGTGGTCAGGTGAGGATCGGGTACGGCTCGCGCAGGTCACGCCGACTTCTCCGGAAGGTCAAACGGGGCACCGGCGTTGGCCGGCGTCACCCGGCAGGGCCGGTCAGGGTCCGGACCGGGCAGGTGCAGCCGCTCAGGAACCGCATGGGCCGATGCACCGATCAGGACCTCGGCGGATCACCGGACGCGGGTGGCCCGGGGGCGCCGGCGGATGCGGACGCGCCGGTGGAAGCGGAAACGGCGGGGCCGGTTCGAGCGGGCGCGGACGGATCCGTGGAAGCCGGCATCGGCGCATCACCGGGCGCGGGCCCGGCGGCCTCCTCCTCGGGGACGAACTCCGCGCGCACGCCGAGCAGCCGCACCGGGCGCCGCTCGGTGAACCGGTCGAGGGCGGCGAGCGCGGCCCGCTCGATCGCCTCGGCCCGGCGGGCCGGCCGTACCAGCCGCTGACCATGGGTCCGGGTGGTGAACGGCGCGTACCGGACCTTCACCACCACGCGCCCGACGGGCCGGTCATCGGCCGCGACCTCGTCCGCGACCTGGCGGGCCAGGGCGCCCACCTCGCGGCGCACCCGGTCCCAGCCGGCGAGGTCCTCCTGGTAGGTGATCTCCCGGCCCCGGGAGCGGGCCCGGTACGGCTCGGCGACCACCGGTGAAGGATCCCGGCCGCGGGCGAGCCGCACCAGCCACGGGCCGATCGTCGGCCCGAACCGGCGGGCGAGCTCACGCGGATCCGCGGCGGCGAGCTGGGCGACGGTGCGGATGCCCAGCTCGCCGAGGCGCTTGGCGGTCTTCGGCCCGATGCCCCACAGCACGTCGGTCGGGCGGTCGCCGAGCACCTCCGGCCACGTCCGATCCGTCAGCCGGAACACACCCGCGGGCTTGCCGAAGGCGGTGGCGAGCTTGGCCTGCAGCTTGTTCTGCCCGATGCCGACCGTGCAGTCCAGGGCGGTCGCCTCGCGCACGCGCCGCTGGATCAGCCGGGCCACCGCCTCCGGGTCGCCGGTGTCGACGGCGAGGAACGCCTCGTCCCAGCCGATCACCTCGACCACGTCGCACAGCTCCCGGAGCGTGGCCATCACCGTGTCCGAGGCCGCCTCGTAGGCGGCACGGTCCACGGGCAGGAACACCGCCTCGGGACAGCGCCGCGCCGCCGTGCGCAGCGGAAGCCCGGAGCGCACCCCGTACCGGCGGGCCTCGTAGGAGGCCGTGCTGACCACGCCGCGCCGGCTCGGGTCGCCCGTGCCGCCCACGACCACCGGCCGGCCGCGCAGCTCCGGACGGCGCAGCAGCTCGACCGCCGCGACGAACTGGTCGAGATCGGCGTGCAGCACCCAGCGGGCCACACCGCGTTCCTGCCCGTTCCAGCGGGATCGGCACGTCGCCGGCGGATATCACCGCTGGTGCAGCTCGTGGAAGAGGTTGATCCACTGGTCCGGGTGGACGAAGGAGACCACCGCGTCCAGCGGGATCGCGGCCCGGGCGAACGCCCGCCGTAGCCGCTGCCGCGGGTGGTGGGGGCGCAGGGACGCGTACAGGCTGCCCCCGCGGCCCCGGAAGCCCAGCTCGACCATGGCCCGGTACTCGCGCAGGGCGGAAACGGGAACGAGCGGGGCCGGACGGCGTTCGATCCGCAGGATCGCCGAATCGATCGACGGCATCGGCCGGAAGGCCGACCGGTCGATCCGCCCGGCGATGCGCCAGATGAACCCGGGCCAGGTGCGCACCGTCACCAGGCTCCAGCGGCCGTAACCGCCCGTGCGCTTGCGGGCGTACTCCGCCTGGGTGACCAGGGTGGCCGCCGACAGGGCCGGGGCGCGCAGGCACCAGTCCACGATCGGCGAGGTGAGGTGGTAGGGGATGTTCCCGACCACGGCGAACGGCTCCCGCGGTGGCCGGGCCCTAAGGAAGTCGCCGGCGACCACGTGAACCGCCGGATCGCCCCGGGTGCGCGCGGCGAGCCGGCCCGCCGCCACGGGGTCGATCTCATAGGCGATCACGCGACGGCAGGTCCGGGCGAGCGCCAGGGTGAGCGCGCCGTACCCTGCCCCGGGCTCGACCACCAGGTCATCGGGGCTCAGGCGGGCCGCGTCGACCACCCGCGCGACGGCACGCGGGTCGATCATGAAGTTCTGCGACAGCGCGCGGCGCCGCAGGTTGTGGTTCTTGGAGAGCGCGAAGGCCGGTTTTCCGGCAGGCCAACGGCGATGGTCGGTGATGAACCGCGCCACGGAAGACGCCCTTTCGGCTCCGAGAAACGGACGGGATCTCGGAGGCCCCGGGCACGCGTCATGGGCGCGTCAGCACAGGCGTGGTGAGGCTCCAGCGCGCGAACGCAGTTGAGACACCAGCGAAGGAAAGTGCAGCGGGAAAGCGCGGCTGAACCTCAGGCAGACCGGAACGCGTCCCAGCGGGCCGGGGCCCGCCGGACGCGCGGACGCGCGGCGATCGACCGCCCGCATCCGAGCAGGGCGGCACGCGCGGGGACGTTCATGCGGACGACGCTACGACCTCCGCGAACGCGTCCGCAAATGGTTTCCTGGGCCCGTCCCGTGTCGTACGGGCGGCCTGCGCTGGCCGATTACCCAACGCTGATCGCCTGCATGCTCGGCCGGTACGTGTGCTCAACCACTGCAGTGAGCCTGTCGTATAAGTACAACTTGCCATAAAGCACGCATATATCCTCATGTCCCGAGATATCGGCACATCCACCGCACCGTCCTGCCACCATACAGAGCATGAAGGCGCACAATACGCTGAAATTCGGACATATTCCGGGTCACCCAGTGGGATCGGTCTACCGCAGCCGAGAGGAGCTGCGGCTAGCCGGTTTACACTCCGCAAATCAGGCCGGTATCTCCGGGAACCCCCGGGAGGGAGCCGACGCCATCGTCGTCTCGGGCGGTTACATCGACGACGAGGACAACGGCGACGTCATCCTCTACACCGGGGAAGGCGGGCGCGACGCCAACACCGGACGGCAAGTAAGGGACCAAGAGATCACCAGCAGGGGCAACGCAGCCCTGGTCCGCAGCCAGCTCGAAGGGCTACCGGTCCGGGTCATCCGTGGCAGGCCTAAGGGCAAGGGCCACGGGTCTCCGCACGCACCGAGCTACGGCTATCGCTACGACGGCCTCTACCGAGTCGAAGATCACTGGGCGACGATTGGGAAAGACGGTTATCGCATTTGGCGGTTTCGCCTGGTCAAACTCGAGGATGACGATATTGCGGAGCCTCCGGAGGTTGCTCCTATTCCTGAGGCACATCGGGTAGGACCGGCTCCGGTAACCGTCTCCACCATTCAACGCATCGTCCGCAACAGTACTGTTGCTCAGCTCATCAAGGACTGGTACGGCCATGAGTGCCAGATTTGCGGCCAAGCCATCCAGGTGAGAAAGAACGAGTATTACAGCGAAGCCGCGCACATCCGACCCCTTGGCCGGCCGCACCAGGGCCCTGACGTGCTCGAAAACCTGTTGTGCCTATGCCCGAACGACCATGTCCGATTTGATAATGGCGCGCTCTATCTCTCCGACCAACTGCAAGTGATCAACACGTTAACTGGCGAGGTGATGGGCCCACTCCGAGTGCACAAGAATCACAAGATCGACCTCAACCATGTCGCCTACCACCGCACCCACGTGGCCGCAGTAACCCAGCCTCGCTGATCGCGAAAGTATGTGTCTACGTATCTGTCGAATGGCATCTCAGCCGTGGGGCGCGGCAGACGTACAGCTATCCCCGTTCTGGCGTGAGCAGTATCGCTTCAAAAGAGGACGGCCTGGTGTGCGCGGGCACGACACGCTGTCCCGCGCGCGCCAGGCCCGGCTTACGCAAGTTGGCCTGCTAAGCCCTTGAAGTGCCGTGCCCCAACGAAACCGACAGGTATTCCAGTTGGGCGTGCGCTCCATACCGTGTCACAATGATCGCCGAATTCGCGCGGCGGCCCGCGTGCCGCTGCGGAAGCCGTACGGAAGGAGAGCACGGGACGAGTGCGATAACCGTCCGTCGCGTCGGTCCTGACGAGTGGGCCGTGTGGCGGGAGCTCCGGTTGGCCGCCCTCGCCGACGCCCCGGACGCGTTCGGCTCCTCGCTCGCCGCCGAGCAGGACTACGACGAGGCCACGTGGCGCGACCTGCTGCACCCCGGACGCGGGCTGCGCGCGGTGGCCTTCGCCCCGGACCCGGTCGGCATCGTCGGGGCGCACCACTCGACCGAGGTCTCGGGCATGGTGAAGCTCACCGGCATGTGGGTGCGCCCCACCGCCAGGGGGACCGGGGTGAGACCGGGACACTGGGTAGCGAACCGGGCACGCTCGGCCACACCCGAGTCACGCTCTAGTCGCCAGAGCCGCTAGAGTCTCGCCAAGCACAGGTATCGCGCCGGTGTGCCACCGGCACACCTTCCCCATGCGGCGCGTTCCTCCGCGGGCACCGTCGCCGGTACGGCCGGCCACCGCGCCAAATCGGAACTATCCGTAAAAGTGGAATCGTTCGCCTTTTACCTAATTGAAGATCTATAACGGAAATGTGAGGTTGGCGGCGAGAGTACCGTCATTCCGACCGCGTGGCATTACCGGCACATGACCCCGCTTGGAGTAGCGTCGTTCTCGACAGGATGCCCCGAAACGGATGAAGGCTCGTATATGACTACGCCACTCGAGATTTCTGTCAGCGAGCACAAGACGGTCACCGTGATCACGCTGGCAGGCGAGCTCGACATCGCGACCGGGGATATGGTCCGCAGTGTCGTCAAGGAGCTCGTCGGCGAGGGCCGCACGAGAGTGGTGATCGATGCGTCCCCGCTGCGGTTCTGCGACGCCTCGGGTCTCGAGGCGCTGCTGGACAGTCGCGCGTACATCCTCAGCGTCGGCGGATCGCTGCGCCTCGCGGGCGTGCACGGGGTCTTGGCGCTGGTGCTCGACGTGACCGGCCTGCGTGACCTGTTCGTCATCAACAAGACCCCCGCCGAGAGCGTGACCGCGCTCTCGGTGACCCGTCAGCTTTCCGTGGTCTGATCGATCAAGCCACTTCGCCGGTGCCGAGCACTCCGGGGACGGCGACGGTCTGCTCGACGAGCATCGCGGCCACATCGGGCACGTGGAGCCTCTGCCAGTACGCGGCCCGCTGCCGCGCGGTCCCCGAACCGCGACGCCGGAGCCTCCTGAGCGCGGGCGCGACGATCGCCCAGTCCCCGCTCTCCTCCAGGCTCGGCCGTACGTGATCCACCAAGCGCCGGACGAGGTGCCACGCCGGGACGCGGCGGTTGGTGAACAGGTCCATGGCCTCGCCCTCCAGGCCGTCCCGGGCCGAGAGCCAGCAGGCGGCGCGCAGCAGGGTGTGATCGATCTGCGGGGCGGGCACGCCGGCCCGCACGTCACGCAACGCGGTCGCCGCCAGCGCCCGCACCAGACCGGCGAACATGGCGGTCTCCTCAACCGTCGCGCAGACGTCGGCGGTGCGGAACTCCAGGGTCGGCAGGTGGTGGGAGAGCCGGACGAGCCAGTAGATCATGCCGTGGTCCATGGCCGCGCCGCTGGTGAGCAGGCCCGCCACCAGGCGGTCGTAGTGCTCGGCGGAGTCGAAGTACGGCGGCGGCTCCGCGGTGGGCCAGCGCGACATGAGGATCGCGCGCCAGCTCGCGTACCCGGTGTCCCCGCCGTCGCTGATCGGGGAGTTGGCGGTGATCGCCTGCAGCACGGGCAGCCAGGGCCGGACGTGGTTGCTGACCTGGATGGCCTCCTCCCGGTCGGGGATCCCGATGTGGACGTGGCAGCCGCACACGCCCTGGCCGCGCATCACGGCCCGGAACTCGTCGTACATCGCCCGGTACCGCCGGCCGTTCACCAGCGGCGGGATGTCGGCGTTGCCGCATAACGCGGTCCCGCAGGCGGCGAGCCTGACCCCGGCGCGCCCGGCCGCCGCCGCGGCGGTCGTCCGGATCTCCAGCAGGTCGCGCTGCAGCCGGGTGAGGTCGGTGTGCACGGCGCTGTTCGCCTCGAGCTGGAACCGGGCCATCTCGAAGACGACCCGCGAGGCCGCCGGGCCCTCCAGCTGGTCGCGGACCGCCTCGGCCGCGGGCACGACGCTCCCGGAGGCGGGATCCAGGAGCAGGAACTCCTCCTCCACGCCGATGGTGAGCGGCTGCGATAACGCCGTTTCCGTCGTACCGGTGAGGTAAAGGTCGCGGGTGAATGCCTCTGACGTCAACTCTTTCATCCGGTCTCGCCGATCAACATTTGGCCAACCCACAGTGTGACAAAAGAAGAATCTCTCCGGCAATATCGGCAATCGCGATTCATCTCGACCGGCGGTGCACGTGCATGCGACATCACCACTTCTCCAGAAACACGGTTTCACCTCTGGCGGCCGCAAGCGCCTCCCATGGCGGCGATCCAGGAGCCCCCCAAGCGCCCACGTCCCGGGGCTTTGGCCATGATTTCGCAGGTCAGCGCCCGGATGCGCCGGCACGCGAGATTGGGCTCGCCCAGCCCATATCCACGGCGCGATTAACAATTCGTGAAATCCCGTAACGGTCGGCCAAAATCTCGTGAAACATTCGGCAACCCAGCCCCGCCCATCAATCTGATACCGAGCCGTGGGCCACACCGGTGAACAGAAGGACGGCGCGCCCGTGTCCCGCACCGCCCGCCGCCCGCGTACGGCATGCCCGGGTACGGCACCGCCACGATGACACGCGGAACGGCGGGGTCTTTCGCGGTGCGGCCGGGCCGGGAAACCGGCGCACGGAATTTCGTTGCACCAAGGGCCTGGCGAATGGCGGCCGGAGAATGACCCCAAGGGATCCCGGCGGAAAATGAGCCGCCGGGCTGGGGTAGCCACCGCCGTTGCCCGGCCGGCGGCGTGAGCCCGGAACATCCCAGGTTCCCGGCCCACAGGTGCCGGATCACGGCACCAGGGTCACGAGTGCCGGACCGGGGCACCGGGGTCATGGCCCCTCGTGGAGCGTCCGGGCCCACTGGGCCCGGCGGGTGGCCGGGTCGAGCAGGACGCAGTCGCCGCACTTGCCCGCGCCGGGGATGCGGTAGTAGAGGCAGCAGCTCGTCCGGGTGAAGAACGGCCGGCCCGGCGCGGGCTCGGTGAAGTGGCCCGTGCCGCGCAGGTGCCCGAGACCGAGGAGCCGGGCACCGAGGGTCAGGGCGTCGGCGGCGTGCTCAGGACGGGCGCGGGCCAGCGCCTGGACGGCACCGCCCAGCGCGGAGGCGGCGTTGCCCCACAACAGCCGCGGCGCGAGCTTGACCTGGCTGAGGACCAGGCCGGCCAGCCGCTCGAGCAGGACGGAGACCGACCGGTAGAGGGGTTCGGCGGCCTGGTCCGGGCCGGAGACCGGCCGGCCCGCGGGCGCGGGCAGCCGCAACGGCAGCGGACCACCCGGGACGTCCTGCACCTCCACGGCGTCGGCCGTCCAGTCCAGAAGCACGCGGTGGACGACGGCCGCGCCGAGCACGGGCGACCAAAGCCGGGCCGCGATGCCGAGGTGGAGCACGGAGGCGGCGACCCTGCGCTCGGCGGTGCCGAGCCGGTCGCAGGCGGCGGAGATGCGCGCGCCGAACGCGGCGGAATCCGCGAGCAGCCGGGAGAGCGGCCGCCACGGGCCGGGCGGGGCGCCGGCACCGTGCAGGTGGAAGTAGCCGCCGATCGCGGACACGTCGGCGATCACGTCATCGAGGTCGCGCTCGGTCATCTCCCTCTCCGGGCCGTCTCATGGATCTGCTCGCCCCGCCGATCCGGCTCCCGGCCTGGTGCGCGGTGCCCACCCGGCGCACCCTGCCGGGCATGCCCGCCCCGCCGGCATGGCTCACCCTCCCGGTCCGCCGCACCCTGCCGGGCGCGGTCCCGCGCCCACGCGGTGAGGGCCTCGATGTCCGGGAAGCGGTGCCGCTCACCGCGGTGCTCGGCAAGGTAGCCGCCCTCGGTGACGGTGATCTCCAGGTCCGCGGGACCGCTCGCCACGGCCCGCCAGGAGTAGCGGGCCAGGGCCCGCTCCAGCAGGTACCGGTGCGGGTCGCCCGCGGTGACACGCACGGTCCCGGTCGCCCGGGGCCGCGGGACGAACACCCCGGCGGCGGGGTCGAAGGCCAGGTCGTCGCCGTCGAAGACGGCGCTGAGCGAGCCGTCGATGGTGAGCCGCTCGGGGGTGCCGGTGCGCAGCCGCCCGTCCGAGCCGATCAGCCAGACGTGGTCGGCGATGCGCAGGGCGAGCTCCAGGTCGTGGGTGGAGGCGATGACGGTGAGGGAGCGTTCCCGGGCCAGGCGGCGCAGCAGCCCCATGACGGTGACCCGCGAGCCGACGTCGAGGAACGCGGTCGGCTCGTCGAGGACGATCGCGGTGGGCTCCTGGGCCAGGGCCCGGGCGACCATGACGCGCTGGCGCTCCCCGTCGGACAGCTCGGTCGCCTGCCGGTCGGCGAGGTGGAGCGCGCCGGCCGACTCCAGCGCCCAGGCGACCGCGGCCTCGTCGGCCTCGGTGAGACGGCCGGTGAAGCCGGTGTGCTGGTAGCGGCCCAGCCCGGCCACCTCCCAGGCGGTGAGCAGCGGCGGCAGGTCGCGCTCGGTGAGCACGACGGCGAGGCGGCGGGCGCGTTCCGCCGCGGTCAGCGCCCTGATGTCGGTCCCGTCCAGGAGGACCGTGCCCGCGAGCGGCGGCTGCAGTCCGGTGAGGGTCCGCAGCAGGGTGGACTTCCCCGCCCCGTTCGGGCCGATGAGCACGGTCAGGTCGCCTGGGGCGGCCGCGGCGTTGAGCCCGGTCAGCACCCGGTGCTCGGGCCGGCCGCGGCGGGCGGGGTAGCCCACGGCGAGGTCGTGGAGCGCGAATCCGGTGGTACGTCCGGTCATACGGCGACTCCGATCCGGGCGGCGCGGCTGCGGAGCAGCACGGTGATGACCACGGGGGTGCCGATCAGGGTGGTGATGGCGTTGAGCGGCAGGACGGCGCCAGCCCCGGGCGCCTGGGTCGCCACACAGCACAGCAGTGCCGTACCGGAGCCGAGCAGCATGACCGTGGGCATGAGCACGCGGTGGTCGGCGGTGCCGATCAGCAGCCGCGCGATGTGCGGTACGGCCATGCCGAGGAAGGCGATCGGGCCGCAGCAGGCGGTGACCGCCCCGGCGAGCACCGAGGCGACCAGGATGGTGACGGTGCGGGTGCGGCGCACGTTGACGCCCATGGTCCGGGCGTACCGCTCGCCCAGGAGCAGGGCGTTCAAGGGCTTCACCCCGGCCAGCGCGGCGGCGAGCGCCCCGGCGCAGACGGGCACGAAGACCGCCAGGTCGTCCCAGGTGGTACCGGCGAACGAGCCCAGTCCCCAGGCGAGGTACTGCTGGGCGAGCCGGGGGTCGGTGTAGGTCAGCATCAGGCTGATCAGCGAGACCGTGGCCGCGCCGATCAGCACCCCGATGACCAGGAGGGTGGAGAGCGAGCGGACCCGCCGCGAGAGCAACAGGACGAGCACGAGCACCGCCGCCGCGCCCGCGGTGGCGGCGAGCACGATCCCGATCCGCCCGAACCCCGCCACGCCCGCGGTGAACATCCCGCCCGCGCCGCCCACACCGGTGACGACCAGTGCGACGCCCAGGCTCGCGCCGGAGCTCACGCCGAGGATGTACGGCTCGGCGAGCGGATTGCGGAACAGCGTCTGCATCTGCAGGCCGGCCGCGCCGAGCGCGGCGCCGGCCACGAGCGCGGTGACCGCCCGGGGCAGCCGGACGGTCCACACGATCGTCTCGACGCCGGGGTCTCCGTCGCGGGCCAGGGCCGCGGCCACCGCGCCGAGCGGCAGCGGGGTCGAGCCGACCGTGACGGCGAGCCCGAGGCCCGCCACGGTGAGGACGGCCAGGGCGATGAGCACGCCCGCCCGGCGGCGGGCGGCCCCGGCCCGGGTGTCCAGCGGGCCGTTCACTTGGTGAGCCGCCGGTAGAACGTGAACTCGTGACCGGGGGCCAGCTCGGGGTGGAGGATCGCGATCAGGTCGGCGAGGATGAGATCGGGCCGGGCCACCCCGCGCTCGTAGTAGTCGTTGCCGCCGCCGGGGCCGAGCACCTTGTTGGCGGACCACACGTTCCCGTCCTGGACCGCGGTGAGCTTCGCGTACCGCGGGTCGGCCTGCTCCACATCGGCGAGGGTCCGCCACGTGTTCTCGATGACCAGCCACGTCGGGGCGTGCCCGGCCTTGGCGAGGACCGTCTCCAGGTCGAGGGAGATGCTGCCGGTCCCCTCGGTGCCGGCCCAGGCGTAGGTCCCGCCCGCGTCCTTCAGCAGGGTGGCGGCGTAGCTGCCGCCGGCGGGCATGTACCACTGGCCGGAGTACATCGTGCCGAGCAGGACGGTGGCGGGCTTGACCCCCTTGGCCTTCTCGGCCAGCGCGGTGTACTCGCGCTCGACCTTGCCGAAGATCTCGGCGGCCTTCGCCTCGGTCCCGGTGAGCGCGGCGAAGAACTTGATCCATTCGGCGCGGCCCAGCGGGGTGGACTCCAGCCACTCGGCGTTCTCCAGGATCTTGATCCCGGCGTCGCGCAGCGGGCCGTACGCCTGCTTCTCCATGCCGTCGCCGACCAGCACGTCGGGCCGGGCGCCGATCACCTTCTCGATGTCGATCTCCTCACCGGAGGCGTACTCGATGATCGAGCCGGACCGGACCCGCTGCCACACCTCCGGTGAGGTGACGTACCGGACGGTGGGAATGCCCTTCAGCAGGTCGAGCGCGCCGAGGTCGGCGAGGAACGGCAGGTGCGTGGTGGAGGCGGCGAAGAGCGACCGCACCGGTACCTCGACCATGACCGCGCCGGCGAGGTCTCCGGTCGGCCGGGGCGCGGGCGTCCCGCACCGCACCAGCACGTACTTCTCGGGCTTCGCCCCCGGAGAGGGTTGCTTGACGGTGATGACCTGGTAGTTCTTCGCGTAGGTGATCGTGAAGTTCGTCGCGTGCCTCAGCGTCTGCTTCACCGGGAAGTAGTCGGTGTTCGCGTCGTAGTGCGACACGCACCGGCCGGTGTCCGTGGACGCGGCGACCGGGTCGCCGGAACGCTCCGAGCCGCACGCGGCCAGGCCGACGAGCAGGGATACCGCAAAGGACAGGACGAACGTCTTACGAGGGGAACGCATCGTTCTTCTCCCGGGGGTGACGTGCCCGGCGCTCCGCGACACCGGACACGGGACGAAGGGACGGTGATCCCCCGGAGAGAAATGATCTTGGAAAGCGTGAACCGCACGCCGAAGGCCGCGTGCCGCGCGCAGGCGCGCACCGTGAAGCCCAAGGCCGCGACATGGCCGCCACCATCCTCTCTCGGGGAGATCCGCCCCGATTTCCGCGAGGAGGCGAACAGGTGAGTCTCCTGGCTGACGGCTCAAGCGCCTCCCCCGGCCTTCCCACCCGTGTCGGGCAGTGGCGTATTCGGGATCGGCTCGCCGATCACAGTGGCGGGACCGCACCGGATTCACACCGGTTTCCTCGGCCCTGCTCGCCTTTGCGCCTATGATGCCACGCCGTTCTTGCGCCGGGTGGGCGGCCGCGCGCGGCGGGACGGGGACGGCCGGCCGGTCCTGGGCGCTCGGCCGGCGGCCGGGCACGCCGTCCGGATGGGCAGACCGCCCGGAAGGCGGGCGCGCAACGCCTGCGGCTCTTGTGACGCGCCACCGGTTCTCGCCGGTGCGGAGACGGGTCGCCATGCGCCCGCGGCCGGTGGGACGGCCGTGCTCTTCCCGGCCGTCGCGCTCCCTCACCCGGGTCGCGGGATGGCGCCGGGCGGAACCTCGCGCACGCCCGGCCGGCGCGTCGAGCCCGCAGACAGGCGACCGGCACCCGTGATTTCCGGGCACGGTCAATAAATAAGGGGTACGGCCGACGAAACCGGCGAGCGGCGTGCAGCCGTGCGCACGGATTGACCCTCGTTATCGTCCCGATCGCGTAAACCGGGTTCGCCGGGCGCACCGCCTGACATAGTGTGTGGTCGCGGAATGTTCCGCGACCACAGATGTGCTTCCAGCATTCACCTGAGGTATGCCCATGACGCGGCGGCGACCGCGATCAGAAGGCAGAGGCGAATGGTCCGGGGGGTGCTGTCCACAACATCCCGGACCATTCGTGCCACCTCGGCGATCCACGAGCCGAACTCCGGGTCACGGACTTCCTGACGGCGTCCCCCGCGTCCGCGGGGCCTCACGGTGGTTATGGCGGCCCCCTTTTTCCATCGCTGCGCTCAGCTCAATAACGCTCCCGGTTCTCACCTGCCGGCCTGATTCCGCGCCATGGCGCGGCGCGGAACCCGGAACCGATATGCCGATCTGGCGGGGGATTATTTCGGCCCGGGGCTTCATGGTCACAGGTGCCCGTCACATACGCAATGTATTCCGGCACGGATTCTTCGATCCCTACGAAGAGTGACCGCCGAATCACAGCATGCTATGGCAATTGATTCTGATATGTTCCAATAAGGGCGTTTTATTGTCTGAAATGTCCGCTGGCTCTTTCCGAAGATTTTGCCGGGCACGCGACACGCCGTCATCGTCCCGCGCGGGGATCACCGCGCCGGTCCACCGGCCGGGCCGTACTCGAAGGCTCACGGCCGGGCCGTACCCGGAGCCGCCGCCGCGCCCACCAGGCCGGAAAGCCGCGCCGTACGCCAGCTCGAGGGCCGCCGTACGCCGGGCCGGGAGCCGGGCGGTACGCCGGGCCGGGACGGACGGGTCAGGACCGCCCGGCGGACGCGCGGGCGATGAGCACGCCGGCCACGATCAGCGCCGCGCCGAAGACGAGGAAGCCGATGTCATAGCCGAGCTGATGGGGGCCCGGGCGGACGTGGTGCACCCCGAGGATCTGGTGGTCGACCAGGCCTTCGACCACGTTGAACAACCCCCACCCGGTGATCATCCAGCCGAACAGCTCCCCGAGGCGGTGCGGCGCGGCCCGGGAGAGCATCGCGACGCCGGCGATCACCAGGACGAGGCACAGCGCGTGGAACGCGCCGTCCCCGATCATGTTGAGCCGCAGGTCGTCCGGGTACCAGCCGCTGAGCATGTGGTGCCAGCCCAGCAGCTGGTGCAGCACGATGCCGTCGATGAAGCCGCCGATGCCGAGGCCGAGCACCAGTCCGGCGGGGCGCACGGATGCCATGACGAGTCGTAATCATATCAATACATTCCGTGAGCGCCGCGCATTCACACGCCATCGGCGCCGCCGACCGCCGTGATCATGCACCGGGCTCCGCCCGTCCGCCGCCCGCGCCGGTCCTGTCCGCCGCCGGGCCCGGCCCGCCGCGGCTCTCCGGGCCGCGGGCCGGAGGGGTCAGCCGCAGAGGTCCCGGGCGAGGTGGTCGATCCGCCACATCACCGACTCCACCAGCTCGTCGGTGATCGGGGCCCCGGAGCGGACCTCGGGCAGGTCCCGCCGGTGGACGATCACCAGCCTGCGGTGCCGCTCGTCGATGTCGCGTTCGCCGAGCACCACGCAATCACCCCGGACGAACACGACGGCCGCGTCCGGATCGGCCGACTCCAGGAGCTGCCGGACGCAGTCCGGCTCCACCAACGCCACGCTCGGCACCGGTCCTCCTTTCCGGTACGGCACGGCCGGGAAGCCTCCGGCTACAGCAGGCGGCTCCCGACGCCGGTCACAAGCCGCTTGATGCGCTCCACCCCGCCCTCCGGGCTGAGCGGCGGTGTCTCCATGCCCGCACGGCCGCGCAGGCCGTCGAGCACCTCGCGGAGCGCCTCGGTGGCGCTGTACCGAGGGCGCCACCCCAGCTCGGTCCGGGCCCGGGTGGTGTCCATGATCGGCAGCCGCAGCAGCAGATCGACCATGCCCGGCGCTGCCGGGATCAGCCGGGCCTGCCAGCCGGCCGCCACCGCGCCCCGGACCAGCCAAGCGGGCACCCGGACGCGCCGCGCTCGGAGCATTTCGGCGAGCACGTCACCGTCGATCACCGGGTCGGCGGCGATGTTGAACGCCCCGGAGACCGGCCGGCGCAGCACGAGCCGGTAGGCCTCGGCGGCGTCCGCGGTGTGCACCAGCTGGAACCGCATGCCGGGTATGTCCGGTACGATCAAGCCGGGCCGTACCACGCGCTGGGGCATGAGCGGTCCGGCGAACAGCCGCCACTGCTCGGTCGCCGACTCCCGCTTGACGATGAAGGCGGGGCGCATGCGCACCACGCGGATGCCGGGGTGCTCCCGCTCGAAGGAGTCGAGCAGCCGCTCGACGTACGCCTTCTCCCGGGAGTACGCCGCGCCCGGCCAGCCGTGCGTCGGCCAGCTCTCGTCGATGGCCCGGTCCTGTGGCCCGGGTGAGTAGGCGCCGACGGAAGAGGCGCAGATGAGCGTGGAGACACCGGCCTCCGCGGCGGCCCGGAAGACCCGTGTGCTGCCGATCACGTTGGTCTGCCAGGTGGCCGCCGGGTCGTGCGTCGGGCCGAAGATCCACGCCAGGTGCACCACCGCGTCCGCGCCCGAGAACATCGGCACGAGGTCGGCCGTGCGCACGTCGCCCGTGCGCCACTCGACCTTCGCGGGACGCCAGCTCGGCTCCCGCCGCGCGACGCCGACGATCGAGGTGACCTCGGGGTCGCATTCCAGGGCGGAGATGAGACTCGTTCCGACGTTCCCGGTCGCACCGACCACCACGATCCGCATATCTCACGGTTTCCCTCGAGGTACCGTCCCAAACGGGGCATTCGTCGTGTCACTCCTGGCGAACCAGGGAATGAAGTGGTGATGCGGGAAAGCGCTACCTAGGGGGACCAAGTTCTCAATCTGATTGGAGAGGCGGCACAGGCGCATGGCTCAGATCGTCGGCGGTGGACGGCCCGTCAATGACGCCGAACGGCGGGTCATCGCGCACCTGCGCGACCACGCGCCCGACGACTGGCTGCTGCTCCACAACATCGAGGTACCCCGCGGCCCGGACCTGTTCGAGATCGACGTGGCCGTGCTGACCGGCCACTCGCTCTGCGTCATCGACGTCAAGGGGGCCCGCGGCCGGTTCGAGGTGGTGGGCAACCGGTGGTTCCCGCAGCACCGGGAGGCGTTCGGCTCCCCAGTGGCGAAGCTCCGGGGCACCGCCCGGGCGCTCAAAGGGCTGCTCGTCGACCAGCACCGCGAGCTCGAACGGCTCTACGTGGACAACATCGTGGTGCTCACCGCGCCCGGCGCCGTGCTCATCGACCCGACCGGCCGGGACGCCCGCCACGTCACCGACATGGACGGGCTCATCCCGATGCTGAGCGACGTGTCCCGGGTCCGGCACGGGTGCAGCCGGGACGCCCGGCCGTACCGGAAGGCCGTCCTCGAGGCGCTCAACGCCACCGTCCGCCGCTCCACCGCCCCGCCGCGGTTCGGCAACTGGGAGGTGGAGGAGGAGCTCGGCGGGGACAGCCGGGTCACCGAGTACCGGGCGGTCAACGCCACCACCCCGGTGAGCGAGACCGTGCTGCTCCGCGTCTACCGGGCCGACCCGCTCGCCGAGGAGCGGCGCCGGCTCATCGAGCAGCGGCGGATCGCCAACGCCTACCAGGCGCTCGCCAAGATCCCGCCCCACCCGTGCGTGGTCCGCTCCCGCGACTTCTTCGCCATCGACGACGAGAGCCGGTTCGTGCTCGTCCTCGACGACGTGCACGGGCGGGCGCTCCACCTGCACCTGGGCGACCGCCGGATGAGCCTGGAGACCAAGCTCGACATCATCGAGGACATGCTCGCCGGGCTCGCCCACGTCCACGCCAACAAGGTCATCCACCGGGCGCTCACCCCGGCGTCGGTGCTGGTCACCCCGAACGGCCGGGCCATGCTGACCGGGTTCGACTACGCCAAGCCCGGGCCGCGCAAGCACACGGTCGCCAACGAGCTGCCGAACATCCTCGACGTGCACTACGTCGCCCCGGAGTGCCGGACCCGGCCGGATCGGATGACCCCCGCCGCCGACGTCTACGCCGCCGGGGTCATCGCGTTCCAGCTCCTCACCGGGGAGCTGCCCACCCCCGGCGGCGACGGGGAGGCGGTGGCCGACGGCGTCGCCCCGCAGATCATGGATCTGCTCCGGCGGATGCGCGACCCCACCCCGGGCAAGCGCCCCGACGCGGCGACCGCCCTCGCCGAGCTGCGCCAGGCCCGCACCGTTCAGGTACGGCAGAGCCGCGGCGGCCGCTTCATGCGCCGGGTGCGGACGGCGCTGCGCCGGCTGGCCGGCCGCTGACGCCGGCCCGCCGAACACGGCGATGCCTTCGGTGTTGGCCCACGGGCGTTCCCGGCGGCGCGGGCGATGCCGCGCCGCGCCGGCGGCCCGCCCCGCCGGGCGGCGCATCGGTGCCCGCGCCACGGACCCGTCCCGCGCGCCCGCCGCCGGGCCGGCGCGGCGACGCGCGTTCCCCGCGCTCAGTCGTAGGGCCAGGTCCAATCGCGGATCTCCGGCGGGTCCTCGCCGTGATCGCGGGTGTACGCCCGGGCCCGCAGCCGGGCGTCGACCATCGCCTGCCGGAGGTGGCTCGCGGTGGTGCGCAGGCCGGGCACGCGGTCGATCACGTCCATGACCAGGTGGAACCGGTCGATGTCGTTCATCATCGCCATGTCGAAGGGCGTGGTCGTGGTGCCCTCCTCCTTGTAGCCCCGCACGTGCAGGTTGTCGTGGCCGTTCCGCCGGTAGGTGAGCCGGTGGATGAGCCACGGGTAGCCGTGGAAGTTGAAGATGATCGGCTTGTCCGTGGTGAACAGGGCGTCGAACTCGTGGTCGGACAGGCCGTGCGGGTGCTCCGAGGGCGGCTGCAGGCACATCAGGTCGACCACGTTCACCACCCGGACCCGCAGCTCGGGCAGGTGGGCGCGGAGCAGCGCGGCGGCGGCGAGCGTCTCCATCGTCGGGACGTCCCCGGCGCACGCGAGCACCACGTCCGGCTCGGCCCCCTCATCGGTGGAGGCCCAGCGCAGGATGCCGGCGCCCCGGGTGCAGTGGGCGATCGCCTCGTCCATGCTCATCAGGTCGAGCACGGGCTGCTTGCCCACCACGATCACGTTGACGTAGTCCCGCGAGCGCAGGCAGTGGTCAGCGACCGAGAGCAGGGTGTTGGTGTCCGGCGGCAGGTAGACCCTGACCACGTCGGCCTTCTTGTTCACCACCACGTCGAGGAAGCCCGGGTCCTGGTGGCTGAACCCGTTGTGGTCCTGCCGCCACACGTGCGAGGTGAGCAGGTAGTTGAGCGACGCCACCGGCCGCCGCCAGGGGATCTTCTTCGCCGACTCCAGCCACTTGGCGTGCTGGTTGAACATGGCGTCCACGATGTGGATGAACGCCTCGTAGCAGTTGAACAGGCCGTGCCGCCCGGTGAGCAGGTAGCCCTCGAGCCAGCCCTGGCAGAGGTGCTCGCTCAGCACCTCCATCACCCGGCCCTCCCGGGACAGGTGCTCGTCGGTGCCGAGCACGGCGGCGTCCCAGGCCTTGTCGGTCGCCTCGAACACGGCGGAGAGCCGGTTGGACGCGGTCTCGTCCGGGCCCATCAGCCGGAAGTTGCGCGGGTTGGCCGCGATCACGTCCCGCAGGTAGCTCCCCAGCACCCGGGTGGGCTCGCTGCAGGTCACCGCGGGCTCCTTCACCGGCACCGCGTAGTCGCGGAAGTCGGGCAGCACCAGCGGCACGAGCAGCTCGCCGCCGTTGGCGTGCGGGTTCGCGCTCATCCGCCGCTCGCCCTCGGGCACCTCGCCGAGGACCAGCGGGGTGGGCCGTCCCTCGGCGTCGAACAGCTCCTCCGGCCGGTAGGAGCGCATCCACTCCTCCAGCATGCGCAGGTGCTCGGGGCTGGTGCGGACCTGGGCGAGCGGCACCTGGTGGGATCGCCAGGTGCCCTCCACCGGCACCCCGTCCACCTCCCGCGGGCCGGTCCACCCCTTAGGCGTGCGCAGCACGATCATCGGGAGCCGGCGCTCCCGCCCCGCGGTGTACTCGTCGATCTCCGCGAAGACCTCGTCCAGGGTCCGGGCCATCAGCGGGTGCAGCTCCGCCGGGTCGTCCCCGGCGACGATGTGCACCCGGTACCCGTACCCCTCGAGGAGCTTGACCAGCTCCGGCTCCGGGATGCGCGCCAGCACCGTCGGGTTCGCGATCTTGTACCCGTTCAGGTGCAGGATCGGCAGCACCACCCCGTCCCGGCCTGGGGTGAGGAACTTGTTCGAGTGCCAGCTCGCGGCGAGCGGCCCGGTCTCCGCCTCCCCGTCGCCGATGATGCAGGCGACCACCAGCCCGGGGTTGTCGAACGCGGCGCCGTACGCGTGGGCGAGGGAGTAGCCGAGCTCACCGCCCTCGTGAATGGAGCCGGGCGTCTCCGGCGCGGCGTGGCTGGGCACGCCGCCGGGGAAGGAGAACTGCCGGAACAGCAGCCGCATCCCCTTGGCGTCCTGGGTGATGTGCGGGTACCGCTCCGTGTAGGTGCCCTCCAGCCAGGAGTGCGCCACCACGGCCGGCCCGCCGTGCCCGGGACCGCAGATGTAGATCATGTCCTGGTCGCGCCGGCGGATGATCCGGTTGAGGTGGGCGAAGCAGAAGTTGATCCCCGGCACGGTGCCCCAGTGGCCGAGCAGCCGGGGCTTGATGTGCTCGGGCCGCAGCGGCTCGCGGAGCAGCGGGTTGTCGAGCAGGTAGATCTGCCCGACGGACAGGTAGTTCGCCGCTCTCCAGTAGGCATCGATGCTCGCGATTTCCTCCACGTCTTCGAGCGTTCCCCGACTGTGACGGCGCCAGGTAGGGACCTTGGTCACTACCACCACTGACACAGGCCAAGTACGCTCGCAGCATGATTCGAGTGTTCCTCGTGGACGACCATGAGGTGGTACGACGCGGGGTCGCCGCCCTGCTGGAGGCCGAACCCGACATCGAGATCGTCGGTGAGGCGGGGACGGTGGAGTCCGCGCTGGCCAGGGTCCCGGCCCTGAAGCCGGACGTGGCGATCCTCGACGTGCGGCTCCCCGACGGCAGCGGGGTCGATCTCTGCCGCGACCTGCGCTCGAAGCTGCCCAACCTGGCGTGCCTGATGCTCACCTCGTACGCGGACGACGAGGCGCTGTTCAACGCGGTGATGGCCGGCGCGGCGGGTTACGTGCTCAAGCAGATCCACGGCTCCGACCTGGTCGGCGCGGTCCGCACCGTGGCGAGCGGGCAGTCGCTGCTCGACCCCGCCACCACGGCGAGCATGCTGCGGCGCCTGCGCGAGCAGGCGGCGAAGAAGGACCCCCTGGCCGCGCTCTCCGACCAGGAGCGGCAGATCCTCGAGCTGATCGGGGAGGGCCTCACCAACCGGCAGATCGGCGAGCGGCTCTTCCTCGCCGAGAAGACGGTGAAGAACTACGTGTCGACCTTACTGAGCAAGCTCAACATGCAGCGGCGCACCCAGGCCGCCGCCCTGGCGGCCCGGCTCAAGGCCGAACGGTCCTTATGATGTGACCTTCGCCTCTAAAAGTGGTCAGACTGAGCAGACAAGCTTGCCGACATGAAGCTCGACTCGGCAGGGCTGGAGATTCTCACCCGGGAGGAGTGTCTCAAACTTCTCGCGAGCACTCCGATCGGGCGGATCGTATTCACCGATCGCGCACTCCCCGCCGTCCAGCCCGTGAACTTCTGCCTGCATGAGGGACTGATCGTCATCCGGACCACGGCCACCTCACGGCTGGCCATGGCCGCGCGGAACACCATCGTGGCCTTCGAGGGCGATCACTTCGACATCGAGACCCGTACCGGGTGGTCGGTGACCGCGGTCGGGCACGCCCGGGGGGTGACCGACCCGGAGGAGCTGGAACGGCTGTCCAAGCTGCCGCTCATCCCGTGGGCACCCGGGGTCCGGGAGCACTACATCGTCATCAGCCCCGAACAGGTCTCCGGCCGGCGTCTGGTCCGGTGACGGCCGGTCACTCCCGGGTGTCCCCCTCTCCATCCGCAGCACCCGCGTGGTGCATCCGCCGATAGACCCGGTTGCGCAGCCGTAGGATCACCGCCGCGAGCAGCACGGCGGCCACGGAACCGCCCAGCACCGCGATCTTGACATCGCCGGCGCGCGCGGTGTCGAGACCGAAGGCCAGCCCGCCGATGAGCAGCGACACGGTGAAGCCGATCCCGGCGAGCACCGACAGGCCGGTCACGTCCGTCCAGGTGATGCCCTCGTCGAGCTCGGCGTGGGTGTACCGCGCCACCAGCCAGGTCGCGGCCATGATGCCGAGGGGTTTGCCCACGACCAGCCCGGCGGCGATCCCGAGCACCACCGGGTCGGTGAACGCGCGCACCAGGCCGTCCAGGCCGCCGAGCGGCACTCCCGCGGCCAGGAACGCGAAGGTCGGTACGGCGACGCCGGCCGAGAGCGGCCGGAACCGGTGCTCCAGGTGCTCGGCCAGGCCGGGGCCGTCCGCGTCGTCCCCGTGCGCCTCGTCGGCGGCGACCGGCACGGCGAAGGCGAGCAGCACCCCGGCGACGGTGGCGTGGACGCCTGAGGCGTGCACCAGCGCCCAGGTCGCCACGGCGAGCGGGAGCAGCAGCCACCAGGAGCTGATCCGCCGCTGCACCAGCACGGCGAAGATCGCGAGCGGCACCAGGGCGGCCGCGAGGAAGGCCACGCTGAGCTTGCTCGTGTAGAAGACGGCGATGATGACGACGGCCAGCAGGTCGTCGACCACGGCCAGGGTGAGCAGGAAGGTGCGCAGCGGGGCGGGCAGGTACCGGCCGATCACCGCGAGCACGGCGAGCGCGAAGGCGATGTCGGTGGCGGTGGGGATCGCCCAGCCGCGGGCCGCGCCCGCGACGTCCCGGGTGACCAGCAGGTAGATCGCGGCGGGGACGATGACGCCGCCGACCGCGGCGGCGACCGGGACCATGGCCTGCCGCAGGTCGCGGAGGTCGCCCGCGACGAACTCGCGTTTGAGCTCCAGCCCGGCCACGAAGAAGAAGATCGCCAGCAGCCCGTCGGCGGCCCAGGTGGCCAGGCTCAGGTGGAGGTGCAGCGCCACGGGTCCGATGGCGAAGGACCGCAGCGCCTCATAGGCGTCCCGCCACGGGGAGTTGGCGAGGATCAGCGCGGCCGTGGCGGCCAGCAGCGCCAGAGCGCCGCCGATGGTCTCCTGGCGGAGGATGTCGGCGATGCGCCGGATCTCCGCCCAGGAACGGCGGAACAGGACCGCGGTGGTGCGCTGGCGGGCAAGGTCGCTCATGTAGTGCTCCGGGTGCCGATATGGGGACGATGGCCACTGCCGACCAGACTTCCCGGCGCACCTCGCCCCATCGTATGCGCCGCGCGCGGCGGCAAGGCGCGCAGGTCCCGGCCGGCGGTCCCCGATCGGGCCGCGGCACGGGTGAGCGGGCACCCGCCCTCGCCGTGCCGGCCCGCGGTGGCACGTGACGGGCGGCGGCACGGGGGTACCGCTCAGGCATGATGCAGGAACCTGAGGCACTGCGCCGGTTCGACCCGTTCGACATCTTCGACACCGAGGCCGAACGGCTCGACCGGTACTTCTCCTCCCTCGACGAGGCGGGCTGGAGCCGGCCGTCGCGGTGCGAGGGATGGAGCGTGCGGGACGTGCTCGCCCACCTCGCCGGAGAGGAGCTGTACAACCAGGCCTGCCTCGACAAGGACCTCGACGGGTTCTACGAGATGCTCGAACGCGAGGGGGTCCAGGGCGGGTTCGACGAGTTCAATCGGTGGTGCGTGCGCAAACGCCGCAGCCTGCCCGTCGATCAGGTGCTCGAAGAGTGGCGGACGCGCAACCGCGACACGCGCCGGCGGATGCGCGAGCTGGGCCGGGACGGCCTGCTCCACACCTCGGTCGGGCCCTACCCGGCGGGGTTGCAGGCCTTCCATTACGCGTCCGAGTACGCCACGCACGCCGACGACGTGGGCGCCCCGGTCGCCGAGGAGGAGTCGGCCCGGCGGCTGGAGTGGCGGGCGGTGTTCGGGCTGGTCGCCCTGGCCGAGCACGGGTCGGCGGCGCGGGTGGAGCGCGCCGATGGCCGGTTCCTGGTCCGCACCGCGGACCGAACCGCGGAGCTGTCCCCGGCGGAGTTCGTGGACGCGACCGTGGCGCGGCTGCCGGCCGGCCACCCGCTCGACCCGGCCCTCCGTTCCGCGCTGCGCTGCCTCGCCTGACCCGGCGACCCCGCTGGCGGCGACCAGCCCGGCGATCACGCATATCGATGGGCTGGGGCCCGCCCCCGGTGGCCGCGCCCGCCACGGGCACCGCCGTGCGGTCGTGCTGCCACCGGAGGCGGGTGGCCCGCCTGAACCGAGGGCCCGGCCGCCGTGGCGGCCGGCTGGGTAATAAGACCGGGCACGCGCCCGGTATCCGGGTGCGCCGGACCGGGTTCCCCCGGGCGAGGGCGCCCGCCACGGCGGGCGCGCCCACCGGGACCGGTCCGGGCGTGATGCGGCGCGCACCGGTCCGTGCCGTCCCGGCCGGACGCCGCGGCAACGGAGCGGCGTGGCCCGCGCTGCCGTACCGCATCGGGCGGGCCTCCCGCCGTGGGCACCCTCCGCGGGCCGGTACGGCGATCCCGCGGACGGCCCTGAGCGGCCGGCCGGGAGAGCGCCGCCCGTACGGACCCCGGCGGGAACGGGGCGTCACCGGCCTGCGCCGGCGCTGCCCCGGCATATCTCCTGGAGCCGGGCGTACCGGCTCGCCAACGCGTTGCAATAACCGCAGCATGCGAATATCCCCACTGATAACGGCTCGTGAGCCGGATTGCCGGGGGGATCCTGACGTGTCGCCCATCCAGCCGTGCAGGCATTTGGAGGCGGCACGTCAACAATGCACCGGGACGGGGCGCAATCGCAATGGGACGCGCCAGTGAACGCTGTTTAGCCTTTGTTAAGCGTTTCTCCAATGAATATGCCCATGAAGGCCGAAGGCCGGTTTATTTGCAAAGCGGCGTCTGCCCAGGTCAAGGCAGCCAATCGACCTTCCCACGCACCAGGCCGTAACCGACGAAGGCGACCACGTCGATGAGCGTGTGCGCGACGACGAGCGGCATTGCCCGCCCCCAGCGCTGATAAAGCCGCCCGAACACCACGCCCATCGCCACATTCCCGAGGAATCCCCCGAGCCCTTGATAAAAGTGGTACGAGCCGCGGAGCACGGCGGACACCGCGACGGCGCGCCACGGATGCCAGCCGCATTGCGCGAGCCGGTGCAGCAGATATCCGGCGACGAGCACCTCCTCCAGCACGCCGTTCTGCGCCGCCTCGGCGAGCAGGACGGGCACCCGCCACCACACGTCGGGCAGGGCGTCCGGCACCACGGTGAGGTTGATCCCGGACCGCACGGCCGCGATGTAGAACACCAGCCCGCTGCCGCCGATGGCCGCGGCGAGCACGGCGCCCCGCGCGAGGTCACGGCCCGGTTCGCGGGCGTCGACCCCGAGGGTCCGCAGCGACTCCCCGGACCGGACGAGCAGGTAGGCGACGAGCCCGACCGGGGCAAGGTTGATCAGGATCGAGGCGACGTGGAGGGCGAGGTCGAGCCACGGGCGGCCGGGCGCGAGCGAACCGACGACCACGGCGCGCTGCCCCGGCAGCTCGTCCGGGGCGGTGAGCGCGCCGATGAACCGGATCAGCGCGATCAGCGCGCTCGCCCCGAGCGAGACGCCGAACACGACGACGAGCTCGGCCGCGATGAGCCGCCGGGTCAGGCCGGCCGGTCCGCCGCCCACCACCGTGGCGGCCGGGCGGGAGGGGTCATCGTTCATGGCCGCAGGTTAACCCGCGCCCCGGGCCCGCCCGGCACGTCAGTACGGCAGGGCCCGGGAGGCGTAGGCGGGCGCGGCGAACGGCGCCTTGAACTTCGGGAAGGCGACCGTGTTCGGGTTGCCGTCCGAGGTGTACCGCTCGCTCGGGTTGGCCTTGAGCCAGTCGAGCCAGGCGGCCGAGCAGAACTGCTTGCAGTCCCCGACCTTCTCCTTCGACCGGATGCGCGGGATCCCCGTGGGGTCGAAGTCCTTGCTGAACGGCGAGGCCGCCGGGGTGTACCCGGCGAGGAAGGCGCCGTACAGCTTGTACTCGCCGGACTTCGCCTTCCCCTGCAGCGCCCACTCCTTCTTGCTCGGCTGGTTGCCGTACGGCAGGGCGAGGGTCACCGGCGGGGTGTTGATCAGCTCGGTGACCATGGCCTGGCCGGCCGCGATCGCCTCGGCCACCTGTTCCCGTGACTTGCCGAGCAGGTTGACGTGGTCCTTGGTGTGGTTCCCGATGTCGAACCCGTGGTCCTTGAGCCACTGCAGGACCTGCATCTGCTCTTCCTTGCGGGTCTTGCCGAAGAGGTCACGGGTGACGAAGAAGGTGGCGACCGGACGGAAGTGCGGGTACTTCTTGGCGACGTCGAGCAGGATGCCGACCGCGGAGTCCGGCAGCGGGTTGCCCATGCCGTCCAGGGCGACCTGGGACGGCGAGGCGTCGTCGAAGGTGAGCACGACGGGGTGCATCCCGGCCGGGATGTCGATCTTCCCGGTGACGTACTCGGCCGCGGTGATCGGCACGTACTTCTCGGCGGCGAGCCGTTCCAGCTCGGCGCGGAACTGCTCGGGGCTGAGGTCGTCACCCGGGGGCGGGTTCTTCACCACCCGGTGGTACATGATCACCGGGATCTGGCCGAGCTCGTTGGCCTTCACCCGGGCCGCAGCCGCCATAGCCGCCTTGCGCGCGTTGGCCTCGGCGGCCATCTTCTTGGCCTGGACCTGCGGATCCTCCCTCTTGGCCGCGTCGTCTCCCCCGGACGAGCAGGCGGCGGCGAGAGTCAGGCACACCAGCCCCAGGCCGGCAACCCGGATGCGTCCCATGTCCTCCCCCTCGTCGGGCCGCGGTTGACGATGCGTCACTCGTACCCGGACGGCACGGCGTAATCACAGAACGTATGACAAACAACACGCTCGGTGAATCTCCGCGGCCCTTACCGAGGCCAGGACGCGGGTCAGACCTGGGGTTCCACGCAGAACGCGGTTCCGTCCACGGCGATGGTGACGTCGCCGTCGGAGGCGGGGATGAACACCGACTCGCCGGGGCCCAGCTTCAGCTCCGCGGCGTGCGCGGCGCCCACCTCGGCCACCCCCTCGGTGCAGAGCACGATCCGCGGCACGCCGCCGGCGAGCTCCCGGCGCCGGCCGGACGTGACCAGGCGGAGCAGGAACTCGGGGCAGGGCGGGATGAACGCGCCGTCCACCGCGGTGACCGGCAGCGGCTGGGCGTCGGCCCGGGTGACGCGCAGCAGCTCGGGCACGTCGATCCGCTTCCCGGTGAGCCCGGCCCGGAGCACGTTGTCCGAGCAGGCCATGACCTCCACGCCGAAACCGCTCAGGTAGCAGTGGAGCACGCCCGCGCCGAGGAAGAGCGTCTCGCCTGGGGCGAGCTCGTGGCGGCGGAGCAGCAGCGGGGCGAGCACGGCCGGGTCCTCCGGGTACTGCCGGGCGAGCCGCACCACGAGCGCGTAGTCGGGGTGGTGGACCGAGGAGGCGGCCCAGACCACGGCTTCGACCAGCCGCCGCCGCGGCTGGGGCGTCTCGAGCAGCACCCGGAGCGCGCCGATCAGGTCCCCGTCCTCCAGGCGGGCGACGACCGGCCGGAGCTCCGGCACGTGCAACCGGTCGATCATCGTGGCGGCCTGCTCCGGCGAGCGGAACCCGGCGAGCCCGGTGAACGGGGTGAGCGCGTAGATCAGCTCGGGCTTGTGCCACGGGTCGGAGTAGTTCGCGTCCCCCCGCGCGTACCCGGCGGCGGCCTGGCCGGCGTCCGGGTGGACCTGCAGGGAGAGCGGCCGCTCCACCGCGATCAGCTTCATCAGGTACGGCAGGCGCTCCCCGAACCGTTCGATCACCTGGTCGCCGAGCATCCCGGCCGGGTCGGCGGCGACCGCGTCGGCCAGGGTGAGCTCGGTCCCGTCCCGGACCAGCGTCGACGACCCGGACGGGTGGGCGCCGAACCACATCTCGGCCTCGGGTCCGGTGGCCTGTCGCCCGGTGAGCGCCGCGATGGCGGTACGGGAGCCCCAGGGGTAATCCTTGATCGGATTGGTCAGCAGATCCACAGTGTCCTCGCTCCGGCGGGCCGTCGGCTGGACGGCTCGGGGGTCAGGGGCGCGCCTCGTTCACGCACCTCAGCACCGGATACCTGACGAGCGCGTCCGGATCAAGACCGTACCCTGTGACGTGGCAGATCGCCGTCTCTCCCGGCGGCAAGCCCGGAAAGGCCGGCGTGGTGAGCCCGCATCGCCGGTGAGCCCGCATCGCCTCCACCGCCGCGGGCTCGGCGACGTCCGCCCGGAGAGCCTGCTCTGCAGCGGGTCGCCGGGCGGGAACCTGGGGATCATCCGGTCGATCGTGACCGCGGCGACGAGGTGAGCCCGTAGCCGGGCGGCCGCCTGCCGAAGCAGCGACGCGCGATCCGGTCGCCGGGACGCGCCCCTTGATGGCTCAGCCCGCCGCCGGCCGGAGCTCGGTCAGCATGAGGAGGCCGCCCATCTCCATCCAGTCCCGCCACATGCTCGGAGCGTGCTTGGGGGCTCCCATCGCCTCGGACGGCCAGTTCGTCCAGACCGCGCTGGTCATCTGCGCCCACAGCCCGTTGTACCAGAGCGGGATGATCGGCATCTCCCGGAGGTGGATCTCCTGGAGCCGGGAGATGATCCGCTTCATCCCCTCGACGTCGTCGGTCCGGACGCCGTCGAGCTCCCGGACCAGCCGCCAGGCCTGCTTGTTCTCGTACCGGCCGAAGTTCGCCGTGGTCTGCTGCTTGCGCACCGGCAGGCGGAAGATGAAGTCGTAGTACCGCCACGGGGTGCTGGCGAGCTGGCGGTCGTTGTTGAGGACCATGTCGAACTTGCCGGAGTTGCGGGCGTCGACGAGCGCGTTGTAGTCGGGGAACTCCGGCTCGAGGTTGATCCCGGCCCCCTTGGCGCCCTCGCTGATCACCCGGGCGGCCTCCATCCAGTCGGTCCACCCGGCCGGCACGGCGATCTTGAGCGCGATCTTCGCCCCGCTGGGCGACTCCATGAAGCCGTCCCCGTCCCGGTCCCGGTAGCCGGCGTCGATGAGCAGCTCCTTCGCCTTGGCCGGGCTGTAGAAGAAGCCGAGCCGGTTCACCACGTCCTGGTCGATGTACTTGCTCCACTGCGGGAGGAGCCCGGTCGGGTTCGCCGCCTGCACCAGGTTCTGGTACACGCCCTCGACGATCTTCCTGGTGTCGATGGCGTGGGCGAGCGCCCTCCGGAACACCGGGTCGTCCATCGGCTTCTTCTTGGTGTTCATCACCAGCCAGGCCGTGTTCGCGGCGAGCATGTACGGCGGCCGGTTGTAGTAGGTCTGGAGGCCGAAGTCACCGGTGACCAGGTTGGCGACGCCCGGGAGGAAGTTGTTGCTCAGGTCGAGGTGCTTCTGGAGCAGCCAGTCCATCGCCACCTCGTTGCTCGAGTTGACGATGTCCACGATGTACTTGGGCGCGACCCGCTTGCCGATCACCTTGGTCGCCCACCAGCCGTCCCGGCGCACCCAGACCATGCGGTCCTGGTCGTGCGAGTGGTAGGCGTACGGCCCGGTGCCGATGGGGTTCTCGTTGGCGCCGTTCATCACCTCCTCCTCGGACCGGACCTCCCACAGGTGCTTGGGCACGATCGCCCGGCTGTAGAGGTGGGTCGACCACTCCTGGTGGTTGGCCTCAGTGAAGGTGAACCTGACCGTGTGCTGGTCCACCGCCTCGGCCCGCGCCAGCCACTCCCAGAGCTGGTGGTAGGGGACGGTCTCCAGCTTGCCGAGCTCGAAGGTGAAGACCACGTCCTCGGCGGTGAACGGCTCGCCGTCCGCCCAGGTGATGCCCTTCCGGAGCTTGAGGGTGTACTCCTTCTCCCCGGTCCAGGAGCCGCTCTCGGCGAGCCACGGGATGAGCCGGTCGATGCTCGGGTCGTAGAGGAAGAGGGTCTCGTAGACGAGGCCCTTCGTCCCGGTGGCGAAGTCCCATTCCCGGAGCGGGTTCCAGTTCGCCGGTGGCCCCCACTGCGTGCCGCTGGTGTAGAGGGTCTCGTGCCGGGGGAGCGATTCTCCGCCCGGCACCGCGGCGGCCGCCGGTGCCGGGGATCGCGCGGGCGTCTCGGCCCCGCCCGTGCACGCCGTCAGGAGGCCGACCGCGAGGAGCGGTATCAGCAACCGCACTCGGCTCCGCATCCAGACTCTCCTTTCGCACCCGGGAGCCGGTCGTCATAGCGCCAGAACGGACCCCGACGCCGCCGCGGAGCCCGGGGCCGGGCTCCGCCGGCCGGTCCTGCCGCCACACCTCCCGAGATACGGTCGACTCACCGCGCTTTCCGCTGCGCTGAACCGAATAAGTACCGCGAAACGTAAGAGCCGGGGATCTACCTGTCAATACCTCCCGCGGTCCGCTGGGGCCGGCGCAGGATGGCGTGTTAGCGTGTCCGGGAAGATCTTGACCGGTTCAGTCAGGGGGAGCGTGAAAAGGCCGACCATCGCGGACATCGCCCGCCGGGCCGGGGTCTCCAAAGGCGCGGTCTCTTATGCCCTCAACGGGCGGCCGGGGGTATCCGAGGCGACCCGGGCGCGCATCCTCGCCATCGCCAAGGAGCTCGGCTGGCGGCCGAGCCTCGCCGCCCGGGCCCTCACCGGCGCCCGGGCGCACGCGATCGGGCTCGTGCTCTGCCGGCCGGCGCGCGTCCTCGGCATGGAGCCGTTCCTCATGGAGCTGATCAGCGGCATCGAGGCCGAGCTCTCCGCCCGCTCGTACGCGCTGCTCCTCCGGGTGGTCTCCGACCACCGGGCCGAGCTGGCCGTCCACCGCCGCTGGTGGGGGGAGGGACGGGTGGACGGCGCCTTCCTCGTCGACCTGCACGTCGACGACCCGCGGGTGCCGGAGATCGAGATGCTCGGCATGCCGGCCGTGGTGATCGGCCACCCCTCGGCCGCCGGATCCCTCGTGCCGGTCTGGTCCGACGACGGCGCCGCGGTGGAGGAGACCGTGGCCTACCTGGCCGCCCTCGGCCACCGGCGCATCGCCCGGGTCGCCGGCCTGCCCCGGCTCGTGCACACCGTGATCCGCGACCGGGCGTTCGAGGAGACCTGCCGCCGGCTCGGTGTGACCGAGCGGTCCATCATCCACACCGACCACACCGGGACCGAGGGCGCGCGGGCCACCCGCCGCCTGCTCAGCTCGCCCGACCGGCCGACCGCGATCGTGTACGACAACGAGATCATGGCGGTGGCCGGGCTCTCGGTCGCCCAGGAGCTGCGGATCGACGTGCCCTCCGAGCTCTCCATCGTCGCCTGGGACGACTCGCCGCTCTCCCAGGTGGTCCGGCCGCCGCTCACCGGGCTCACCCGGGACATCCCCGCGTACGGCGCGCACGCGGCACGGCGGCTGCTCGAGCTCATCGACACCGGGACCGCGGAGCCGTACGAGGACGAGGCCCCCCGGCTCACCCCGCGGGGCAGCACCGCGCCGATCGGCTGATCCGCCCGCGGCCTGGACGGTCGATACCCGCGCAGGTACGGGCTCGGGCGCGCTCCGCTGGCGGGGTGCGGTGCGGCAGTCGATACGCGCGCAGGTACGGGCGGGACGGCGGCGGCCACACGCTCACCGGCGGTCGATCCGCGCGCGCAGGTACGCGCGTACCTGCGCGCGCCCGCGTGCATGCCGGGAGCGGCGGGAAGCCCAGGCCCGGTACCGGGCCACCCGCGCGCCCGGGTGGGCGCCGGCCCCCTACGGCCGGGGAGAGACGAGGCCACCTGCGCGCGTCCGGGTGGGCGCCGGGTGCGCGCCGGCCCGGCCGGGCGCCCGACGGACTCGTTCGAGCGCCCCAGTGGGCGCCGGGGACGTCGGGCTGCGAGACGAGTGACGTCTCGCGCCCGCTGGGCGCCGGTTCCGCCGGCAAGAGCGCGGAACCCGGGATACTGAGGGAAGATCGCTACACTTGCTCCGGTTCACCGCTGCCGGCCATCGCCGGGGTGAACCCCGGCCCGACCCCAGGAGCAGGACACGTGGGTCCCACCGACACCCCGCAGGAATCGTCCGTGGACGACACCGCGCGACCGGCCCGGCCGGTGCCGAAGTGGCGTTCCTGGCTGTACGTGGCGCTCTCGGGCGTCCTCGGGGTGGTCATGGGCGGGGTGACCTTCCTGGTCGGCGGGGTCGCCAAGCTGAGCGGCAACGTCAAGCACGAGGAGGTCGGGGACCTCGGGGCGCGCCCAACCAAGATCGGTAAGGCGCTGAACATCCTGATCGTCGGCTCCGATCAGCGCAGGGGCGCGAACGCCAAGTACGGCCGGACCCCCGGCGAGCGCACCGACACCATCCTCCTCGCCCACATCCCGGCGAGACGGGACGGCCTCCTGCTGATCAGCTTCCCGCGGGACTCGCTGGTCCGGCTCCCCGCGTGCCGGGCGACGAAGAACTTCCCCGGCCAGCCCGCGCACGTCGGCATGATCAACGAGTCGTTCAACAACGGCGGCATCACGTGCACGTGGCGGACGATCGAGTCGCTCACCGGCATCCACATCGACCACTTCGTGAAGGTGGACTTCACCGGCTTCAAGTCGATGGTGGACGCCCTCGGCGGGGTGGAGGTCTGCCTCCCCACGCCGATCAACGACCCGAAGGCGATGCTCCGCCTCCCGGCCGGCAAGCAGGTCCTCAACGGTGAGCAGGCGCTCGGCTACGTCCGGGCGCGGTACACCCTCGGCGACGGTTCCGACATCGGCCGCATCCAGCGCCAGCAGATGTTCCTCGCCTCGGTGGCGAAGAAGGCGCTCAGCGGCGACATGCTCACCGACCCGGCCACGCTCTACCGGTTCCTCGACGCGGTGACGAAGTCGGTGACCACCGACCCCGGCCTCGACCTCAACGTGATGAAGGACCTCGCGCTGAGCCTCAAGGACATCACCGCGGACCGGATCCGGTTCGTGACCACGCCGTGGCGCTACTCGCTCACCAACCCCGGACGGGTCGAATGGGTGCAGCCGCAGGCGAACCGGCTGTTCCGGATGGTCGCCGAGGACAGGGTCACCGGCCCGATCAAGGGCGGCGAGCAGCGGATCCCGAAGTCGCAGATCCACATCGTGGTGCAGAACGGCACGGGCCGGAGCGGGCTCGCCACCGCGGTGGCCGCCCAGCTCGAGCAGCGCGGCTACCACATCCTCAAGGTCGGGAACGCCGCGGCGCCGTACCAGAAGACCGTGATCAAGTACTCGCCGAACGGGGCGACCCGGGCGCCGCGGCTGTACCGCGAGCTGCAGCAGACGACCACGCGCCTGGTGCGCGGTGCCCGCACCCGGGCGCTGGTGCTGGTCATCGGCGCCGACTGGCAAGGGCTGCGGCCGACCAGGGCCGTGACGGACGTGGAGGGCTTCACCGCCACCCACGACACCTGCACCGCGACCGCGACCTGACCCGGCGGGTCACGCGGCCTGGACGCGGAAGGTCACCGCGGACCGAAAGCGGCAGGGCACCGCGGCCTGAACGCGGCCCGGACCCGGCCCGGCGTGCCCGGGACCGGCGCTCACCCGCACCGCGGGTGCCCGGGCGAGCGCGCCGCGGTGCCGGGCCCGGCGTGCGCAAGGGTGGACCGGGTCCTCAGGCGCGCGGCCGGTCAGCGACGGCCGAACAACCAGTCGAAGAGGCCACCGCCGCCACCGCTGGACTTGTCCTCCTCGTTGTCCTGCGGGACCTCGACCGGCTCCTCGGCGGGCTCCTCGATCTGCTCGTCCCCGGTGTGGGCGTCGTCGATCTGCAGCCGCGACGGCTCGGTCCTGCCCTGCTGGGTGGTGGTCGGCCGTGACTCCGGCGACGGCCGGCCGGTGGTGTCCCGGGACGGGACGGGTCGCTCCGTGCGCGGGACCACGGGCGCGGTCGTGGCCGGCGAGGTGAGCGTGGGCTCGGGAGTGGGCTCGGGCTCGGCGGGGAACTCCTCGTCCGGTTCGGGCTCCGTGTCCTCGTCCGCGATCGCGTCCTCCGGGGCGTCCGAGGCCGCCGAAGAGGTCACGGACGACACCTTGTCGGCCGGGCAGTCGTCCGCGCACGCCTCCGGCTGTCCCACGTAGACGATGAGCGCGCCGATCACACCCACGGCCGCGACCAGGATCCCGCCGACCTTGAGGAGCGTCCGGCTGCGCCGGGGCGGCTCCTCGTCCTCGTACTCATCGGGGTCCGAGCGCCAGCCGGAGCCGAGGAAACCCTTCGTGGCATGATCGTCACAGCCGAGATCGACGCGGGCGGTATCGGCCGGGCGGTGCTCCGGGCTCTGCTCGGTGTGGTCCGCGAGCAGGTCACCGCTGTCGTCGTACGCCTCGGGCGAGTGGTGCGCGCGGGCGTGCCGCGTGCCGTCCGCGGTGGCCGCGCCGGTCTCCCCGTGGTCACCGGCCTCGTCGGAGTACCGCCAGTCGCCGTCGTTCTGAAGGAGGTACCGTCGGACCAGGGGGTCGGCCTCATTTCGGAAATCGTGGCGATCTGAATCGGCCATGGAGGTCCTTCCTCTCGCACCGCGTGGTGCCGGCTGCTTCGGTCCCCCGTCGACTTCCCGAACGCTTCCAGCGCCACGGGGCCGGCGACCATCCCGGCGCATCTCCACAAGTGCTAGTCAACAAGTATCACAACTAACTTAACTCCCATCACACCAGCATCATGCATGACTCCTCTTCGTAACGCCTGCCGAAACACCCGAATCCGGACAGCTCCTTACGGCGACCGCCCGATGGCACGGTCCATCACCGACCGGTGATCGTTTCGGTCGCCGGACGCGGGCCGGCCGGCGACCGGCGAGCGTGCGCTCAGGGACCGATAACGGTGGCCCAAGTGACCGAAACACGGGCCTGGCGGCCGCCGCCGCCTCATCCGGCCGCGCGGGCGCCGGGACGGCGGCCCCGAAGATCCACGGACCGCATCTGATTGATGACTGCTTGGGGGACTTTTCACATTCGCCCCAGCAGATATGGAAGACTCCGCTTGCAGGGATAATCGCCCGGCATAAAGGCAGGCGGGATGGGTACTGCGGGGCAGCTCGTCGTCAAGCGGTATCGCCTGGTGCGCGCCCACGGCCACGGTGCCATGGGCATCGTCTGGGAAGGCCATGACACGCTCCTCGACCGGCCGGTCGCGGTGCGGGAGGTCCTCCTCCCGGTCACCCTCGCCGAGTCCAAACGGCTGCTGCTCACCCAGCGCCTCGCCAAGGAGGCCCGGCAGGCCGAGCGGCTGCGCCATCCGAACGCCGCCGCCGTCTACGACGTGGCCGAGGAGGACGGCACCCTCTACGTGGTGATGGAGCCCGTGCAGGCGCGCTCGCTCGAGGGGATCGTCAAGGACGACGGTCCGCTCTCCCCCGAGCGGGCCGCGCAGATCGGCCGGAGGCTCCTCTCCGTGCTCACCCACGCGCACTCCCTCGGGGTACGGCACGGCGACGTGCGGCCGGTCAACGTGCTCATCGGGCACGACGGCCGGGTCGTCCTCACCGACTTCGGCACCGCGCCGCTCGCCGCCGACCCGGCGTTCGCCCCCGGCAACCGGCGGATGCAGGCCTACCTCGCCCCGGAGCGCAAGGACACCGAACCCACGCCCGCGGCGGACCTGTGGTCGCTCGGCGCCACCCTCCACTACGCCGTCACCGGCACTCCCCCGGACCCGGCCGCGCGCTCCCACGACGAGGTGCCCGTTCCCCTCCGCCCGGTGGTGAACGGGCTGCTCGCCCGCGACCCCAAGAAGCGCCTCGACCCGCAGGAGGCGGACCGGTTGCTCGCCGCGCTGGAGCCGGCCCAGCCCGCGCCCGCCCCGCCCCGGCGGGCGGGCCGTACCCGGAGGATCGCCGCCATCGCCGGGATCACCGCGGGGACCGTGGTGGTCGCCGCGGCCGCCGGCTGGGTGCTGGCGTGGCCGTGGTCCAGCGACGCCACGCCGACCGTGGTCGCGGAGAGCAGCCGGCCGGCCGTGAGCCCCTCCCCGGTCCCGTCGCCCACCGGGCCGTCCGCGCTCCGGCTCACCTGGTACCGGTCCCCCGCGGGCTGGCGTGCCGCCGTACCGAGGGGGTGGACCCGCCAGCAGGACGGCGAGTTCGCCATGGTGTGGATCGATCCGAAGGGGCGGGCCAACCTCCGGATCGAGGTCACCGCCCAGCGCGGCACCGACGCCCTCGCCGCGCTCCGCGAGGCCGAGGCGATCCTCGAGCCCACGGTGAAGGGCTACCGGTCGATCCGGCTCACCACGGCGGCGAGCAAGTACGGCGACGCCGCGGACTGGGAGTTCACCTGGACCCAGCGCACGTCCTCTCCGGACTCCCTGCTGAAGCGGGGCGTCGCCTACCACCAGCTCCGGCGGGTGATCTCGACGGCGAACACCACCGGGGTGCTCACCTGGACCACGAAGGCCGAGGAGTGGGAGCGGATGCGCCCCACGCTGACCAAGCTCCTCTCGCTCTTCCGCCCCGCGGCCGAGTGATCGTCTCCGCCGGCCCGCCGGCCTGCCCGGCCGCGGGCTGATTCGGTCCGTCCGCCGGCCGGTCGGGCCGTCAGCCGGTTGGCTCTCCGATCGGGCTGGCCGCCGGCCCGGGCCGGGCCGATCAGGCCGGCCCCACACCGATCAGATTCGCGCCGCCCGATCGGCTCCGCGCCACGCAGCCGTGGTGATCAGGCTCTGGGCGTCCGGCCGCCCATCGGTTCGCCGCTCGCTCGCCCCACCTCCCTCTCAGACGCCCCTCGAAGGCCGGCTCCGGCCCGTGCCATCCACAGATCCCGCGTCTTGCCCGCGCGTGCCGCCGCGTTGTGCCATCATTGGACCAGCGCAAAAATGATAACGGTTTTCATCATCACTCAGGGGGGCGCATGCGGGTAGCGTTCGTCGGCAAGGGAGGGAGCGGCAAGACCACGCTGTCGTCGCTCTTCGCCCGCTACGCGGCCGCGCACGGCCCGGTGGTCGCGATCGACGCCGACATCAACCAGCACCTCGGCCTCGTGCTCGGGGCCCCGGAGACGCCGCCTCCGCTCGGCGGCATGCTCACCGAGATCAAGGAGTACCTCCGCGGCGACAACCCGCGGATCAAGGACGCCGCCTCGATGGTGAAGACGACCCCGCCGGGCCGTGGATCCCGGCTGATCACCATCGACGACCCGTTCTTCCCCTCCTGCCGGGTCGACGGGGTCAGGCTCATGGTCACCGGCCCGTTCGCCGAGGACGACCTGGGCGTGGCCTGCTACCACTCGAAGGTCGGCGCCGTCGAGCTGTACCTCAACCACCTGATCGACGGGCCGGGCGAGTACGTGGTGGTGGACATGACCGCCGGCGCGGACTGCTTCGCCTCGGGGCTGTTCACCCGGTTCGACCTCATCTACCTGGTCGCCGAGCCCACCCTCCAGGGCGTCGGGGTCTACCGCCAGTTCCAGCAGTACGCCGCCGACTACGACGTGGCCATCTCAGTGGTCGGCAACAAGATCCAGTCGCCCGGGGACGTCGAGTTCCTCCGCGCGCACGTCGGCGACGACCTGCTCACCTGGTTCGAGCACTCGGCGGCCATCCGGGCCCTGGAGCAGGGCCGGCCTTTCACCCTCGATGACCTGGAGCCGGGCAACGTCCAGGCGCTCGGCGTGCTCCTCAGCACCCTCGACGCGCGGCCCAAGGACTGGGAGAAGTTCGGCAGGCAGGCGATCGAGTTCCACATCAAGAACGCCAAGGCCTGGGCGAACCGGGCGGTCGGCGCGGACCTCACCGCGCAGATCGACCCCGAGTTCGTGTTCGGTCCCACGCTGTCGGCCGCGGGCTCCGGCCGCTGAGGCCCGGCGCCCGGTAGGAGCGTCCGTCCGCCATCCCATGGCGCACGGACACCCGCCGCCCACGGGGAGTGCGGACATCCCGCCCAGTGGGCGCGAAGACCCACCGCCCTCCGGAAACGCGGACATCCGCCCTGTGGACGCGAAGACCCATCGCCCTCCGGGAACGCGGACATCCGCCGTCCCGATGACATCGGCATCCCTGCCCGAGGAGAGGAGAGTCCTCATGTCGCTGACCGTCCCCAACGACCTGCTGGAGCGGGCCCGCGCCGGTGAGGTCGACGACGAGTCGTTCCTCGCCTGCGTCCGCGACTCCCTGCCGTACGCCTGGGAGACGATCTGCAGGCTGGTCGAGGAGCGGAAGCGGACCGGCGCCCCGTTCGCCGACAACCAGGTCCCCCCGCCGGACGAGACCGCCCGCGGCCAGCTGCTCCGCTGCATGGCGAGCGACGCGATGCGCGGCGCGATCGAGCGTCACTTCGGGGTACGGCTGGCCTTCCAGAACTGCCACCGGGTGGCCGTCTTCGACCCGGCGGCCACCGCCGCCTACGCGGAGTTCACCTCACCGCGGGCCCAGCTGCTCAACCAGAGCCCCGAGCTCGTCGACTGCTAGCGGCCGGCGCGCCTCCCCGCGGAGCGCGCCGGTAGCGGCCCGCCGGGTTCGCGGGCCGGCGCGTGGGCCGGGACTTCGCGGGCCGGCGCATGGGCCGGGACGGCGTACCGGCCGGCCTCCCAGGCCCGCCTTCCGGACGACGGCCGGGCCGGTCGGGGGTTCCGCACCATGCACCCATGGAAAGCCCGATCGCCCGGCGTCGAGAGGCGTGCGCCGGGCGATCGGGTCGCAGACGTGGGGGTCGCTCCGGCGCCGCCCCCACCCGGCCGCCCACCGGCGGGGCGCACCGCACCGGCCCTGGGTGCGCCCCGCCGGACCGGGCTTACGGCGGTCCGCCAGGGCAGGGCCGGCCCACCACGGCGTGCGGATCGAGGCCGAACGAGAACGGCGGAGGCCGCCGTGGCGAGCCCCGCCCGGGTCAGCGGGCGCCGCCGGTGACGTAGATGGTCTGGCCGGTGACGTAGGAGGCGTCGTCGGAGGCGAGGAAGGCCACCACGGAGGCGATCTCGGAGGGGTCGGCGACCCGGCGCAGCGGGATCAGCTTCGCGGCGGCGGCCTGGTGCTCCTCCGGGGTGGAGCCGACCCGTGCCGCCGTGGCCGCGGTCATCGCCGTGGCGACATAGCCCGGGGCGACCGCGTTCACCCGGATGCCGAACGGCCCGAGCTCGATCGCCACGGTCGCGGTGAAGGCCTGAATCCCCGCCTTGGCCGCCGAGTAGTTCGCCTGGCCGCGATTGCCGAGCGCGGACCGGCTCGACAGGCTCACGATCGCCCCGGACCGCTGCTCGACCATGTGCTTCTGCACGGCCTTCGTCATCAGGAACACGCTCTTGAGGTTGACGTCGAGGACCCGATCCCAGTCCTCCTCGGACATCTTGAAGAGCAGGTTGTCCCGGATGATGCCTGCGTTGTTCACGAGCACGTCGATCCGGCCGAACCGGTCCACCACATCGGCGACCAGCCGCTCCACCTGAGCGCTGTCGGAGACGTCGGCGCCGAAGGCGGCCGCCTGGCCACCGGTGACGGTGATCTCGTCAACGATCGCGGAGCAGCGGTCGGCGGTCAGGTCCACGCAGGCGACCGTGGCGCCCTCGGCCGCGAGACGGCGGGCGGTGGCGGCCCCGATCCCCTGGGCCGCCCCGGTCACGATCGCGTACTTCCCGGCGAACCTCGACATTGCCCTCTCCCTCCCCGAGGATCGTTAGGCGATCTAGCTAACCCACCGCTCAGTATGGCAACCGAAAATACCGACCGGTAGGTATCTCCGCGTATCGCCGAGACGCACCGAGGAGTACGGCACCCCGGCCGTCCTCGATCTGGTGGTCAAGGATCTCGCTCAAGTGGCAGGGCGTGCGGGTGCTGAGGTCGAGCGACTGCTCCGCGGCGAGGGTCTCGACGTCCAGCCCGTGCACCCATAGGACGCAGAACCCCAGCGACCAGAGGTCCGGGTCGCCCCCATCGTCCTCGGCGAAGATGGCCGACTCCAGCAGGTCGTACAGGT
This sequence comes from Thermobispora bispora DSM 43833, assembly GCF_000092645.1. Classification (NCBI taxonomy): domain Bacteria; kingdom Bacillati; phylum Actinomycetota; class Actinomycetes; order Streptosporangiales; family Streptosporangiaceae; genus Thermobispora; species Thermobispora bispora. The sequence goes on from NC_014165.1 coordinate 4,111,097, forward strand.
AGGTCGGCGATCGCGGATCGAGCGATTCGAGGGCCGGTGACCGCGCGAGCCGATCGGACGTGGGCTCGCCGGCGTCGATCCCGCCGGCCCCGGCATCGGACGCGCCCGGTCGTCGTCCTCCAGGGGACGGCTCTCCATCGCCTTGGCTTCCTCGTATGCCGGGAAAGCGGTGAGGTCCGCGCCGGGCTCGAACTTCACCACGGCCCGCTTCACCGGCGGCTCGTGATCGATCATGGGGCCGTGGTACCCGCTCCGGCTTGCCGTGCCACTGGATCATCCGCAGCCCTTGTGGCCGCTCGGCCGGTCGATCGTGCCCCGGAATCAGCGCGCGCCCGGCCCGTTCCGGGCGCTGGGCCGCACCCCCTCGGCGTGTCGTTTCGCACGGCCGTCCCGGTCGCCACGATGCGCACCGGCCCTCACCTGGTTCCGGACGTGGGAACGCTAAGGCGCGAGCCGTCACCGCTCACCGTGCCGGCTCCCGGCGTCCCCGGTGGCCCGATGTACGGCCCCGCGTCCGCGATCGCCGCCCGGAAACACTGAAGGCGGGCCGTACCCTCATCGGGCGCAGCTCCCGTGAGCGGCTGCGACGCCCATCGGCCGGCGCCCGAAACCGGGAACGGACACGCGAAGGCGCGGCCCGCCATGGGCGGACCGCGCCCGGTCACGGAGGATCAGCGCACCCAGCCCTTGCCCGTGTAGATCGTGCGCCACTTGCCGCAGGAGGACGGCCGGCCGCCGGTGGTCCGGACCTGGCAGACGCGGACGTCCACCCGGTCCACGTTGCGCTCGTTGTAGGAGAAGGCCTCGAAGCGGCGGTAGCCGCACTCCCGCACCCGCTTGACGTCGTAGTACCGGTGCGGGCCGAAACCGCGCCAGTGACGGAAGCGGATCTCGAGGTAGGCGCACTTCCCGCCGCGCCAGTGCGGGCGCCGGTCGAAGTCCCAGAGCTTGCCGGACACCTGCACCCGGTTGGAGTGGCGGCCGGTGGCGGTGACGCGGATCGCACCGCTCGCCTTCGCGAGGCTGTTGGTCGAGGAGTAGACGCCCCAGTGCCGCGAGTAGTGGATCGGCGCGGCGGAGGCTGAGGTCGAGGTGGCCGGAAGACCGATCGCCAGCGCGGCGGCGGTGGCCGCGGCGGTTCCGAGAACGGTACGGAGGGTGCGTGACATGCTCGGCTCCCTGTTTCGGACTGCCCCGGCCTTTCCGGGGTCGCGAATCACTGATAGCCCGGACCGCCTACAGGGGCCTTGCACGCGCCGGCGATCACTTGACGATCACTTAAATCCCGCTTGACGATCTCCCGGAACGTCCCCGGATGCGCCGATCTCCGGCCAGGCGAGCCCTTCCGGCCCATGCTCGGCGGGGGCGCGCGATCGGCTCGAGCCAGAGCGCGATCCGAGCGAGCCGGGCAAAGGGCACCCCGTTCACGCGGTACGCACCGCTCTCACGGGAAACGCACCGCGGGACGGATCAGTGAGCTCCGGCCCGCTCCGGCGCACGACGTCCCAGGAGCCGATGCGGATCGAGGGAGAAGTACTCCCGCCCCGGCCGTCGCAGGACGTGCGCCGGCGGGCCGATCATCGGCCGAGCGCCCGGTGTCCCGAGGATCTACCGCTCCAGGGCGCCTTCCAGGCCCGGATCGCGACCTCTATGCCCGAGCCGGAGAAGCCGACCCCGGTGCGCGGCCGGACGCGCCATGCGGGCCGGACCATGGCGCCGGCCGGCCCACCGAGCGGCGGACGCCCGCCGGGCTCAGCGGTCCGTGACCGCGCAGAAGTAACCGTCGGCGATCAGCGGCCGGAGGATCTCCGGGGCGCGGCGCAGCAGGTTGGCCGGCTTCTCCCCGGTGAGCTCGGCGATCGCGACGAGCAGGGGGCGCGTCGGCAGCTTTCCGTCGCACACCCCGGCGAGCGCCGCCTCGACCGTGCCGACCGTGGTGGCCCGGCGCAGGCCGCGGGTCTGCCGGAGCACGATGCGGGACGGGTCATCGGCCCCCGGCGGCCCGACCCGCTCCTCCACGATCCCCTCGGCGAGCGCGAGCGGTGTGTCGAGCAGCTCCTCGTCGGCGAGCTCGTGCGCCGACCGGACCGCCTCGAGCACCTCCTCGACGTGCGCCCCGACCGGCTGCTCGACCTCCCAGGGGAGCTCCTCCACCCGGACCACGGGCCGGAGCGAGCCGCGGTTGTGCAGGGCGATCCACCCGAATCCGATCCCGGTGACGCCCATCGACTCCAGCCACCCGAGCCACTCGTCGTAGCGCTCCCGGTAGGCCGGGGTGCCCTGCTCCACGGAGTCGCGCAGCCACAGCTCCACGTACTCGGCGGGGTCGCGCACGACGCGCTGGACCGCCCAGCCGTCGCAGCCGGACTCCTCGAGCCAGCCGCCGACCCGGTCCCGCCAGTCCTCGCCCCGGAGGTGGAGCCAGTTGGCGAGGAACCTGGCGTGCCCGCCGGGCTCCAGGTGCCGGGGCGCGAGCCGTACCAGGTCGCGGCAGAACTCATCCGCCTGGCGGCCGCTCTCCCGGTACGCGTACCGGGCGGTCGGGGAGATCACGAACGGCGGGTTGGCGACGATCAGGTCGAACCGCTCATCGGCCACCGGGTCGTACATCGACCCCTGCCTGGCGTCGACCTCGCCCACCCCGGAGAGCGCCCAGGTGAGCCGGGCGAGGCAGAGCGCCCGGGGGTTCACATCGGTGGCGACGATCTCGGACGCCCGGCCGGCGAGGTGGAGCACCTGGACCCCGGACCCGGTGCCGAGGTCGAGCGCCCGGCCGACCGGCCCGGTCGTCCACGCCAGGCGCGCCAGGCTCGCGGACGCGCCGCCCGCGCCGACCACGTGGTCGCACCGGAGCGCCGGATCGCCCGGCCGTACCTTGCGATCGGCGACCACCCACGCGGGGCGGCCGGACTCGACCTGCCACGGCCGGATCTCCACGGCCGCCCGGACCAGGTCGCCGTCCGCGACCAGCAGCCCTGCCTCGAGCAGCTCGGGCACGGGCAGATCCAGTGCGGCGGGGTCCACGGAGACGCCGAGCCACCACAGCCGGATGAGCGCGGCGAGCGGGTCGCCGTCGGCCGTGGCGCGGAGCGCCGGCACGATCTCCTCGCGGTCGAGGGCGGCGGCGGCCACCTCACCGAGCCGCTCCCGCACCCCCTCGGCGGTGAACCCGGTCTCGAGGAAGCGCTCCCGGAGCCGTGCGGCCAGTCCGGAGGGAAGGTCCATGCGCTCGCCGCCTCCCGCTCAGGCCGACGGCATCTTCAGGCTGAGCCACGCGGCCTCGCCCAGCGCCCGGATCTCCTCCTGGGTGGGCTGGTGGGCGCCCGCGAACCACAGGCGGCACATCTCCTGGGCCGGCCCGAGCCACAGCACGTAGCACATGGTCGGCTCGACCGGGCGGAGGATCTTCTCCTTCATGAACGGACGCCACCAGGCGGCGACCTGGCGGAAGAACGCCCGCCGCAGCTCGGCGACCTCCGGGCCGCCGGGCTCGTGGCGCCGGGGCGGCCGCTCGGTGATCAGCAGGCGGGCGCGCTCGGGGTGCTCGCCACACCAGGACATGTGCATCGCGACGATCGACTCGATCCCGCTGCGGGCGTCGGTGTGCTTGGACAGCTCGGCGATGAACGCGTCCTGGTACGCCTTGAGGATGTCGGCGTACAGCACGCCGAAGACATGCTCTTTGCTGGAGAAGTGGTGGTAGAAGCTGCCGACGCTGACGCCGCTCTCGGCTCGCAGGCTGGCGAGGGTGGTGGCGGAGACGCCGTCACGGCTGAACCGGCGCAACGCCCCTTCGAGGATGCGCGTCCGGCCGTCACGTCCCGCCTTCGCGTTGGTCACAAGGTCAATGGTGTCCAACCGAACGTAGCTCGGCAAATCCCGGGTCACCCCGTAAGGAGCACGTCACCGGCTGTCTAGGCTGGTCACGTGTACCGATTCCTCGCCACGCCGCGATGGGTGGGGCTCACCCTGCTCCTGATCGTCCTCATCCCCGCCTTCTACTTCCTCGGCAAGTGGCAGTACTCCCGCTACGAGGCGCGCTCTGCGGCGAGCGAGCGGATCAGCGCCAACCTGAAGGCGGACCCGGTCCCGCTGGAGCGGCTCGACCGGATCGGCGGCTCCGTGCCCAAGGAGAACGCCTACCGCAGGGTGACCGCCACCGGCCGGTACGACCCCGCGCACGAGCTGGTGGTACGGCTGCGCTCGCAGAACGGCCGCCCCGGCTTCTATGTGGTGACCCCGCTGGTCACCGGCGACGGTGCGGTGCTGGTGAACCGCGGCTGGGTGCCCGTGGGCGCCACGGCCGAGACACCGCCGGAGGTCCCCCCGGCCCCCACCGGGGAGGTGACGGTCACCGGATGGCTCCTGCCCTCCGAGACCGAGGAGTCGACCGGCATCAAGAACCTGTCCGGCCTGCCGCCCGGGCAGATCGTCCTCATCAACACCGAGGAGATCGGCAAGGGCCTGCCGTACCGGCTGTACGGGGGGTTCGTGCAGCTCGCCGAGCAGCGGCCCGCGGCCACCCCCGCGCCCGAACCGGTGCCCGAGCCCAGCGTGGGCGGCGGCGGCCTGCTCAACCTCGCTTACTCACTGCAATGGTGGCTGTTCATCGGCATCGCGATCGCCGGGTGGTTCATCCTCGCCCGGCGCGAGGCCCGGGAGCGGCGGCAGGCCGATACGGCCGTGATCACCGATCGTGATCACGACCGTATCAGCGGGTAACCGAACGGATACCAAGAGGAGACCACCCAGCTTGTTCGGTGTGACCCCTTGGCCCTACCGTTACTACTGTGACGACGCCGGTTCATCCCGACCCAGAACCGAGGCGCCGGGACTACGTGATCATCTCCGTTGATGATCATCTCATCGAGCCGGCCGACCTCTTCAAGGACCGCCTACCGGCGAAGTACAAGGACCAGGCTCCCAAGGTCGTCGAGACCGAGTCGGGTCACCAGGTGTGGCGGTTCGGCGGGGCGACCTACCCGTGCGCCGGGCTCGACGTGGGCGCCGGCCTGCCCAAACGCCAGTGGACTCTCGAACCGGTGCGTTTCGAGGACATGCGGCCGGGCTGCTACGACATCGAGGCCCGGATCGCCGACATGGACCGGGCGGGCATCTGGGCCGCGCTGTGCTTCCCCGGCATGCTGGCCACCCAGGCGGGGGTGATCTTCGCCCGTACCCCCGACCCGGACCTCGGGCTCGCCCTGATGCGGGCGTGGAACGATTGGCACGTGGAGGTGTGGGCGGGCACCTACCCGGAGCGGATCATCGCCCTCCAGCTCCCGTGGCTGCGCGACCCGGAGATCGCGGCCAAGGAGATCAGGGCGAACGCCGCCCGCGGGTTCAAGGCGGTGGTGTTCCCCGAGTTCCCCACCCGGTTGCGCCTGCCGTCGATCCACTCGGGTTACTGGGACCCGTTCTTCGCCGCCTGCGAGGAGACCGGCACCGTGGTCTGCCTGCACACCGGCGGCGCCTCCTGGGTACCGGCGCCCTCACCCGACACCCCGATCGAGGCGATCACCACCCTGATCCCGGCGAGCGCGATGTTCGCCTGCGCCGACTGGCTGTGGTCCGGTGTGCCGCTGCGCTTCCCGGGACTGCGCATCCTCATCGTCGAGGGCGGGATCGGCTGGCTGCCGCTGCTCGCCGAACGGGCCGACTACGCCGCCACCCACCCGGTCGCCGGCGAGCCGAGCTGGCAGGGCCCGCTCAAGCCGAGCGACGTGCTGCGGCGCAACTTCTATTTCGGAACGCTCGACGACAGCGCGATCAGCACGGTCCGGCTCGCCGTGGGCATGGACCACGTGCTGCTGGAGAGCGGCTACCCGCGGGCCGAGTCCACCTGGCCCGACACCCAGCGGACGGTCACCCGCAACCTCGGCAACCTCCCGCCCGCCGATATCGCCCGGATCACGTACGGCAACGCCGCCCGGCTCTTCGGTCACCCGCTGCCGTCCCGGGCGTGGCTGCGGATGGAGACGCTCTGAGGGGTGCCGGCGGCCTTCCCGGCCGGCCCGGCCTGCCGCCGCACCCACTCGGCGTACCGCCCGCTCTCCTGCAGCAGCCCGGTGAGCAGCCAGAGCGCCACCCCGAAGTCGTCCACGACCCCGATCCCCACGAGGAAGTCGGGAATGGCGTCGATCGGCGAGATCAGGTAGGCGAGCGCGAGCACCAGCATGGCGAGCCTGCGCTTGCCCATGGCGGGATACTCGCCGCGCAGCGCGGCGCGGAGCATCCCCGGTAGCGCCTTGATCCGGGTGCCCAGGCTCGGTGAGCCGGGCCGGGACAGCTCACGATACGCGTGTAAGGCCGCCAGCGCCCTGTTGCGCGCCTTCGCCTTGCTCATGACCTCCCCCGTTCGTGACGAGCCCGCGCTCTCCGTCAACGTTCGGCGGCCCGTCCGGGTTCCGCGGGCCGGGACGGCCCGCGGTCTCGCGGGCGCCGGAGGCGTCGGGCGGCCCGCCGCCTGCCCGGCGGCGGGAGCCGGCCGTCCTGGGCCGGCGGGGCGCCCGCGGCCGGGCCGCCGAGCGCGCGAACCGGACCGGGAGGCGAGGATCGGCCGGGGTGCGGCCCGGCACGGCGCACGGCTCGGGCGGCGGGCGGCCCGGCACGGCACGCGGTGCGGCCGGGGCGCTCGGCTCCCACCCGGGTGCGGGTGCCCGGTGCCGCCGCGGTCAGCGCTCCGGCGCGAGGTCCCGGACGGCCTGGGCGACCGGCACGTCCGCGCCGAGCAGCGGGGCGAGCACGGGGGTGTCGAGGCCGCTGGCCACGTACTCGCGGATCCTGGCGCGGCAGGTCGCCGGGTCGCCGTGCACGATGAGGTCGTCGACGACCTCGTCGGGGATCGCCTCGACCGCGCCCCGGCGATCGCCCGCCGCCCAGAGCTCCTGCATGCGGCGGAGCGCCTCCCCGCGGCCGAGCCACTCGTGGAAGGCGGCGTACACCGGCACGGTGAGGTAACCGGCGAGCAACCGCCGGCCGATCGCGCGGGCCCGCTCCCGGTCCTCGGTCACCACCACGAAGATCCGGGCGATCAGCTCGGTGTCCGCCCCCACCTCGGCCCGGACCTTCCGTACGTCCTGCGGGGAGAGCATGTTGGTGATCGCCGCGTCCGCCTCGCGGGCGGCGAGCCGGAGCATCCCGGGCCGGAGCGCGGCCAGCGCGATCTTCGGGGGCACGGCCGGTGGGCGCTCCAGGCGGAAGCCGTCCACCTCGAAGGTCTCGTACCGCTGGGTGATCTTCTTGCCCGTGAGGGCGTCCCGCAGGAAGCGCAGCGTGTCCCGCACCCGCGCGTACGGCTTGGCGAACTCGCCGCCGTTCCACCGCTCGACGATCACCTTCGACGAGGTGCCGATGCCGAGCACGAACCGGCCCGGGGCGAGATCGGCGAGGGTGGCCGCGGACATGGCGAGCAGGGCGGGCCCTCGGGTGTACACGGGGACGATCGCGCTCCCGAGCCGGAGCGTGGGCGCCCAGTCGGCGGCGAGAGCCAGCGGGATGAGGCCGTCGGTGCCGTTGACCTCGGCCGACCACGCGTCGGTGTAGCCGAGCTCGGCGAGCTCGCTGATGACCTGCTTCGACTCGAGCGGGGTCTGGCCGGAGAGCGGAATCGTCATGCCCCAGCGGTCCATGCACCACCTCCAGAGGGAACCTCGGTCGCACCGACCATACCAACCGGACGGTATGAACTCGAGGCCCGCCTCCGCCGTGGCGACACCGGGCGTATGGGGCGATCGGCTGGAGCACGCGGACGCCCGGCGGACGCCGTCCGCTCACGCCGGCACGCGGCGGCCCTCTTGGACGGGGCGCCATGGAGGCGTCACGACGCGACCGCCCGCCTCGCGACCGGCCGCCGAGACAGAACGAGAGCCCTGGCCAGGCGAGATGGCCAGGGCTCACGGCACGTTCGAACGCGCGGCCGGTACCGGGGCTCCCCCGGAGCCCGCGGCCCGTCCTCGGCCGGCCGGCACCGGCGAGGGCGCCCGGGATGGGATCAATTGAACTCGGCGGCCACCAGCGCGGCGATCTCGGCCGTGTTGAGGGCCGCGCCCTTGCGGAGGTTGTCGCCGCAGACGAACAGCTCCAGCGTGTTCGGGAAGTCGAGGGCCTGCCGGATCCGGCCGACGTACGTGGGGTCGGTGCCGACCACGTCGGCCGGGGTGGGGAACACCCGGCTCGCCGGGTCGTCGAGCACCACCACGGTCGGCGCCGCCTCGAGCACCTCCCGCGCCCCCTCGACCGTGACCTCCCGCTCGAACGTCGCGTGGATGGCGAGCGAGTGCGTGGTCACCACGGGGACGCGCACGCAGGTCGCCGAGACCTTCAGGTCGGGGATGCCGAGGATCTTCCGGGACTCGTTGCGGACCTTGAGCTCCTCGGACGACCAGCCGTCCTCCTTGAGCGAGCCGGCCCACGGCACGACGTTGAGCGCGAGCGGCGCGGGGAACGGCGAGTCCGCGAGGTCGGGCACGGCCTTGCGCACGTCCCCGGCGACGGTGCCGATCGACCGGTCCCCGGCCACGGCCTGGAGCTCGTCGTACAGGCGCGTGATGCCGGCGGCCCCGGCCCCGGAGGCCGCCTGGTAGGAGGCGACCACGAGCTCGCGCAGGCCGTACTCCCGGTGGAGCGCGCCCATGACGGCCATCATCGACAGGGTCGTGCAGTTGGGGTTGGCGATGATGCCCTTGGGCCGGTTGCGCACCTGCTCGGCGTTGCACTCCGGCACGACGAGCGGGACGTCCGGGTCCATCCGGAAGGCGCCCGAGTTGTCGACGACCACGACCCCGCGGGACGCGGCGATCGGCGCCCACTCGGCCGACACCTCGTCGGGGACGTCGAACATGGCGATGTCCACGCCGTCGAAGACCTCGGGCGCGAGCGCCTGCACCACCACGTCCTCGCCGCGGACGCTGAGCACCTTCCCGGCCGAGCGCGGCGAGGCGACCAGCCGGATCTCCCCGTAGGCGGCCGACAGGTCGGGCCGGTTGGTGAGGATGTCGAGCATGACCGTGCCCACGGCACCGGTCGCGCCGACGACCGCGAGGGTGGGCTTGCGGCTCATCGACCGGTACCTCCGTACACGACCGCCTCGACCTGGTCGGCGTCGAGGTCGAAGGCACGGTGGGCCGCGTTCACGGCGGTGTCCACGTCGTCCTTACGGACGATCACGGAGATCCGGATCTCCGAGGTGGAGATCATCTCGATGTTCACCCCGGCGTCGGCGAGCGCGCCGAAGAACTTCGCGGTCACCCCCGGGTGCGACCGCATCCCGGCGCCGATCAGGGAGACCTTGCCGATCTGGTCGTCGTAGAGCACCTGCTCGAAGCCGACCTGGTCCTGGATCTTCTTGAGCGCCGCCACCGCGGCCTGGGCGTCGCTGGCGGGGAGCGTGAAGGAGATGTCGGTGCGCCCGGTCGCCGCCGCGGACACGTTCTGCACGATCATGTCGATGTTGATCTCGGCGTCGGCGAGCACCCTGAAGATGGCGGCAGCCTCGCCGACCTTGTCGGGCACGCCGACCACCGTGATCTTGGCCTCGCTCCGGTCGTGCGCGACACCGGAGATGATGGGCTGCTCCATCTCGCTTCCCTCTGTCGTTGGGTCGGCTACGACCCACGTGCCTTCCCGGTTGCTGAACGAGCTTCTGACGTGAATCGGCAGGTTGAACCTGCGGGCGTACTCCACGCAGCGCAGGTGGAGGATCTTCGCACCGCAGGCCGCCATCTCCAGGGTCTCCTCGTAGGAGATCCGCGGGATGCGCCGCGCCGTCGGAACGATCCGGGGATCGGCGGTGAAGATGCCGTCCACGTCGGTGTAGATCTCGCAGAGGTCCGCGCCGAGCGCGGCGGCGAGTGCCACGGCCGTGGTGTCCGAACCGCCCCGGCCGAGCGTGGTCACGTCCTTGGTGTCCTGCGAGACGCCCTGGAACCCGGCCACGATCGCGATCTGACCGTTGTTGATCGCCTCCCTGATCCGGCCCGGGGTCACGTCGATGATCCGCGCCTTGCCGTGCGTGGAGTCGGTGATCACGCCGGCCTGGGAGCCGGTGAAGCTGCGCGCCTCGTAGCCGAGGTTGGCGATCGCCATCGCGAGCAGCGCCATCGAGATCCGCTCACCCGCGGTGAGCAGCATGTCCAGCTCGCGCGCCGGCGGCAGCGGTGAGATCTGCTTCGCCAGGTCCAGCAGCTCGTCCGTGGTGTCCCCCATCGCGGAGACGACCACCACGACCTCGTTGCCCGCTTTTTTCGTCGCGACGATCCGCTGGGCGACCCGCTTGATGCAGGCCGCGTCGGCCACTGACGAACCACCGTACTTCTGTACAACGAGGGCCACTGGACTCTCCGAACAAATAGGGCGTGGGCTCACAGTTTACTTAGAGCCCCGCAACCTACTCGGTTCCCGACCACTATATGGACGCCGAATCACACGACCGTGGGCTCCTCGGCCACGTCGAGGCGCACGTGCGCGACCAGGGCGTGCAACGCCCGCAGCGCCGCGCCCACGTGATTGCCCCAGGTATTGAAGTAGGAGAACTGCCACCACCACAGGGCCTCGAGCGGCCGGCCCGCGTCGTAGTGGCGCAGGCCGTGCACGAGATCGGCCGCGACCGCGGTCAGGTCGTCCGACAACCGGTACGGCGTGATCTTCGTGTCCTTGTACGGATCGAAGACCTCGGCGTAGTCGTCGACCTCGCCGAGGCGGGCGGCGAGCGCGACCCGGAGCGGGTCGATGTCCGGATCCTCGCCGATCGGCGGCTCGATGTTGGTCTCCAGGATCACGTCCTTGACCGCACCGAGCTGGCTGCCGACGAGGCTGATCTGGGCCACCTCCACCAGCAGCAGCGGGAGGAAGGCGTCTCCGCCCTCACCGTTGGCGAGGCGGGCCAGCCCGTCGAGGTAGTTCCGCACGTGTCCGGCGACCCGGTCGGCCAAGTCCGTCCAGTCGTCAGACATCCAGCAGCCTCCGTCCTTCGAAAGCGCGGCCCAAGGTGACCTCGTCGGCATACTCGAGGTCACCGCCAACCGGCAGACCGCTGGCCAGTCGCGTCACCTTGATCCCGAGGGGCTTGACCAGCCGCGCCAGGTAGGTGGCCGTCGCCTCCCCCTCGAGGTTCGGGTCGGTCGCGAGGATCAGCTCGTTGACCTGGCCGTCGGCGAGCCGGGCCATCAGCTCGCGGATCCTCAGGTCATCCGGCCCGATGCCGTCGATCGGGCTGATCGCCCCGCCGAGAACGTGGTAGCGGCCGCGGAACTCCCGGGTCCGTTCGATCGCGACGACGTCCTTCGGTTCCTCGACCACGCAGATTACCTGGTCGTCCCGCCGCGGGTCACGGCAGATCAGGCACTCGTCCTCGGTGGCGACGTTCCCGCAGATACGGCAGAAATGGATCTTCTCCTTGACCTCGAGCAGCGCCTGCGCCAGCCGTTTCACGTCCACCGGATCGGCGCCGAGGATGTGGAAGGCGATGCGCTGCGCGCTCTTCGGCCCGATGCCGGGAAGGCGCCCCAGCTCGTCGATCAGGTTCTGCAGAACCCCTTCGTACATCGTGGCTAGAACCCCGGAGCCTGACCGAGCCCACCGAGCCCCTGCGCGAGCGGGCCGAGCTTCTCCGCCTGCAGCTCCGCGGCGGCCCGCATCGCGTCCCGTACCGCGGCGAGGACGAGGTCGGCGATCGTCTCCGCGGTCTCCTCGGGGTCGTCCGGGTCGATCGCGGAGGGACTGATCTCCAGCTCGAGCAGCTCCCCGCTACCGCTCACCGTGGCGACCACGAGGCCGCCTCCGGCGGTCCCCTGGATCTCGGTGTCGCCGAGCTCCTGCTGCGCGCTGATGAGCTGCTGCTGCATGAGCTGCGCCTGCTCCAGCAGCTGCTGGAGGTTGATGTCCCCTGGGTTCACGATCGCGCTCCTCAGCGTCCGGCGACATGTGTCGTCGCGTCGAGCCTATGGCCTCCACCGCCGTCCGGTATACACCCCGCCCGATCTTCGGGCCGCGGATCCGGACGGCCTACCGGCGCGGCCGCACCACGGCGGACCGCCACCCGCGAGCCTCCGGCCGGCGCGCCCGCGCCACCTCCCATGATTCCGGATTACCCGGGCCATCGGCCGCTCTCTGAATGAACCATACGAATGACCCGCTAATACGGTGATGTCCATAGATTCACTGAAATATTCAGCACATCATTTCTGACCAAAAAATCGCTGATCCATTGAAGAACGCTCCGGCATGTCAACCCGGGTATCCGCACGCCGGCGAATACCCTCCGAATCCGATCACGGGCCGGGGAGGCGAACCACGATCGCCCGGAACCTCCCGGCCGCGCATTGGACGAGAAAAGGAGGAACAGATGCGTCGGCTCACCCTGCTCATCGCCGGAACGGCGTGCGCGGCGGCGTTCCACGTCCAACCGGCGAACGCGGAGGACACCGTCGTGACGTTCACCGTGACCGCCGGCCCGCTCTCGGTGACGGTCCCCGCCTCCGCCTCCATCGGCGCCGGTGAGCCCGGGACCACCATCTCCGGATCGCTCGGCACGATCACGGTCACCGACTCGCGCGGCGCCAACCCGGCGGAGTGGACCGTCACCGTGTCGTCGACCGACTTCACCGCGGCCGGGGTGCCGGCGATCCCCGCGTCGGCGGCGACCTACACCGCCGGAGCCCCGACGAGCACCGAAGGGGACGGGGTGTTCTCCCCGGGCGCGCCCGGCCCGCTCGGCACGACGCCCATGGTCGCGTTCACCCACACCGGGGGCACCGGAGGCAACTCCGCGAGCTGGGAACCTGCCCTCTCCGTCAACGTGCCGAACACCGCCACGGCGGTCACCTACACGGCCACGGTGACCCACCTGGTGGCATGATCCGAGCCCTCACGGCGCTGCTGATCGCGCTGCTCCTCGCTCCGGTGATGGCCGGGCCCGCGGAGGCCGCGGACGGCCGGGGGCGGTTCGGCATCCGGCTCATGGACGCCCCGGTGAGCCGGCGCAACGACCCGCGGGCGCACTACCAGATCGTCGACCACCTGCGGCCCGGCGCCACCATCCGCCGGCGCATCCAGGTCTCGAACGACTCGGCCGCGCCGCTCCGGATCGCCATGGGGGTGAGCCCGGCCGAGATCAGGGAGAACCGGTTCACCGTGACGGACGGCGCCGCCGCGAACGAGCTGCCGGGCTGGATCTCCTTCGACCCCGGCTCCTTCGAGGTGCCGCCGTACGGCCGGACGGTGGTGCGGGCCACGATCCGGGTGCCGGACAGCGCGCCGGAGGGCGAGCGCTACGGGGTCATCTGGGCGGAGACCGGAGCACCGGCGAGCGGGGCCCACAACGTGGGGGTGGTGGCACGGGTGGGCATCCGCGTCTACCTCGACATCGGCCCCGGCGGCGAACCGCCGTCGGACTTCCGGATCGAGCGGCTCATCCCGGCCCGCACCGACGACGGGCGGCCGCAGGTGCTCGCCCTGGTGCGCAACACCGGTGAGCGGGCGCTGGAGATGAGCGGGAGCCTCACCCTGTCGAACGGCCCGGGCGGGCTGCGCGCCGGGCCCTTCACCGCCGCGCCCGGCACGGCGCTCGCCCCCGGTGACCAGGCTCAGGTGCGCGTCGTGCTCGACCGCCGCCTCCCCGCCGGTCCATGGGAGGTACGGCTGGAGCTCGCCAGCGGGCGGATCCGGCGGACCGCCACGGCCACGCTCACCTTCCCGGACGACCCGGGGAGCATGGGCCGGGCGGTGTCCTTCGAGCGGGGCATGCCGTGGCTCATCCTCGGGGCCCTCGGCCTGCTCATCCTCGGCACCGCCATCTTCATGTTCGCGATGCGGCAGAAGCGCACCGCCCGGTGACCGCGGGCCGGACGGTCAGGCGGAGTGGTCGATCTCCTCGATGACCTGGCCGCCGAGCTCCCGCTGGATCAGCGCGAGACCGGTGAGCTCGTCCACCTCGGCGTCGGCGTCGTTGACCGGGTCGACGTCGTCGATGTCCGAGCCGCCGGGGCCGGGCGGGCTCTCCGGCCACCCCGGCTCCGCGCGCCGGCTCGGTGCGGCCGGCCGCCGGGCGGGTGCGGCGGCGGGCGGTGCCGCCCGGTCGTGGACCGGCTCCGGTTCGCCGGGCTCCGGAGGCGGCGCGTCCGGCCAGGTCTCATCGGTGACCGGGACCGCGGCCGGGCCGGGCGGCTGCGGCGCCGATGCGGCCGGCGCGGCGGGCGTGGGCGGAGCGCCGGCGACCGGGGCGGTGGGAGCGGCCGGGGCGGCCGGGGACGCCACCGGGCCGGCGGCCGGTGCCGGGCCCATCGGGGCGCGCCCGGCCGGGCCGCGCTGCGAGCCGACGACCACCTCGACCCGCCACGCCCCGCCGAACACGTCACCGAACGCGGCCGCGACCACCTCTTCGCGCCGGTTGCGGAGGAAGTTCTGCACGTCGCCCGGCCGGTCGAAGCCGATCGTCACGAGGTCGCCCTCGACGCCCAGCGGCCGGGCCTGGTTGAGCATCATCCACGCGACCCGCTGCCGCCGCTTGACCGCCTCGAGGAGGGCCGGCCACGCCTGCTGCACCTCGGCGAGCGAGCGTCCCCCGGCCGGTGGGGCGGCCGGTGCGGGGGGTGCCGCGGGCGCCGGCGGTGCCGTACGGCGGGCCGCACCGGGGCGGACCGGGGTCGGCCAATCGTCGGCGCGGCCCCGCTGCGCGGACTGCGCCGCAGCGGGGGACGGCGGTGGCGGCACCGGGGCCGAGGCCGGCGGCGGTGCGGAAACCTGGGACGCCGGGGCGTGCGACGCCGGCTGTGGTGCGGGGGCCTGGGACGCCGGGGCGTGCGGGGCGCTCTGCGGTGCGGGGACCTGGGCCGCCGCCGGGGCCGGTGCCGGGCCCGCCGCGGGGGCCGGGTGCCCGCCGGGCGGCATGCCGCGCTCCAGCCGTTCCAGCCGGGCGAGCAGCCCCGTCTCACCGGGATCCACCGCGGGCAGCAGGACGCGCGCGCACATCAGCTCCAGCTGCAGCCGCGGCGACGTGGCGCCGCGCATCTCGGTCAGCCCGGCGTTGAACACCTCCGCGGCCCGGGTCAGCTCCGCCGGGCCCATCGACGCGGCCTGCGCCTTGAGGCGCTCCAGCTCGTCCGCGGGCCGGTCGAGCAGCCCGCGATCGGCCGCGTCGGGCACGTTGGCGAGGATCACCAGGTCGCGGAACCGCTCCAGCAGGTCCGTGGCGAAGCGGCGGGGGTCGTGGCCGCCCTCGATCACCCGGTTCACCGTGTCGAACACCCGGGCGCCGTCGCGCTGGGCGAACGCCTCGACGATCTCGTCGAGCAGCCCGCCGTCGGTGTAGCCGAGCAGGGAGACGGCCCGCTGGTAGGTGATGCCGGACTCATCCGCCCCGGCGAGGAGCTGGTCGAGGATCGAGAGGGTGTCCCGCGCCGATCCGGCGCCGGCCCGGACCACGAGCGGCAGCGCCGCGGGCTCGTACGGCACCCCCTCCTGCTGGAGGATCTCCTCGATGAGCTGCCGGAGGGTGGCCGGGGGCATCAGCCGGAAGGGGTAGTGGTGGGTGCGGGACTTGATCGTCCCGATCACCTTCTCCGGCTCGGTGGTGGCGAAGACGAACTTCAGGTGCGGCGGCGGTTCCTCGACGAGCTTGAGCAGCGCGTTGAAGCCCTCACGGGTCACCATGTGGGCCTCGTCGATGATGTAGATCTTGAACCGCGCCGACACCGGGGCGAAGAACGCCCGCTCACGGAGATCGCGCGCGTCGTCCACCCCGCCGTGGGACGCGGCGTCGATCTCGATGACGTCGATGTGGCCGGGCCCGGTGGGGGCGAGCGCCACACAGGACTCGCACTCGCCGCAGGGATCGGGTGTCGGGCCCTTCTCGCAGTTCAGCGACCGGGCGAGGATGCGGGCGCTGGAGGTCTTCCCGCAGCCGCGCGGGCCGCTGAACAGGTAAGCGTGGTGGATCCGCCCGGTGCGCAGTGCCTGCCGTAACGGCTCGGTGACGTGCTCCTGCCCCTTGACCTCGGCGAACGTGCCGGGCCTGTACTTGCGGTACAGCGCAAGACTCATGCCGTCTCCTCGGGGTCGACCCGGCGGGGCGGTCCAGCAACCGAGAGACCCCTCGCGCACCCGCCAGAGCCCGCTTATCCTTGCTGCCTTCCGGCCCTGGGGAGGTTCGCAGGATGACGCCGCGCGAGGGGTCCACCGGACAGTCTAGTCACAACCACGACCGATCCGGACCGTTAACGGTCACGTCACCGGCGAAAGTCCGCTAAGCTTACCGACGGAGGATTCGCCTAGTTGGCCTAGGGCGCACGCTTGGAAAGCGTGTTGGGGGCAACCCCTCGCGAGTTCGAATCTCGCATCCTCCGCTGAGATCGAGAGGGTGGCCGCCTCGGGCGGCCACCCTCTCGGCGTTTCAGGCTCGGTGTCTCGAGGGTTCCACGACGGCGCCTTTCCGCCGCTCCGGCGGCGCCGTCTCGAGCCCAGCGCGTCCCCGGGGTGCCGTTTCGAGCCCCGCGAGTCCCCGGGAAGACGTCTCGAGCCCCGCGACTTCACGGGTGCCGTCTCGAGCCGACGATTTCCCGGCCGGCGCCGTCCTCGAGCCAGCGAGCGTACGGCCACGGCCGGGCGCCTGCCCGGCACCGACAGCGGCCCGGGACACGGCCCGGTCACCCCAGGAACCGGTCCCGGTTCCCCGGCCGTTCCCGGTGTCCCGCCAGGCCGCCCCACCCGTGTCCCGCGCCATCACCCCGGGAACGGCGCGGTCTCGGCTCCCCGGCTCCGCCGTACCGGATGCGTCCGTTCCCTCCTCCCCCGGCCTCGTCCTCCGGACCCGGTCTCCCGCGGTCTCCGGTCGCCGACCGAGGCCGCGGTACCCGCCCGCGGCGCGGATGGCCCAGGATGGAAGGCGAAGATCGCTCAGCTCGAACGCTTCCCGACGGCCAGGATTCACCATGGACTTCGACGACAGAGCCGAACTCGACACCTCGCAGGTCGAGGACGTCGGCAGCGGCGGCGGATCCGGCGGGTTGCTGATCGGCGGCGGCCTCGTGGGCGTGATCGCGCTCGTCGCCGCCGTGGTCTTGGGGGTCGACGTCGACGACGCCAAGAACCTGCTCGATCGGTTCCTCGACGGCCGCGAGGGGAACTCCCAGGTGTCGTCCACCTCCGACCTGAGCAAGGAGTGCAAGACCGGCGCCGACGCCGACCAGTCCGAAAAGTGCCGGGTGGTCGGCGTGGTGAACAGCCTCCAGGCGTACTGGGGGAGCGAGATCTCCGGCTACCGGAAGGCCAAGACCACGCTCTTCTCGTCGAGGGTCAAGACCGCCTGCGGCCTCGCCGACTCCTCGGTCGGGCCGTTCTACTGCCCGGCGGACCGGCACGTCTATCTCGATCTGTCGTTCTTCGACGACCTGCGGACCAAGCTCGGCGCCAAGGGCGGCCCCTTCGCACAGGCCTACGTGATCGCGCACGAGTACGGCCACCACGTGCAGAACCTGCTCGGCACGCTGGCCCGGGCCAGGAACGACCGGGGCGCCACCAGCGACTCGGTGCGGGTCGAGCTGCAGGCGGACTGCTACGCGGGCGTCTGGGCCAAGAACGCCGTGGACACCGGGTTCTTCGCCGAGCCGTTCACCGAAGCGGACATCAAGGAGGCCCTCGACGCCGCCGCCGCGGTGGGGGATGACCGGATCCAGGAGCGCAGCGCGGGCTGGGTCAACCCGGATGAGTTCACGCACGGCACCTCGGCCCAGCGGATGAAGTGGTTCATGCAGGGTTACCGGTCCGGGGACCCGCACCGGTGCGACACGTTCTCCGGGAGCATCTGAGGTTCTTCACGGACGTTGCGGTCCTCCACGGGCGTCTGCGCGGCAGGCCCGGCCCGCCCGGCGGGCGGCGCCGTACCGGCACCCGCACGGCACGGGATGGGACGGCCGGGATGGGCGGCGACGTGTCACCGGAGCGACCGCAACGCGGCGGACCGCAGAGCGGCGAAGACGGGCGATCGCCGGGCGGAGACCGCGGAGCCGGGTGAGAGCAGCGCGGAGACCACGGAGCCGGGAGAGAGCAGCGCCGACACCGCGGAGCAGGGAGAAAGCAACACGGTGAAAGCCGGGGGGAATGCGAAAGAGCCGTCGACCGGTGGAGGTCGGCGGCTCCTTCATCGCTCAGCGGTGGAGGTGGGATTTGAACCCACGGTAGGTTGCCCTACACACGCTTTCGAGGCGTGCGCCCTCGGCCGCTAGGCGACTCCACCGCCCAGCAGCTTACCGGACGAACACCGATTGCCGTACATCGGAATGCCGGGTGCGTTTCATCCGGCGTGTTTCATGCGGCCCGCGCCGTCCGGCGCCGGCCGGTTCAGCCACGGCGGCCGGCGAAGAAGGAGCGCAGCACCGCACCGCACTCCTCGGCGAGCACCCCCAGCACCACCTCGGGCCGGTGGTTGAGGCGCCGGTCGCGCAGCACGTCCCACAGCGACCCCGCCGCGCCCGCCTTCTCGTCGGCCGCGCCGTACACCACCCGGTCGACCCGGGCGAGCACGGCGGCCCCGGCGCACATGGTGCACGGCTCGAGGGTGACGACGAGGGTGCACCCGCTTAGCCGCCACGTGCCGAGCGCACGCGCGGCGGCCCGCAGCGCGAGGACCTCGGCGTGGGCGGTGGGATCCCCGCTCGCCTCCCGGTCGTTGCCGGCCGCGGCGAGCACCGTGCCGTCGGGCCCGAGCACCACCGCGCCGACCGGCACCTCCCCGCGCTCCCCCGCCCGTACGGCCTCCGCGAGCGCGAGGCGCATGGCGGGCTCGTAGTCCTGGGTCATCGCAGCCGGTCGAGCTCGTCGGCGAAGCCGAGACGTTCGGCGATGAGGGAGAGGATGTCCGCCGGGAGCACGCCCTCCTCCATGCTGAGCTCGAGCAGCTCCTCGGCGGTCAGCGAGAGGTCGGCGAGCAGCTCGAGGTCGCCCACCGGCCGGATGCCGAGGTCGGGCGCCTCGCTCACGTCGGACACCCCGGCGAGCTCCAGGAGGATCTCGCCGATCGGGTCGCCCTGGGCGGCGTGCGCGTCCGAGACGAACACCCGCGGGTCGAGGTCGTCCTCGTAGCGGACGATGCCGAACCACTCGTCATCGACCTCGACGCACAGCAGGGCGAGCTCGTCGCCGCCGAGGCCGAGGGCCTCCTGGACGGCATCGCCCAGATCGTCGGCGATCTCGGCGTCGGTGAGGTCGACGCCGGCGCCGGCCCAGCCCTCGCCGGTCTTGACGAAGGCGGCGGAGAACAGGTCGGGTCGCATCCGCGGCTCCCCGGCCTAGCCGATGGCGGCCTCGACCGCGCGTTCGAAGGGCTGCGAGAAGCCGAGCCGCCCGGCGATGCTCGACAGCACCTCATCCGGGAGCAGGTCGAGGTCGCTGGCGAGGGCGCAGAGCTCCATCTCGTCGAGCCCCAGGTCGGCGAAGATCGACAGATCGCCGACCGGGAGGACGGTGTCGAACTCCTCCTCTTCCGGGACGGGGACGTCGAGGTATTCGAGGACCTGCCGGGCCAGGGGCCAATCCCACGCGGCGGTGATATCGGAGAGGAAGACGTTCACCCGTTCGCCGTAGACCCGCAGCACCACGAAGAAGTCATCCCCCACGGCGACCATGCCAATCGTGGGCCCCATGCTCGGGATCTGACGCAGGGCGTGAATCAAACCGTGGAGATCGGAGGTGAGCGCCACGGGAAGCATTTCGGCCTCCCATCGCTCCTCTTCACGGTAGACCACGATGGCGAAGTCGAGAGCGTCCGCGTCTGGCATGGTCAACCCCACCGGCACCGTCCTTACGTCAGGCCATCGTCCCAGACTCGGAGATCCACAGTAGGGCGGTCGTCCTAAATTGTGATCGAGAACATCGGGTCAAGGTGAAGAAAATTTAGCGACACGGTACCTTTGGGTGCCATGGACACGCTCGTCGTTGATCATCCGCTCGTCGCCCACAAACTCACCGCTCTCCGCGATGAGCGGACGGATTCGCCGACGTTCCGTCGGCTCACCGACGAGCTGGTCACCCTGCTGGCCTATGAGGCAACCCGGGACGTGCGCGTCACCGACATCACGGTGAACACCCCGCTCGCGCCGGCCCGGGGGGTACGGCTGGCGCGCCCGTCCCCGCTGGTCGTGCCGATCCTGCGGGCCGGGCTCGGGATGCTCGACGGCATGACCCGGCTGCTGCCGACCGCCGAGGTCGGCTTCCTCGGCATGATCCGGGACGAGTCAACGCTGAAGGCGCAGACCTACGCGACCCGGCTCCCCGACGACCTGTCCGGCCGGCAGTGCTACGTCCTCGACCCCATGCTCGCCACCGGGGGCACCCTGGCCGCCGCGATCAAGTACCTGTTCGAGCGCGGCGCCGACGATGTCACCGCGGTCTGCCTGCTCGCCGCGCCCGAGGGCCTCGCCCGCGTGGAAGAGGAGTTCAAGGGCACCGACCTGCCGATCCGCGTGGTGACCGCCGCGGTCGACGAACGGCTCAACGAGCACGGGTACATCGTCCCCGGGCTCGGCGACGCCGGCGACCGCCTCTACGGCGTGGTCTGACGCCCGTCTGATCGGCCACCACGGCCGATCGATCGAGACGGCCGATCGACCCGCCGCGGCCGGTCGGCTGTCACAGCTGATCGACAGGCCCGGTACCGGCCGCCACGGCGCTCGTGGTCGGGGCACATGGGCCACCGTCCGAACGCGGCACCGGCCGTCCGCGCGCGACCCGACACCGACATTCACTGCGTGGCCGACGCCGGCCTCCACGGCGTGACCCTACGCCGACGTTCACTGCGCGGCGCGACCTCGTCCTTCGCGGCGTGACCCGACGCGGGTCTTCCTTGCACGGCCCGACACCGACCTACACCGCGCGGTCGGATCTCGACCTTCATTGCGCGGTCCGATGTCGACCTTCACTGCGCGGCCGCCGGCCTTTCGCACGGGATCCGGCGGTCTGCCCCGTGGTCCCGGCGGGCTTCGCAGACGGTCCGGCCCCTTCGATGCACGGCCTGACGTCTTCGGCGTGCGCTCCGCCGTCCGCCATGGCCTGCGGCCGCAGCTCGATCGGCGGCGTGGGCCGCACGGATGCGACCGACGGTGCCGAGGCCGGGGATGATGGCCCCGAGGCCCGCGAGTGATGGCCGGCCGGCGGGGTGGCCGGGGCGTCACGCCGTACCTGATCGGCACGTCCGGCTGGGCCGCCGATGCTCTCCCCTATCTCCCTCCTCTCTCCGCTTCTCCACACTCCTACTGTTACACTCCGTTATTCATGGGGTACGCACAGTGACGCGACGTCATCGCGTTTCGCCCGAGCAGCGCCACCAGGGGGGAGCCATGAGCCCGCCTCCGGCACGCGTACGGCACGAGCACGCCGAGGCCGCACCGAGGGCCGGCCTCGAGGACCGCCGCCACCCGGCGATCGTGCCGGTCGCTCACCAGGGTGCGCCCGGGGATCGGCGGCCACCAGCCACGCATCCCGGCCGGGTGTCCCGGCACCGCCCGCGGCACCCGCTCGGATAACGCGGCGCGACGACGGCGCAACGGTGGGCGGGGAAAGGCCGGCGATTATTCACGGCCTTTACCGCTTTACCGAAGAAGGCGTCTGGGTAATGTAGTGGTCATGGGAGTGGTGACGGCGGTGCAGGCCAAGAAGGTCCTGAAATGGGCGGCCATAGTACTGGTCGCCTTTTACCTGCTGACAAGGCCGACGGACGCGGCGCACACCGTGCACGGGGCGTTCAACGGTCTGATGCGTGCGGCTGACTCGATGGCTCAGTTCTTTGCCTCGCTGACATGAGACTTGTGGCCCGCGGGGAATCGGCCCCCTCCTCGATCAACCGTTACCTACTCCCTGGCGAAGTCCCCGTCGTCATGGTCCGGCGCCATCCCGCCGTGCTACTCCGTCCGGCGGCAGAGACTTTCGGTGGGCTGATCGTCGCGGGCCTGCTCAGCAAGATGCTGAGCGACAGCGGGGGCGGTGACGCGCTCCCCATCATCTGGTGCGCCTGGCTCCTGCTGCTCGTCCGCCTGCTCTGGCGGGTGGCGGAGTGGGCCGACGATCACTTCATCGTGACCAACAAGCGCATGCTCGTCACCAGCGGGCTGATCACGCGCAAGGTCGCGATGATGCCGCTCAGCCAGGTCACCGACATGAGCTTCAAGCGGTCCCTGCTCGGCCGCCTCATCGGGTACGGGGAGTTCGAGCTCGAGTCGGCGGGTCAGGATCAGGCGTTCCGCGAGGTGAGGTACCTCCCGTACCCCGAAACCCTCTACCTCGAGGTGTGCCAGCTGATCTTCCCCGATAAGGACAACGACGACGATTAGCGACCGGATCAAAACTATTCGCAACCATCCAGGTTGCCTTCAGGGTTCCGTAACCCAACCTACATCGCCGTGATTCTTAACCGAGGGTTACGTGATTCGGTCATCTCATGCCATCATGACAACGCCATTCGTCGTTCTCCCGCCCTGAGAGTCCAGATGCCGAGTCAGGGAACCATCGGCGACCGCGTCCGCGGCCTGCGGCTGAGCAGGCGCATGTCACAGGCCCAGCTCGCGGGGCCGGACCTGTCCGACAGCTATGTCTCACTGATCGAATCGGGTAAGCGGACGCCCACCCCTGCGGTGGCCCGTCTCCTGGCCGAAAGGCTGGGCTGCACCACCGAGTTCCTCCTCCACGGGATCGAGCCGCGGCAGCGCATCGACACCGAGTTAAGCCTGCGCCACGCCGAGCTCGAGCTGCACCACGGCTCCCCCGCCGTGGCCGCCGACCGGTTCAAGGCGATCATGCAGGCGTCCGACGGGGACAACGCCACGCTCGCCACGCGGGCGCATGTCGGGTTCGCCCGCGCTCTGGAGGCTCAGGGGAAGATCGAGCAGGCCGTCGAGGAGTACGAGCGGCTGCGCCGGGAGGCCATGGAGCACCCCGAGCGGCTCTCCGATCTGCCGCTGATCGTCGCCCTCTGCCGGTGCTACCAACGGGCCGGCGACCGGCTACGGGCCCGCGACCTCGGCGCCGAGGCGCAGGCCAAGGCGGAGCGGATCGGCATCGTCTCCGGCGAGGTGGCCATCGACCTCGCGCTCGCCCTGGTGGAGACCGGGACCGGCCTGCCGTACGTGGAACGGGTCCTCGACCTGACCGGGGTGCCCGAGGTGAGGGATCGCACCGCCGAGGTGCAGGCGCTGTGGCGGGCGAGCACGACCGCGGCCGAAGGGGACGACTCGGCCCTCGCCGTCCAGCTCGCCGAGGACGCGCTCGCCGTCGGCCGTCCCGCCCGGACGGCGCTCACGTCCGCCCGGATCGCGAGAGAACTTGCACAGATTCGGGTGATGGATCCCAATTTTGATGATTTGGAGCGCGCCAAGGAACTCGCCGAAGCGGCCCTCCGGGTCTTCACCGGGCTGTCCGCCGACCCGCGGGAGCTCGGGCGCAGCCTCGCCGTGCTGGGCTGGCTCCGCATCCGGACCGGGGACACGGCCTCGGCGATCGAACTGGCCCAGCGGATGCTGGAGCTCTCCCCGGCCACCGGGGGGATCATCGCGGCGACCGCGCACCTGGTCTTGGCGAAAGCCGCTTTGGCACGCTCCGATGACGCCACACTGGCGCTGCGGCGCGCGCATGAGCTGCTCGACGGCGACCCCGAGGCGCATGAACGGGAGGCCGCCAAGACCTGGCGGATGCTCGGTGACCTTTATGGGCAGGCCGGTGACAGACGCTCGCAGGCGACGGCTTATCGTAAGGCGCTGGAGGCCGTAGGCATCCACGTGACCATTCCCGGCGTCGCCGGCGCGGCCATGCTCGCCGGTTAGCCGACCGGCGCTCGGGGTGTGGTCAGAAGGCTCTGGAATAATTGGGAGCCTCATTCCATCATCGGATGATTGGCATCCCAAAGGAGGCTGGCGGCGGTGAGCCTGCGGACCGCGCAGCGGGCGTCTCTTGTGGACCAGGTGATCGATCAGCTCAAAGAGCAGATCACTTCGGGTTACTGGCAGCTCAACGCCAAGATCCCGACTGAGACCGCGCTCGCGGAGCAACTCGGGGTCGGCCGGAACACCGTGCGGGAGGCCGTGCGGGCGCTGACACACGCCGGGCTGCTCGAGTGCCGGCAGGGTGACGGCACATACGTCCGCGCCACGAGCGAGCTGTCCGGGGTGATGGCGCGACGGCTCCGCGCGGCCGAGCAGCTCGAGATCCTCGAGGTCCGCCGGGCGCTCGAGGTGGAAGCGGCCCGCCTCGCCGCGATCCGCCGCACCGATGAGGACATCGCCGCGATGGAGGCCGCCCTCGCCGAACGGGAGAAGGCCTGGGCGGAGGGCGACCCCGAGACGTTCGTCGAGGCCGACCTGAACTTCCACGTGACGGTCGTCGCCGCCACGCACAACCAGGTCCTGATGGACCTCTACCTGGACTTCTCGGCGGCCCTGCGCTCGAGCATCCGCACCGCGGGCGGCTCGCTGAAGGAGAACTACATCCCGCACGACACGATCGTCCGGGCGATCGTCGCCGGTGACGCGGCCGCCGCCGAGCGCGCCGGCCACGCCTGCATGGAGCACATCCTGATCGCCCTCACCGAGAACGCGGGCGACGGCTCCTCCTCGCCGGGCGACGACTGACCCCGCTCTGCCGGGGGTTCGGCGGGTCCGGTCGTGTCCCCGGGCGGCCGAGCGGCCGGCGGTACGGCCCAACCGATACGGCCCAACCGATACGGCTCAATCGGTACTGCTCAGCCGTGCGGGCGGACGGGCATCACCAGGTAGCGGAAGGCCGGGTCGTCGCCCTCTTCGGTGATGAGGGCGGCGCGGGTCGGGGTGGCCATGTGCAGGCGCACCCGCTCGGTCTCCACCCCGGCCAGGCCGTCGAGCAGGAAGTGCGGCTGGAAGGCGATGTCGATGTCCGGCCCGTCGAGCTCGGCCGCCACGATCTCCGTGCTGCGGCCGATACTCCCCCCGCCCGCGCGGATGAGCACCTGGCCGGGCGAGAAGGCGAGCCGTACCGGAGTGTTGGGCTCGGCGACCAGCGTGACCCGCTTCACCGCCTCGACGAACGGGGCGAGGGCGAGGTCGGCGTGGATCGGCCACTGCTCGGACAGCCGGGACCGATAGTCGATGAACTGATCGTCGAGCAGGCGGACGATCACCGTCCGGTCCTGGTTCCGCAGGCCGATGACGTTCTCGCCGAGGCCGATGGAGATCTCGCCCTCGCGGAGCGACCGCGCCGCCTCCACCAGCAGCCGGGCGGGCACCACCACACCGCGCCGCTCGTCCGGGCGCTCGGGGTGCCAGAGGAACTCGCGGGCCGCGATCCGGTAGCGGTCGGTCGCCGCCATGGAGACCCGGACGCCGTCGATGTCGATCCGGACACCGGTGAGCATGGGGAGACTGTCGTCCCGGCTCGCCGCGGCCGCGACCTGACCGGCCGCGGAGGCGAACACACCCCCGCCCACCGCCCCGGCCTTCGGCGGCATGGCGGGCAGGCTGGGGAAGTCCTCGTCCGGGAGCACGAGCAGGTCGTACTCGAGGCTGCCGCAGGTCAGGACGGCCTCACCGCCGTCCCGGTACAGGTCGACCGGCCGATCGGGGAGGCTCTTGGTGATCTCGGCGAGCACCCGGCCGGGGATGAGCACCCGTCCCGGCGCGGCGACATCGGCCTCGATCTGCGCCCAGGCCGACACCTCGTAGTCGAAGACCGAGATGCGCAGATCCGCATCCGCTTCGAGCAGCAGTCCCGAGAGCGCGGGCACGGTGGACCGTCCCGGCAGCAGGCGGGCCGTCCACGCCACCGCATCCGCCAGCACGTCTCGGTTC
Source organism: Thermobispora bispora DSM 43833 (assembly GCF_000092645.1). NCBI lineage: Bacteria > Bacillati > Actinomycetota > Actinomycetes > Streptosporangiales > Streptosporangiaceae > Thermobispora > Thermobispora bispora. The sequence goes on from NC_014165.1 coordinate 4,136,893, forward strand.
ACCCGGATCTTCACTGCGACCTCCTAGCACCCCCGTTCGGTGAGAAGGTAACCCCCGGGAGCGACAGAACGAGCGGCGAACCAGCGAAACGGTCGATGCGGCCCACCCGGGCTCGGCCGCGTGGTAACACCGGTCCCCGGCGGCGCATGCACCGGACCAGGGGTGGACCCGCCGGTGCCCGCGCCGGGCACCGCGCCCCCGGCCCGCAGCACCCGCCGCCCGCCGCGGGCGTCCCCCGCGCGGTGCCGCCGGGCGCGATGACGGTGACACATACGACATGGTGACCGATCGCAAAACCGCCGCCCGCCTCACCTGCGGTCGAGGAAGGTCAGCACGGCGAGCACCCGGCGGTTGTCGTCGTCGGACGGGGCGAGGCCGAGCTTGGCGAAGATGCCGGCGATGTGCTTGCTGACCGCGCTCTCGCTGAGGTAGAGCCGCTGCCCGATCGCCGCGTTCGACCGCCCCTCGGCCATGAGCTCCAGCACCTCGCGCTCGCGCGGGGTGAGCCTGCTGAGCGGCTCGGGGCGGGCGGCGAGCAGCCGGGCGATGACCTCCGGGTCCATGGCCGTCCCGCCCGTGGCCACCCGCCGCACCGCGTCGGCGAACTGCTCGCCGTTGAACACCCGGTCCTTCAGCAGGTAGCCGACCCCTCCCGACCCGTCGGCCAGCAGCTCCCGGGCGTACAGCCGCTCCACGTGCTGGGAGAGGACGAGGATCGGCAGGCCGGGGACCCGTTCGCGCGCCTCGAGCGCCACGCGGAGCCCTTCATCGGTGTACGTGGGCGGGAGCCGTACGTCGACGACCGCCACGTCCGGGCGCTCCTCGAGGAGCGCCCGGAGGAGCTGCGGCCCGGACTCCACCGCGGCGACCACGTCGAAGCCGTGGGCGCGGAGCAGGTGGATCAGCCCCTCCCGCAGCAGGTGGTGGTCTTCGGCGAGGACGACGCGCATCACCGCACCCCGGCCCGGTGGACCAGCGCCGGCCAGGCGGCGAAGGCGAGCATCCCGGCACCGAGCAGGATCATCCCGCCGATGACCGGCCACTGGAACGGTTCCGCCACGTGCAGCCCGAGGAACCACGACTTCGCGGTCACCCCGGTCAGCTTGAACACCATCGGCACGAACCCCTGCGGGACCAGGGGGATCCAGCCCAGGACGCCGCACGCGACGAGCGCGATCGCCCGCCGGGTGAGCGGCTGCGGCCGCGGCGCGGGCAGCGCCTGCGGCAGCTCGATCACGGCAGTGGTGGGGCCGCCGGCCGGGCTGCTGAGGGTGAGGACGCCGTCGAACGCGCCGATCCGGCGCTCGATGCCGCGCAGCCCGGTGCCGCGCGCGGGATCGGCGCCGCCCCGGCCGTCATCGGTGACCGTGATCCGCAGGGTGGTGCCGTCGTGGCCGATGTCGACCCAGGCCCGGGTCGCGCCGGCGTGCCGTGCCGCGTTGCCGAGGAGCTCGCTGATCGCGAAGTACGCCGCGGACTCGAGCGGCGCCGCGACCCTGGCCGGCAGGTCGATGGTGACGTGGGTGGGCAGCGGGCAGTCCAGGGCGAGCGCCCGGACCGCGTCGCCGAGCCCGCGTTCGGCGAGCACCGGGGGGTGGATGCCGCGGACGATCCGGCGCAGCTCGTGCAGCGCGTCGGCGGAGGCCTCCCGCGCCTTGGCGAGCATGGCCCGGGCGGCGTTCCGGTCGGTGTCCAGCAGCCGCTCGGCCGTGCCGATCATCATGCCGACGGCCACCAGGCGGGCCTGGGCGCCGTCGTGCAGGTCGCGCTCGATCCGGCGCAGCTCGGCCGCCTGCGCGTCCACGACCTCGGTGCGCACCGCGGAGAGCCGGCGCACCTGCCGCGCGAGCTCGGCCTTCTCGGTCGGGCCGAGCAGCGCGTGCGCGAGGTACCCGTACGCGCGCAGCGCCCACGGCGCGTACCTCGGGGCCACCGCGGCGGCGAGCACGAGCCACGCCAGGCCGAGCGGCGCCCCGCTCACGAGCTGGACGGCGCCCACCGCGGCGAGCAGCACCGGCGCCGCGACGAGCAGCCCGCCCGTCCACGGGACCACCAGCAGGAAGAGCAGGTCCCGCCAGGTGGCCGGATCGTTGAGCAGCCACGTCAGCCGGAGCGCGGTCCCCTGCATCACCGGGCCGCACCGGCCCGGCCCCGGCTCCCCGGCGCGCTCCGCCGGCGGGGTGGGCGGCGGCCGGTACGGCTCGGCGATCGCCACGCCCGCCCACGCGCGGACCAGCCGCCGGTTGACCCGGGCCGCGGCCCGCGCGAGCCGTACCGCGGGAGGGAAGAGGAAGACCAGGCCGGCGAAGAAGCTGAGCAGCACCGCCACCAGCATCACCACGGCCACGAGCTCTCCCAGCACCGCCAGGGAGAACAGGCCAAGCCCCCTGGCCAGCGCCGTCAGCGTCCTTCGCACCATAGGCCCCAGTCTGCGCCATCGGGCGGCCTCCCCCAATGGCCCCCGCTACCCGAAAAGGGTGGAGATGACTCCACCCCGGATGGGCGCCCAGCCGCATTCCGCCGCCGCCCCGGCCCGCCTAGCGTCGAGGCATGGCGATCATCACGGTGGACCACCTGCACAAGGCGTACGGCGATCGGGTGGCGGTCGAGGACGTCTCGTTCTCCGTGGACGAGGGCGAGATCTTCGGGATCGTCGGCCGGAACGGCGCGGGCAAGACGACGACGGTCGAGTGCATCGCCGGGCTGCGCACCCCCACGTCGGGCACGATCCGGGTGGACGCCGACCTGAAGGAGGAGGTCGGGGTCCAGCTGCAGGACTGCTCGCTGCCCGACAAGATCCGGGTCCGGGAGGCGCTCGGGCTCTTCGCCTCGTTCTACGCCCGGCCCGCCGACCTCGGCCGGCTGCTCGACGAGACCGGCCTCGACCCGGACGCGCCGTTCGCGAAGCTCTCCGGCGGGCAGCGCCAGCGGCTGTCGATCGCGCTCGCCCTGGTGGGCGACCCGAAGATCGCCATCCTGGACGAGCTCACCACGGGCCTCGACCCACGGGCGCGCCGGGAGACCTGGGACCTGATCGAGCGCATCCGGGCGCGGGGGGTCACCGTGCTGCTCGTCACCCACTTCATGGCGGAGGTCGAGCGGCTCTGCGACCGGGTCGCCCTGCTCCACGCGGGACGGGTGCGCGCGGTGGACACCCCGGCCGGGCTGATCGCCCGGGCGGGGCTCGGGCAGCGGCTCGTGTTCCGCACGTCCGAGCCGATCGACGGCCTGCGGGACCTGCCCGAGGTCACGTCGGTGACCAGCGCCGGTGACGAGGTTACCGTCACCGGCGCCGGCGACCTGCCCGCCGCGGTGCTGACCCGGCTGCCCGCCTCCCGGATCTCCGGCCTCCGGGTGGAGCGGGCCTCCCTCGACGACGCCTTCCTCGCGCTGACCGGCCAGCCGCCGGCCGAACGGCCGTAGCGCGGCCTTCGACCGGGCCGGCGCCACCGCCGCCGGTCCGTGGCGCCTCGCGCGCGCCGGGGCGACGGCACCGCCCCCGCACCCGGGCACGGCGCTGCCTGCGCACCGGGCCACGGCACCACCTGCTCACCGGGCTCACCGGGCCACGGCACCGCCCCTCGCACCCGGATACGGCACCACCTTTGCCCCCGGGCCACGGCGCCGCCCGCGCACAGAGCCGGGGTGCCGCCCGGCACCGATGCCCGTTCACCGGGCCGATCCCCGAGCCCGGGAACGGCCCACCCGGCCGGGCCACCCGGCACCGGACCGGCCCTTCCGACGCCGCGCCGGGACCGCCCGGCGCCTCCGCTGACCTGGAGCCGCTCATGACGACCCGCCTCCCCCTCGCCCGGCTGATCGCCGTCGAGGCCAGGCTCTTCCTCCGCGAACCCGCCGCGGTGTTCTTCGCCGTCTTCCTCCCCGTGGCCCTGCTGCTGGCCCTCGGCGCCACGATCCCGGGCTTCCGGGAGCCGGTCCCCGCGCTCGGCGGCAACCGGGTGGTGGACGTGCAGCTTCCCGCGATGATGACCCTGCTGACGGTGGTGACGCTCGCGCTCAGCACCCTGCCGACGGCCCTGGTGGTCTACCGGGAGCGGGGCGTGCTGCGCCGGATGTCCACCACCCCGGTACGGCCGGGCACGCTGCTCGCCGCCCAGCTCGTGATCTATTTCGCCGTTTCGGTCGTCTCGGTGGCGCTCATCCTGGTGCTGGGCAACGCGGTCCTCGGCGTGCCCTACCCGCGGGCGCTCGGCGCGTTCGCCGGGAGCTACCTGCTCGGCGCGCTGACCCTGTTCGCCCTGGGGCTGTGGCTCGCCGCGGTGGCGCCGAACTCCCGGGTGGTCCAGGGGGCGGGTTCGGCGGCGATGTTCCCGCTGCTGTTCTTCGCGGGCATGTGGCTGCCCCGGCGGCTCATGCCGGAGGTGCTGCGCCGGATCAGCGATCTCACCCCCACCGGGGCGCTCGGGCAGCTCTTCACGGACGCGTTCGCCGGTCACCCGCCGGAGGCGTTCCACCTCGCCGTGGCGGCCGGTTGGGCCGTGGCCGCCGGTCTCGCCGCGGCGCGCATGTTCCGCTGGGAGTGACGGCGGGCGTGCCGGGATCCCGGTCCCGGCGTGCGGACGCCTCAGGAGTCCAGGACCTTCGCGACACCGGTTCGTGATCGTAAGGCGGCCGGCCGGTTAACGCGCTCTGCCACAATTCGGACCGAGAAAAACCGGATTTTCGGACCGATTTTCGGGGAGGCCCGGTGCCGACGAGGGTGCTGGTCAACACGTTCCATGTCGCCGCGGATCCGAAGGAGGTCTTCGACCACCTCGCCACACCCGAGAGCTACGTGGGGCTGTCTCCCCTGGTGGTGGCCGTCCGGGACGTCGATCGCTCCGACCCGGACGTGGTCCGGTATACCTCGATCGAGCGCTTCGCCTTCGGCCCGTTCCGCTACGACAACCCGATCGCGGTCACCCTGCGCACCGACGGGCTCGCCGTGTACGGGGAGGTGCGCAGCCCGGGCCGCGTCCGGATGCGCTACCGGTTCGACCTGTCGCCTGAGGACGGCGGGACCCGGGTGGAGGATCGGCTGGAGCTGACCGCCCCCTGGTTCCTGACGCGGTTCGCCGCGGGTCAGGCGCGCCGGGTCCAGCTCGCCCGGGCCGGCATCCTCGCCGAGCGGCTGGCCGTCCGGACCGGCTGAGCGCGCTCGTCCTCCCCGTCGCCGCCTCGGCGCCGCCGTCCGGGCAACGGCCCTGCGGCGGTGGTACGGCCGGCGTGCGGCCGCGCTAGGCCGGGGTGGCGGTGGTGCCGGCGGTGGCGTTGCCGTGGACCGTGCGGAGCGCCTGGAGGAGCATCTCGGAGCTCTGCGCGCCCGCGATGCCGTAGGCGTTGTCGAACACGAAGAACGGCACCCCGGTCACGCCGAGCTCCCGGGCCTGCCGGATGTCCTCCTCGACCTCCCGCGTGTACTCGTCACCGGCGAGCACGCGGCGCGCCTCGTCGGCCGGGACGCCGACCTCCGCGGCGAGCTCGGCGAGCGTCTCGGGGTCGTCGAGCACCCTGCCCTCGCAGAGCTGGGCGCGCATGAGCCGCTCGTGCATCTCCGCGCCGAGGCCGTGCGCCTTGGCCAGGTGGGTGAGCCGGTGGGCGGCGAAAGTGTTGACCATGACCGCCCGGTCGAAGTCGTAGGCGAGCCCTTCCTCCGCCGCGAGCGCCTTCACCCGGTCGGTCATCGCGCGGACCTGCTTGAGCGGGAGCCCCATCTTCTTGGCGAGGGACTGGTACACCGGCTCCCGGGTGCCCACGGGGTAGCCCGGATCGAGCTGGAAGCTGCGCCACACCACCTCGACCCGGTCGGCGTGCTCGAACTCGGCCAGCGCCCGCTCCAGCCGCCGTTTGCCGAGGTAGCACCAGGGGCACACGATGTCCGACCATACGTCGATCCGCATCGATCCCTCCGCGCTCACCAGCAGGTCCCGTCCGAGCACACCGGCGCGTCCTCGGTGCCCGGCATCACCAGGCCCGGCGCCGCCGGGTACGGCGTGGCGTGCTCGTCGCGGCCGGTGCCGTCCGGCGTGGACGGCGAGGACCGCTCGGCCGGCTGCCGTGGGGTGTCCATCACGCCTCCTGGTTACTTATTGTGCGTAACAGAACGACACGTAAGTATCCCAGCCCAGTGAAGGGAGGCACCGCGATGCCGGACACGCGGCCGGATCCGCCCGCCGAGGTCGAGGACTGCCCCGTCCGCGAGGTGCTCGACCGGGTGGCCGACAAGTGGAGCGTGCTCGTCATCGTGCTGCTCGGCCGGCGCCCGCACCGGTTCGGCGAGCTGCACCGCGGCATCGAGGGGATCAGCCAGCGCATGCTCACCCTGACGTTGCGGCAGCTCGAACGCGACGGGCTGGTCCGGCGCACCGTGCACGCGAGCGTACCACCCCGGGTCGACTATGAGCTGACACCGCTGGGCCGGACGCTGCTCGCCCCGCTCACCGCGCTGAACGAGTGGGCCATCGCGCACCGCGACGACATCCGGGCCGCGCGGGCGCGCTACGACCGCGCCACCGCCGAGTGATCCGGGGCACCCCATCGGCCGGTCCCCGGGTACGGCCGGCTTCCGGGTGTGCGGCGGGCCCGGTCATCCCGGTGCGTCGCATCCCCGTGACGCGACCGGCACTCCCGCGGACGGTCCTCGGCGGAGGACAGGCCGGCACGACACCGATCTCCCGGCGGTCCGGCGTGCGGACCCGCCGGCGCCGTCCCGGCATGGGCCGCGTCCGTCCCTTCGCGGCGCGCGTTTCCCCGGCGGGCGGAGCCGTACCACCGCTCACCGGCGGCGGGCGCGGTGACCTCCCCGGCCGGTACGGCGGGCCCGAGGACGGCGCGCCGACCTGGCGAGACCCGGCGCGCTAGTGCGCCATGTCGACGAAGCGGCTGTAGTGCCCCTGGAAGGCGACGGTGACGGTGGCGGTCGGGCCGTTGCGGTGCTTGGCGACGATCAGGTCGGCCTCCCCGGCCCGCGGCGACTCCGGCTCGTAGGCGTCCTCCCGGTGGAGCAGGATCACCACGTCCGCGTCCTGCTCGATCGACCCCGACTCCCGCAGGTCGGAGATCTGCGGGCGCTTGTCCTGGCGCTGCTCCGGACCCCGGTTGAGCTGGGAGATCGCGACGACGGGGACCTCGAGCTCCTTGGCGAGGAGCTTGAGCGCCCGGGAGATCTCCGAGACCTCCTGCTGGCGGCTCTCGTGCTTCTTGTTCGAGCTCATCAGCTGGAGGTAGTCGACGATCACGAACCTGAGGTCGTGCCGCTGCTTGAGCCGACGGCACTTGGCCCGGATCTCCATCATCGACATGTTCGGGGAGTCGTCGATGAAGAGCGGGGCGTTGGCGACCTCGCCCATCCGGCGGGCCATGCGGGTCCAGTCCTCGTCGCTCATCATCCCGGAGCGCATGGTGTGGAGCGGCACCCGGGCCTCGGCGGAGAGCAGCCGCATGGTGATCTCGTTGCGGGACATCTCCAGCGAGAAGATCACCGTGGTGAGGCCGTGCTTGATCGCCGCGGACCGGGCGAAGTCCAGCCCCAGCGTGGACTTGCCGATGGCGGGGCGCGCCGCGATGACGATCATCTGCCCGGGGTGGAGCCCGTTGGTGAGGGCGTCGAGGTCCTGGAACCCGGTCGGAACCCCGACGAGCTGGCCGTTGCGGCTGCTGATGGCCTCGATCTCGTCCAGGGCGCCGGGCATGATCTCGGAGAGCGGGAGGTAGTCCTCGCTGGTGCGGCGCTCGGTGACCTTGAACAGCTCGGCCTGGGCCCGGTCGACGAGGTCGTCGACGTCCTCGCCGGTCCCGCCGTACCCGTAGGAGACGATCCGGGTGCCGGCCTCGATCAGCCGCCGGAGGATGGCCTGCTCTTTGACGATCTTCGCGTAGTACCCGGCGTTGGCGGCGGTGGGCACGGTGGCGGTGAGGGTGTGCAGGTAGGCGCCGCCGCCGACCCGGGCGACCTCGCCGCGCTTCTGCAGCTCATCGAAGACCGTGACCGAGTCGGCCGGTTCGCCCCGGCCGTAGAGGTCGATGATCACGTCGTAGATGATCTGGTGGGCGGGCCGGTAGAAGTCCTCCGAGCGGAGCACCTCGATCACGTCGGCGATGGCGTCCTTGGAGAGGAGCATGCCGCCGAGCACCGACTGCTCGGCCTCGATGTTGTGCGGCGGCGTCCGCTCAAAGATCGAGTTCGATCCCCCGGGTCCTGCCGGAAAATCGAGAACGCTCACTCGGCACCCCCTTGCCCAGCAGCACCACCGACCTCAATTCGGAGCGCAAGTTTCGTCTCACACCTCGGTCAGGGCAACTCGATCTGTCGACAGTGCTGTGGATAACGTGTGCAGACGCCGGCCACGACGTGTGGGAAGCCTGGGGACGACCCTGTGGAAAACGCCGGCCTCCACCCCCAGAAGCCCTGCTGAGCTGGGAAAGTTCTGTCCACGTGCTGTGGAACAAATAAAGTTCTCCTCAGCGCCCATGCCGGCCGGGCAGGGCGACGTGAAACAGAAGGGGGCCATGTCACACACGACCGAGACCGGCCGGCGCGACCGTTCGAGCCGAGTCAGCGACCGGGAGATCCTCCGGCTGGCCGTACCCGCCTTCGGCGCCCTGGTCGCCGAGCCGCTCTTCCTGCTCACCGACTCCGTCATCGTCGGCCACCTCCCCGATCCGGCGCTCGGCGCGCTCGGGCTGGCCGGCACGGTGCTCGCCGCGCTGGTCGGCCTCTGCGTCTTCCTCGCGTACGGCACCACCGCGGCCGTGGCGAGGCAGCTCGGCAGCGGGAACCTCGCGCAGGCGATGCGCCGGGGCATCGACGGCCTATGGCTGGCGGCCGTGATCGGCGTCACCATCAGCGCCGTATGCTGGCCGTTGGCGCCATCAATCGTACATGTGTTCGGAGCCGAGGGCACGCTCGCCACGCTGGCCGTCACCTATCTCCGGGTCAGCCTGTTCGGCGTGCCCGCCATGCTGCTGGTGCTCGCCGGCACCGGGGTGCTGCGCGGGCTGCAGGACACCCGCACCCCGCTGGTCATCTCGGTGAGCGCGTTCACGCTCAACGCCCTGCTCAACGCGTGGTTCGTCCTCGGGCTCGGCTGGGGCATCGCCGGGTCGGCCGCGGGCACCGTCATCGCCCAGGTCCTCTCGGCCGCCGTCTACCTCGTCCTGGTGGTCCGCGCCGCCCGGCGGCACGGAACCTCGCTCCGCCCCGACCCCGCGGGGCTGCGCTCCGCGGGCGGCGCCGGCTTCGCCCTGTTCATCCGCACGGTCAGCCTGCAGGCCACGCTGCTCATCACCGCCTCGCTCGCCACGCGGATGGGCGACGCGCAGATCGAGGCGCACACCATCGCGGCGCGGATCTGGACCTTCCTCGCGTTCGCCCACGACTCGATCGCCATCGCCGGGCAGGCGATCATCGGCCGCACGCTCGGCGCCGGTGACACCGCGGCCACCCGCGCCGCCACCACCCGCATGGTGACCTGGGGCATCGGCTGCGGCGTGGTCTTCGGGATCGCCATCGTGCTGCTCCGGCCGGTCATCCCCGGGATCTTCGACGCCGACCAGGCCGTCGCCGCCGAGCTCGCCTCGGTGCTCTGGCTGGTCGCGCTCTTCCAGCCGATCGCGGGCGTGGTCTTCGTGCTCGACGGGGTGCTGATCGGCGCCGGCGACCAGCGCTATCTCGCCTGGGCCCAGCTCGCCGCCACGCTCGCCTTCCTCCCGTTCGCCCTGCTCGCCGGGAGCCTCTTCGCCCTGTGGATCGCCTTCGGCGTGTGGATGGCGGCGCGGGCGCTCACCCTCGGCACCCGGGCGTACGGCACGGCCTGGATGGTAACCGGGGCCGGCACCCCCGCGACGGCCGACCGCGGGTCCGGCGCGTGACCTCCGGCTCCGCGCCGGCTGAGGCGGGCCACCGCGCCATCACCGGCCCGTGCCCGGTGACCTCCGGTGCCGCACCGGCGGAGGCTTCGCGGACCGGGGCGGCACGGCACGGCCGTCGGCCGCGCCGCTCGCCGCCGGGGCGCGGCGCGGTGTTCCTCCCCCGCCCCGGCGGCCGGCGCGAGCGCTCCCGCACGGCCGGCCACGATGCCGCGCGGCCTGACCGGCCGGCGCGATGGGCGGAATCGGGTCGGGCTCCGGTCGCGGCCGGGTCCCCGCCGCGGGCTACAGGCGCCCGGCGTCGACCACCCGCCGGAGGAAGTCCCGGGTGCGGGGGTGCTCCGGCGCGGTGAACATCCGGTCCGGGGAGCCGCGCTCCAGCAGCACCCCGCCGTCGAGGAAGCAGACGGTGTCGGCGATCTCCCGGGCGAAGCCCATCTCATGGGTGGCGATGATCATCGTCATCCCGCTCTCCTTCAGCTCCCGGACGAGGCCGAGCACCTCGGTGACGAGGACGGGGTCGAGCGCGGAGGTGACCTCGTCGAGCAGGAGCAGCCGCGGCTTGGTGGCGATCGCCCGGATGATGGCCACCCGCTGCTGCTGCCCGCCGGAGAGCCGGTCCGGGTACTCGTGCGCCTTGTCCGCGAGCCCGAACCGCGCGAGCAGCTCTCGCGCCTGGTCCTCGGCCTCCCGGCGGGGCACGCCGTGCACCTTCCGCGGGGCCAGCGTGATGTTGGCGAGCACGGTGAGGTGCGGGAAGAGGTTGTACGCCTGGAAGACCATGCCGATCCGGCGGCGTACCGCGTCCGCGTCGACCCGCGGATCGGTGATCTCCTCCCCGTCCAGGTAGATCGCGCCGTCGTCCACGGTCTCGAGCAGGTTGATGCAGCGCAGCAGCGTCGACTTGCCCGAGCCCGACGCGCCGATCAGGCAGACCACCTCGTGCGGGGCGACCTCCAGGTCGATCCCGCGCAGCACGCTGTGGTCCCGGTAGCGCTTCCAGACCCCCTCGATCCGCAGCACGCTCATACCCGGCCGCCTCCCATCTGGCGCCGCGCCGCGCGCTCGGCGAGGTGGTCGGTGAACCGGGCCATGGGCACGGTGAGCACGATGAACAGCAGCGCGGACGCGAGATAGGGCGTGTAGTTGAACATCGACGCGGTGTGGATCTGGGCCTGCCGCAGCGCCTCCAGCGGTCCGAGCACGGCGACGAGCGCGCTGTCCTTCTGCAGGGAGGCGAAGTCGTTGAGGAGCGGGGGGATCACCCGGCGGATCGCCTGCGGCAGCACCACGTGGCGCATGGTCTGCCCGTGGGTGAGCCCGAGCGAGCGCGCGGCCGCCCGCTGGCTCGGGTGGATCGACTCGATGCCCGAGCGGAACACCTCCGCGACGTACGCGCCGTAGGAGAGCACGAGCGCGATGATCCCGAGGGTGACCGGGTCGGTCGGTGCGCCCTGGAGCTGCAGCGCGGGGATGCCGAAGCCCACCAGGTAGACGAGCAGGATCGTCGGGATGCCGCGGAAGATGTCGGTGTACAGCACGGCCACGGCGCGCAACGGGAAGAACACCGGCGAGCGCAGCGACCGCACCAGCGCCACGGCGAGCCCGAGCACGAGGATGAGCGGCTCGGCGATGAGGAAGATCTTGATGTTGAGCAGGAAGCCCCGGAGCACGTCCGGGAAGGCCGCGGCGAAGGCGGCGGGGCTGAAGAACGTCTCCTGGACGCGGGGCCAGCCGGGCGACGCCGTGACGGCCCACACCACGATGATCCCGGCCAGGAGCGTGGAAGCGGTCGCGACGGAGGCCGACCGGCGGGCCTGGCGGCGCCGTTCGGCCTCCCTGCGGAGCTGCCGCTCGCTCTTCACCCACGAGCCGGCGTCGGCCGCCCCCTCGGTCACTTCAGCTCCGGCGCGCCGGCGGCCCCGGTCAGCCAGCGCTGCTCGATGGCGGCGAGCTCACCCGAGGCCTTGAGCTCGCTGAGCGCCTGGTCGACGCAGGGGACGAGCGGGCTGCCCTTCTCGAACAGCAGGCCGAACTCCTCGGGCGCGTCCGAGCTCGACGCGAACTGGCCGACGATCTTCGACCCCTCCACCTGGGCGGCGGTGACGTAGAACGCGGTGGGCAGGTCGACGACGATCACGTCGATCTGCTTGTTCTTCAGCGCGTTGATCGCGTCGATCTGCTGGTTGAACACGCTCGGCTCGGTGTTCGGCTGGATCACCTGCTGGACGGCCTGGAGCGCCGTGGTGCCGGCCTGCACGCCGAACTTGGCGTCCTTGAGGTCGGCGAGGCTGGTCGCCGCGGCGAACTTCGACCCCTCCAGCGCCACCACGGCCTGCTTGACCGTGTAGTAGCCCTGGCTGAAGTCGACCGCCTTCTTCCGCTCCTCGGTGATCGAGATCTGGTTGATGTCGAAGTCGAACTGCTTGGGTCCCGGGGCGAAGGACGAGTCGAACGGCACCACGGTCCAGGTGACCTCGTCCTTGGTGAAGCCGAGCCGCTCGGCGACCGCGTAGGCGACCGCGCTCTCGAACCCCTCACCGTTGGTGGGGTCGTCCTTCTTGAACCACGGCTCGTAGGCGGGCTTGTCGGTGCCGATGGTGAGCTTGCCCGGGTTCTTCACGGGGAGCGCCTCTTTGGCGCAGTTCAGGGAGGCGGTGGCGGAAACGGTGCCTGTGGGGTTCGCGGCCGGGCTTTCCGCCGGGGCGCACGCGGAGGCCGCCAGCGCGAGAGCTCCGAACGCCAGCAGCAAGGGGGGACGGCGCATCACAGCCTCCATCAGGTGAAGCAGTACGAATTTCAAAGAAACAGTGGGAGGATAGCAGCGGTATCCGAATTTATCGGTACAGCGTGGGGGGAATTATCCCAGGCCCCAGCCGCTCGGCCGGCGAGCGAGACAGGCGGCCGGGCGGGCCGCTCCCGCCGCTCCTGCGCGCCCTCGCGTCCCTCGGCGCATCGGGCGCAACGATGCCGATCGGCGTGCTGGTGAGCCGCCGCCACTTCCCGCGCCGCCCGGCTCCTTCCCCCCGCCCACGCGGCCCGCCGCCCGCTCGCCGCCTCCCCTCCGGCCGGCGCGGTACGGACCGTCGCGAACCGGCCCGCGGACACCGAAAGGGCCCCTCCCCGTGGCGGGGAAGGGCCCTCTCAGATGGCCGTCGGGAACGGGCCTCAGGCGGCCACGACCTCGATGTCGAGGCTGGCCGAGACCTCCGGGTGCAGCCGGACGGTGACCCGGTGGGTGCCGAGGCTCTTGATCGGATTCTCGATCATGATGCGGCGCCGGTCGAGCTCGGGACCGCCGGCGGCCTTCACGGCCTCGGCGATGTCACCGGTGGTGACCGAACCGAACAGGCGGCCGGACTCACCCGCACGGGTCCTCAGCTGCACCTTGAGCGAGCCGAGCTGCTGGGCGATCTCCTCGGCGGCCTCCCGGTCGCGGATGGAGCGCAGCTCCCGGGCCCGCTTGATCGCGTCGATCTGGGACTGGGCGCCCTTGCTCCAGCGGATCGCCAGCCCACGGGGCAGCAGGTAGTTGCGGCCGTAACCGTCCTTGACCTCCACCACGTCACCGGGCGCGCCAAGGCCGGAGACCTCAGAGGTGAGAATGAGCTTCATGTCCTGAGTCCTCCTCCCTTAGCGCGAGGTGCTGGTGTACGGCAGCAGGGCCATCTCGCGGGCGTTCTTGATCGCGGTGGCCACGTCACGCTGGTGCTGGGTGCAGTTCCCCGTCACCCGGCGGGCACGGATCTTGCCGCGGTCGGAGATGAACTTGCGCAGCAGCGCGGTGTCCTTGTAGTCGACGTACGAGATCTTCTCGTGACAGAAGAGGCAAACCTTCTTCTTCGGTTTGCGCACTGCCGTCTTCGCCATCGTGGTGCTCCCTTTCAGAGCCCCGCGTACCGCGGGAATGGTCGATCGGTTGAGTGATGCGGAGGATGACCGAAGCGTCGATCACGCGCGTCCCCGGCCCGCCGGACTCGCCCGCCGCCCGAGCACCGGCCGGCGCTCACGCCGGCACGGCCCGGTGCACCCCGGCGGGACGACCGGACCGGGTCAGAACGGGGGCTCGTCGCTGAAGTCGCCGCCGAATCCGCCGTCCTGCGCGCCACCGCCGCCGCCGTACCCATAGCCCGGCGGCGGAGCCGGCGTCGCGGTCGCCCACGGGTCGGCCGCGGGGCCGCTCCCGAAGCCGCCGCTCTGCCGGGTGGTCTTGTTCACCTTGGCGGTGGCGTTGCGCAGCGAGGGGCCGACGTCATCGACCTCGACCTCGTAGACCGTCCGCCTCTCACCTTCCTTGGTCTCATACGACCGCTGACGCAGCCGCCCCTGCACGATCACCCGCATGCCGCGCTGCAGGCTCTCGGCGACGTTCTCCGCCGTCTGCCGCCACACGTTGCAGGTGAGGAACAGAGCCTCGCCGTCCTTCCACTCGTTGGTCTGCCGGTCGAGGTACCGCGGAGTGGACGCGACGCGGAACCGCGCCACGGCCTGCCCCGTGGGGGTGAAGCGCAGCTCCGGGTCGTCGACGAGGTTGCCGACGATGGTTATCTGGGTATCGCCTGCTGCCATCGGTCGCTTCGCCTTTCCTATCCCGTCGGGCCCCGTTCAGCGCCAGAGTACGGCGCTCGCCCGACAATCGCGGCGGGTCAGTGGAGGTCGGGACGGATGACCTTGGTGCGGAGCACGTTCTCGTTGAGGTTGAGCTGACGGTCCAGCTCCCGAACGGTCTCCGGCTTGCAGGTCAGGTCGATGACGGCGTAGATGCCCTCCGACCGCTTGGCGATGTCGTAGGCCAGCTTGCGCCGCCCCCAGACGTCCACCTTCTCCACGGTGCCGCCGTCGTTGCGGACGATGCTGAGGAACTGGTCGAGCGACGGCTCGACGGTGCGCTCATCGAGGGACGGGTCGAGGATGACCATCATCTCGTAACGGCGCATGAGAGATCCGAAACCTCCTTCGGACTTTCGCGGTCACGACACCCTGCCGTGACAGGAGGATCCCTGCGACTGGGGCCGGACTGCTCCCGCCACGGCCCACGTCAGACGCATTCGGTTAACCCTATCAGCACTGTGACGATCGCGTGGACCGGGAAAGGAGAGGGGGTAGGCAGCGGACAAAGGGGGGGATGACGATGCGGCTCGATCCACGGCCGGTGAAGGAGGAACCGCGGTCCCGGCTCGCCGTCAGCCGGCGGCCCCTGCAGAACGCCCTGGCCGGCGTGGTGTTCGTCATCGGCGTCACCGCGTTCGTCCTCGGGTTCATCGTCAGCGCTCACGTGATCGCCTCGGCCCTGGGCGCGATCGGGTTCTTCGCCGGGCTCTTCGCGCAGTACATTTCATCGACGACCGCCCAGCGCACGTTCATCGTCGCCGGCACGGTGGCGGCGTTCGTCGGGGCCGCTCTCGGGATCGCGCACGGCGGCTTCGATCCGAACGTCTGAGGTGGGCGCGGACGGGGTGCGCCGGCCCGCTCCAGCGTGGCACGGCGGCCGCCGGCGGCGCGGTGTGGCCGCCGGGACCCCGCCGGCCACGCCGGGCGGCGCGATGGGAGACGACGGAAGGAGCGGGCATGGACGACGGCCGCGACCGGCTGCGGATCGGAGCCCACGTCGACCAGGATGACCCCCTCGCCCACGCGGCGGAGCTCGACGCCGACGTCGTGCAGTTCTTCCTCGGGGATCCGCAGGGCTGGAAGGGGCCGGTGCTGCCCGCCACGGCCGGCGCGCTGCGGGAGTCCGGCGTCGACGTCTACATCCACGCCCCGTATGTGATCAACGTGGCGTCGGCGAACAACCGGATCCGGATCCCCAGCCGCAAGCTCCTCGAACGCCACCTGGAGGCCGCCGCGGCGCTGGGCGCCAAGGGGCTGGTCGTCCACGGCGGGCATGTGACCGCCGGCGACGACCCGCAGACCGGGTTCGACAACTGGCGCAAGGTCTTCGAGCGCATCGCCTGCCCGATCCCGATCCTGATCGAGAACACCGCGGGCGGCGGCAACGCGATGGCGCGGACGCTCGACCGCATCGCCCGGCTCTGGGACGCGGTGACCGCGGGCGCCCCGGACCCGTCCGTGGTGGGGTTCTGCCTCGACACCTGCCACTTCCACGCGGGCGGTGAGGAGCTGTCCGGCCTCGTCGACCGGGTGAAGGCGATCACCGGCCGGATCGACCTGGTGCACTGCAACGACTCCCGGGACGCCTTCGGCTCGGGCGCCGATCGCCACGCGAACATCGGCGAGGGGCGGATCGACCCCGAGGCCCTGGTCGAGGTCTGCCGCGCGGCCGGCGCCCCGATCGTGGTGGAGACGCCGCCGGCCGGTCAGCGCGACGACATCGCCTTCCTCCGCAAGCGCCTGCTCGCCGCGTCGTGACGGCCCGGGGTCAGGTGCCGATCTCCACGCGCTCCCCCTCGGCCGCGGCGGACGGGGAGGTGCTCCGCCAGAGCCGGGCGCACGACACCACCGCGGCGGCGAGGAGCACGAGGTTCCGGGCGGTGAGGACGAGCGTGCCGGGGAGGGTGCCGGTCCAGCTGTAGTCCTGCTCGAGCCACGGGTACATGATCCCGGTCAGCAGGCCGGCGAGCAGGACGAGCCACGCGGCCGGCCGCTGGCTCGATTCGCCGCGCGGCACCGCGAGGACCACGGCGGCGAGCCCGAGCAGCCAGACCAGGTACTGCGGGGAGAGCACCCTGCTGGTGAGCACGAGCAGCAGCACGACGGTGAACGCGGCGTCGTAGTAGGTCACGGCGGTGGGCCTGGCGCCCACCCACCAGGTGGCGATGAACGTGAGCGCCAGGCAGGTCGAGGCGACGCTCACCGTCGTCGCCGTCTCGATCCCGGGCCCGACCAGCTCCATCGCCCCGTACTGGTAGGTCGTGTAGCCGGGCCACCAGCCGAGCGCCCGGGCGAGGGCGAACGGCGTCGCGGCGAGCGACTCGACCTGCAGCCCGCGCTCCTGCTGGGCGGTGAGCCAGTCGAAGGCGTTCGGCATGAGCAGGGCGGCCGCGCCGCAGACCGCGGCGGTCACGGCGACCGCCGGCCCGGCCGTACGGAGCAGCTCCCATCGGTCGCGCAGCCCGGCGAGCAGGGCGACCGGCCACACCTTGATGGCGAGGCCCACCCCGATGAGCGCGCCGCGCACCGCCGGGCGGGCCGAGACGGTGAGCGCGGCCACGGCGACCAGGGTCACCATGAGGTCGTACCGGGAGATGAGCAGCGGCCCGAGCAGCGCGGCGCCGATCGTCCACGCCCACGTCCCGGTACGGGGACCGCCCTCGAACCGGCGGATGAGCAGCACGATGCCGAGGTCGCAGAGCACCGCGATCAGGTAGAAGCCGGTCCGGTAGTCCACGAAGGGGACGAGGTGCGGGGCGACCAGGGGCAGCGCCGCGAGCGGCGGGTACTGCCACTTCTCGTCGCCGGCCGGGAACTCACCGCCGAGCAGGACCTGCGACCAGCCCTGGTACAGCGTGACGTCGTTCTCGAACGCCCCCTCGTGGCCGACGGGGATCACCTGGAGCGCCGCCAGGAAGAGCGCCGCCCGGGTGAGCACCCAGACGACGCCCAGCCAGGGGAGCCTGCGTCGGACGGTAGCGGCCATGGTTTTGATCATCACAGAGGTCGCCTCACACGCTACCCGCCGCCGCGCGCCGGCCCGGCGAATCCCCTGAATCTCGAGGAAACTTTCACGCGGCTCAGGTCGTCTCCGCGGGCTGCGCGGCGGCGCGCGGGCGGATGCGGAGCGCGAACCGGTCGGGCGCCCGGTCGAACACCCCGCCCGAGCGGTCGTCCACCCCGCCCGTCCGGGTCACGTCGTCCTCGGGCCGGAGGATGTCCCGGACCACCAGCACCATCAGCATGATCACCGTGAGGGCGCGCGCCCAGAGCGCGAGGAAGTACGGCCCGTCGCCGATGCCGAGGTACGCCTCGGGCCCGCCGACCTGGGTGACCAGGTAGCGCCAGATCGCGAAGAAGTACCAGCACTCGGCGAGCTGCCAGATCAGCAGCGGCAGCGGCCTCGGCCGCGCCAGCACGGCGATCGGCACCAGCCAGAGCACGAACTGCGGCGACCATACCTTGTTGGTGATCATGAATGCGGCGAGCGCCAGGAAGCAGACCTGGGCGAGGCGCGGCCGGCGCGGCGCGGCGAGGGTGAGCACGGCCACGCCGAGCAGCAGCACGGCGACCGCGGCCATGGCCATGCCGTTCAGCAGCTCAGGGTCGCCGAGGAAGGCGAGCCACTCCGGCCGGTCGACGCGCTGGAAGAAGAACCACACGCTGCCCCAGTCCGCGCCGCGCTCCCGGCTGAACTCGTAGAACCGCTTCCAGCCGTCGAAGTTGGCGAGCATGACGGGCACGTTCACCGCGAGCCACGTCACCGCGGCGGCCCCGGCGGTCTGCAGGAACGGCCGCCACCTGCCGGTGCGCAGGGTGAGCAGGAAGAGCGCGCCGAAGAACATCAGCGGGTAGAACTTGGTGGCCACGGCGAGCGCGAGCAGCACCCCGGCGAGGTACTGCCGCCGCCTGGCCCAGGCGAGCAGGCCGCCGAGCGCGAGGGCCCCGGCCGCGAGGTCCCAGTTGATGAAGGCGCAGAGGATGACGGCGGGGCCGATGGCGTACCACAGCGCGTCGTGCCACCGGTCCCGGCCGGCGAGGGCGCCGAGCAGCAGCACGCCGGCGACGAGGGCGATCCCCATGAGGACCACGGTGATGTCGTAGAACCTCACCCCGTCGCCGCCGGCGAGGCGCCGGGCGAACTCCATGATCGCGCCGATGCCGACCGGGTACTCGACCGGGTGGTCGAGGTAGGGGATCTTCCCTTCGTTGAGGCGCTCGGCCCAGAACAGCGGATAGATGTCCGTGTAGCAGTAGTGGGTGAACTGGCCGACGCCCGCGTTCCACACCCCGCCGAAGCGGCACGGCCACTTCCACAGGTAGGCGAGCACGGCGCCGAGCCCGGCGATCAGGCCGAGCGGGAGGTACGGCCCGGCCTTCTCGATCTTGGATAACGGGCCTGGGTGCAGGGACCGAGTCGTCATGGACGGTATTGCACCATTGACGGCCCTTCTCCGGCATCCGTCACGGCGTTCCGGCCCGGCGGGCGGCGCCGGGTCCGCCCGTCCGGCGCGGGGATCGCCCGCCCCGGGAGAGGCGCCGGGGGCTCACCGGCGCAACTCCCGCCGAGCGAGATCGCCCGCCCCGGGAGCGGGCCCTCCCGGGGCGGGCGCGAGCCGTACGATCAGCCGACCGTGGTGCGCCTGACGCCTCCGGTCGGCGCGGAGGCGGGCGGCCCGAGCCCCAGCGGGATCTGCTGGCTGCCGTCGCCGCCGTTCGGCCCGCCGCCGATGTCGAGCTCGTGCCGGCCGGGGTCCTCGACGGGGCCGCAGCCCGGCTCGCCGGGCTGGCACTCCTGCTCATCGTCCCCCTGGACGATGTCCGGGAAGTCCTCGTACGGGAACTCCTCCGTCGGAGTGGGCTTCGGCGTCGGGGTGGGGCTCGGCACGATGTTCTGCGGGGTGCCGATCCCCGCCTTCGGCGGGAACTGCTTCACCGGCTGGCCGGCGAGCGCCTCCATCATGAACGTGCGCCAGATCGTGGTCGGTGGACCGGCGCCTTCGAACCCGAGGGAGACCTCGCGCGCCACCGAGCCCTTCGGGCAGGACCCGGCGAACTTGGGCTGCACGATCTTCCCGCTCTTCGTCCGGCACTGCTCCCGGTACATGCCGACGGCGACGGAGAGCTGCGGCGTGAAGCCGACGAACCAGGCCTCCTTCTCGTCGTTGTTGGTACCGGTCTTGCCGGCCGCCGGGCGGCCGATGCCCTTGCCGGCCGCCGTACCCTCGGTGAGCACCTTCTCCAGGGCGGCGACCGCGTCGGCGGCGGCCTCCGGCGAGATGACCTGCTTGACCTCCTTCTTCTCCTTGAGGACGACCGTGGAGCCCTGCCGTACCTCCCGGATCACGTGGTAGTCGACGTGCTTGCCCTCGTTGGCGAAGATCGAGTAACCCGCGGCCTGCTCGACCGGCGTGACCAGGGCGCTGCCGATGGAGAACTGGTACTTGTGCTCCTTGATGTCGTCCTCCATCCGCTTCGGGTCGAGGCCCGCCTCGATGGCGATGTCCTTCACCGCCTTGAGCTGGCCGATCGTGCCGGCGTCGGCGTCGAGCTTGTAGGCCATCGACGCGAAGGCGGTGTTGACCGAGTCCGCCGTGGCGTGGATGACGTCGATCGCCGCGGGCACCTTGTGGCTGTTGCCGATGGGCAGCGTGCCCGGCAGCGGGTCGGGGACGGTCTTGTCACCCGGCACCCAGCTGTTGAGGCTGTACCCGGCCTCGAGCCAGGCGGCGAGCACGTACGGCTTGAACGCGGACGCCGCCTGCTTCTTGGAGTCGAACGGCTCGTTCCACGGGTCCTTGATGTAGTCCTCGCCCCCGTAGAAGGCGAGCACGCGGCCGTTGGTCGGGTCGACCGCGGCGAGGCCGGCGTGGAACTCCTTCGACATCGTGCGGGTGGTGGCGAGCACGGCCTTCCGGGCGATCTGCATGAGCCGCTTGTCGAAGGTCGTGTAGATCTTGTAGCCGCCGGTCTCGATCTGCTCCCGGCTGATGCCGCGCTTGGCGAGCTCCTTGATCGCCTCGGTGAGCATGTACCCGCGCAGCCCGCCGAACTGCTCGGAGACCACCTGCGGCCGGGGCTTGGGGAACTTCGCCGTGGCCGTGATGTTCGGGTACTTGGGCTTGCCGTTCTCGTCGGTCATCTCGGCCATGCCCTTGATCACGTACTCGAACCGCTCCCGGGTGGGGGCGAAGTTGTTGTTGGCCTCGTACCGGTCGAAGTTGCCCGGCTGCTGGATCCGGCCGGCGAGGTAGGCGCCCTGGGCGACGGTGAGGTCCTTGGCCGAGACCTTGAAGAACTCGCGGGCCGCCGCCTCGATGCCGTACGTGTTACGGCCGAAGGGGACGGTGTTGAGGTAGTACTCGAGGACCTTGTCCTTCGACCACTCCTTGTCGAGCTTGATCGCGATGAAGATCTCGCGGATCTTCCGCTTGATCGTCTGTTCCTTGGACAGGGCGTTGAAGTAGTTGCGCGCCATCTGCTGGGTGATGGTGGAACCGCCCTGCACCTGCTGGCCCGTCACCGTCATCCAGACGGAGCGCAGGATCGCGGTGAAGTCGATGCCCGAGTCCTCGTAGAAGCTGCGGTTCTCCGCGGCGATCACCGCGTCGCGGACGTGCTGGGGGACCTGCTCGAGCTTGATCGCGATGCGTTTCGTGCCGAGCCGGGCGATCGGGGTGCCGTCCCGGTAGTAGAAGACGCTCCCCTGGGCGGTCGCGCTCTCCTGGGCGTCCTTCTCGGAGGGGAGCGGGGTGTTCATGTAGGCGACCACGATCATGCCGAACATGCCGGCCGCCACGATGGTGAGCCCGGCCACCACGAGCTTCCAGCTCGGCAGGAAGCGCTTCCACCCCGACCGCCGGGGCTTGCCGTCGTCGGCGAAATCCCGCGGATCACGGGGGCCGCGCCCACCGGGACCCTGCGGCCCGCGAGGGCCCGCCGGTCCTCCGGGGGCGCCCCTGCCTTCCCTGGTCACGCCCTCGGCCGGCTGCCGCCTGCGGCGCCGGGGGCCGGTGGCGAGCACCTCGGTCTCCTCGGCCTCCCGCCGCCGGCGGTAGCCCCCGGTCGGCATGCCCATGACCTGCGTGCGCTCCTGACCGGATGCGGCGGCCCGGCCCGGCGCGGCGCCGTACCGGGTCTCCCGGCCTAAGGGCTCGGCGGGACGGCGCGGGGCGGGCCCCGCGGGGCGGTACGGCGGGCCGTCCGGGGCGGGCGGCACCGGGCTCATCGCCGCCGTGTCCTCGAACGCGGCCTCTCTACGGCGTGCCTGGGCGCTGGGCGGGGCTCCGGAGGCCGGGCCCCACCCCGGCCGGCCGCCTCCGGCGGGCACACGGCCTGTGGGGGACTCCCGCGACGAGCGACGGCGGCGCCCAGGGCGAGGTGATCCACCGGGGCCCGGCAGATCCTCGGGCCGGCCGGTCGGCTCCGGTCCGTAGCTGCTGTGGTTCACGGGTCCTCAACTACTGCTCTGGATTTCGTCGGCACCGGCAACGAGCCGGTCGGCGATGCTCTCCTGGTGGCGGTCACCCTGGTGAGGGGCGGTGCGAACGGGTGCGACGGGGTGAGCGAACCCACCAGGCGGTACCTATGACCACGATGGCAGACCGCTCGCGCGACGACCCCGGTTTCGCCGCAGATCCCAGCCATCTCACGGGTGCCTGCCACGTCAGGCGGCGCCGTCACCGGCGCGGGCCGGCCGACGGCCGTCCTCGCGACGGAGCGGAATGTGATCATGTTACGACGGCGCCCGAAAGGGCATGTTCTTTGAAAGCAGGGTGCACAGGTCGCGCGGCGGGAACCCCGTTTCGGTCCGTCCCCCTCGTCGCGGGCCGGCCGGGGTGCGCGCCGTACCGCTGACCACTGTGACCACATGTGCCCCAGATTACGGCTATTGGCCAATTCTTGACGGATCATTCACCATTGCACTTGAGCGGGCTCGCGACGTATCCTGCCGATGTATCGACTCGATACATCGGCTGGAGACAGGGGGTGGTTCCAGTAGCGCGCTCTCGCGGGGAACTGCTGGAGCTGGCCATCCTGGGATCGCTGCACGAAACCCCCTTGCACGGCTATGAACTGCGCAAACGCCTCAACACGCTGCTGGGGACGTTCCGCGCCTTCTCGTACGGCTCGCTCTATCCGTGCCTACGAGACCTGCTCAATCGAGGCCTCATCACCCAAGAAGAACCCCCTCCTGACACCGTCATCGGCCGGCGATCCAAGATCGTTTACAGGCTCACCGCGGAAGGAAAAGAGCGCCTGCAGGAACTGCTGGCCGAAGCCGGTCCGTCCGCATGGGATGACGAGAGCTTCGGGATCCACTTCGCGTTCTTCCGGCACACCGATGCCGACGTACGGCTGAGGATCCTCGAAGGCCGGCGCAGCCGTCTGGAGGAACGGCTCGAGCGGGTCCGCGCGGCTCTCGCCCGGACGCGGGACTGGCTGGACAGTTACACCCTCGAACTCCAGCGCCACGGGTTGGAGTCGGTCGAGCGCGAAGTGCGCTGGCTCAACGAGCTGATCGACTCCGAGCGACGCACCGCGGCCTCCCCCGAAGGGGAAGGGGCCGGCGGCCGCGGGCGACCCGTACCGGAAGACCAGGGGCAGGAACTGCCCAAGGCAGATGAGTGAAGGAGCAAGTGCTATGGGTTCGGTGCGCGTAGCCATCGTCGGGGTGGGCAACTGCGCCGCCTCTCTGGTGCAGGGCGTCCACTACTACAAGGACGCGGATCCGGACAGCCGTGTGCCGGGCCTCATGCACGTTCGGTTCGGGGACTATCACGTCGGCGACATCGAGTTCGTCGCCGCCTTCGACGTCGACGCCAAGAAGGTGGGGCGCGACCTCTCGGAGGCGATCACGGCCTCGGAGAACAACACGATCAAGATCTGCGACGTACCGCCGCTCGGGGTGACCGTCCAGCGCGGCCCGACCCTCGACGGCCTCGGCACCTACTACCGCGAGGTCATCGAGGAGTCCGACGAGGAGCCGGTGGACGTCGTCAAGGTCCTCAAGGAGACCAAGGCCGACGTGCTCGTCTCCTATCTCCCGGTGGGATCCGAGGAGGCCGACCGCTTCTACGCCCAGTGCGCGATCGACGCGAAGGTCGCGTTCGTCAACGCCCTGCCGGTCTTCATCGCGTCCGACCCGGAGTGGGCGGAGAAGTTCACCAAGGCGGGCGTGCCGATCGTCGGTGACGACATCAAGTCGCAGGTGGGCGCGACCATCACCCACCGCGTGCTGGCCAAGCTCTTCGCGGACCGCGGCGTCGAGTTGCAGCGCACCTACCAGCTCAACTTCGGCGGCAACATGGACTTCATGAACATGCTGGAGCGCTCGCGCCTCCAGTCGAAGAAGATCTCCAAGACGCAGGCGGTCACCTCGCAGATCCCGCACGAGATCTCCAAGGCCGACGTGCACATCGGCCCGTCCGACCACGTGCCGTGGCTCGACGACCGCAAGTGGGCGTACATCCGCCTGGAGGGCAAGGCGTTCGGCGACGTTCCGCTCAACCTCGAGTGCAAGCTCGAGGTCTGGGACTCGCCCAACTCCGCCGGCATCATCATCGACGCGATCCGCGCCGCGAAGATCGCCTTGGACCGCGGCATCGGCGGCCCGCTGCTCTCGCCGTCGTCGTACTTCATGAAGTCGCCGCCGGTGCAGTACTCGGACAACGAGGCGCGCGAGCTCGTCGAGAAGTTCATCCGCGGCGAGATCGAGCGCTGATCCGCCCCGGCCGGGCGCCGATACGGTGCCCCGGCCGGATGCCGGCCGTCTGACGCCGGCGACCTGACCTTGCAGTGATCTCAGACGTCGCGAACGCCCCGGTTCCGGCGCGCGCCGAGCCGGGGCGTTCGTGTCTTTCCCGGCTCTCTCCCGGCGGCCGGCGCCCCGCGCCCGTCACGCCTCCCGCGGTGAGCCGGACCCGTGCCGCGCGGGCCCGGCGGGCGTCACCGGGCGAGCGGCCGCGCCACCGGGGGAAGCCGGTCCTCGTCGGCCACCGGCCAGGCGAGCGGGTCCGGGCCGAGCGCGACGAGCAGCGGGATCTGCTCCCTCGCCCATGGGGAGATCGGCATCGCCCCGCTCAGCACCCCCTCGGCGAAGGAGCCCCACGGCAGCCACTTCACCTCCGCGACCTCGTCGGGGTTGGGCCGCGCGTCCACGGAGACCACGGCGCGGTAGACCGGGCAGATCTCGTGCTCCACGGTCCCGTTCTCCATGACCGCGCGGTACGAGAAGTCCGGCAGCAGCAGGTCCACCCGCTCAACCTGGAGCCCGAGCTCGAAGGCGAGCCGGCGGATCACCGCGGCGTGGACCGGCTCGCCGGGGAGGGGGTGCCCGCAGCAGCTGTTGGTCCACACGCCCGGCCACGTGATCTTGTGGAGGGCCCGGCGGGAGACCAGCACCCGGCCGTGCTCGTCGAAGACGTAACACGAGAACGCGAGGTGGAGCGGGGTCTCGGGGCCGTGCACCTGGGCCTTCGGAGCCGTGCCGATCGCGTTCCCCTCGCGGTCGACCAGCACGACCAGTTCTTCGTTGATCATCAATCTCAGCCTACGCGAACCGATATCTGGAATTCCAGGCGACCTAAAACCGGGGCACCGCCCGGGGCGGCGCGGCCCACCCGTAACCGGACCCCCAAGGATGCGGCCGGTCAGGGAAACGCTCAGGGATCGCCCTGATGCCCGCCCCGATCGTCCCGCGTAGGCTGTCGGCGTGAGCTTCGTCGCGGACCTGCGCACGCTCCTCCAGGGCCGGGACTTCCAGCGGCTGTACGGCACCCGCCTGGCCTCGCAGTTCTCGGACGGCCTCTTCCAGGCGGCGGTGGGGGGCTATGCGTTCTTCAGCCCGGAGCGGCAGGCGACGGCCGTGGCGATCGCCGCCGGGCTCGCCGTGCTGCTCCTGCCGTACAGCTTCCTCGGCCCCTTCGTGGGCGTGTTCATCGACCGCTGGTCGCGACGGCAGATCCTGGTCATCTCCCCGCTGCTGCGCGGGACGCTGCTGCTCATCCTCGCCGCGCTCGTCCTCAGCCACGCCCCGGACTGGCTGTTCTACGGCACCGCGCTCGCCGTGCTCGGCGTGAACCGGTTCTTCCTCGCCGCGCTCGGGGCCTCGCTCCCCCACGTGGTGCCGCCCCACCGGCTCATGGCGGCGAACGCGATCACCCCCACCTCGGGCACGGTCGCCACGTTCCTCGGCGCCGTGGCGGGGTTCCTGCTCCGCTTCGTCGCCGGGCCGGACGCCGCGGGCACCGCGGCCCTGCTCGCGCTCTCCGGGCTCACCTACGGCGCGAGCGCGGCGATCGCGAGGGCCATGGAGCGGTCCCTGCTCGGCCCCGCGTACGACCCGGCGCTGCCGCAGGCGCGGGAGGCGCTCCGCAACGTGCTCCGCGGCCTCGCCGACGGCGCCCGGCACGTCGCCCGGCGGCGGGGCGCGGCCGGGGCGCTCGGCGCGATGGCGTCCCACCGCCTGCTGTACGGCATCCTGATCGCGGAGACCTACATCCTGTACCGCTACCACTTCACCGACGACGCGGACGCCGCGCTCGGCGGGATCGCGGTGGTGGTGGCGACCTCGGGCGCCGGCTACTTCCTCGCCGTGGTGGTCACCCCCTGGGCGACCCGCCGGTTCCCCATCGAGACCTGGATCCCGCTGACGCTCGCCGCCTGCGGCGTGCTCGCCTTCGGCCTGTGCGTCACCTTCCACGAGTGGGGCTTCGCCGCCGCCGGGTTCGCCCTCGGCCTCGGCGGGCAGAGCGTGAAGATCTGCACGGACACCGTGGTGCAGCGGGACGTCGAGGACGCCTACCTCGGCCGGGTCTTCTCCATCTACGACATGCTGTTCAACGGCATGACCGTGGCCGGGGCCGCCATCGCGGCCGCGCTCCTGCCCGCCGATGGCAGGTCGGTCACCACGCTGGCGGTCGCGTCCGCCGGCTACCTGCTCGGCGCCGCGGCGTACCGGCTCCTCGTGCCCCGGGCGGACCGGCCGCCGGTGCTCGCCACCGAGGCCGTCCTCCCCCAGCGGCAGCCGCCCTCCTGATCGCCGCGATACGCCCCGGCGGCACGGCGCGCCTGAACCGGTGTACGGCCCACGCCGCCGCGGCCACCCGTATGCATCCCCGGGCCGCCGTCCCGGATGGCCCCCGCCGGCCGTGCCGCTCGCCCTCGGCCGTCCTGCACGCCCCTTACCGCATGCCCTCGGCCGGCCCCGCCGCATGATCGGCCGGCGGTGGATGACCCCGCCGGCGGCACCCGGCCGCATGACCCTCAGGCACCACCCGGCCGCACCGCCGCGCGACCACGGCCGGCCGTACCACGGCATCCCGGCCCGCGGTACGGCGTGCGCCGGCGAGAGCGCTCCGGTGGCCGCCCGGGGTCTCAGCCGCCGGAGCCGGACGGGAGCACGCCGTTGGCGCGCGCCCACTCGAGCAGCGCCTCCTTGGCGGCCTCCTTGCCGATCAGGCCCCGGTCCATCCGCAGGTCGAGCAGGAACTTGTACGCCTTCCCGACCAGCGGCCCCGGCGGGATGCCGAGGATCTCCTGGATCTCGTGGCCGTTCAGCTCGGGCCGGATCTTGGCGAGCTCCTCCTCCTTGGCGAGCCGCGCGATGCGCTCCTCGAGCTGGTCGTACGCGCGGGCGAGCGCGGCCGCCTTCCGCTTGTTCCGCGTGGTGCAGTCGGCCCGGGTGAGCTTGTGCAGCCGCTCCAGCAGGTGCCCGGCGTCCCGGACGTAGCGCCGCACCGCGCTGTCGGTCCACTCGCCCGAGCCGTAGCCGTGGAAGCGCAAGTGCAGCTCGACCAGCCGGGACACGTCGGCCACCACGTCCTTGGGGAACTTGAGCTCGGTGAGCCGCTTGCGGGCCATCTGCGCCCCGACCACCTCGTGGTGGTGGAAGGTGACCCGCCCGTCCGGCTCGAGCCGCCGCGTCTTCGGCTTGCCGATGTCGTGGAGGAGCGCCGCCCAGCGGAGCACCCGGTCCGGGCCGCCCGTCTCCTGGGCGATCGCCTGCTCGAGCACGATCAGCGTGTGCTCGTAGACGTCCTTGTGCCGGTGGTGCTCGTCGATCTCCAGCCGGAGGTTCGGCAGCTCCGGCAGGACGCGCGCGGCGAGCCCGGTGTCGACGAGCAGGGTCAGCCCGGCGCGCGGGTGCGGCGCGCAGATCAGCTTGTCCAGCTCGTCGCGGATCCGCTCCGCCGACACGATGTCGATCCGCCCGGCCATGGCCGTCATCGCCTCGACCACCTCGGGCGCGACCGTGAAGCCGAGCTGCGCCGCGAACCGGGCCGCGCGGAGCATCCGCAGCGGATCGTCGTCGAACGACTGCTCCGGGCTGCCGGGCGTGCGGAGCACCTTGGCGGCGAGGTCACCGAGCCCGCCGAAGGGGTCCACGAACACGTAGCCCGGGAGGCGCACGGCCATCGCGTTCACGGTGAAGTCCCGCCGGGACAGGTCGCCCTCGAGCGAGTCACCGAAGGAGACCTCTGGCTTGCGTGACGACGGGTCGTACGACTCGCTCCGGTAGGTGGTGATCTCGAGCAGCCTGTCGCCCTTGCGGACGCCCACGGTCCCGAACTCGATGCCGATCGTCCAGACGGCGTCCGCCCAGTCCTTGACGATCTCCAGCACCTGCTCGGGGCGCGCGCTGGTGGTCAGGTCGAGATCCTTGCCGAGGCGGCCCAGGAACACGTCGCGCACGCAGCCGCCGACCAGGGCCAGCTCGTGTCCGCGAGCCGCGAAGAGCTCGCCGAGCTCGTCGGCCACCGGGGCGATCCGCCGGAACAGCTCGTTCACGGCCCGCTGCTGTCTGTCGGTCAGATTCGATGCGGACAAGGCTGGGTAGATCCTTCAGCTACGGAGTGGTTTCTCCCCCGGCGTCACGATCTCACCCGGCTCGGCGAGACCCGCGCCCAGGGATCACCAGGCTACGGCCCGTTCGGGGAGGTTGGACGATGCAAGGAGCATATTGAGATGAAAGACGCTCTCGCGATCCACCGCTGGCTCCTCGCACACCAGATCCACCATGAGATCGTACGTCTTCCCCGTCCCTTGACGTGCTCGGACGAGCTGCCCCTGGTGCTCGGTGTGGCCCCGGAGACCTGCGTTCACGCCTCCGTCTTCGAGGTCTGGCCCCGGGACGGCCGCGGCCCGGGCGGCGCGGCCGCGGTCCCGGTGGCCGTGATCTGCGCGGTGAGCGCCGCGCTCACCTCGGCGGTGGTCGCGGCGGCCCTGCGGGCGCACCGCGCCCAACCGGCCTCCCCCTTCCAGGTGAACCTGCTGACCGACTACCCGGACCGGCTGATCTGCCCGCTGCTGCTCCCGGAGGGCCTGCCGGTGCTGGTCGACCGGCGGCTCTTCGACCGGCTCGGGCCGTACGACGTGGTGCACACCCCCACCGGTGAGCGGTTCACCGTGTTGCGGGTGCGAGCGGCGCAGCTCGCGGCCCTGTTACCGGGCCGGCGGGTGGACTTCCTCCCCCGCCACGAAACCGGGCCGGCGGCCGTGGCCGCCCAGTGCACGCGGCACAGGCCCTAGCATTCTGGGCGTGTGCCGTACCCGCCCGCCGGCTCGCTCATGATCCGTAAAGCCGTTCTGCTGACCGTGCTGGCCGCCCTGCTCGCCATGGCGGGGCTGGCCGGTACCGCTGCCGCGGCGCCGGATCGCGCGCGCAGGGCCGCGGACCCGCTCGTCCTCGGGCAGATCACCCCGGCGATCGCGCGATCCCCGTCCGCACCGATCACGATCGCCGGGACGTTCACCGGCACGTCGGCGTCCGTCCATGTGCGCCTCCACTACTCGCCGGGCCGGCCGTTCCGGCTCCGCTCCGAGATGGCGGCGTTCCTCGCCGACCGTGGCTACGTCACCACCAGGTACAGCACCAAGATCCACTTCGCCGCGGTCCAGTCGGGCAGGCTGCCCTTCCAGCTCTCGGTGACCCCCCAGGAGCTGGGCATGTCCCAGTTCGGGGTCTATCCCCTCGCCATCGAGGTGCTCGACGCGAACAGCGGGCAGCGGATCGCGATCAAACGGACGTTCCTCACCTACGCCCCGGAGGACGCGGAGATCCCCCGGATCGGCCTCGCCGTGGCGCTGCCGCTCACCGAGCGCCCGCACCGCGCCGACGACGCCACGTTCATGGACGACGAGCTGCGCGCGTCGATCACCTCCGGCCGCCTCGCGGGCCTGCTCAAGGTGGCCGGCACCGCGGCCGGGAAGCAGGCCACCTGGTTCGTCGACCCCGCGGTGCTCGACGACGTGCACGCCGTCTCGGCCGGCCGGTACACGGTGAAGACCGCCGACGGCGGCCGGCGCATGCCCGCCGACCAGGCGGCGAGCCGGTGGCTCGCCGATCTGCGCACGGCGCTCGCCGACGCCACCGTGTTCGCCCTGCCGTACGCGGATCCGGACCTGA
Source organism: Thermobispora bispora DSM 43833 (assembly GCF_000092645.1). Classification (NCBI taxonomy): domain Bacteria; kingdom Bacillati; phylum Actinomycetota; class Actinomycetes; order Streptosporangiales; family Streptosporangiaceae; genus Thermobispora; species Thermobispora bispora. Next base: position 4,166,780 of record NC_014165.1, read on the forward strand.
CCGCGCTCATCCACAACGGGCTGGAGGCGCCGGCCGTGGCCGCGATCCAGCGGGGCGGGGCGGTCGCGACGGAGCTGCTCGGCAAGCAGGTCCCCACCTCGATCCTCTGGCCCGCCGGTGGGCGGCTGGACCGGGACACGCTCGACGAGCTCGCCGTGTCCGGGGTGCGGACCGTGCTGCTCGACGGGGACACCCTCCCGGAGCGGCAGGCGGCCGGCCAGGAGACCGCCACCCCGGGCACCACCGCGGCCACCCCGCGCGAGCACCCCGAGCCCGCGGTCCGGATCGACACCGTGGCCGACGAGCAGGTGACCGCGCTCCTCGCCGACCCGGTCCTGAGCGGGATCCTCACCGACGACGTCTCCGGGACCGGGGACGCCGCCCTCCTCGCCCGGCAGCGGTTCCTCGCCGAGACCGCCCTGCTCGCGTCCCAGCGGCAGGAGCAGAGCCGGTCGCCGGCCGCCGGCACCAGGGCCACCGGCCGTGGCGGCACCAGGGCCGCCGGCCGCGCCACCGAGGTCCAGCTGATCGCGGCCCCGCGGAAGCGGCCGTGGACCCCGAACCCCACGGCGCTGTCCGGGCTGCTCAACGCGGCCGCCGAGGCCCCGTGGCTGCGCATGGTCCCGCTCACCGAAGCCGGCACCGGCAACGCGCCCACCGCCCGCACCGACCTGGTCTACGGCGATCAGGACCGCGGCGCCGAGCTCGGCCGCTCCTACCTCGGCACGGTCCGCCGGCTCAGCCAGCAGGCCGACGCCGTGGCGACCATCACCAAGGAGCACACGCCGCTGTTCAACGCGGCGATCCTCCGGATCACCTCGGTCGCCTGGCGGGGCGACCGCAAGCGCACCCGGTTCGCCAAGCAGCTCGACGCGGCGATCGCGAACCGCCTCGGCAAGGTCACGGTGATCGACACGCCGCGGACCATGGCCGGGACCGACGGCCAGGTGCCGGTGAGCGTCGCCAACAACCTCGACAAGGACATCACCGTCAAGATCAGGGTCACCTCGAAGGACGCCTCCCGGCTGGCGATCGACGTGCCCGGCGGGGTCTTCGAGACCGACCTGATCACCGTGCTGCCGGGCCGTACCCAGCTGGTGAACGTCCCGGTGACCGTCCCCGGCGGCGGAGGCGACGCGACCATCGGGATCCAGCTCCTCACCGCGGAGGGCAAGCGGTACGGCAAAGAGGTGCACGTCACCGTGCACGCCACCGACTACACCGGCATCGCCCTCGCCATCGTCGGGGCCGGTTCGGCGATCATGCTGGCCGCCCTCGTGCTCCGCCTGATACGGCGGCGGCGACGGCCCCCCGCGGCCGGGGAGCAGCCCGGACGGGCGCCCGGGCCCGCCCCGCAGACCCCTTCGGCGGAGCCCGCCGGCCCCTCGGCGGAGCCCGCCGGCGAGGCGGCCTCCGATCGGTCGGCGGAGCCCGGGCCGGCCGAGCGGTCCCCGCGGCCCGAGCCCGCGCGGCCGTCCGGGCCGTCCCAGGCGTCCGGGCGATCGCAGCCGTCCGGGCCGCCGGAGCCGGCGGCCCGCGCCCAGGAGCCGGCCGTACCCGCGGACCGGCCTCCGGAGTAGTCGACCCGTGGACGGCCGGGCCACCCACCCGGCCGTCAGGACGTGAAGGAAGACCATGAGCAGGATGCTGCGGGCCAGCGCGATCATGGCGGCCGGCACGATGGTCTCGCGGCTCACCGGCTTCGTCCGCACCGCGTTGCTCGCCGCCGCCGTGGGCACGCTCGCGCTCGGCGACGCGTACAACGCCGCCTACCAGATCCCCTACATCCTGTTCGACCTGCTCCTGCAGGGGGTGCTGAGCAGCGTCATCGTGCCGATGATCGTGCGGGCGCAGCAGCGCGACCCGGACGGCGGGCAGGCCTTCGAGCAGCGGCTGATGACCCTCGCCGTGGTCGGGCTCTCCGCGGTCGCCGTGGTCGGCGTGCTCCTCGCCCGCCCGATCATGGAGCTCTACACCGCGGAGAACTGGTCCGAGCACAAGATCGAGGTCGCCACGACCCTGGCGCGGTTCATGCTGCCGCAGATCGCGTTCTTCGGGGTCGGCGCCATGGCCGGGGCGATCCTCAACACCCGGGACCGGTTCGGCGCCCCCATGTGGGCGCCGGTGGTCAACAACATCGTGGTCATCGGGGTGCTCTGCGCCTACTACGCGATCGGCACCTCGGACATCGAGCGGGTCACCGACCGGGACCTCATGCTGCTCGGCATCGGCACCACGGCCGGCATCGTGGCCCAGGCGATCGTGCTGATCATCGCGCTGCACCGGGTCGGGTTCCGGTTCCGTCCCCGGTTCGACCTGCGCGGCTCCGGCCTCGGCGAGGCGGTCAAGAGCGCGGCCTGGACGTTCGCGTTCGTCGCGATCAACCAGCTCGGCTTCCTCGTCACCACCAAGCTCGCCACCGGCGCCGGTGAGCGGGCCCCGGGCGCGGGCAACAGCGCCTACGCGTACGCGTTCCAGCTCTTCCAGCTCCCGTACGGGATCATCGCGGTCTCCGTGATCACCGCGATGCTGCCCCGGATGAGCCGGCACGTGGCCGACGGCGACCTCGGCTCGGCCCGGGCGGAGTTCGCCTCGGCGGTCCGGCTGGTCTCGTCCGCGATCGTCCCGGCCGGCCTGCTCCTGCTCGTCCTCGGCCCGGCCGTGACCACGGTGATCTTCTCGTACGGCCACATGACCACCGGGAACGCGCTCTACATCGGGCACGTGCTGCAGGTCTTCGGCCTCGCCCTCGTGCCGTTCTCGATCTTCCAGCTCCTGCTGCGGGTCTTCTACAGCTTCGGCGACACCCGGACCCCGGCCGGCCTGGCCGCGATCAACGTCACGCTCAACGCGTCGCTGAGCGTGGTCGCGTACCTCACCCTGCCGCCGCGCTACATCGTGATCGGGCTCGCCTCCTCGTTCCTGATCACCTACTCGGTGGGCGGCGTGATCGCCTGGTCGCTGGCGAGCCGGAAGATCCACGGGCTGGGCGGCCAGGAGGTGCTCGCCGGGCTGTCCCGGATGTTCCTCGCCGCGATCCCGGCCGCGGCGGCCGCGCTCGGCGTGCTCTGGCTCGTCCGCGAGGTGACGGAGATCACCGTGATCACCGCGGGGATCGTGCTCGTGGCCGGCGGCGGGCTGGGCCTCCTGCTCTACGTCGCCATCGCCCACCGGATGCGGGTGCCGGAGATCAACTCCATCATTGGGCTGGTGGCGAGCCGGGTAGGACGGTAAGGGTCGGGAGAGTGAGCGGCAAGCGGCAGGTAACCCGAAAGTCCGATTCGAGCGTCTTCGATCGGGAAGGTGGGAAGCACCCGACGCACTAGCATGGATCCCCTGGGAGTGATCCATACGGACACGACCTGGGTTCGGACCGAACGGAAGCGGGAAGGCGTGGGCGGAAGCACCCGGGATCGGCTCAGGCACGCCGGTGGGCCCCGGACGGGGGCGGCCCTATGAGCATGTCCACGGTGGAGCCCGGCACCTTGCTGGCGGACCGGTTCCGCCTCGAGGACCGGGTGAGCGAGTCCGGCGGTGCCACGCTGTGGAAGGCGGTCGACGAGGTTCTCGCCCGATCGGTCGCCGTCTACACCTTCAGTCCCGAGTTTCCGCGCATCAAGGAGGTCGTCACCGCCGCGCGGCTGGCGAGCCGGGTGAGCGATCCCCGGCTCATCCAGGTGTTCGACGCCTCCGACGAGACCGAGGACGGCACGGCCTACGTGGTGAGCGAGTGGGTCACCGGGGACTCCCTGCTCGACCTGCTCCAGAGTGGACCGATTGAACCGGAGCGCGGCGCGGCCCTGGTCGGGGAGGCGGCCGAGGCGCTCGCCCACGCCTACGAGGTCGGGCTCACGCACCTCAACCTCACCCCCGACCGGCTGATCTGGACCACCGGGAACACGGTCAAGCTGATCGGGGTCGGCCTCGACGCCGCCATCTACGGGCTGAGCGCCGACGACCCCGCCGCCGAGGACGCCAAGGGGCTGGGGCGGCTGCTCTACGCGGCGCTCACCGGCCACTGGCCGGGCGAGGAGGATCACGGGCTCCCGGCCGCGCCGACCGACGACGGCAAGGTCTGCACGCCGCGGCAGGTCACCGCCGGCGTGCCCGGCTACCTCGACGCCATCACCTGCCGCGCCCTCTTCGCCGAGCCGCGGAAGGGGGAGCCGCCGCTCACCACCCCGGCGCAGGTCGCCGAGGCGCTCGCCGACGTGCCGCGCCCCCTCCCGGCTCCCCCGGTGCCCAGCACCCCGCCGGCGGTCAACCTCACCCCGGACGAGCGGAGCCGTCCGGCCCGGCCGCCGCTCGCCACGCCCCGGCAGCCGGTGATCGTGCCGCCGCCGCGGACCGGCGGAGCGCTGAGCCGCGTGCTCCTCTCGGTCATCGTGCTGCTCGTCATGGTGGCCGTGGGCGTCGGCGCGTGGACCGTGGGCAAGAACCTCGGCAACACCCCGACGGTGGTCCAGACGATCATCCAGTCCGCGTCGCCGTCCCAGAAGCTCACCGTGGTCAAGCCGGTGAGCGCGACCGGGTTCGACCCGCTCGGCGACGACAAGACGGAGAACCCCGAGTACGCCGGCCTCGCCATCGACGGCAAGCCCTCCACCGAGTGGCACACCCAGAGCTACACCAGCGCCGACCTCGGCCGGCTCAAGGAGGGCGTCGGCCTCCTCCTCGACATGGGGAAGCCGATCCGGATCGCCGACGTGACCGTGCTGCTCAGCAATTCACCCGGCGCGGACGTGGAGCTGAAGGTGGGCGACGCCGCCCAGCTCTCCTCGCTCAAGACGGTCGCCAAGGCCCGCAACGCCTCCGGGACGGTGAAGCTCACCCCGGAGAAGGAGGCCACGGGTCAGTACGTTGTGATCTGGTTTACCCGAGTTCCGCTCCACGAGGGCAAGTATCGTGGCACCATCTATGAGGTAACGGTGCATTCCCCCGAATCGGCATAGCAGGGCTACGTGAACTCCCCACCAGACAACCGAACGGCCACGTCCCGCACGCGGACGGCGCTGTCCGATGCCGACCTGCTGAACCGCCACCTCAACGGCGATCGATACGCGTTCAGCGAGCTCGTCAGGCGGCACCGGGACCGCATGTGGGCCGTGGCCCTGCGTACGCTCGGCGACCCCGACGAGGCCGCCGACGCCGTGCAGGACGCGTTCGTCTCCGCCTACCGCAAGGCGCACAGCTTCCGCGGTGAGGCGGCGGTCACCACCTGGCTCCACCGGATCGTGGTGAACGCCTGCCTCGACCGGTTGCGCCGCAAGACGGTACGGCCGGTCACCGACGACGAGCTCATGGAGGTCGCCGAACGGGAGTCCCCGGTCACCGATCAGGCCGCGGAGCGCGACATCTCCATGGAGGTCACCGGCGCCCTCAGGCTGCTCCCCGCCGAGCAGCGGGCGGCGCTGGTCCTCGTCGACATGCTGGGCTACTCGGTGGAGGACGCGGCCGCGGTGCTCGGGATCCCCGTCGGCACGGTGAAGAGCCGGTGCGCCCGCGGGCGCGCCAAACTCGTCCCGATCCTTGCGCATTTACGGAACCGTTCAGGCTTCGCTCGCGTCTCATCCGCGAAGGGAGCAGAACTTCGTGACGGGTGACACGCACTACGACCTCGAGGTTCTCGCCGAACTGGCGGAGGGCCTCCTCGATGAGGCCACGGCAGACCAGGTCCGCGAGCACCTTGCGGTCTGTGACTCCTGTGGGGAGAACCTGGCCGACCTGGCCGCGGTTCGCGAGCTCCTCGCCTCCGTCCCGGTGCCCGCCATGCCGCTGGGGGTGGCCAAGCGCATCGACCAGGCCCTCGCCGCGGAGGCGGAGCGGCTGACGCTCGGCGCGCCGTGGGAGGAGATCACGCCTGAGCCGGTTCCGGCCGATGACCGGCCCGCGCCCGCCCCGGCGGAGGCCCCCGCCGACGCCCCGGCGGAGCCGGTACGGCTCGGCGTCGTCGCCGAGGACGGCACGGTCGTCCCGGTCCAGCCGAAGAAGAGGGCCCGGTCGTCGGCGCGGAGGAGGTTCTCCGCCCGGCGCTGGGCGCTGACCGCGGCGGCCGCGGCCGCCGTCGTCATGGGCGGCACCGGGGTGACCGCCGGGCTGCTCGCCGCCGAAGGCGGCGGGTCGCCGGAGCAGACCTACGTGGCGAGTGAGCCGACCGGCACCGCAACGGCCGGGCAGCCGTCGTACACCGTCTACGCGAGCGGCCACAACTACACCAGCGAGGAGCTGAGGGGGCCGCTGCTCGGGTACTTCGGCGTCGCGCCGGGTTCCGGCACCGCGGATGACGAGAGCCTCGACACCTGCGTGCGGCGGTACGCCGAGCTGCTCGACCGGCCGCCGATCGGGGTGGACAAGGCGTTCTACAACGGCAACGAGGCCACGATCATGGCCTTCTGGGAGGATGCGTCGCTCAACGCGGTCCGGGTGGTCGTCGTCGACGCCAACTGCAAGAGCCTGCGACCGCAGAGCCTCGCAAGCTGGAAGTGACCTTCCGCCGGTCGTGACCGGCGCCTGAACGGAAGCCCTCGCGAGCCCATCGCGAGGGCTTCCCCTTGCCGGCCCGCGGGCCGGCCCTCCCCACCGTCCCCCGTGTCAGCCCCGCATGCGAGCCTCGCATGCCGGCCCTGCGCCGCCGCTGCCGAGGGAACCGCTGTCCGGGCCGGGCACCGCTGCCCGGGCCGGGCACCGCTGTCGGGCCGGGCGGCCGTTGCGCGCCAACGGCATGGGCGACCGCACGATCTTCCATTTCGTACGGTTCCCACATCGGCGCCGCATGCCGTTCCCCTATCGGCCCCGAGCCGATCCCGCATGCCGGATCTCATGTCGTGCCCCATGGCGGCTCCCGGCCGACCCATGACGGTCTCACATGCCGGCTCTTATGCCATCCCCCTGTGGCTCCTCAGCCCGCCCTCACGCCGGCCCCGGCATGTCCGATCCTCATGCCGGTCCCGCATACCGGCCCCCTGCCGGCCCCGTACGGCGGCTCCGCGCCGGACGGGAATCCACGCGGCCTAGGATCTGTTGACGCGACTGCAACCACGGCTTCGGGGAAGGCGAGATCGTTGAGCGACGTCCGTAACGTGATCATCATCGGGTCCGGGCCCGCCGGGTACACGGCGGCCCTGTACACCGCGCGCGCCGACCTCAAACCGCTCGTCTTCGAGGGATCGGTCACCGCGGGCGGCGCCCTGATGAACACCACCGAAGTGGAGAACTTTCCCGGGTTCCCCGACGGGATCATGGGCCCGGAGCTCATGGACAACATGCGCAAGCAGGCCGAGCGCTTCGGTGCCGAGCTCGTCGCGGACGACGTGGTCGAGGTGGACCTGCTCGCCGATCCCAAGGTGGTGAAGACCTACACCGCCGCCTACCACGCGAAGGCGGTCATCCTCGCCATGGGCTCGCAGTACCGGGAGCTGGGCCTGGAGAGCGAGAAGCGCCTGTCCGGCCGGGGCGTCTCCTGGTGCGCCACCTGCGACGGGTTCTTCTTCCGCGACCAGGACATCGCGGTCGTCGGCGGCGGCGACTCGGCCATGGAGGAGGCGATCTTCCTCACCCGGTTCGCCAAGTCGGTCACCGTGATCCACCGCCGGGACACCCTCCGGGCCAGCAAGATCATGCAGGACCGGGCGTTCGCCAACGAGAAGATCCGCTTCCTCTGGAACAGCCAGGTCGTCGACATCCTGGGTGAGGACCGGGTCACCGGTGTCCGGGTGCGCAACGTCCACACGGGCGAGGAGACCGAGCTGCAGGTGACCGGCGTGTTCATCGCGATCGGTCACGAGCCGCGCTCCGCACTGGTCAAGGGGCAGGTCGCGCTCGACGAGCAGGGGTACATCATCGTGGACTCGCCCACGACCCGGACCAACATCGAGGGGGTGTTCGCGGCCGGCGACGTCGTGGACCACACCTACCGGCAGGCGATCACCGCGGCCGGCACCGGCTGTGCCGCGGCGCTCGACGCGGAGCGCTGGCTCGCGGAGCGGGCCTGAGGAGCAAGGTCCCCTGATCCACCCACCCACGCGAGACGTAAGGAGAGTTCATCGTGGGCGCCATCAAGGAAGTCACCGACGCCACCTTCCAGGACGAGGTTCTCAAGAGCGATAAGCCGGTCCTCGTCGACTTCTGGGCGCCGTGGTGCGGCCCGTGCCGCCAGATCGCCCCGATCCTGGAGGAGATCGCGAACGAGTACGCCGACAAGCTCACCGTGGTCAAGATGAACATCGACGAGAACATGGAGACCCCGCGGAACTACGGCGTGCTGCAGATCCCGACGCTGAACGTCTACCGGAACGGCGAGGTCGTCCGGCAGATCATCGGCGCCAAGCCGAAGTCGATGCTGCTGCGGGAGCTCGAGGGCATCATCTGAGCCCGAGGGTTCAACGGCGCCGGCGGCGTGAGCCGTACCCGGCCGTGCGGCATCAGTGCCGAAAGCCCCCAAGCACCGCGCTGGGGGCTTTTCGCGTGTCTGAGGGCGCGCGGCTCGGCCCGGGCCGATCGAGTGCCGGACCGGACGATCGCCCTCCGGATGCAGACCGCGCGCGTCAGACCGGGCGCAGCGCGCGCTCCGGGGTCATGGAGCCGAGCAGGCGCTCCAGCGCCACCTCGACGTCCTCCCGCCAGGACAGGGCGGTCTTCAGCTCCAGCCGCAGCCGCGGGAACCGCAGGTGCGGCCGGATGGTCTTGAACCCGACCGCGAGCAGGTACTCGGCGGGCAGCACACAGGCCGGCTTCTCCCACTTCAGATCGCCGAACGCCTCGATGGCCCGCACCCCCCGGCGGGTGAGATCCTTGGCGACCCCCTGCACGAGCATGCGCCCCAGCCCGCCGCCGGAGAACTCCGGGACGATGTGGGCGGTCATCAGCAGCACCGCGTCCGAGCTCACCGGCGAGGTCGGGAACGCGACCGAACGGGGCACGTACAGCGGCGGCGCGTAGAGCACGAAACCCGCCGGCACACCGTCGACGTAGAGGATCTTGCCGCAGCTTCCCCACTCCAGGAGGGTGGCGGAGATCCACGCCTCCTTCTCCAGCGCGGGGTCGCCCGACTCCATCGCACGCTCGCCGCTGACGGGGTCGAGCTCCCAGAACACGCACCGCCTGCACCGGCGCGGCAGGTCATCCAGGTTGTCGAGCGTGACGTTGACCAGCCGACGCGACACGTGATGCCCCAATCCCCGCTCAGGAGTCTCGTCGGAAAGCGCGCGATCGCGGCGTCTCCAGCTGGCATCGTAACTCAGCGATCCCTTCCGGGCCGGGCGCCACGACGACGTATCCCGATTCGCCCTGCTGCTCCGTATCGCGACGGCATGGTCACGTGGCGTGCCCGGTCCGGCCGTGCTGGGGTTAACACCACAGAGCACTGTGGGACACATTTCATGGTCAAAGCCCAGTTGTGATCAGCGTGTCGGGTTACCGTACCCTGGAACTCTCGGCAACGTGATCGGAGGTGGACCGTGGATCACGAACTTGATCGCGGTCGTGGGAACGCTCCCCATGGGTCGCGCATCGACACGTACGTCGACCGGTACGCCGCCCGCGCCGCCGGGATGGTCGCCTCCGAGGTCCGAGCTCTCTTCGCCGTCGCGACGAGGCCCGAGGTGGTCTCGCTCGCCGGCGGCATGCCGTACGTCAGCGCGCTCCCGCTCGAGCAGGTCGGGGACCTCGTCGCCGAGCTGGTCGCCCGGCGGGGCACCGTGGCCCTGCAGTACGGCTCCGGCCAGGGCGATCCCGAGCTGCGCGAGCAGATCTGCGCGGTGATGCGGCTGGAGGGGATCGAGGCGAGCGCCGACGACGTGGTCGTCACGGTCGGGTCGCAGCAGGCCATCGACCTGATCACCCGGATCTTCATCGACCCGGGCGACGTGATCCTCGTCGAAGGCCCGTCGTACGTGGGCGCGCTCAGCACATTCGCCGCGTACCAGGCCAGGGTCGTCCATGTCGCGATGGACGACCACGGGCTCATCCCCGAGGCGCTCGCGCAGACCATCTACGCGCTCCAGGCGGCCGGCAGCCGGATCAAGTTCCTCTACACGGTCCCCACCCACCAGAACCCCACCGGGGTGACCCTGGACGAGGGACGCCGCATCCAGGTGCTGGAGATCTGCCGGCGGGCCGGGGTGCTCGTCGTCGAGGACAACCCGTACGGGCTCCTCGGCTTCGACCGCGAGCCGATGCGTGCCCTCCGCGCCGACGACCCCGAGGGCGTGGTCTACGTCGGCTCGTTCTCCAAGACCCTCGCCCCGGGCTTCCGCGTCGGGTGGGCCCTCGCCCCGCACGCCATCCGCGAGAAGCTCATCCTCGCGATGGAGTCCGCGGTCCTCTCCCACTCGACCTTCAGCCAGCTCGCCGTCGCCCAGTACCTCGCCACCCAGCCGTGGCAGGAGCAGCTCAAGGCGTTCCGCGAGCTCTACCGGGAGCGCCGCGACGCCATGCTCGACGCGCTCGAGGTGTACATGCCGCCCGGCTGCACGTGGACGCGGCCCGGCGGCGGTTTCTTCGTGTGGCTGACCCTGCCCGAAGGGCTGCACTCCAAGGCGATGCTGCCGCGGGCGATCGCCCAGCGGGTCGCCTTCGTCCCCGGCACCGGCTTCTACGCCGACGGCGGCGGCGCCCAGCACGTGCGGCTCTCGTTCTGCTACCCCGAGCCCGACCGCATCCGGGAGGGGGTGCGCCGCCTCGCCGCCGTCATCGAGCAGGAGCTGCGGATGCGGGACACCTTCGGGACCGGGTCCACCCCCGGGCGCACCGGTGTGGACACGCCAAGCCCGGATCTCGCCTGACTTCCGGTACGGCTAGCCTGTTCACGCTGGCCGTACCGGAACTCGAAGCGAGAAAGGCCCTCTCGTGAGCGAGCGAATCAGCACGTGCGTGCGCGAATGGAGTGTGTCGCGCCCTGGTGAACCCACCCTGCCCGGCAGGGAGGAGTCATGAGCGATCTCAGTCACGTGCTCGTCCTCGCCGGAGGGCTCTCCTACGAACGCGAGGTCTCGCTCCGCTCGGGGCGCCGGGTGGCCGAGGTACTGCGGGCCGCCGGGGTGGACGTCGAGGTCCGGGACACCGACGCCGGCCTCGTCCCCGCGGTCCTCGCCGACCCGCCGGAAGCGGCGTTCGTCGCCCTGCACGGCGGAGTGGGCGAGGACGGCGCGATCCGGTCGGTGCTGGAGCTCCTCAACGTGCCGTACGTGGGGGCGACCCCGGACGCCTGCCGCGTCGCGTTCGACAAGCCGACCGCCAAGGCGGTGGTCCGCTCCTGGGGTCTCGCCACCCCCGACTCGGTCGCCCTGCCCAAGGAGACCTTCCACGACCTCGGCGCGAGCGCGGTGCTCGAGCGCATCGTGGACCGGCTCGGCCTGCCCCTGTTCGTGAAGCCGGCCCAGGGCGGGTCCGCACTCGGCGCGTCCATCGTCCGCACCGCAGAGGAGCTCCCGGCCGCGATGGTCGGCTGCTTCGCGTACGGTGACACCGCGCTGATCGAGAAGTACATCGACGGGGTGGAGGTCTCGGTCTCCGTCATCGACCTCGGGGACGGGCCGGTCGCCCTCACCCCGGTCGAGATCGTGCCGGACGGCGGCGTCTACGACTACGCGGCCCGGTACACGGCCGGCCGGACCGAGTTCTTCGCACCGGCCCGGCTCACCGATGAGGAGATCGAGGCGTGCAAGGCGATGGCCGTCACCGCGCACACCGCGCTCGGCCTGCGCGATCTCTCGCGCACCGACATCATCGTGGACCGGTCGGGCCAGCCGTACTTCCTCGAGGTGAACGTCTCCCCGGGGATGACCGAGACCTCGCTCTTCCCCATGGCGGTCGAGACGGCCGGCCGGGATCTGGGCACGGTGTTCCGGGTGTTGCTCGAGCGCGCCGCCCAGCGCGGCTGAGGTCTCCGATCTGCACCGGCATTCCGGCGCGGATCGGTGCTTTGCGGCCGCTCGAGCGCCTCGCGCCGCGTAGCTCACGATCGGCAGCACCCCTCTGGCCGGAGGTGGACGCTGGGCTCCGTGCATCCCTGGGTGGCTGAGGCTCCGCGCATCCCCAGGTGGCTGAGGTTCCGCGCATCCCCAGGTGGCTGAGGTTCCACGCATAGGTGGCTGAATTCGGCGTTGGACTCGGTCCGCAGCGCGGCCGAGGTTTGTCCAGCCGCTCCCTAGCACCGATCTCGCCGCAGGAGTTGATCGCCTAGGCACGGTGGTGACCCACGGGTGGCGTGGTCACCGTGTGCTGACCCGTGGGTCGCCTGAGCACGGTGGCGACCTACGGGTTGCTTGAGCACGGTGGCGACCACGGGTTGCCTGAACAGGGTGGCCCGCAGGTCGCTGAGCATGGTGGGGACCCGCGGATGCCGTTCACGATGATGATCCGCGGGTCACCCGGGCACCCTGGTGACCCGCGGGCCGCAGGCACGAACGCCTCGCTGACCCGGCCGAGGCCACTCCCGGCCTCGCGACCCGGGGTCACCGTGGGTCGATGCCGGAGCGCGTGGGCCGCGGTGTACTCGGCCCGCACGCCTGCAATCGGTCGTACCTGGGGCGCGGTGCCCGGCCGCCGCTTCGCCAGCCGGCCCGCGACCATCGTGACCCACCCGGACGGCCCGCGTAACCGGAGTCCCGCGTAACCGGAGCAGGATGCACCCCTCGTCGTGATCACGGACCTCCGGCCGGAGCAGGTCGGCGTGTCGCTCGGCACCGACCCCGCCTTCACCGTCGCCGTCGCCGGGGCGATGGTCCTCGTCACCGCGGCGATCGCCGTGGCCGAGCGGCTGGGCGTGCGGATCCCCATGTGGGCGCCTGAGGCGGTGGCACCGCCGCGCACGGCGCAGGAGCGGCGCGGCGCCCTCGCCACGGCCGTCGTGGCCGGCGTCACCGAGGAGTTCGCCTTCCGCGGCCTGATCATCGGGTGCCTCGCGTACGCCCTGGGGCTGCCCCTGCCCATCGCCGCCGCGCTCTCCCTCGCCCTCAACGTGCTCTGCCACGTCCTCGCCGTCTACCTGAGCCGCCGCTACCTGAACCGCCGCGTCCACCTCGGCGCGAAGGCCGTGCTCATGGTGGCCCTGGGCGGGGCCGTGCTCACCGCCGCGTACGTGCACACCGGGAGCCTGCTGCTGCCCCTCGTGATGCGCATCCTGCTCGAGGTCCGCGCCCTTCAGGCGCCGCGGGCCCGCGGCGCGAACGACGCCCCGGTGCCCGTGCGAGGATGAGCCCCATGACGGCCGATCGACGCGCGAGCTGGCTCAAAGGAGTGCTCGACCTGCTGGTCCTGGCCAGCCTGAGCGACGGCGAGAGCTACGGCTACCAGATCGCCAAGACCCTCGCCGACGCCGGGCTGGGGCAGATCAAGGGCGGCACCCTCTACCCCGTGCTCAACCGGCTCGAAGAGGCCGGGCTGCTGGCGACCGAGTTCCGCGCCGCCGAGCGCGGGCCCGGCCGCCGCTACTACCGGCTCACCGCTGAGGGCCGTCGCACGCTCGAGGAGGAAGGGGCCCGCTGGCTCGCCTTCGACGAGTCGGTGCGGGCCGTGCTGACCAAGGGACGGTCCCGATGAGCGGCACCTACTTCGATGAGCTGTACTTCGATGAGCTGGCCGTACGGCTGCGCGAGGCGGGGGTGCCGGCCGAGCGCATCGTCGCCACCGTGGACGACCTGCGCGCCTACCTCGCCGACAGCGGCGGCGACCCCGAGGAGGAGTTCGGCCCGGCCGCCGCCTTCGCCGAACACCTGGTCGCGACCACAGACCACGCGGACGGCGGCACCGCCACGGGTGAGCGGTGGACGTGGACCGCCGACATCTTCACCGACCAGCAGCGGCTCAACGAGTTCGGCGAGCAGGGGTGGGAGGTGCAGGGCATCGACCGGCTCGGCCGGTTCGTCTGCACCCGCGACCCCGAACACCCCCAGCGCTGGGAGTACCGCCGCGAGGTGGTCACCCCGACCGGCCGGGACGCGCTCACCCAGCGGCTCGCCCCCGAAGGCTGGGAGCCCTGCGGCACCTGGTTCTGCTACGCCTACTACAAGCGCCCCCACGCCGCGCTCGTCGGCCCCGAGGCGAAGATCGGCGACCCGCCGCCGCGGCCCGGCCGGCGCCTGTTCTTCAGCCCGGCCCTGTACGGCTTCGCCGCCGTCGCCTTCACCGCCGCGGTAGTGCTCGGGCTGTCGAGCCTCGCCGTGCTGGACCGGGCCGGCCTCGATGACGACGACGGCCCCTCCACGCTGCTCGGCATGGCCGTCGGCGCGCTCAGCGCGCTCGTGGTCATCGGCGCGATCGCCGCCATTGCCGAGCTCATCCACCGGCGACGCCGGCGACGCTGAGCCGTACCGGAGCCGCTCTGGTATCGCGGCGGGCAGGCGGCCGGCAGCGGGGTCGTGTCGTGCTCGGCCACCGGGGGCGAGCGGCCCCACCCCAGCGATCGCGAGCACGGCCGCGACCGGCTGCTCTATCTGCACGACAGAAGCGGCCGCCTGGTGTGGCAGCAGCGTTTCAGGTTGATCTACAGCGCCACGGTCGGCCGCGTCCTCACGGTCTACCCCAGGAACGCCATCTGCCGAGCGGTAGCATGCCGCGAAATGGCAGACGGGGGAGTGCTCTTCAGCGGCGTATTCGAAATCCTCAACCGGCGGCATCGAGTGTCCGATCCGGATCCCGATTCCGGGACCTTCAAGCTCCAGGACGACGACCGGACGGTCCGCGTCGTCCTGGAGCCGGAGTTCCTCGCCGCCTACTTCGCGCAGCTCGACGAGCGTGACATCCCTGAGCTCGCCACCACACCACAGGACGCGCAGGACCGGCTCCGCGCCAGGTACCTCGCCATCTGGATCGAAGAGATCTTCGAGTCGGACCTCCAGGAGTCGCTCACGGAGATCCGGCTCACCCGGGCGGCGGACGGCCGGATCTCACTCACCGAGCGGCGCGGCGCCCAGCGCAAGCCGTTCCCGTGGACGCACGCCGAGCCCGGCTATTGGTCCCCTGACCGTCCCGACGTCTGAAGCACGCCCCTGAAAACCGCGTCGCCGGACGCCGACCGGAGGCGAGGAGCGCCACCGACAGGAAACCTCGGAAGGGCGAGTCCGCGGTATGCCCCGATGGGTCGAGGATGAGGATGGCGTCCTTCCGCTCGGTCCGCGCCGGAGGGATGACCGCGTGCTCGACCCGAGCTTCTTCTTGATCAGGCGCACGATCACGACGTCCAGGTGGCCGTCCAGTGCGCTCATGGTGACGCGGAAGGGAATCCGGGCGGCATGGAGCAGCGCCGCCATGAGGCGACTGTCCCGTCCTCCGGCGAGGGCGAGGTTCACCGGCTCCTGGGCGCCGCGCCGCACGGGACGGTGTCCGCGAGGTGTGGTCCACCGCCGGATCGGCCCGGCTCTGGTGTGCACCGTGCTCCCGGATACGCCACTGCGTCCGGCTCGCTGCGCCGCGAGCCGGCTACTAGATCGCCTGGCGCAACCCATGGGCGCCGGCGTGGCAGGCCCCGTCGTGGTTTCACGTGAAACAGAACCTGACTGGTACTTGCTCACGCGTTGGCTGCTGCGTCTCTACCTTCTGCCCGCTCAGAAACGGCATCGCACGACAGCGCTGGTTTCACGTGAAACAGAACCCGACTGGACATCTGCTGAGGCGTTGGCTGCTGCCATTCTGCCTCCGGTCCGCACGGATGCGGCATCGCACGACAGCGCTGGTTTCACGTGAAACAAGCGGTGGCCTGCCAGCGTCGGCCGGCTCGGTCCCCGAGCACCACGTAGTCGGGGTCGATGTCGGTCAGCACGTACCCGATCTCATGCAAGGCGGTGGTGAGCCCGGCCTCGCCGATCACGTACGCGGAGCCCTCCGGGCGCTGGTCGGGTGTGACGGTTGCATGGAGGCGACCACCGGGCACGCGGGGGACATCGGGGCGCATGGCGCAACGGTCCCGGCTCCACCGCCGACCGCAGGCGTCGCCGGGAACGTCCAGGCGCGCACGGCGCGGCATACCGGGTGAGGGATCGGCTCACCGTGAGCTCGGCCGGAAACAATGCGTCAGGGCCGGGAGCAGAAGGGGCCGCTCGCCGCGCTGGTATCCCTGCCTTGGTAGGCTGCTCCGCGCATCCGACGTGTGCGTTCCTTCGTCGGTGTGCGGTGGTGTATGCGGCCCTCCGCCTCCCGCGCGGAGGGCCTTGCTCATCCAGAGCCGGCACCGCGGCCATGTCCGGTGGGCCTACGACACTCAGCACCCGGATAGCAGACCCCAGCGCGAACGCCCCGGCGACCGCGGCCTGCAGCGCAGGGGCGACGTACCGCCCGTGGGACCGTGCCGGGGTGACGGGATCACCCCGCCTCAGCCGCCGACCGCGGCGCGCCCGGTCTTCGCGGTGCTGGGGCATCACCCCAGCCGCTTCGGATGGCATGGCCGCGAGGATCGGCTCGAGGTAGCCGAGTGTGGCGGTCGTGTCGCGCTCACCAGATCAGCACCTCATCGGCCGGCAGAGGCGGCATCTGTTTTCACTGTGCCGGGGCATCGCGCTGGTGGCCTCGGATGCCAAGGTCTCGAGGTCCCCTGCAGGTGGTCGAGCTTAGACGCCGTGCTCGCGAGGTCAGCGCCTCGTCGCCGACGGAGGCGACATCAGTCTTCACCGTGCTGGCGCATCACGCTGGCCGCCTCGGGCGCCATGGTCTCAAGGATCCGCTCGAGGTCGTCGAGCCTAGAGGCCGTGCCTCGTTCACAAGGTCAGCGCCTCGTCGCCGACGGAGGCGACATCAGTCTTCACCGTGCTGGCGCATCACGCTGGCCGCCTCGGGCGCCATGGTCTCAAGGATCCGCTCGAGGTCGTCGAGCGTGGAGAACTCCACCACGATCCGGCCCTTACGGCGCCCGAGATCGACCTTGACCTTGGTCTCGAAGTGATCCGACAACCGGTCGGCGAGGTCGCGGAGCGCCGGGGGCGTCGGCTGCTTGGCGCGCGGCTTTCGCGGCGCGGGACCCGCCGTCGCCTCCCCGAGCGCCACGATCTCTTCGACCGTCCGGACGGAGAGCCCTTCGGCGACGATCCGGTTGGCGAGCCGCTCCTGGGCCTCCGGATCGTCCAGCGCGAGCAGAGCCCGCGCATGCCCGGCGGTGATGGTGCCGGCGGCGAGGCGGAGCTGGACGTTGGGCGGGAGGTTCAGCAGACGCAGGGTGTTGGTGATGTGCGAGCGGGAGCGGCCGACCTTCTTGGCGAGGGCCTCGTGGGTGGCACCGAACTCCTGCAGCAGCTGCTGGTAAGCGGCCGCCTCCTCCAACGGGTTGAGCTGCTCGCGCTGCAGGTTCTCGATGAGCGCCTCGCGCAGCATCTCCACGTCCTGGGTCTTGCGGACGATCGCGGGGATCCGCTCCAGCCCGGCGAGCTGCGCGGCCCGCCACCTCCGCTCGCCCATCACCAGCTCGTAGCGGTCACCCTCGACCGGCCGGACGACCACCGGCTGGAGCAGGCCCACCTCTTTGATCGACGCGGCCAGCTCCTCCAGCCGCTCCTCGTCGAAGACCTCCCGTGGCTGCCGCGGGTTCGGGGAAATGGCGGAGATCGGGATCTCTTGGTAGTGGGCGCCCTCGATCGGCTTCAGCCCGGAGTCTGGGGCGGCTGCCGGTGCGGAATTGGTGGAGTTCGTTCCCGACACCCCGAGGTCGGCGCTCGGCCCCATGGGAATCAGCGCCCCAAGCCCTTTGCCCAATCCCCGACGCTGCTGCACCACCGCTGCTCCTTACAGACCCGCCCAGAGATCAGTGCCCAGCGACACGGCAGCCGCTGGGCACATCACGTTTAACAGCAGAGCGTACCGCTGCGCGATGACCGCCACGCGCGCCGGTGGAAAACCCGGGCCGGCATGACCGCCGACGCCGAAATATCCCGGCATGGCCGAGACCCCTCTGCCGAGGGATGCGGGGTGTCTCTGCGAGAGCCGTACGGAGGGGTCTCGCCGCTGGGAGCACCGGCGATCAGGAGCCGGAGGGCACCGCGCGGTACGCGAGCTCCCGGGCGGCGTCCATGTACGCCATGGCGCCGCTCGACCCGGGGTCGTAGGTCATCACCGACTGGCTGTAGCTCGGCGCCTCGGAGACGCGGACGCTCCGGGGGATGACCGACTTGAGCACCGTGTCGCCGAAGTGCGAGCGCACCTCCTCGGCCACCTGCGACGCGAGCTTGGTGCGCGCGTCGTACATGGTGAGGAGGATCGTCGACACGACCAGCGGCGGGTTGAGGTGCGCGCGCACCAGCTCGACGTTCTGCAGGAGCTGGCTGAGCCCTTCCAGCGCGTAGTACTCGCACTGGATCGGGATGAGCACCTCCTGGGCCGCGGCCAGCGCGTTGACGGTGAGCAGGCCGAGGGACGGCGGGCAGTCGATGAAGATGTAGTCGAGCTCCATCCCGGTGAAGTTGTTCAGTGCCCGCCGGAGCCGGGTCTCCCGGCCCACCATGGGGACCAGCTCGATCTCCGCTCCCGCCAGGTCGAGGGTGGCCGGGGCACAGTACAGGTTCGGCATGCCGGGGACCGGCTTCACGATCGACGCGAGCGGCAGGTCCTCGATCAGCACCTGGTAGACCGAAGGGGTCCCGGAGCGGTGCTCCGTCGCGAGCGCGGTCGACGCGTTCCCCTGCGGATCCAGGTCGATCACCAGGACCCGCTGCCCGTGCATCGACAAGGCGGCGGCGAGGTTGACGGCCGTGGTGGTCTTCCCCACCCCGCCCTTCTGGTTGGCCACGGTCAGCACGCGGCACTTCGGTGGACGGGGCCACTCCCCCTCTTGATTCAGCGAATAACCGATGGACGGCCCAACGGCATTGGGGGTTGCGGCTGTTTCACGTGAAACCACAGCGCTCAACGCCTCTCGTACTAACGGCGATCCAGGGGAATCAGGGGGGACTTGAGTCTGGGCCACACTCGTCGTCCTTTCGACCGGCGGAGTGGAGATAAGGCCAGCCGACCCCCGACGACCGGCCCGCTTCAGTGATCTCCCAGGGTAGGACGACCACCTCATCCGGCCAACCCCAGGCCGGCCGCATCCGGCGCGGAGCTCACCTCTTCCGTCGCCGGCGCTTTCCGTTGCCGGGCGGCCGCCCCGCGACGACGCGGACCAGGGTGGTGGGCGGCTCGACTTTACCCTCCCCTACCGTAACAAGTTCGACCGATCGAGCCCCGGAAGCCTGCAGTTGTCGGCGCGCATTCTCGATCTCCTCGGCGGCCCGCTCCCCCTTCATCGCGAGCAGCTCGCCGCCCTCCCGCAGCAGCGGCAGGCTCCAGGCGACCAGCCGGTCGAGCGGCGCGACCGCGCGAGCCGTCGCCACGTCGAAGACGCGCTTGTACGCGAGCTCCTCCGCCCGCCCGCGCAGCACCTCGACGTTATCGAGCTTCAAGATCTCGGTGATCTCGGAGAGGAACACCGTACGCCGAAGCAGCGGTTCCAGCAGCGTCACCCGGACATCGGGACGTATGATCGCCAGAACCACGCCGGGAAGCCCGGCCCCGGACCCGATGTCCACCAAGGTCGTATTCTCGGGGACCTCCTCCGCCACGACCCCGCAGTTCAGCATGTGCCGGTCCCAGATCCGCGGCACCTCGCGGGGACCGAGCAGCCCGCGTTCGACTCCAGGCCCGGCGAGGAGTTCGGCGTAGACCCGCGCCCGGTCCATGGCCTCACCGGGGAACACCTCCCAGGCGATGGCGGGCGGTTCGGGTATCTCGTTGCTCTCCGTCATCACTTCCTCATCGTAGAGCTTGGGGCGTATCGGCCCTGCGGCCGGAACCTGCGCCTCCGCACGGCCCACCACCGGCAACCGCGGACCAGGCGCTTCTCAGGGATCAAGGTGATCTTCCCGGCTGGGGACCGCGTTACCGGCAATGGGCGCGATCGTCATGCACAAGGCGATGACTGCAATGTGCACAGAGCGAGCATGTGCTGTGGACAACGGGCACCCTATGGCCACAAGGCGGTGCCGGTGCTGTGGACATAGCGGTCACAGTGGCCACACGGTTGGTGCCTTCGCGTCGCCATAGCTTCTGGTGTTCAAAGGGACACCGCACTTCTGGTGTTCAACGAGGGAAACGGCACCGCGAGGCTCACGATGAGGCCGATGAGGCGCACCGAACCCATCAGCAGTGCATCGTGTCCATCGGGTGTGCCTCGCCCCGCCGCCGCGCACCCGCCCACAGCGTCCGCACCCCTCCGCAGCGTGCCGCGCCCATTCTGGGCGGCGCCGCGCCCATGCAGAGCGCCTCGCCCGCGGCCGCGAACGGCGACGGCCGGGCAAGGCAGACGCGTTCCTTCGCGGCACACGGGAGTCCCGGGCGGCCGAGGTGCTGCTGATCAGCGACCTGGCGGACCAGGTGTCGGCTCGATCCATCCACCTGCGGCTCGGGTACCTCGCCCCCACCCGCGAACGTGCGGCGCATCCGTCCCCCGAGCGGAACCGCACCGATGGCCGCACCCATGAGACGTGCCCCTCCGCGACGAGGGCGCCGTACCCAGACCAGAGGCGCTGCCCTTACGGAAGAGGTGCCGGGCCAAACACAAGCCGCCGATTCCGACCGGAACCGGCGGCCGAGTCACGAGCCCGGATGACCTACTCGGGATAGATCACGACGTAGCGGTTCGGCTCCTCGCCCTCGGATTCGCTGTACAGGCCGGCCGCCTTGACCGCGTCGTGGATGCACTTGCGCTCGAAGGGGGTCATCGGCTTGAGCGCCTTCGGCTTCTTGGTCCGCTTGACCTCCTTCGCCAGCGCGGTGCCGTACTTGGTGAGCTCGGCGCGCCGCCGTTCCCGGTAACCGCCCACGTCGAGCATGAGCCTGGACCGTTCGCCCGTCCGCCGGTGCACGGCGAGACGGGTGAGCTCCTGCAACGCCTCGAGGACCTCGCCGCCGCGCCCCACGAGCTCGTCCCCGGTGACGCCGACGATCGAGACCACCGCCCGGTCGCCCACGACGTCCATGTCGATGTCGCCGTCCATGTCGGCGATGTCGAGCAGGCCTTCGAGGTAGTCGGCCGCGATCTCCCCCTCCAGCTCGAGGTGGGCGATGTCAGGAGTCAGCTTGACGCTCTCCTCCGCTCCGGTCACGTCCGGGCTCTCCTTCTCCTACGACTTCTTGCTGCCGGTGCGCTTGCTCCGGGGCAGCCGCCGGGTCTGCTGCCGGCGGATGACCTTCGGCTGCGGCGGCGAGGCGGGCGGTGTCGGGGCTGCCTGTGGTTTGCCCAGCATCTTGCTGAAGATGCCGCGGCGAGGCTCCGGCACGATCACGT
The DNA here is from genome assembly GCF_000092645.1 of Thermobispora bispora DSM 43833. Taxonomy (NCBI): domain Bacteria; kingdom Bacillati; phylum Actinomycetota; class Actinomycetes; order Streptosporangiales; family Streptosporangiaceae; genus Thermobispora; species Thermobispora bispora. The sequence goes on from NC_014165.1 coordinate 4,188,021, forward strand.
TGCCCTTGGCATCGATGATCGGCATGGGGTGGCGGCTGTAGTACCAGTGCTGCTGGCCGAGCGTCCACAGGTTCGTCGTGACCCAGTAGAGGATCAACCCCAGCGGGAAGTTCAGGCTGAAGAGGGCCAGCAGCGGAGAGACGTACATCAAGATCTTCTGCTGCTGCACCATGGGGTTGTCCGGCATCTGCTGGATCGAGCGCCTCACGCTCTGCCGGACGGTGAGGAAGGTCGTGCACGCGCTGATCGCCACGAAGCAGGCGAGCACGATCTTCGTCGTCATCGGGTCGGCGCCGAACTTCTGGATGTCGGCGGCACTGGTGAAGAACGTGGCCGGCAAGGGAGCGCCGATGATGTGCGCCGCCCGGGCGCTGTCCACGAGCGCCTGGCTCATGCCGTAGACGGCGCGATCCTCGGCGATGGCCCGGAGGACGGTGAAGATGGAGATGAAGATCGGGGACTGTGCCAGGATGGGAAGGCAGCCGCCGAGCGGGTTGACCCCCGCCTCCTGGTAGACCCGCATCTGCTCCTCGGCGAGGCGCTGCCGGTCGTGCTTGTACGTCTCGCGCAGCCGCTGCAGCTTGGGGGCGAGCTCCTGCAGCTTCCGCGAGGAGCGCATCTGCTTGACGAAGAGCGGGTAAATGGCGAGACGCATCAGCACGGTGAGCGTGATGATGGTCAACGCCCAGTTCAACCCGCTGTCGGCGGGCAGCACGACGCCGTAGCCCGAGTGGATCTGAGTGATCAGCCAGGCCACCGCCGTATAGAGCCAGTTGAGGAAAGGCAGATCCACCGAGCTAGCTCCCTTGCTTCTCGTCGTGAGTCCGGACTCGGCGCGAAGGCACCGGGTCGACGCCTCCGGGGTGGAACGGGTGACACCGGCCTAGCCGCTTCATGGTGAGCCATGTCCCGCGTAACGGCCCGTGCTGGGAGATGGCCTGGAGTGCGTACGCACTGCACGACGGCCAGAAGCGGCAGTGCGGCCCAAGGAGCGGCCCGATGAACGCCCGGTAGAACCGGATGACCGCGAGGAGCACCCGGGCGACCGGGTCGGCCGGGGTGTGAAGCTCGGTGTCCTGGGGCGCGACCCCTCGCGCCCCGAACTGCTGCTCGGCTGTCATGACGGTCCGTCCGTGGGGGTCCGCCCGGACCCGCGTCGCCGCAGTAAACGTTCGAGCGCGACGTCGAGTTCCGCAGCGAGTCGTTCGCTTCGCATGGACGCGGCCGGTGGATTGGCGCGTACCACCAGCAGGCTACCCCGCGGAAGGCACTGCAGGCGGTCGCGCATGAGGTGTCTCAGCCTGCGTTTGACGCGGTTGCGCACCACGGCCCTCCCAACCGTCTTACCGACGATGAACCCGACCAGCGGTGGAGCGTCGGTATCGCGTCTGCGGAAATGCAAGACCAGGGTGGGACTGCCGACCCGGCGACCCTTACGGATCGCGTCGGCGAAGTCCGCACCCCGTCGCATCCGCGAAGCGGAGGGCAGCACCCTGCCTTCCTTGCTATGTCGGTGGTGAGCCGCCGCCTGTAGACCGGCGGAGATACGGCCGGTGTCAGACCGTCAGCCTGGCGCGCCCCTTCCGGCGGCGCGCGGCCAGAATCGCACGGCCGGCCCGGGTGCGCATGCGCAGCCGGAAGCCGTGGGTCTTCGCGCGGCGGCGGTTGTTCGGCTGGTACGTACGCTTGGTCACGGGTAGGCTCCAGGCTTCGGTTGCGCCCGCAGGGGACTACGGGCGGGACTCTCCTCTACCGACAGGGTGGCGGCTTTCTTCACGCGGGCATGCGAAACTGCCGTCGCGTATAAGCCGACCGGGATACATTACGGGCCGATCGCCGCCGAGGTCAAACCGCACGGGCGCGTCCACAACCGAAGCCGGAGAGATCCACAACGGGTCCACAATCGATCCACAACCGAGCCGGGGGGCGGGCACGGCCCACCCGCTTGTGGATAAA